>CBKWJC010000001.1:0-156666 GCA_966674685.1 uncultured bacterium
GGAGATGGCCAGCGTGTGGAGGGACCTTATGCCGAAGCGTTGGGGGGTGTGGGTTGTGCCATTAACCCGCAACACAAACCACCAAAACCCATTAAAACAAAGTTGACAGATTAGTCAGTCTAGAACACTAATCCTTCAAGAAAGCGACTAGCTGTTCAACCTTCTGCCAAGCCGCACCGCTCTGGAGAATGTCACGCGCTTTGGTGATGCCCTGGGCATAGGTGTTGATGTCGGTCAGATCACCTGCGATCGCACCACCAACCGCCAACGCCAACGCCGCATTCAGCGCTACCACATCCTGCTGTGCCGTCGTTCCCTGACCTTGCAGCACTGCTTTTAGAATCGCTACGTTCTCTTCGACTTCGCCTCCACGTAATGCCAACGTTGGCGCAGCGGTTAATCCCAATGCCGCCGGATCAAGTTCAACGGTGTGAACCGCGCCCGCACTGGAAACTGCCAAATCCGTTTTATCCGCCAAGCCTGCCTCATCCAGCTTCTCGCGACCGTGTAGCACAATCGCCCGCTGAATCCCCAGTTGAGCCAGTGCCGATGCCATCGGCTCAATCACACTTGGGTCAAAAACGCCGATTACCTGCCCCGTAGGTCGCAGCGGATTGACCAGCGGGCCAAGTAAGTTGAAAATGGTGCGTACCTTCAGCGTACTGCGGATTGGCGCGACGGACTTCATCGCCGGATGCCAGCCCCGCGCAAACAGAAACGTAACGCCGACGTCCTTCACAGCCGCCTTCACTTTTTCAGGAGCAGCCGTCAAATTCACACCCAGCGCTTCTAACACGTCTGCCGAACCGACTTTACTGGAGGCAGAACGATTGCCGTGCTTTGCCACTGCCACCCCAGCCGCCGCCGCCACAAACGCCACCGCTGTCGAAATGTTGAACGTTGAAGCTCCATCGCCGCCCGTGCCGCAGGTGTCGATCATCGGTGTCGGCAGCGACGGATCGGCACTGTCTCCACCCAACGACTGGGACTGGAGAACCCGCGCCATTCCGGCCAGCTCATCAGCCGACACGCCTTTAGCCTGAATCGCAGCTAAAATCGCCCCAGACAAAACAGGCGAAATTGACTCCGTCAGCCAACCCTGCATCAGGTCTTCGGCCTGCGCTTCGGATAGGGATTGTTGATCGAGCAGTTGCTGGAGCAGCCCTGACCAGTCGTAGGTCGCCCAGTCTTGTGTTGTTGCCTGTGTTGTCTGTACCACCCGCATCATCCTCCAAAGTGAGAGCCGCATCAAATCATGAAAATAGCAAACTCTGGGGCGGATGGGTAGGTGCCGGGGAGGGGAGGCGAGAGGAGTAGGGCGTGAGGAGTGGGGGCAAGGGGGCGGGAGGGGCAGGAGAGAATAAGGGGAAAGGGCTGTAAAGGGGGGAAAGGGTTGTAAAGAGAGTGAAGGGATAAAAGTAGAGTTCAGAGGGCTGTAAAGGGGGGAAAGGGAGTCAGAGGTTAAGGTGTGGGTATCGTGTAGCATTTCAACGACGTTCACGCCTTACTCCTCTCGCCTCACTTCTTCCTCCAAAAGCTACTTTACATATCGCAATATAAGTTCATATAATGCAACGCATGGGAGTTGGTGAATCGCAACAGCTCCAAGCAATGCACAACTACAGATGGTTAGAGGAGTCTTTGTTGAGGCTCCTTTTTATTTTGGGAGATTTTGGGATTCTTTAACTGTGGCGGTTTTCGAGGTTGCGGTAGAGCTGTAGGCTGATGGTGGCGGAGATGCAGGCTGCGATCGCACTATTCCAGTCCATGAGGGAGTGGCACGTCCAGAACAGCACCGTGCCAAATAGCGCCACTAAACCAACGGGGGACACTACAAACTCCAGGAATTCGAGTATCCCTAAAAAACCTGCCAGTAGAGACATCGCGC
Organism: uncultured bacterium; assembly: GCA_966674685.1. GTDB lineage: Bacteria > Cyanobacteriota > Cyanobacteriia > Phormidesmidales > Phormidesmidaceae > Thainema. The sequence continues at coordinate 1,889 of CBKWJC010000001.1, forward strand.
TGTTGTTTGCCATAATGTAAACTTTGTTTTTTCTAATCTTGCAAAAGAGTTGGCGGTGTGCCTGTATCAATTGATTCAGAAAAACACTCTTCCATTTCTGATCACGTTTGTGGGGCGGGTCTGATTTTGTGGCTAGAAATCAGGTTGTACCTTCTATATTTCGATGATCTATCTAATGAAATGCTGACGTTAGTAGGCGTTTAGTGGACACTACCAAGAGGCGGAAACCTAGGCTACGTACTGCTAAATTTTGTTGCTAAACCTAAGTTGCCCAAAGCTAGACAGAATTAACTTGCCTGAAATGTGTACAAATTATCTGTGTTTGGTGGAAAGATTGGATGCGCTACGCTAGCGCTAACGCATCCTACTGAACTGCTGGACTTGCTCCCTTTCTCCCTAGCCCCCCTGCCCCTCTGCTCCCTTCTCCCTCACGAAGATGATTGAGACACAGTGTTACAAGACTCGCGATGGCTCATCTTTTATTGCTGACTGAACGGTTTCCGCCAGACATTGGGGGAGTGGCTCGCAGCGCCGGACGAATTGCGATCGCGCTGTCACAACTAGAATTACCGCAATTTGACTCAGAGTTTGGGCAAGCTAGATCACCGCTGCGAGTTACTGTTTTAACCTGGAGCCGCTACTTATCGCCGGGAGAACTTGCGCCACCGGAAAATTGGGAGACATCTCAGGTCACGGTGTATCGGCTGGGGCTTTATCGCCACTGGGATATGACCCTGCCTCAGACGTTGAATGTGCTAGACGGGCTGTTTAAGTCTCCTAACCCACCAACGCTGATTTGGGGGCACTATCTGTTTCCGGCAGGTTTCATGGCGGCTTACTACGGCAAGCTCAGGGGATTGCCGTCAGTCGTGAGTGCTCGCGGCAACGACATTGACCGAGCCATGTTTCCCCCTGGCGATTTTGCTCGGTTGCAGTGGACGCTGGCTCATGCATCAGCGATTACGGCAGTGAGTCAGGACATGGTGCGTAAGATCAACATTCTCAGCGGTTGTCAGGCGCAGTTACACCACAATGTTGTAGACACAGAGATTTTCCGGGTCGCTCAGTCTAAGAAGGCATCAGCCCAATTAAAAGCCCAGTTGGGCATTGCGCCGCAGGAGTGTGTGTTGGGCTTTTCCGGCGAACTGCGGGAGAAAAAAGGACAGCAGTTTTTGCTACAGGCGCTGGTGCAGGTGCAGGCGGTGCGGCCTGCTTGTTTGCTGATCATTGGCAGGTTACGTACCGAAAGTCAGACGCTGCTGCAAACCTTTCGCAGTCAATACCCCGCTGTGGCTGAGCGGATTATTGTGACCGATCATCTGGCAACGCCGGAGCAGGTGGCAGAGCATTTGCAGCTTTGTGATGTCTATCTGCAACCGTCGCTGTGGGAGGGAATGCCTAATGCGCTGCTGGAGGCGATGGCCTGCGGCTGTGTGTGTATTGCCAGCGATGCGGGTGGGATTCCGGACGTGATGAGCACCGGACAGCAGGGGTTTATTTTGCCGCGCAGTCAGCTCCATCGACTCGGCGATGCGGTGTTGGATGTGCTGTCCTTGTCGGATGCTGAGCGAGAGCAGATCGGTGCCAATGCGCGATCGCACATTTGTCAGCATTATTCGCTAGCGCAAGAGCAGGACTTCCTTAAACATTTGCTGAGCCAGTCCTGTTTCAAAGCGGCAATGGATGAATAGTCCTGAGAACGTACATTAAGCTCAGATTGCAGAAGCTTACATCTTGCACCAAAACCCAAAAGGGTAATTTTGCCGCCGTGATGCGGCGGCAAAATTACTTCTTCCGGTTTCAGGTTTGAATGGTGCACGATAGGCGAAAGATGCGCTTAAGATGAATAGTCAACAAAGTTTCTTATCGAGACGGCGGGATACAGACTGAAGAACTTACACTGGGGTTTGAGTTCCTGACACATCAGACTATTTATTCGTACCTGAGTAAGTTGGCATAAATAAACGCATCTAAAAAACCGGGGGAGCGCCCCTCCGGTGCGCTCCCCCGGTTTTTAAAATATGCAATTCATTTACTTATTTGTACCTGTTCGCACATTGTTCGCACCATTGAGGGAAGGAAACCAAGAGATATGTCAGCGGCGATAGCACAGCCGATTGCAACTCAGATTGTGGCCGTCACGGTTTATCGCGATCGCGCCCTGATTCAGCGACGGGGAACCGTAACGTGGCACGATGCCCATACGGTGATCGAAGTTGCAGGACTGCCGCCCATGCTCCAGTCGGACTCGATTCGGGTTGGTGTGACGAGCGATCAGGTCAAGATTCGCGAGGTGCAGGTTTGTCCGGCTCAGCCCCCCAAGCCCGCCTTGGACAAGCTGCAGCAGGTTCGCCAAGAGATTCAATCCCTCCAGCAGCAGCGCCAGAATGCGGCGGATCAGCTCAGTACGCTCAAGCTGCAGCAGACGTTTGTGACGGATTTGAGCCAAAGTGCTGTGCAACCCTTTGCCCAAAGTTTGGCACAGCAGCAAACGGATTTGGCGCAGGCGCAGGCATTCCTAGATTTTCTCACCGAGCGCCACCAGTCCTGTACGGCGAAAATTACCGAGGTGGAGCAGACACATCAGGCCATCTGCGATCGCATTCAGATCCTTGAACAGCAGATCAAGGACTACAGCACGCCTGCTTTAGCCAAGGGATTTCGCCTCTTGGTGCATCTGGCCGCAGCAGAATCTGGTTCTTGTGAACTGGAGCTGTCCTACTTGGTCAATCAGGTCAGTTGGGAGCCCTGTTATGACCTGTGTCTGATGCCGGATCATCAGATTCAGCTCACCTACTTTGGTCAAATCACGCAAACCAGCGGCGAAGACTGGGCCGATATTGCCATCCAGTTTTCCACCGCGAAGCCCGAAGAGAGCAATTTGCCACCTGCGATCGCACCGTGGTCAATTGATATCGCGCCAACTACCGCCACCAATCCACCGCCTGAAATGGAAACAGGCTTACCCATGCCCTACAACATGTCGCTGGCAGGGGCGGCAGGCAGCGAATTACCGACTGCCATCCGGCGGATGCAGTCTCAAGCCCAAACCTCCCAAAAGGCCGAATGGCAGGGCACGATCTGTTTTCCTGTCACTCACCGCTGCACGGTGCCAAGCGACGGTAACTCCCACAAAGTAGTCATTCTGCAAGCCCCGTATCCCTGTCAGCTCCGCTATCTGGCGCAGCCTAAACAGGTTGGCTTTGCCTACACCCATGCCCGCGTCACCAATCCCGTGGAGCGGCTGACGCTGCTGCCTGGAAACGTGAATTTATTTCGCGGCCATACCTTTGTTGGCTCAACTGCGATCGCAGCTCTGGCACCGGGGCAGTCGGTTGACCTCAGCCTGGGCATTGACAATCAGGTTACGCTCCAGCGCACCCAGGTGCAGCGAGATCTGGAGCAATCCCCTAACAGTCACCGACAGCGGCTGACGCTGGTGTATCGCATCAGCCTCACGAATCACCATGATCAGGCTCTAGAGGTGACGGTTCAGGAACCCCTGCCCGTCAGCAAAACTGATCAGGTCGGCGTCCACGTCACCAGCATCCATCCGCCTGCGGATACCTCGGCTACCCAGAGCGCCCCAGGCGGCAAACTGTTGACCTGGACGGTTAATCTGGCGGCTCAATCGACGCAGGAGTTAACCTATCAGTTCACAGTGGACTGTCCCGCTAATCTGTCTTTAACCGGATGTGCAACAAATCTGTCCCTAAGGGGTTTAGATAGCTAGGATGAGAAGTGATCCACCTTCCATCAGCCGTAATGAACTCCGTGACCACAGCAACCAAAGCAGAACAAATTCGCAATTTTGACCCCAGCGGGATTGGCCTCGATAACGGCAACTTCGGCGGTCTGCCCTTCACGTTTGACACTGCCGATATTGTTTTACTGCCTGTCCCCTGGGAAGTGACCGTGTCCTACAATCCGGGTACTGCCGCTGGCCCCCAGATGATTTTGGATGCCTCTCGTCAGCTTGATCTGTACGACTTAGACAATCCCAACGGTTGGCAGCAGGGCATCTGGATGGCACCTGTTCCAGCGGATCTCCAGGCCAAAAGTGATGCCCTACGGCAGGAGGCAACGCAGATTATTGAGCATCTAGAACAGGGCGGCGATGTTCACACTGATCCGGATCTGACCGCCATACTAGAGCGCATTAACCAGGCTTGCAAGGCGATGAATCAGTCAGTCATGACTCAGGCACAAACCGCGATCGCAACTGGCAAACGAGTTGGCGTAATTGGCGGTGATCACAGTGTGCCGCTGGGCAATCTACGTGCGATCGCAACTCGGTATCCAGAGTTTGGCGTGCTGCACTTTGATGCCCATGCGGATCTGCGGCAGGCATACGAGGGTTTTCAGTACTCTCATGCGTCGATTATGTATAACGCCCTAGACATTCCCCAGTTGACTATGCTGGTGCAGGTGGGCATCCGCGATATTTCACAGGAAGAAGTGACGCGGATTCAGCAGTCGAACGGCAGGGTGGTGACGTATTATGACGCCGTCCTCCAGGAAAAGCTATACAGCGGTCAAACCTGGCTGGCAATCTGTGAGCAAATTGTCGATCAGCTACCGCGTCAGGTCTACGTCAGCTTTGACGTGGATGGTCTTGACCCGAAGCTGTGCCCGCATACGGGAACGCCTGTGCCCGGTGGTTTAGAGCTAGAGCAGGCGTTTTGTCTGCTCCGCACGCTCGTCCGCAGCGGCAAAACCATCATCGGCTTTGATGTCTGCGAAACCGGAGCCGCTGAATGGGACGGCAATGTGGCCGCCCGCGTGGTCTACAAGCTCTGCAATCTGATGGGATTAAACGCTTAGTACAAACAAAATAGGGTAGTCCCCAAACGGTAATGATTTTTCGTTGTGTGGGCGGTGCCCACACAACGAAAAATCATTACTGAAATACCACTACCTAAAATAGACCCGTTTCGGCTTTTTGGAAGATTAGCCCGTATTCCGCATACCTGCAGCAATGCCGTTGATCGTCAGCAGCGCCCCGCGCAGCAGTTCACCGCGACTGTAGCGAGAGCGAATAATTCCGGCTCCGGCCTGGGACTTGTGCTGCCGCAAACGCTTCAGCAGAGACACCTGTAGGAAGCCAAGCGGAACAATGGTACCGTTACGCAACTGCACCGATCGCTGAAGTTCCGGATCGCCATCTAGCAGCCGATCGTGCCCAGTAATCTTCAGTACCAGATCGCAAGTCAAACGATATTCCTGCGCGATCTGATCGAACATATCATCGAACCGCTCTTTATTCTCCGGCTGCGTCAGCTCGTCCACGTAGTAGCGCGCAATTTGCAGATCCACCTTCGACAGCGTCATTTCCACCTTGGAAATCGCCATCCGGAAGAACGGCCACTTGTAGTAGAAATAGCGCAGCAGCTTCAGATGCTCTTCCGGCTCTTTCTCTAGGAAATCTTGCAGCGCCGTTCCCACACCGTACCACGAGGGCAACAGGAAGCGGGTCTGCGTCCAGCTAAACACCCAGGGAATGGCGCGTAGGCTAGAGAGATCTTTCTTGCCGCCGCGTCGGGCTGGACGGGAGCTAATTTGTAGCTGGCTAATCTCCTCAATCGGCGTCACCTGATGGAAGAACTCAACCAGATCCGGCTGTTCATAAATCAGGGCGCGATAGTGCGATCTCGATTTGGAGGCCAGCTCCTCCATAATTTCATTCCAGGGCGTAATCTCATCAAAGCTATTGCTGAGCAGACTAGCCTCAATCACCGCTGTCGCAACGGTTTCCAAGTTGTACAGCGCCAGCTCTTGCAGATTGTACTTCGACGCCAGCACCTCACCCTGTTCCGTGATCTTAATCCGACCGCTGATGCTCTTACCGGGCTGGGCCAGAATCGCCTCGTAAGCAGGGCCACCGCCGCGACCAACAGAGCCGCCGCGACCGTGGAAGATCTGGAGCGCAATGCCATAGGGTTCCGCTGTCGATTGCAGGGCTTGTTGAGCCTTGTGGATCTCCCAATTGCTGCTGAGGAAGCCAGAATCCTTATTGCTGTCGGAATAGCCCAGCATCACCTCTTGCAGCGGCACTGAGTCAGGCGGCGTCAAGTTTTGGCTAGAGGCCAGCTTCGCGTCTGGATCGCCACCATAGAGCATATTGCGATACAGCGGCAGCTCAAACAGCTCGTACATAACGGTCGGTGCCCGCTTCAGGTCTTCCACCGTCTCAAACAGCGGCACAACTCGCAGACTGCTAATACCCGATGCTGGATCATAAAGCCCCGCCTCTTTCGCCAGCAGCAGCACCTCCAGCAGGTCACTGACGTGGTGGCTCATACTGATCACATAGCTGCGGCAGATACTCTCACCAAACTCTTGGTGCAAGCGCCTGACCATGCGTAAGGTCTCAATCGTTTCGTTCGCTTTCTCCGAGAACGGCAGCTCATTGGGAATCAGCGGACGGCGCGTTTGAAGCTCTTTGACCAGCCATTCAGTTCGCTCTGGCTCAGACAGCTCGTTGTAGGGCTTATCCAAAATCTGGAGATATTCGGTGATTTCATTGATTGTGTCGGAATGGCGTGAGCTTTCCTGACGAATATCCAGCCGCGCCAAGCTAAACCCATAGATTTCCACCTGACAAATCAGCGTATCCAGTTCGGTACAGGACAAACCTGTTTCCTTGAGATTGTGCTGAATCAGTCGCAGCTCAGCCAAGAATTCCTCTCCCGAGCGGTAAATCGTTGCGGGATTGACTTCTGGTTCGGTTTGAAGATGGTCGCCGTTGAAAAGCTGGAGGCTACGATTGCGGGTGTTTTCCAAGCGGCGGCAGATGTAGGCCAGCTTCAGCCGATAGGGTTCTTGACGATAGCGAATCGCCAGTGAATCGTACACATCCGGCATCTGCATTTGATCCTGCTCTAGGGATTCCAGCAGATTGGGCAGCACGTCGCTCCAGTGCAGCGACAGACTCAGCAGTTGAGTCAGCCGTCGCACAGAGTGAATGTACTTGACGAGAACCAAGTTGCGCTGATAGCAGGCGGTTTTCCAGGTAATCGCAGGTGTAACGGAAGGATTGCCGTCCCGGTCGGCTCCCACCCAGGAGCCAAATTTACAGAAGTCGTGCTGGGGCGGGCGCATGCGGGGATAGACATTTTTGAGCGCATGGGCAAACCGCTCATACAGCAGCGGAATTGCCTCAAACAGCACCTCGTCAAAGTAGTGCAGCGTGAAGTCCACCTCATCCAATACGGAGGGTTTGAACTGATGTAGCTCATCGGTGCGCCACCAGAGCCGCACTTCTTCCGTGAGCTGCCGCCGCAGTCGATCCGCCTCCCAAACGGAGATGGTGCTGCCGTCTTCCACTTGGTCGAGCTTACGCAGGATACCGGCAATGCGGCGCTGCTTATCGCGAATCGTATGCCGGACAATTTCGGTCGGGTGGGCAGTGAAAACCAGCCGAATATCAAGCTGATCAATCAGCTTTTGGATGTGCTGCGGTGGCACGTTGAGCCGATGTAGCTGCGGGAAGAGGGAATGAAAGTTGCCCATCTTGCGCTGCATGGTGCGATCGCTATCCTGCCAGCTTTTTTCTAAAATCTCAGCTTGCAGGCCGCGAGCGCTGTCGTCGGTTTCCATGGGCGTTGCAACACTGCTGGATTCTGATTCAGCAACGACCTGAACAGGTGTTGAACCGTTATTGGGGTCTGTTGTCGCATTGGCGTCTTGCCCAGCGCGATATTGAGCCTGCTGCCCCCGCTGCTCATAGTGCTGCTCCACAATATTAATTAACTGAAAGTAGAGCGCAAACGCACGCGCTGCCCGAATCGCATCATCGAGTTCAAGCTCTTCGATAATCTCTAAAGGCTCAATGTTTGGCGTCAGCGGCGCTTGGCCTTCTGGAGACGACATGGAGCGGAGCTGGCGCAGCAAATCGAGGAGTTCCTGACCGCATTCTTGTTGAAGGACAAACTCCCAAATTCCCTCCATCATCCGGATACGGCGGCGGAGTAGGAGATCAGATTCGGATGTTTTGGATGGAGACACGGGTTCTGTCAACACTTGGACACCTGTTGCGTTGGAGCTAAATGCATCACCAGAGGAATGAACGGTTGAACTCATAAAGCTTGCGCTAGCCTAGCTAGGATACTCAGCAATTTTAGGAGGTTTTGGTAGAGAAGGTATAGTTCTTCGACTTATCCTCAGAGTTTACGATTAATTTGTCAGCGTTTGGTGACGGGATCAGCCATGGTTAGGAGCCGGGACTCCAAATCGACCACTCCATAGTGCCAATGCCGCGATGTCGTTCTGATGAATGCATAAACAATAAACCACGATACGTATACGACACGTATACGGACTTATACAATACGGCTTTTACGGTTTTGCCCCAATACACCCAAATGTGCGGCAAAAACTGCATTCGTCACCAAAGCTGTACCGTCTTTTGCTAGTAATTTGTCATGACCAGTAGATGGCTGAAGATTACCGATCTGGATTATTGGTTTCGGAACCAAAAGGATCAAACAAATTGATTACAGGCAGACGATCGCCCCGGAACAGTTCTTCGCTAGCTAAACCTAACTGCTGGATCAGGTCGAAGAGCGCTTTGGCACTGAGCAAAAACAGAAGTAGAGGAATTGTTGCTAGACTCAGCCATAGGGTCGGATTTCCTGGTAAGTCGAAGGACTGAGGAGTGCGATCGCGGCCAAACGGATCTGAACCAGAGGCATTAACAGCAGAAGAGGATTGCATTGGACAGTTAAACATGAGGGTTCCTCGTTTTAACTAGTGGTGTTTATAGCCATCGCCACTTTGGTTGAGCCGTTGATGAAATCTAACGTTAGACCGTTTTCAGAGTTTTCCAACGTTCTAACCAATGTGACTACTGCTATATTTGGGCATTTGCTTTTAGGTTGCCACAAGCAGCTAGCTTTTGGGTTGCCATCATCCCAAACTCACACCAAACTCACAGCGCTAGTCCTCCCAAAAATCATGGCCTGATTACTATTATCTTTTCAGCTAACGCTGCTAAACCGATCAGTTGGGCTGCGTAAAGTTTTTTGCAAATTCGCTAGTGATGGGAAATCTGGCGCTAGTCTGTAGGCACTTTAGGCACTTTAATCGGGTAGTGATATTCGGTTAGATACTCGGTTGATCGATTTATTCGCTAATCTATTCGCTAAGTGCTGGTTGTCTGTTGTCTGCTGCTGTGGGCATGTGTGATACCAACCGTTTGTGTGATGTTTGTGTGATGTATTTTGTAGAGCGCCTCTGGCAAACTGGGTTGAGATGATGTCAAACGTAATTCATGAGCGCCATCCTCTATTTCCGCTGAGCCAGTGGATCGGGCAGGTTTGTTATCAGCCCAATCTGCACGTCCGCGTGCGCCTGCGGGGCAATGTGCTGCATGTCTTACTCGAAGCCCCATCGGTGCCGCGCCAATCTGCGATCGCAAAAGCGCTGGTCAAGGCGCTTCAGATTCTTAATATCAATACGCTAATTCCTGGCAATCAGCCGCCGCTGTATCAGGTTATGCTCTACGGGCGCAAGCAGGACGAAACTCGCCCAGCCTGGACAATGCCGATTTACTTGAATCAGCTACCGCAGCATTTGGCTGAACTGCAAGCAGCGGACGTGCAGCATATGGCGGCGGGGATGACGGTTCATGCACCGCATCTGACGGAGATTGCTCAGCCCGAAACGCAGCAGCCGGAATCCTACTCAGCCTCTAAATTAGGTGCACCTGCAACCGCTACAGCTTCAGTCAATGGACGGGGTAACCCTTCAGAGTCCGGCGAGTCAGCGGTCGCGACCCAACCTAGCTCAAATCAGCCGCAATTTACGCATTCAGGTGCCCAAAGCAGCTCAGCTTTAGTGCTGCCAACTCGCAGCCTCGCTAAGCAGGGGACACCGTCTGGAATTGCCTGCTATTTAAGCGAAATATTAAATATTCTGGGCATTAGCGTTCAGGTCAAAGTGAAAACGCTGCCGATTCGAGCAGACAATGCGGCGCTGTCCACTAAGCGGATGTGGATTCTCTGCGAGGCTCCCTACAGCCCCGATCCGCGCGTGGTAGCGGAACCAACCGCTCAACGGCTGCGCGATTTGGAGCTGGAAGGCTTTCAGGATGCGGTGATCCTGATTCAGGTGCAGGGTGAACCCAGGCCAGAATGGTTCCTGCGGGTTGATCTAACGCCAAAAACTGAGCTGCTGAAAGAATGGGCGCGCTGGGGCGATCTAGATGCGATCGCAGCTTTAGCGAATGATGCCCTGCCGCAGGGCATCCACGTCACGCCGGAACTTAAATCGCCAACGCTTTATCTTTTCTGCCGTCGTCGTTCCCAGAAGCGCAGTGCCTCAGGCTCTAGTTCCGAGACCGATTCCAGCTCCGATTCAAACTCAAATTCGCCATCACTGCCGGATCAGGCAACGGTACAAGCGGTTTTGGAACCGCTGCTGCAATCTCTGGCACCCCAGGGCATTCATGCGGCTGTGCTGTATGGTCAGGGTGCCCCACAGACTTCCCCTGTGTGGATGCACTGGCTGAATTTGCCTGCGGCTGAACATGAGGCGCTGGCGACTCGGACTCAGGAATTAGCCAGCCAAGGCGATCGTCCGGCTCTAGCCTACTGGTTGATGCGATCGCTGAATCCAGACTTATCCCATCAGCTCGCAACGGGCGGCATTCGCATCCAGCTTGCTCAGCGAGGTGACGTGCTGCACGTTATGGCCGATGCGCCCATTTGCCCCAGCCGTCGCCAGGTCGGCAAGATGGTGGCCAAGGAAATGCGGCGGCTGAAAGTGCCGGGAATCAAAGGCGTGCGGGTCTACGGGCGACGAGCCGGACAGAAACGCCCGCTGTGGAGCTTTGGCATTGACCTCCAGCCCCGTCCGCGTCAAATTGTGCCAGAGGCCACGCCGGAGTTTGCGGCGTCGGAAGCCTACGTCGGTGACCTGATTTCCCGCTCGGAAGAAGACGTGGTGATCCGCGAAGAGATCACCTCTGAAACGGTGCGGAATCGGCTGGCGGAACTGTGGCAGCAGAACCGTGAGCATTTGCAGGGATTGCTGTTGCGATCGCAACTTTTCGTCCCGCAATCGTCTGTTCAGGATCTAAAGACAACACAGGATACACCGTCAGCGCCAACCGAAACTTCTAACCAACGACGATCTCTGCTACCCGTCGCGGCTGTATGGGGTGCGGTCGGTATGCTCGTCGTGTTTCAGGCGGACTGGATTGGCGGCCAAATTCTGAAGACGGCCCAGTCTACCCAGCAGGAGGTGGCCGACGATCCCACCATGCGAATCGATGAGTCTGCGCTGGCCTCATCTGACCCACCACTGGATGCAGAATCACCCTTCTGGGAAGAAGCAAATATTTCGTTTAGCTTGTCAGGTGAAGAGGACGAAGGTGCTGACGGTTTCGCTAGTGAAGGGTTTACGGATGACAGCGACCCGACCGTGATTGACCCGAATCAAGAGGCAATCAGTCCGCCACTGAACCCGCAACAAGGTGATCTAGAAGCGTCGCCGTTTCAAGACCGCTTATCGGCGCTGGATTACTCCTACGGCACATTCAATAGTCGCCAAATGGATATCAAAATGGCGCTCTATCAGCGGCACATCGATCAGTTTGGGGTGCCGGACGTGCTGGTCTTTGGTAGTTCGCGATCGCTACGAGGCGTTGACCCAGCCAAGCTGAAGCAAGATTTGGCCGCTCAGGGCTACGAGGATGTCAGCATCTTTAACTTTGGCATCAACGGCGCAACGGCTCAGGTGGCCGATTTAATCCTGCGCCGCTTCCTCAGCCAGGAGCAGCTTCCCAAACTGATCGTTTGGGCTGACGGTGCCCGTGCCTTCAACAGTGGACGGCTTGATGTCACCTACAACGGCATTGTCGCCTCCGAGGGCTATCAGGATCTGATGGCGGCACGAGCTGAACAGCTTGCTGCCGAAGCGGCGGCACTAGACACCGAAGCAGCGGCAGCAGCTCAGCAGGCAGCGGCAGAACTAGCGGCGGAAGCGAACAATACCTCGCTGTTCAGCAGCTATCAAACCGTGGATGAAAAGCTAGAGGAGACCGTTTCAAACTGGTCGGCTCTGCATTCCGAACGCGATCGCATTAAAGGTTTCCTGCAAGATCGCTTCTCGGCTTGGCTCCCCTTCTCAACACCGGAACCGCTAGCCGTGAATGTCCCCACCGATGAGCAAGACCCCGATGTCCTGCTGGCTGATGAAGGAGAGTCAATGATCGACGTGGACGGCTTCTTGCCGATCTCCACCCAGTTCAATCCCGCTACTTACTACCAGCAGTACGCGCGCGTTTCCGGCCTCTATGACGGTGACTATAAAGACTTCAGCCTAGACGGCAAGCAGGCCGAAGCGCTCAACGCCCTACTGAACTTCACCGCTGCCCAAGGCATTCCGGTCGTATTTATCAATACCCCGACCACCGATGAATATATGGATGCCGCTCGGTCTGAACATGAGCAAGAATTTATCCGCTGGATGCTGCAACAATCCGCTTCCCACGACGACTTCATCTTCCGCGACCTCAGCGAAATGTGGCCCCAGCAGTACGTCTACTTCTCTGACCCCAGCCACCTCAACCGCTACGGAGCCTACCAAGTCTCCCAGCGCATCGCCCAAGACCCCATGATCCCCTGGAGCACCGCCACCCGATCCGACCCAGACGCTGCTGATTAATTCGGATTGTCCCTAACACCTGTAAGGGCGGGTTTTGCAATTTATCCAGTTCACCCATTCATCACCAATCGATCCAAACCCGCCCCTACCCATCAACCATCTACTATTAACCCAAACCCGCCCCCACGCCCCCCTGCCCTCACCCTCCCACCCATCCATTCCTCTACCCATCCACCCCTCCCGCCGCCCATGAACTTTCCCTCCTTCATCTACGGCTTCTTCCTGCTCAGCCTGATTGGCATTTACTGGGCATTCCCGCAGCAGAAGGCGCGGCTGTGGATTCTACTGGTGGCGAGCGTTATTTTCTTTGCTTCGCTGCAAGTTCTGTATTTGCCCTTCATCGTGGCGCTGACGCTGGCCAACTTCTGGTTGGGAAATGCGCTCACCGTGCCGCTAGACTGGCGAATTCCAAATGAGGAGTGGGAGTCAGCCCAGCAGGATTGGTCCCGCAAGCAACTGTCGCTGCTGTGGTTTGGCATTGGCCTCAACTTGCTGCTGCTGTTTGGCTTTAAGTACATTCCCTTTGTGCTGAATACGATGGGCGGACTGCTGGGCATTTCGCTGCTGCAAACTCAGGCACAGTGGGTCAGCGACAGTCTGCTGATTCCCCTAGGCATCAGCTACTTTTGCTTTGAGAGTATTGCCTATCTGGTAGACGTCTATCGCGGTGCGCCACCGAGCAATAGCTTTATTGAGTTCGCGGCGTACAAGCTATTCTTTCCCAAAATCACCTCTGGCCCGATTACCCGCTATCACGACATTTCAGCTCAGTTTGAAACGCTCAAGTTCCCGAATCTAGAGTCCACCACCGAAGGACTCTGGCTGATTGCGATGGGTTCGGTTAAAAAGCTGCTGATTGCCGATCGCATTGCGCTCTACGTCAACCTCAGCTTTGATAATCTAGCCAGAGCTGGCAGCGCCGACATTTGGCTGACTACGTTTGCTTACGGACTACAGCTCTATTTCGACTTTAGCGGTTATGTAGACATTGCTCGCGGGAGCGCCATGTTGCTGGGGCTGAAGCTGCCGATTAACTTCAACTTCCCCTATATGTCCACCAGCATTGCTGACTTTTGGCGTCGCTGGCACATTACGCTGGGCGACTGGCTGCGGAATTATCTTTACTTCCCCCTTGGTGGTTCTCGTCGGGGACTGAAGCGCACCTGCTTGAACTTCATCATCGTCATGCTGCTGGGCGGACTGTGGCACGGAGCCGCCTGGGGATTCATTATCTGGGGTGGTCTGCACGGGGTGGCGCTGGCGGTGCATCGCTTAGTGGCAAAGGCATCTGAAAAGAGACCTGCTTTAACTGCGTTTTGGAGCAGCATACCGGGAGTTGCGATCGCATGGCTGATCACCCAGTTCATGGTCTTCGGCACCTGGCTGTTTTTCCGCTTACCCGCCTGGAGCGATTTCAGCTTGGCGATGCAGCGGCTCTGGGGCTACACAGCAGACGTGCAGTTTGCTCAAAAGGTTTATGTGGAAACCCTCGGCTTTAGTCGGCCCCAGTTGGCGATTTTGTTGGGTTTGATCATGGCGCTGATGGCGCTGCTCTACGGCTTCCAGCGCACCCTCAAGCTACAGCTCAACTGGCCCGTGAAGCTACTCCTCGTACCGCTCTGCTTCTTCATTGCCTGGATTCTCTCACCCAGCGAAGCCGTTCCCTACATCTATTTCGATTTCTAACCTCTTGAAAAACAGTATTATCTCCTAGCCAGTTCTGCGATCGCAGTTGCCAGCCGCTCCGGATCAACGGGTTTCGCAATATGTCGTTGAAAGCCATAAGCCAAAGCTCGTTGATAATCTTCTTCCTTGGCATAGGCTGTAAGTGCGATCGCAGGTGTATTGCCCCCTTGATCGGGCGGTAAGACCCGAACGCGCTGTAGAAGCATATAGCCATCCATATCAGGCATCCCAATATCGCACACCAGCACCTGCGGCTTAAAACTGCCGAGGAGCGCCAGCAGGTCTTTCCCTGAAGCGACAACTTTCGTTTCTGCTCCGTATTGAGCCAGCAGGATCTCAAGTAGCTCACGGGAATCTTCACTGTCATCCACTGCTAGAACTTTTATCCCCACTAAATCAATTTTGGTCGGGGTCAATCGCTCAGTTGTCGATATAGCCACTTTGCGATCAAGCAACGGCAGTCTGACGGTAAACGTTGCCCCTTGCCCTTCCCCAGGACTCTCGGCAGTGATAGTTCCCCCATGAGCATCAACCAAATACTTAACAATGGATAACCCTAGACCCAGCCCACCGTATCGCCGCGTGATGGAAACGTCCTCCTGCCGAAACGATTCAAAAATATGAGGCAGAAATGCGGGATTAATGCCCTTGCCAGTATCAGTGACGGTGATTTGCGCGTAGGCAAGTCGGTGGGTAGATGGGTGGGAGAGTAGATGGGGAGAGGAAGCGATTAAAGTTTCCTTACTCCCCTGCTCCTCTGCTCCCTTGCTCCCCTGCCCCCTTACCCCATCACCCTCTTCCCTGCCCACCTGCTCTAGCCGCACCACTACCCGACCACCATTGGCAGTGAATTTCACCGCATTAGACAGAAGATTCCAGACAATCTGCTGAAGGCGGGCGCTGTCACCTCTCACTTGCCCAATATCCGTCAGTTCCGGCACTAGCAAGATGGCTTTCGCCTCGGCTGCGGTGCGGACGATTTCCAAAGCCGCTTCAACGACCGACACAAGCTGGACGGGAGTCTCACTTAAATTGAGCTTGCCGCGCAAAATTTTAGCCACATCTAGCAGGTCATCAATCAACTGGGTTTGCAGCCTTGCATTCCGCTCAATTGTGGAAAGAGCCTGCGTAGTTGTGGCTTCATCAAACTGCTTTGCTTGCAGCAGCCTTGACCAGCCCAAAATGGGATTCAATGGCGATCTCAACTCGTGGGACAGGATCGAGAGAAATTCATCTTTGACCCGATTGGCCCGTTCCGCTTCTTCGCGCGCGGTTCGTTCCCGTTCTAGAAGCTGCTGACGTTCTGCTTCCGCTTGTTTGCGATCAGTGATGTCTAGGAATGCGCCGATGCTGCCTCGTGGCCGTCCAGATTCATCAAACAGGGGCGCTGCATACTCTAGCAGGGTGATGACCGTGCCATCTTGCCGAATAATTTCGACTTCTAGCTCGCGAACGTCTACGCCATGTTTGGCTGCATACTGCAACGGTAGCTCTTCAGGCCGCATCTCCTGTCCATTTTTGTAAACCTTAAACGCGGTGGGACGTTCTGCTTCGGGTGCAGTGAGGGAGGTATTGACATTGGGTGGCAGGTTTAAGAGCTGGGCAAAGGCTGGATTTGCGCGAATATAGCTACACTGCCGATCTTCTGCAATGCCAATGCCAATCGGAATGACATCCAGCAGAGTTTGCAGTTCAGCCACTTTCTGCTGAAGCTGCTGATTCAACTGTAGAATCGACTCCTCTGCCTGTTTGCGCTGGGTAATGTTGAACACGACCCCCAGCGATCGCACGGCTTGCCCGCTGGAGTCATAAGCAAAACTGCCCAGTGCTGCCAACCAACCAATTTGGCCCGTGTCGGCTCGAATCACTCGATATTCAGTTTGATAAAGCTGATGATCGACTCGGGTCTGCTGCCACGTTTGCAGAACTCGTTCCCGATCAGCCGGATGAATGCGCTCTATCCACATGGCTTCACTGGCTTCCCCGCTGGCAACAGGTTCAAACCCCAGCAGCGTAAAATGCTGCTCTGACCAGATGGCGCTTCCGGTGGTTAAGTCTACGTCCCATGTGCCCAACTGGGCGGCTTCCGTTGCCAGCCTGAGGCGTTCTTCACTTGCCCGCAATGATGCCTCTGCCCGCTTGAATTCAGTAATATCTCGGGCGAAGCTGACAACAGTTGTCACCTGTCCCTCCTCTCTCAATTCGGGCACAAAATGAGCCTGATAGAGGCGTAGCTCTCCATCGGGTCTGGGAAATTCGGTCTCGATTGAGCAGGGTGCCCCCGTTGCAAAAACCTGTCGCACTGTGGCGTACCAATCCTGTAGCCGTGAATAGGTCAAGCCCAGTTCACTGACGGTTCGACCCACAATTTGCTCGACCGGGACGCCGATCGCTTGCTCAGCTTTGGGGCTGATGTAGAGGTGGCGCAGGTCGCGATCGTAGCGAGTGATGATATCGGGAGTATTTTCTACTAGAGTACGAAATTCCAGCTCTCGCTGCTGTAGTTCAGCTTCAGCGTGTTTGCGTTCAGCTTCGCTACGCTTCCGTTCGCTAATATCGGTCGTACTGCCCACGATGCGAGTCGGTTTGCCCTCAGTGTCGCGGGCAACAACCAAGCATTGATCCAGCATATAAATATACTGATTGGCCTTGTTCAGCACCCGATATTCTCCTGTAAAGGTGTCCTCCGTGGCTAAGACCGTCCAGGCATGGGCTCGTAAGGTCTGCAAGTCATCGGGATGAACTCGATCAGCCCACCATTGTCCTGTCGGTTCTGCCTCTTCTAGGGTGTAGCCCAACAGCCGGGTTAATCCGTCGGTGCGCTCAATGCGATCGCAGGTTAAATCCCAGTCATAAATCAGGCAGTTGACGGCTCTAGCTGCGAGCTGAAAGCGCTCGTTAGCTCGTTTTAGCTGCTCTTCCCTTTCACGGAGAGCCATCTCAGCTTGTTTGCGATCGGTAATATCGGTAAACACGCCAATGCTGCCTCGGGTTTGACCAGACTCATCAAATAGGGGCACGGCATGGCCGTACAGGTTCACAATAGTGTTATCGTGCCGAACCAAGTCAATTTCAACATCCCGCACTTCAACGCCATGTTTGGCGGCATATTCTAGCGGCAGCTTATCTCTCGTCACTTCCTGACCGTTTTGATAGAACCTGTAGGGCAGTTGGGACTGTTGCGTGGAAGGAGCGACCGCTATATTCGCATCCGGCGGGATTTGTAGGCGGTTGGAATAGGCCGGATTTGCTCTAACTACCTGACAGTCTGGATCTTCGGCAACGACAATGTTGATGGGAATGACATTAAATAGGGTTTGCAGTTCATCTACCCGTCGCTGTAGGGCTTGGTTCAAGCCTTTAATTTCGACTTCGGACGCCTTGAGCTGATTAAAACTTTTGCGGATTTGGGCTTGAGCTGTCTGTAGCGATCCAACCAGCACGCTGATGAGTGTTCCTTGGAGTACAAAAAATGCGAGGCGCAGAAAACCAGCCACATTCAAAGTCCAAGTTTGCTGTGGCACAAGAAAGAAATAATTGGCTAATACCGCAGAAAGGAGAGTTGCGAAAATTCCGGCCTGCCATCCTCCATATAAGGCACTGATGGTCACGGCTCCAAAGAACAGCAAAAATGATGCTTGGGTTAATTTAAGAAACGGGTCAAGCGCCAGCATCAGTGAAAGCGCAACCATAACCGATGCGATCGCAATTCCATACCGCTGCAAATGGTGAGTTGTGTTCAGCACATTGACCCCTTATGGTTGATGGGATTTTGGGTGAGGATCGCTAGGTGGTTTCTCCGTATATCGCTATTGGTCAGTATTGAGAGCAAGGGCGCAGGAGGGCAAGGGAGCCAGGTTGAACGGTGATCGGGAGACGGTTGTGGAGAATGAATGCGGCTCGTTGGTCTAATTATGCATCTAGCATCGGTAGTAATTGTCTTAAAGATTTGAATTTTCGAGATTTGAATTTGTGTGAGATAACTTCTGGCTGACTACAGCACTTCTAAAATAGCCTGGGTTAATTCCAGCGGATTGACGGGTTTTGCCAAATGCCGCTGAAATCCAGCCGCCAGCGCTTGCTGTCGATCCATCTGGGCGGTAGAGGCCGTAATTGCGATCGCAGGAATCGTTCCGCCTGCCTCCGGTGGACGCCGACGAATGAGCTGAATCAAACTGTAGCCATCGGTGTCAGGCATGGCTATATCGCTGATTAAGATGTCCGGCACATCAAAATCAAACTGGGCAATTACCTCCGCTGCCGATGCTACAACTTGAACTTCAGCCCCTTGCGTAATCAAAAACTCTGCCGTCTGCGATCGCAGATCGGGGTCATCATCAATAATCAAAATGCGCGTTCCAACCAGCGATTTGGCTTCAATGATGGCCGTGTCGGCAAACACGCTCAACTCGATGTCGGCAGGCTTCATCAGTGGAATCTGAACCGTAAAGGTGCAGCCCTGGTCTTTACCATGACTTTCGACCCGAACCGTGCCGCCGTGCATCTCGCTCAGGTAGCGCACAATCGCTAGACCCAAGCCCAGTCCGCCAAACTCGCGGGTAATGCCGCTGTCACCCTGTCGAAAATACTCAAAGACATGGGGTAAAAAATGAGCATCAATGCCGCAGCCAGTGTCTTGCACTTCCAGTTGAGCAACGTGGTCAACCTGGGTCAATCGCACGGTCACCTGGCCCTGTTCTGGGGTAAATTTGACTGCATTGGACAGCAAATTCCAAACAATTTGCTGGAGCCGATTCGCATCACCCAGCACGGGCGGCAAATTGTCCTGAAGGTCAATGTGAATGTCAATTCCTTTTGCCTGGGCCGAGAGCTGCACTGTTTCAATTGCTTCTAGCACAACAGGCTGGAGCTGGGTCGGCTGCACCTTCAGCCGCAGCTTGCCGCGCAAAATCCGCGACACATCCAGCAGATCATCCACCAGTTGAGACTGTAATTTGGCGTTGCGCTCAATGGTTTCCAGCGCCCGCTGGGTAGTTTCTGCATCCAGCTTGCGCGATCGCAACATCTGCGACCAGCCCAAAATGGGGTTCAGGGGCGATCTCAGTTCGTGGGAGACAATCGCCAAAAATTCATCTTTGATGCGGTTGGCAGCTTCGGCAGATTCGCGGGCTGAGCGCTCCAGTGCCAAAAGTTGCGATCGCTCCTGCTCCATCTGCTTGCGAGCGGTATCGTCCCAGGCCACGCCAATCATCCGCACGGGTTCATTCTGATCGTTATGAAACACCTGGCCTTTGCTGACCAGCCAGCGAATGCTGTTATCCGGCCAAATAATTCGATATTCCGCGTCATAGAACTCGGCTGTAATCGCCTGCATAATTCGCGATCGCACCTGTGCCTGATCCGCTGGATGAATGCAGGCAATCAAACTATCCAGCGTTGGCTCCGATACCTCCAGCGACAAACCCAGCAGGTGATTATAGCTAGACGACCAGGTCATACGATTACGAGGAATATCCCAGTCCCAAAAGCCCAGTTGCGCCACATCCATCGCCAAACTCAGCCGTTCTTCACTCGCCTTCATTGCTGCCGCCGATAGCTGTCGTTCGGTGATATTCACTGCCGCACAGGTGACACCCACCCGTTCACCTTGAGCATTGAGCAGCGGTTCAACCGTCAGATCGTAGACATGCGCTTGTCCCTGAACGGTGACATGCATCTCTTGACGCGCACCCACTCCGGTTTCTAGTACCTGCCGCTTGACTCGGATCAGTTGCTCCGCATCTGCCGGATCGGGGAACAAATCATAGTCAGATACACCCATTACCTCTTCGTCCTGCAAACCAAACTGAGCAGGCAAATTGTAGAGCCACGTATAACGCAGATTTTGATCCTGGCTAAAAACAGTGATGGGAGAATGCTTCAGCGCCACCCGTAGCCGCTCATTGGTGCGATAGATTTCTTCTTCAACCTGTTTTTGAGCAGTGATATTATTGTTGATTTCCAAAACGGCCTTTGGCTGTCCTTGGTCATCAAATTGCAGGGTCCAGCGACTGCTCACAATAATAGCCGTACCATCGCGACAAACTTGGGTAAGTTCGCCTTGCCAATAGCCCTCATCTTGCAGAATCACCTTCAACTGCTCAAGCGGTTGGGGCAAAGTTGTTTGCAGCAAATTGTGAATTTTTGCGCCCTGAGCTTCGGCCTTGCTCCAGCCATATTCCCGCTCAGCTCCTTTGTTCCAATAGGTGATGCTAGAGGTAGCCAAGTCCCAAATAATGATGCTGTCATTAGCCAAATCAAGCATGTGCAGTTGCTGTTCTAAAGTCTGCTCGCGCTGGCGCAGTGCTTCCACGGCCTGCTGGCGATCTTGTACGTCAGTAATTGTGCCGATCCATTCTCGAATGGTGCCGCTGTCATCGTAGAGTGGTACCCCCCGAGAAATAATGTAGTGGTATGAATCGCTGGCTGCATGCCAGATGCGAGCTTCTGCACAGTAGGTTTGCTGCTGATCGCGGGCCGTAATCCAGGTTTGATATAAGCGATCGCGATCTTCAGGATGCAGAACGTCTAACCAACCCAAGCCTTGGTATTTTTCCCAGGTTTGTCCCGTATAGGCTTCCCACTGAGGCTGCGGTGCAATGAATTCACCTTGAGCATTCACCGTCCAGACAATAGCCGTGGATGCCGCCACCAGGGATCGATAGCGCTCTTCACTGCGAGCCAGTGCTGCTGCGGCCTGTCGCTGTTCGGTGACATCTTCGACAAAGGCCACGAAGCCCCTGACCTGCTGATGGTCGTCCAACTGCGGCTCATAGGTAACCTGTAGATGACTGGAGCGACCGTTCGCGTACTGCATCGTGTTCTCAAAGGCAACGGATTGCCCCGTGGTCAGAACCTGCTGAATATAGGGAGAAACCCGCTGATAAGCTTCTTCACCCAAAACTTCGCGAACGGTTTTGCCGCAGATCTGATCGGCTGGGCATTCGAAACGTTCTTCATAGCGACGATTGACGAACTGATAGCGCTCCTCTCGATCCACAAATGAAATTTGGGGCGGAACTGAGTCGGCAATCAGCTTTAGTTCTGCTTCTCGATGCCGCAGATTTTCTTCGGTGCGCTTCAGCTCGGTTAAGTCGAGTAAGAAGGCAATTGACTCTTGCTGTGCGTCATCTGCTGCATCTTCGATGCTGGTGCAGCCAATTAAGACGGGGACGCGGCTTCCGTCTTTGCGAAGATATTCTTTTTCGAAGGGACTGGCGATGCCTTGCTGCTGGATTTCTGCGATCGCATGTTGATCACAGTCTGAGTATTCCGGCGGCGTGATTTGTTTCCAGTTCAGCCGACCCGCGGCTAAATCCTCCTGGCTGTAGCCCACCATATTGAGATAGTAGTCATTAGCAAAACTGAGCGTACCGTCAAACCGGGCAAATGCGACACCAAATAGGTTCGATTCCACCAGGCGACGCAGGCGACGCTCACTCTCCCGCATTGCTTCACTGGCCTGTTTGCGCTCCGTGATATCTTCGGCTAGACCTGCGACCCGAACGACATGACCCGCTGCATCATAAATGGGAAAGGTTCTGGCCCAAACCCAGCGAAGATCGCCATTGGCGGCATAGATCCGATATTCTTCGTCAAATTTCCCCTGCACCTGATAAAGCTGGGTTCTAGATTGAATGATCCGCTGCCGATCCTGCGGATGCACATTGTCCAACCAACAGGCTGGATTGCGATATAGCTCTTGTTCCGATTGCCCCAAAAGGTTACGGCAGGCCGGATTGACATAGAGGAGCTGATCGGTGACCAAATCGAACACCCAAAACAGGCTGTTGATGTTTTCGGCGAGCTGACGAAAATAGCGCTCAGACTCCTGCAGATTGGAGACTTGCATAGTCGCATCGCGTAATGATTGTTCCCGTTCGCTCAGCGATCGCACCGCCTGTTCTACCCGCCACTTGGCTTGATGTAGTGCTTCACAGAGAGAGCTAAACAGCAATCCTTCTAAAACAAAAAGACCCGACCGAGCCAGCAAGTCAAAACTAGAAGCCCAAATATAGCCAGCGTTAAGAAAAAAATAGTAGCTCGCTACAGCCGATAAAAGAGTGGCTACAACCCCTGACCTTAAACCACCGTACCAAGCGCTGAACATGATAGCGCTGAAAAATAGCAAGAACGGAGTTTTGGTTAGATCCAACCACGGATCCAGGAATATACTTAGGCCTCCGGCAGCAAATACGGCGACAACCGCAGCAATGTAGTACCGCATTTGGCCACGAAAAATATTCAGCATGTTCGGTTAAGGAACGAGTCGTTCTATTATCTCTCATCAGAACCGACACCTTTTATAGCTCTTTTGGTGGATTTCTTTATCTACCACTTGTGGTATGTGCACCTACAATTTTGATGTCGGTTTGGCAGCGGTCTTGGATCGCTATTGAGGCAGTAATAATGTCGCTAAAAGTTAGCGTAATTGGAATCTATATCAAGTCTGTGTATAAGAACCCAATTCATTTTCTGTGAAACGCTTTCTGTGAAACGCCTGCTCCGCAAATGCTTCACAAAAAATGAATTGGGTTTTCAACCCGACTTCATATTCAGCAGTTGGATGATGGTTAGAGGACAGAGCACGCTGCAAATCACCCAGAACCAGCGATTCGACTTAGAATCGCGTTAGTTGTCGTCACAACATGCATCATACGCGTGAGAGTCCAGGCACCTCGTTAGGCTGATCCGATAGCTGCGGTGCAGCAGGAGCGGCACCGTTGTCGATGAGAGCAGGTTCTGAGTCAGCCGTTGCATCTGACCCGCTGATCACTGCACCCAGGAAGCGAATATCATCTGATTCGGTCATTTCTTCTAGTGCTTCATTGAGCATGGCGGACTGACTCACCTGGGGACGAGTCACCAGCACAACACCATCGGTAAACGGCTCCAGGATCAGGGCATCATTACTGAGACTAAGAGCTGGAGCGTCAACTATCACCATGTCGAAGCGGCCTTTGACATCCTGTAAGCAGCGCTGCATTTCGCTAGATTCTAAAATGGCAGCCGTTTGCCGCTGCGGGCCAGGACTCGGCAGGATATAGAGGTTGGCGATCGCAGGTACAAGCTGAATACTGTGGCTGGGATTGCCGTAGTAGTGCAGCGGTTCATACTGGCTACCGGGGACAGGCTCAATGCCAAGCGCCATTGCTTGGGAGTGCGATCGCAGATCGGCTTCGATAATCAGCGTCCGTTTGCCAGCCCGAGCAGATGCGATCGCCAGATTAAATGCCGTCACGGTTTTGCCTTCTTGGCGAATCGTACTCGTCACCAGTACCATTTGCGGCGATGGTTCGGTCGCCCGCCGCAGATTACTCCGCAGCCGCTCATAGTCATCGTGATAGGCCGACTGGGGTGACAGCAAAATCGGCAGCGCTTGTGACGGTCGTTCCGGCAGGTTGGGAATTAGGCCCAGGAGTGGCGCATCCTGTTCGTTAAGTAGCGATTGCAGATCGCCCGCCGTCCGAATCGTGCCGTCAATCGCATCCAGCAGGAAGATAATGGCACCGCCGACAATAATGCCAATGAACCCACCAGCAATCAGCACAATGATGCCGCTGGTGGCCTCTGGATCAACCCGCTGAGTTTGGGGCGGCTCACTGACGCGCAGACTAGATACCGTCTCCGCTTCAGCCGCTTCAGCATCAATGCGCTTTGCCACCATCTGCTGATAGATGGCCTGCTTTTCCGCCACAACTTGAGCTAACCGATTGCGCTCCAGTTGCTTGTTGGGCAGCGTGGCATATTGCTGACGAAGCTCTTGCTCTGCCTGCTCTAGGGTTTGTCGCTGCTGAATGAGAGTTTCTCGCTGAATTTCGAACCCGACTAGTTCATTGGCCAATGCCTGCCGCGCCGGATCGAGGCTGCTGTCTTGCCGAATCGAACCAGCTCCGCTTAGAGCCGCACTCTGCCCGCCGCTAATCACTTCAGCAGCTCGTTCTTGCAGTAGTTGATTGTAGGCATTCAACTGCTGCTGGAGCTCAATCATGGTGGGATGTTCAGGCCGCAAATCCTGGGAAAAAATCGCCATTTGGGACTCAGCGGCATAAATCTGCGATCGCAGATTGGCAATAATTGGATCTGCACTCAGCGCCGAAGAGGCATACGCCTGATCGGGCGTCAGACCCAGCTTGGACTGCAAGCTTTGAATCTGCGCCTCAATGCCCGCCAAATTCAAGTCAATCTGGCGCTGCTGCTGCTCGCTATTGGTAATATTGCTCAGCAAACTGCCATCTTCAGCGGCTTGAATGGCTGGCCCTTCTAATCGGTCATACCGCTCTAGCTCTTGCTCTGCCGTCCTCAGTTCAGCCTCTACGTCCGGCAGTCGCTCGTTAATTGAATCAATGACACTGCGTAGTCGAGCTTTGTTGGCATCACGGCTCTGATTCACCATCGCCGTGAGCAGCAGTTGGATCGCAGCTTCCGCCTCCTTGCGGGTTTCACCGTTATAGGTAACACCAATTGCCTCCAGTCGCCCTGAGGACTCCTCACTCGACAGCCGCAACCGCGTATTTTGATAGAGCGTCACCGGATCAACCTGTATTCCGGAACTAATCAGCTTTTCAGATACAGCATTGAGAACAGCATCGGACAGCAGAAAATATTCGCTGACATCTTGTCCCGCGATTTGAATTTCGCTACCCGTTTGGGTGAAAGCAACAGGTGGCCCAGTCGGCACCATCACTGAATCGGCTCTGAAAATGGGCGGCGGCGGTGGCTGAATGGCAATGACACCCGAAATGCCAAATACAGTCAAAGCCCCAGCTAGCCCATACCACTTATATTGCTGGAACGCGAGCAGATAGCGAGTAACAAATGTGGGAGCCATGTCGATGCCATGAGTGCTTATCTTTGCTAATGGTACGCAATCTTGGCCTCGACCGTCCTGCTTTTGCGACACCGATCTATTAACTTTTACGCTGCTGACATCTTGCACCTTGCACGTTGAGAACCCGTTGAGAGCCCCAAGAGGTTGTTTTGTTGTTTTGGGCAAGATGCGGCGGTCAAACAACCTCTTGTTTTTTTGGGGCAAGATGTGAGGCTGATTTCATGCTGATCAGTGCAGAACATCGTCGCTGCATGTCAGCGATTCAAAATCATCCTGCCAAATAAATGTGCCATGCTTACAATCAGCCTTTTGAGTCTGACGCTGGTTTATGCAGGCTTCCTCACGCCGAATTATTACAGGTGCGGTCTTTTTTCTGATCACGTTAGTAGTGGCGATGACGGGCTACATGCTGGCGGGTTGGACGCCATTGGATGCCCTGTATATGGTGATTATCACGATCTTCGGGGTCGGTTACGGTGAAGTGAAACCGCTAGAATCACCCGCGCTCAAGATTTTTACGATTTTAGTAATCATTGCTGGCACCAGTTCTGCCGTGTATATCGTCGGCGGTTTTGTGCAACTGGTAACCGAAGGAGAAATTAATCGCGCCCTCACTCAAAAACGTATGACTCGCGAAATCGACAATCTCAATCAGCATGCCGTGATCTGTGGTTTTGGCCGCATTGGGCAAATGCTGGCCCGCCGCTTGCAGGACTCTCAACAGCCCTTTGTCGTAATTGATAGCGATCCAGACCGCATGACGGAAGCTAAAGAACTGGGCTATCTAACCTGCCGAGGCAACGCCACGGACGAGGCAATCTTGAAAGCGGCAGGAATTGAACAGGCCAAGACGCTAGCAACCGTACTGTCTGACGATGCGCTGAATGTGTTTATTACGCTGACGGGACGAGAACTTAATCCAGACTTAGTGATCTTGGCGCGGGGTGAACTGCCGTCTACTGAAAAGAAGCTGCTGTTGGCAGGAGCCGATCACGTCGTGCTACCTGCTTCAATTGGGGCATTGCGGATGGCGCAGTTGATTACTCAGCCAACGACAATGGATTTTCTGGCCCAGAGCGATCGCAGATCCGACCTGAACCAGCTACTGGCCGATATTGATATCCAGATGGATGAATTTGCCATTCCCGATGATTCTCCTCTGATCGGCGGCACGATTGGCGACATCGAAATGCGCGGCAAGGGCACGTTTATCATCGTGGCGCTACGCAAAAGCAGTGGTGCGGTAATGATTCATCCTGACCGGGATGTTCATTTAGCGGCAGGAGACACGGTGCTGATTATGGGCCACCGGGGTGATTTGCCTAAGTTTCTTCGCCGCCACACGATTCAACAGAATCTGCGCTATCGCGGAGCACGCATGAAGTAATCAGCTCATAGAAACTGGGTTTCTATGAGCTGATTACTTATTCTACACAACATTGATCGCAGAAGCTCGGTTTCTGACGAAGGAGCATGAGATTAGGCTGAAGCCATCAGCTTCTTTTGCAAATGGGTTTGCGCGACGACCTTGCCCTGCTTAATAGTCGTGCGATTGGTTGGAGCCGCTGCAATCGCCTCAGAAGCTGAAGCCGCGTCTAAAATCACTAGGTCGGCGGCACAGCCTGCCGCAATGCCGTAATCTTGAATACCAATGGCCTGAGCGGCGCGAGTGGTGGCCAGCTCTAGGCAGAGCTGATGTCCAGTCGTCGTACCCAATTGCAGCACCTGGGCGATGAGTGTGGCGATCTTCAGCACATCACCATCGCCAAAAGGCGTGAATAGGTTTTGCACATTGTTTGTCGCAATTCCGGCATTTACGCCCTGCTGAATCAGGTGGTGAATGGGGGCCACACCGCGTCGGACATTGTGGGTATCGCCCCGCGACATCATGTACAGATCGGAGGCGGGCAGCGCCAAAATCGAAATGCCAGCTTCCCGTAATCCTGCGGCTATAGTCTCCAAATCGGCGGGAAGCAGACCCGCCAATCGCGTCATGTGACCCAGACAAACCCGTCCCTGCCAGCCCCGCTTCAGCGTTTCCTCAATCACCACCGCTACCAGCAGCGGGTCATCGTTATCCAAAAAGTCGAGATGAAAATCGACATCGCAGTCAAAATCCTGCGCGATCGCAAAAATGGTTTGAATGTTACCGACTGGATCGGGATCGACATAGGGGGCTGAGCCAACTAAATCAGCGCCCATTGAGAGCGCTTGCCTGAGCAAATCCTCGGTTCCGGGCTGATGGGTGATGCCTTCTTGAGCAAAGGCCGCAATCTGGAGCGTGACGCCCCAAGCGTATTTCTGCTTCAGCGGTAGCAGAGTCTCAACCGCCATCAGGCCCAGGACTGGATCAACCTCGACGTGACTCCGCATCGCTGTGACGCCAAATGCGATCGCATCTGCCAAAATTCGACAAGCCCGCTGTTGAATATCGTCGGGCGTAAACTGCTGCTTCAGTCGTAAAGTTTGCTCCAGCGCCTCGGCAAAGGTGCCTTCCTGAGCGGGATACTGGCTCAGCAGCAGCGCCTTATCGAGATGGATGTGACCATCGACTAAACCTGGAATCACGAGATTATGCTGAGCATCAATCACCTGCGCTGCCGCAGCGCTAATCCGTGGTGCGACTTCGACAATGCGACCATCTGCGATCGCAATCTCTTGCGGTGCATCATAGCCAACTGCGATCGCACGGGTGATTTTTAGATCCAGATCCATGAGTTCTTACGGGTGTGAACCGCATCGTTTACCTTCACTCCAGAATACAGTGACTCCACTAAAAGCAGAGTGACCTCCGGATACAAAGGTGCTGACTTAGGCATCTAAAAACTGCCGCAGCAGTTCCAGCAGTCGCTGATTTTGGTCTTCGGTGCCGACCGTAATCCGCAGTTTGTCATCCAAACCGGGCTGTTTGAAATAGCGCACCAGCAGCCCCTGATCCTTGAGAAACTGCTGAATTTCTGCCGCATTACCCTGCGGTGGACGCGCTAGCAGGAAGTTGGTTTGGGACGGCAGTACGTCAAAGCCGAGATCCTGCAACGCGGTAAACAGCTTGGCTCGTGAGGCTTTTACCTTTTCCGCACAATCGTTTTTATAGTCCTGATCGCGCATCGCGGCTGAGCCAACCAGCGTTGCGATCGCATCAATGTTGTAGCTGTCTTTGACCTTAAACAAACCGCTGAGCAAGCTCGGTTGCGCCATGCCGAATCCCAATCGCAGACCCGCCAGCGAGTAGCCCTTGGACAGCGTGCGAATCACAATCACGTTATCGAATTCGTGAATTAGCGGTAGTGCCGTCTCATCCGCAAAGTCAACGTAGGCTTCGTCGATCACCAAAACGCCCGATAGACCTGCTGCCAATCGACGGAGCTGATCGTTAGGTACCACATGACCAGAGGGACTATTAGGTGACGCAATGAACGTAACAGCCGCATTCTCCGCCAGTAGTGCATCAACTGGCAGCTCAAACCCGTCCCCATAGGGAATTTCAACTGACTGCGCGGGCTGAATTTCCGCCAGTGTGCGATACAGCACATAGGTCGGCATGGGATAAGCCACCGTCCGATGATCATCGGCACAAGCGCGAATCACCACGTTCAAAATTTCATCGCTGCCATTGCCAACAATCACCCAGTCAGCAGGCACGTCTAGCGCTTCCTGTACCGCTTGCCGAAATGCATTTGCATAGGGATCAGGATAGCGCCGCAGCCATTCACTATCTAGATGGTGCAGAACTTCCAATGCCTTAGGAGAAGGCGGATAGGGATTTTCGTTGGTGTTGAGCTTGATAATCGATGTACCTGGCTTGGGCTGTTCACCGGGCACATAGCCCGTCATGGCAGCCACATTGGGACGAAAGAGAGCAGTTTTCGGCTTGGCAGCGGTCATAGGTCGTGTTTAGGTCTGAGTGATAGCAACAGGCTTGAGCAAAACCAGGATCACCATTTTAGACCGAAACCTATTCCAGAAACTCGACTGCGATCGCATCTCCAGCCTGCAAGCCCAACTCAGCGGCACGACCACCCCGCAGTTCAATCACCGAATCAATCAGTTCCGGTGGGCCATAGGTCGGGCAGGGATCAGATGTGCAGGGAGGAACATCAGCTGCGATCGCAACCACTTCCCCATCTCGTAGAAACACCATATCCAGCGGCACGCGAACATTCTTCATCCAAAATGAAACTTGACGCGGTGGATCAAACGAAAACAACATACCGCGATCATCTGGAATCTCAGGGCGAAACATAAAGCCAATGGCCTTCTGCTGCTGCGTTTCCGCCACCTCAAGCTGAATGACTTCTCCATTCATAGTTGCTTGAGCAGTAATCGGTAGCATCTGGCCACCTTCACCCGACGCCGTAATGGTGTCAGCCGCTTCATTGATTTCTTCCGGCGATACATCAACCGCAGTCGTTGACGACGGTTGCTCAGCACAGCCCAGCAGCAAAACGCTCAATCCCACACTCAGAAAAACTGGAATCAGGCTAACCACACGCGATTCATTCGCAAACTCGAAGCGAGAAAATTTCAGCATAGTAATTCAAAATCAATGCACTTTATTAGGTTGAGCAGCACCCACCGTTCTTCAAACTCAAAATTCAAGTTGTGTAGGTTGGGTTGAGCAACGCGAAGCCTAACGGTTCTTCTAAGGATTGTGACTTAAATACGTTCGCTATTGGGTAGGAGCGGGTTTAGTCAACCAATCTGCACTGTGTCATAGATTTGACGGCAAAACCCGTCCCTACAGTTTGCGGATTTATTGAATCCACGTTTCAAATACTGACTGACAGCCAGTAGTCTACCAACCTTATCTTGATAGGTTTTATGGCGTTGCCCACCCTACACTGAACCACTCTGCTATTGACGAAATGGCTGCCAAAAAGATTCGCTAACAACACGAAACCTGGGTTGACATTTCAGAAAATGGCTTTGGATTATAAACTTCACTTACGATTCCCGCAGCACATAGCCAACGCCACGCACTGTTTGAATCAGCCGCTTATCCCCTTCATCTTCGATCTTAAGCCGCAGATAGCGAATATAGACTTCAATCACATTTGATTCACCCATGAAGTCATAGCCCCAAACGTTTTCCAAAATCTGCTCCCGCGTCATCACCTCGCGGGGATGCTCCATTAAATAGCGCAGCAGCTCAAATTCCTTGACGGTTAAATCAATCGTGCGGCCATTGCGATACACCGTGCGATTGGCCAAGTTCAGCGTCATATCGCCAAACTGAAGCTGCTCCACCTCCGTTTCAATCGGCTGGAGATAAAGATGAACCAGCTTCAAAAATTTCTCAGTTTGGTACGGCTTAAGAAAATAATCATCTGCGCCTGCTTCCAAACAGGCAATTCGATCTTCCAGCCCATCTCGCGCCATCATGAGCAAAACTGGAGTACGATTCCCCTGACTACGTAAATGGCTGCATAGCCAAGCACCCGACTCACCCGCAAGTAGCCGATCAATCACAATCAGCGACGGTTGAAATGCCTGTGCTTGAGCCAATCCCGTTTCAGCATCCTGAGCAATACAAATCTCATACCCTGACTCTCTCAGGTCATTGCCAATATGCTGAGCCAATAATTCATTGGCTTCAACTAACAAAACACGCGGGGTTTGGGTCAGCGTCATAGAACTCATAATGGAACGCACGTTGGATGCTGAGCAGAGTGAAAGGTAATCAGCTTAACTCAATGAGTATTAATACCTGCCTATGCCGTTTCATCTGTTCTACCATATTCAGGATTTGCCAATTGATAAAGATTATTGCTGGATGATGGTTCGATGTTTTGCGTAGTTGCGTTGAAGGTGCTGCGTAGTGCTGCACGTTGCCACGTCAGATGCACTAGAACACAACTGCGGTCAGGACATAAGTAGGTTGGCATAATATCTAAAAACCGGGGTGCTCCCCCGGTTTTTTAGATATGCATTATTTGTATGTAGCTACTTATCAGGGAATTTTGAACATACCAGTTTTGCCACTCAAATTTAAAGTTGACACTCGTTACACAGCCTGTTGATAATTGTAGTTTGTGTGAACTTTATGGCTTGTAGAACCCTTGGCTAACGTTGTTGTCATCGGTGCCCAGTGGGGCGACGAAGGAAAAGGAAAAATCACCGATCTGCTGAGCCGCTCAGCAGATGTTGTCGTTCGCTACCAGGGAGGGGTAAATGCCGGCCATACGGTTGTCGTCAAAGACCAAACGTTTAAGCTGCATCTGATTCCGTCTGGTATTCTCTATCCCGATACGGAATGCATTATCGGGAACGGCACGGTTATCGACCCGAAAGTTTTAATTGAAGAGCTGGATCAGCTTGCTAAACTTGGTGTCTCAGCCGATAAGCTATACATCTCCGAGACGGCTCATGTGACGATGCCCTATCACCGCTTAATCGATAAGGCATCCGAAGAGCGGCGCGGCAGCAATAAGATTGGCACGACGGGTCGCGGCATTGGTCCTACATACGCTGACAAATCGGAGCGGACAGGGATTCGCGTTGTCGATTTGATGGATACGGATGCGCTGCGGAGCCAAATCGAATGGACGATTCAATATAAAAACACGATTTTAGAGCGGCTGCACGGTCTAGAACCGCTCGATCCGGAAGAAGTACTCGCAGAATATCAGGGCTATGCTGAGCGATTGCGGCCTCATGTAGTTGATAGCTCGGTCAAGATTTATCAGGCAATTCA
Organism: uncultured bacterium; assembly: GCA_966674685.1. Taxonomy (GTDB): domain Bacteria; phylum Cyanobacteriota; class Cyanobacteriia; order Phormidesmidales; family Phormidesmidaceae; genus Thainema. Next base: position 33,769 of record CBKWJC010000001.1, read on the forward strand.
ACAGCGACGAAATGTTTTGTTTGAAGGGGCACAGGGAACGCTGCTTGATTTAGATCATGGCACTTACCCGTTTGTTACCTCATCGAATCCGGTGGCAGGGGGAGCCTGTGTGGGTTCTGGTGTAGGGCCGACGGTGATCGACCGAGTGATTGGGGTAGCGAAAGCCTATACAACCCGTGTTGGCGAAGGGCCATTTCCCACTGAGTTGAAGGATAGTGTCGGTCAGCTATTGTGCGATCGCGGTGCAGAGTTTGGCACCACCACGGGGCGGCAGCGCCGCTGCGGCTGGTTTGACGCTGTCATTGGTCGCTATGCGGTGCGGATAAACGGTTTGGACTGTTTGGCTATTACCAAGCTGGATGTCCTCGACGAGGTAGAGGAGATCAAAGTCTGTGTGGCCTATGATCTAGATGGACAAAAGTGTTTGGAACTGCCGGGTAATGCCAAGCGGTTTGCTCGCTGTCAGCCCATCTACCAGACCTTACCGGGTTGGCAGCAGTCCACAAAGGATTGTCGTACACTAGAAGACCTGCCCAAAGAAGCGCTGAACTACCTCAAGTTTTTGGCAGAGTTGATGGATGTGCCGATCGCAATTGTGTCGCTGGGCGCAAGCCGCGATCAAACCATCATTGTGGAAGATCCCATTCACGGGCCAAAGCGAGCGCTGCTCGATACCAATAATGCCTCTACTCAGGTGTTAGGAGCATAGCCTGCTTTATCTAGCAGTTGTGCTTTTCATTCAATAATTATGTCTAATTAGGGAACGACTAGGAACTATGGAATTTACGGTTGAATGTCAAAAACGCCCAGACGGCAAGAAAGCGAACGCACTGCGACGGGAAGGCCATATTCCGGCTGTTTTGTACGGCCATGATGGCACCAATTCGCTTTCACTGACAATGGATGCTAAGACCGCAGATACATTGTTGCGTAAGGCATCTATCAATAACTCGCTTATCATGGTCAAGGTGCCTGAACTATCCTGGAGTGGGAAAGCGCTTTTGCGGGAAGTTCAAACTCACCCGTGGAAAAATGAGCTGTACCACATCAGCTTTTTCTCAATTGCGGCGCAGGACAGCGTTCAAGTGACTGTTCCTCTGCACTTTACGGGCGAGCCTGTGGGTGTCACCGATGAACAGGGTTCATTGGATACGATCATGACGGAACTCCAGGTTAACTGTGCGCCGGAATCTATCCCTGAGGCGATTGAAATTGGTGTATCTCACCTCAATATTGGTGATGCCATCCATGTGCATGAACTGATTCTGCCCAAGGGCGTGGAAGCGGCTGATGAACCCCAGCGAGTTGTTGCTACGGTACTTGCACCAAGAGTACAAGCTAGGGAAGAGGCAGAGGAAGCAGCGGATTCATCGGTTGCTGCTGCACTAGATGCAATGGCTGCAGGCGACGAAGGCGCAGCCGAGGACAGCGAGGAAGCGTAAAGGCGAGCTGCGATCGCAACTTTCGCAACTTTTCGGCAACTACCCAGTCGATCATTCCAAAACAAAAGAGGGCAATTTGGCGTAATACGCCAAATTGCCCTCTTTTGCTTAAATCTGAGCCGGATTACTTTGCTTGCTGCTGCAAATACGCCTCAACCTCTTGAGCAGGTAAGGGCTTGGCAAAGAAATAGCCTTGGCCCAACGGACAGTTAAGCTGCTTGAGGTGTTCCGCCTGCTCTAGTGTTTCAACTCCTTCGGCAATCACCTGCATATTAAACGTTTTTGCGATCGCTAAAATTGCCGGAATCACGCCCAGGCTTTGTGAGTCGGATGAAACTGGCTGCACGAATGACTTATCGATTTTCAAAATATCAAACGGCAGGGTATTGAGATAGCTGAGAGACGAAAAGCCGGTACCAAAGTCATCTAAACTCAGCTGAATCTGGCGTTCATGTAGCCGTTCCAGCAGTTGAATCACCTGATGCTGGTTGGCGAGAATACTTTCCGTGACCTCTAGCTTGAGCAAATGGGGCGGGAAATCGGTAGCAGCTAGAATGCCATCCAACTGATGCAGGAAAGTTGGATCAGCAAGCTGGCGGATGGATAAATTTACGCTGATCGAAACAGAATCATTAATAATGTGCTGATCTTGCCACTGGCGGATCTGAGCACAGGCCGTTCGCAGTACCCAATAGCCAATCGGTGCAATTAGACCCGTTTCCTCTGCCAGTGGAATAAAGGTGGCGGGTGAAATTAGCCCTCGGGTGGGATGCTGCCAGCGAACTAACGCTTCGAAGCCGATAATTCTTTGAGTTTCAAGCGACAAAATCGGCTGATAGCACAGAAACAATTCATTCTGCTCAATCGCTTTTCGCAAATCCGTTTCGAGCAGCAGTCGCTCCATCGCTTCGTCATACATAGCCGCATCAAAGACATGATAGCGAGCGCGTCCCCTTGCTTTTGCCCGATACATGGCCATGTCAGCATCCCGCAGCAGTTGCTCAGGCTGACGATAGTGGGGGTGGCTGAAGGTAATGCCAATACTCGCGTTGATGAAAATCTCATGCCCCTGGATCTGGAACGGTTGGGTAAATCGCTGAATGATCGCCTCAGCAATTTGAGTAACTCGATCCATACATGCGGCTGAAATGGTCTCACAGGCTTCAGGCTGGAGTCGAGAGTTACCTTGGGAGCCATTTGCAGGTTGATCAGTTGAGCAGTTAGCTAACTCAGGCGTTGATAAGTCAGTTAATAAAACGGCAAATTCATCGCCACCTAATCGAGCAACTAAATTCGGCGCAGGTACGATTTCAGTCAAACGGCGCGAAATATGAATCAGCAGTTCGTCTCCTACTAAATGTCCCAGTGAATCATTGACCACTTTAAAGCGATCGCAATCTAAAAATAAAACCGCAAATGGATCAAATCCTGATTCAGCCTGGCTTTGCCGCCGATTCAACACGTCTTGCAGTTGCTGCATAATCTGATTGCGGTTAGGCAAACCCGTTAGCGCATCCTTTAGCGTCATAGCCTTGAGCTGCTCTTGGATACGCTGCCGCTCTTCAACTTCCGACTCTAATCGAACGACAGCCTGCTGCAACTGCCGAGTTCGTTCCTGCACTCGATTCTCTAATTCGACATTAAACTGCTGAATTTGCTGCCGTGCCTTATATAAAGCCAACTGATGCTCAATTCGAGTCAGCACCTCTAAAATTTCAAACGGCTTTGTGATGTAATCAGCACCACCTGCATTAAACGCCTTCACTTTATCAAAGGTTTCATGCAGAGCACTGATAAAGATAATCGGAATCTGAGCACTGCGGGAGTTTTGCTTCAGCCGTTGACAGACATCAAACCCGTCTAACCCCGGCATCATAATGTCTAGCAATATCAGATCGGGTTGATGATCATCCAGGATTTCTAAGGCAGTTTCCCCATCATAGGCTTCTAGCACTCGGTAGCCCTCAACCAACAAAATCTCAGCCAGCAAACGTACATTCGCCGGAGTGTCATCGACGACCAGAATCTCTGCCGATTTGCTGTTGGGATTACGGTCAAACGTCATGGAGCCTAAGACATGCCGATCAGTTGGTGCTAACAACAACATATACCTTCATCGAACGAGGTGCTAACAGAAAAAATAGCGAGCTTTAAAGGATCGCATCAGCGATGCTCGTCCAGCATGATTAAACCAATCTTGAAAGGGAAAACAAAATGCTTCTAGTGCGAGAGGCGCACATGGGTTTTGAATTCAAATTGAAAAGGGATTTATTAACTTTATATCTTATCAACTTAACGCTGAATCAAAAGTTAGGTGAACATTAAGTCCGGCGAAATGAAATAGCAAATACTATATATGTTTGATTGATTATAATGACTTACCTGAAAGAGCTAAGTCGAATCAGCAGAACCGATATCAGTGAAAACTTCAGCAGCTTAAAAGCACCTATTAAATTCTTTGCACGTTCAACCATTTGCTACGTATAACTACTCAAAAAGCATTCATTCTGTAGCTCAAACCGATTTTGGTGATCAGTCAAAATATGCAGTCGCTGGCAGTGTTGCTTCATCAAAAAACAACTGAAGATATTGCTATCGCTCAAGTCTGGTAACAGAATTTTTGCTCCGTTAACTTGCGTAGAAATTAGCTGTTTTTACGGTCGAGGTCATCTATCCTGAAGTGAAATTTATCCAGCTTTAATATCTATCGCTGAACTGTAAAGATCTCTTTGAATAGAACAAGAAACTTAAGCCTCTTGTTTGCCGAGATGATGTGTAGTCCCACATGTTGCAACATCATCCTGTTAGGGTTTGGTGCAAGATGGGAGTAGTCGTAATTTGGCGAGTTGATGTAATTCACTTCCTAAATTTTAGCTATACATCAGCTTTCCTTGCTTCTTGCTCTGATGGTGGCAACATCTAAGAAGGTTGGCATGAATAAGCGCACTTAAATCTTTGGCTCCGCTTTTACAAAATTTTTCAACCTCGTGAGTACATACGTAAGGCACATAGAAGTCTTTCTCTGCCTCTGGACGAAAAACACTTCCGTTCTCCACCAGCGTGGGAAACGCTGGTGGAACTAATTTGATTTTGATCAAATAAACATTTTTTAAGTTTAGGGAAAAAGTGGAGGCCATCTTCTGCCGTAGGGGGCAAAGGGGACAATCTCTTTTGTGCCTATGGTTTGCGCTCAGCCCAGGCTGGCACATAGCGCCATGCCTTACGCAAATTAGTGTCTAATTCCCGATAGTTTGCTTCTTTGGCTTCAACCAGCGACCAGAATGCCGACGAGTGATTCATCTGCTGGGTGTGGCAGAGTTCGTGAATAAAAACATAGCGAACTAGATCGGGCGGTAAGAACAGCAGTTTGTAGTTGAGGCTAATGGTTTGCTGGTTTGAACAACTAGCCCAGCGGGTGCGCTGTCCCCGCACGGAAGCTCGCTGAAACGGCAACTGCACCTCTTGGCTGATCTGTTCGAGCCAGGGGATGAGTTTGGTTTTGGCGTATTGCCGCAACCAGTGCTGGAGCGCCTGCCGACAGGCTCGCTGGTCACTTAAGTCTCCTGTCACTAAAACATGATGGGAGGGCAGAACTGAGATTTTAATGGCTTGACTGTCGGTGGACTGATAGACCACTTGCCAATGTTCGGCGGGCGATCGCAAAATAATCTCCTCGGGCAGAGGATCATCAGCCGCAGGAGTTACAGCATGTCGTTCGGTTTTGAGCTGCTGCACAGTGCGGGTAATCCAGGTGCGCCGCTCTTGCACCAAATCAGGGATGCAGCTTTGATCAAATCCCTTGGGCACAACGACTTCGACTTCACCCAGCAGTGAAATTCGAATGCTGACATGTTTAGCCCGACGGCTTTCGCGGACTCGATAATTCAGAATGTTGGGTTGACTTACCATCAGATTGTCAAATTGATGACCAAATTTACGAACAAGACAGTGATGATTGTTGGGTCATGAAATCAATCAAAATCTGCTGATGGGGCTGACCAATGGGACATATTTTTCCCGCTTGTTGAGAATAGGCATACCCCCGCCGAATGTCACTACATGATAGTAAACCCAAATCCCATCCTTCATTTAAAGCCAAGTTGGCTGGATCAACTGTTAACGGACTACAAAATACATGCCGGATGACGCTGGGCGTCGGGTAGCTCGAAAAGAGCGAGAGCTGATTGGGAGTATGACCAATTTCTTCCAGTAGCTCTCGTTTCATGCTAATTTCGGGCGTTTCTCCTGGCTCTAGATGTCCACCGAATAGCCCCCAATGGCCGGGATAGGCAATACCGGGAATGTCATCCCGTAGCTGCATCAAGAATTGATCAGCCCGATAAAGAATGGCAATGGCGACTTCTACAGGAGCCGATTTCATCAAGGTTCTGCAACCGTAAAAAGCTAGTGGCTGGGCGAAGGGAACGGACTAGCCGTTAAATCTAAGTAGGTTGGTATAGATAACTGTATCTAAAAAACTGGGGGGCAACCTGGAGGAGCGCTCTCTCAGTTCTTTAGGTATGCATTTCTGATACGCAGCCACTTATATGTTAAATCTGTATTCTTATCAAATCATGTTCTGGCCGGAATCAGTCAAAAATTTGTTGCTGTTGGATGTAGAGTTCGCCCTGTTCTTGACCTGCGATCGCAATAGTTTCATAAGCAACGATGCCTTGTACTTGAATATTATTACCTGTAATCAGCGCTTCAGATTCCGATGCCGCCATCACCCAAATACTGCCGGATTCATCCCGTAGCTCATACAGGCGTCCCTCAACTAAGGGCACCTGCTGCACGATTGTGCCGCTCAGATAAACAGAGGTATCGACAACGGTAGTCGGATCAGCGGTGAGGAGTTGGGCAATGGGTTGGGTCTTGGCAAGACGAGGGAATGCGATCGCAGTTTTTGACGGACGGGCAGTAGAAGTCGCGGTCGCTTCTTCGGTTCCATCAGTATTCACGGTGATGGGTGAACTACAGCCAAAGCTCGCTACCACGAGGAGGCTGATGAACGCGCCGCGTATTAATCTATGCTGTCTATTTTGGATTAACCCACTATCACGGGAGTGTTTCATCGGCCTCAAGCCAGACTGATTCGCATCCGCAGATAGAGTCAATTGGCTTAGGGAAACGGTAAAAGAGTGGGATCGAAGCAAGGACTGAAACATGATCAAGATCCTAGTCGCAAGTGGATGTTGTACCGAATCTGCCTGTAGAAATCAACTGAGTTGGGCAAAATGCAGCCGATATCAGCATTCCATCGCCGATTTTTTCGGGATTAAGCTGAAATTTTGAGCCGATTCCATATCAGAATGCAACACGACTGTCGGTAGGGGACAAATTTTCTGAGACACTGGTAGAGCATATTTGTGGCTTGGATGCGATGATGATTTGCGATCGCAGATGAGCTGCAAACGATGCCCGTTTTGACTCATGCGTGTAAGTAAGTAGCGGCATCTAAATAACTGTAGAACCGAACAACCGGGGAAGTGCTCCACCGGGGCAAATCCCGGTTGTTAGACTGCGTTGACGCATGCCCACTTACTGACGCCTGCCTGATTCACCCATTTTTTCTGTCATTATGGCTCAGATTCTCGATGGCAAAACTCTTGCCCAGCAAATTCAAGCAGATTTATCTCAGCAAGTAGCCAGTCTAACTCAACAAGGTGGGCGTCCGCCCGGTTTGGCCGTGGTGATGGTGGGAGACAATCCGGCTAGTGCCGCCTATGTCCGCAATAAAGAGCGAGCCTGCGATCGCGTCGGCATTGCCTCTTTTGGCAAACATCTGCCGGGTGATACGGATCAGGAAACCCTCAGTCGGTTGATTGACGATCTGAACCAAGATGACCGAGTTGACGGCATTTTGATTCAGCTGCCGCTGCCCGATCACTTGAATTCCGTGACGCTGCTCAACCAAATTGCGCCGGATAAAGATGCAGATGGTCTCCATCCCACCAATTTGGGGCGACTTCTGCGCGGTGAGCCAGGGTTACGTAGCTGTACGCCAGCGGGCGTCATGGAAATTCTCAAGGCGCATGACATTGACTGTCAAGGCAAACAGGCCGTTGTCGTGGGTCGCAGCATTTTAGTTGGTAAACCGCTGGCGATGATGCTGCTAGAGGAGAATGCCACCGTCACTATTGCCCATTCGCGATCGCAGAATTTGGCTGACATTACTCGCAGTGCCGACATTTTAGTCGCAGCCGTGGGACGCCCCCAGATGATCACAGCGGAGATGGTCAAGCCCGGAGCCACCGTAATTGACGTGGGGATCAACCGCGTCACCGATGCGAGCGGCAAGTCCAAACTGGTCGGCGACGTTGATTTTGACTCCGTTGAACCCGTGGCAGGCTCGATCACACCCGTTCCAGGCGGGGTTGGCCCAATGACCGTGACCATGCTGTTGCACAATACGGTATGGAGTTACCGCCAGCGTTTATCATCATGACGTTGGGCGTTATGGATAGGCGTTATTTAGAGTTATTGAGATATGCGATCGCCGTATTAATCGGACAACTTCCAGCCCAGATTTCCAAATTGATGCCTCAGTTTAGTTCTAGTTCAACAGCGCTCATAGAGATCAATCATGGTATCCACAGATAATCGTAGTTCTGCCTCGCAAACCTCATTTGACTTGGCCGCTTATTTGGAAAAACGGCGCACTCAGGTGGAGGCTGCTCTAGATCAATCCATTGCCGTTGTCTATCCCGAAACGATCTACAGCTCAATGCGCTATTCGCTGATGGCGGGCGGCAAGCGACTGCGCCCAATTCTCTGTCTAGCCGCCTGCGAACTCATGGCCGGAGCAATTGACAGCGCCATGCCAACCGCCTGCGCGATGGAAATGGTGCATACCATGTCGCTGATTCACGATGATTTGCCCGCGATGGATAATGACGACTATCGGCGGGGCAAGCTGACCAATCACAAGGTCTATGGCGAAGATATTGCGATTTTGGCTGGCGATGGCTTACTCACGCTGGCGTTTGAATGGATTGCCACCCAAACCAAAGGCGTTGCGGCTGACCGAGTGCTAGACGTGATTGCCCGCTTGGGCCGAGCCGTCGGCGCTGCCGGATTAGTCGGTGGCCAGGTAGTGGATCTGGAGTCGGAAGGCAACCCTGATGTCACACTGGATACGCTCAACTTTATTCATCGCCACAAAACGGCGGCATTGCTAGAAGTGTCGGTCGTATCGGGTGCAGTGCTGGCTGGAGCCAATCAAACCGATGTAGATCGGCTCACTCGCTATGCCCAAAATATCGGCCTCGCCTTTCAGATTATTGATGATGTGCTGGATATCACGGCCACGGCTGAAGAACTGGGTAAAACCGCTGGTAAAGATATAGAGGCTCAAAAAGCGACCTATCCCAGCTTTTTGGGTATTGAAGAGTCCCAACGGCGTGCTCAGGACTTAGTTCAATCCGCCAAAGCAGAGCTGGCACCTTACGCAGAAGCCGCTCAACCGCTAATTGCGATCGCGGATTACATCACCGCCCGCAAGCATTAGGCCATTGCGCCAAGCTGGACTGCGCCAAGTTGATCTTGGGTTGCCTGACCGATTGCTCCTGATGCTTGAGTCTAAGCATTTTGGTTGACATCTACTTCAAGCTTTCGTTTCTCTGTATCCAAATCCATGCACGACTTCAGCGAAGTGATTAATAATTATGTTTTGCTTGTGGCGCTCCTGTCTTGCTTGATTGCCCAAGCGCTCAAGCTCATTTTTGAGTTAGCTAAAGACGGTAAATTTAATGTCCGGGTTTTAGTCGAAACTGGTGGTATGCCCAGTTCTCACTCTGCACTGGTCACGTCATTAGCCGTTGGAGTAGGACAAACTCAAGGTTGGGAAACGGCTGATTTTGCGTTAGCAGCTATTTTTGCTGGAATTGTCATGTACGATGCGGCAGGTGTGCGGCAGGCAGCGGGTAAACAAGCCCGAATTCTGAATCAGATCATTGATGAGCTATTTTATGAGCATAAAGATTTCAATGAAGATCGTCTGAAAGAACTGCTGGGTCACACACCTGTGCAGGTGATTGCTGGCGCACTCTTGGGTGGTGTAATTGCTTGGTTAGCAGGTTCAGCCCATCCATTTTTGTAGGTTTATTGAGTTTTAAAAGCGGCAGCGGACGGCTACAGCCGTCCGCTGCCGCTTTTATGGCTGTAGTCAGATCTGTTGTATCAAGTCTGATTGAAAACCCATAATTTATTTTTTCTGAAACGTTTGCTCAGCAAACGTTTCAGAAAAAATAAATTGGATTCTTATACACAGACTTGATATTAGTCCTATCTGCAATTTAGTCTACAGATAGATCAGTCCAGTGCTAAGCACTGAGTGCTGAGTGACCAGAATACGCCTCTCGCCTCTCACCTTACTGTTAAGTGCTGAGTGGAGTGATGGAGTAATCGGGTGCCGGAGTAATTGATATGTGGCCAGTTCAGAAAAACGATATTAGGCTATTAGTCTACAAAGAACGGTCGTTCCTGCTGCGATCGCAGGAGCTGCTGCTGGAGGGCTGACCAATCTTCAGTTTCAATTTGGTGAATGATTTGGTCAATCTGGTCGCGATAGGCAAACAGCGATCGCAACAGAGCCGCCTGGTTATACTGGGCCATCATCACGCCTAGCTCCGGATTGCCGCCACCGACACGGCTGGTATCGCGAAACCCCGAACTCGCCAACTGCTGAGCCAAATGCAGGATCTTCTGATCCGACTCGCTCAGACAGGACTGAATCAAACTGGCGCTCACCATCACGGGCAAGTGAGAAATCCAGGCCACCGCCTGATCATGTTCCGCTGGATCACAGTGGATGAGCTGAGCCTTCAGCGCCTGCACCAGATGGCTAACCTGTTCCACAGTGTCGCTGGACGTTTGGGGCGTGGGCGTCAGCACGTAGGGACGATCGACAAATAAATTTGACAGCGCGGCCTCAATGCCAACTTCTGCCGTTCCCGCCATTGGATGACCGCCCAGGAAATTGGGCCACAGTTGCGTCGCTGGCTCCACGATTGCCTCTTTGACCGATCCCACATCGGTCACAATCGCTGTCGATTTGAGATAGGGTGCGATCGCTTGGATCGTCGGCAAAATTGAGCCAATCGGGGTGCAGACAAACACCACATCCGCCTCAGCCAAAATCGCAAAATCAGGGCTAGCATCGGCCACCGCTCGACGTGCGATCGCAGTTTCACAGGTCGTTTGCTTCCGGCTCACCCCCACCACCGTGTAGCCACAGGCTGTCCAATCTAACCCCAGCGATCCGCCAATTAAGCCCAATCCGACAATGCCAATCTTCATCCGCTATGTGCCCTTTGTACTAAATGCGCCACCTTATTTACCCTTTGTGAGAATACGCAGCGTTTCTTGACGAATGCGTTGCAGTGCTTCACCACTGATGCAGCGGCAAAAGCCGGAACCCTCAGGATTGTATCGCTTTGCATGCAGGAACGCTGATTTTTGTCAGAACTGGGGCATCCTATGAAGTACGGGGATCATCTGACTATCTTTCCTTAATCTTGACCTTAATTTTAACTCTAGGGATTATGCCTAAGGGATAGATGAATTTGGGTTATTTTACTGAGTTTGGTCAGTGAAGTAAGCCGATTGAATCAGAAAAATCATAGAAGTCCTAACTCTGCTCGTGATTACTCTTCAGTGCTGGATGAATCTCAATGCCAATCTGCGATCGCAGTGCGGTGAATTAGGGAAAACTACTAGAGCAGAAGAGTGAATCGCATCCTGTACCTCAGTCTCAGTCACGTTAGAAATCCGTCGATCTCTAACCTGGGATTGTTTGGGTTGTTGCATCTTGCCGTTATCGCTGAAATCTATGCCGCAGATTGCCTCAATCACCGCCAAGGAACTCATCCAGCGCCGCGCTTCAGGGGAAAAAGGCTTTACCGCTATTCGTCTAACTGAAGCCAACTTGAGCGGCGCAAATTTAAGTGAAATCGACCTCAGCCAGTCCAGCCTCAGTCTGGTCAATTTTAGCGGAGCCAATCTCAGCCACGCGAATCTCCAAGGCGCAAAGCTGAATGTGGCGCGGCTCGGGAGTGCCAACCTCAGCCATGTCAACCTGTCTGGAGCCGACCTGAACGTCGCCAATCTCAGTTTGGCAGACTTGAATCATGCCATCTTGAATCGGGCATCGCTGATTCGGGGCGAGCTGATGCGAGCCGATCTGAGCGAGGCTGAACTGATTGAAGCCAATCTCAGCGAGGCCACTCTGCGCGAAGCTAAACTGCGGCAAACCAACCTCAGCGGCGCAAATCTCAGTCGGGCTGATTTAACCGAAGCGAATTTGGTTGACGCCAACCTCACCGACGCCAACTTATCTCGGGCTAGTCTGGTTCGCACCAATATGCAGGGAGCCGATCTACGGGGGGCAGAACTGCGGCACGCTGATTTTCGGGGCGGCAACTTTAGCGATGCCAACTTGAGTGGGGCTAACCTGCGCTGGGCGGATTTCAGCGGCGCAAAACTGTGTGGAGCCAATCTGCGGGGCGCAAAACTCAGCGGAGCCAATCTCAGCGGCGTCGATTTAAGCCAAGCGGATCTGAGTGGTGCAACCCTAGTTCATGCCGATTTATCTCGCGCCAATCTGATTGAGGTTGAATGGCGCGGTGCCGATCTCACGGGCGCGAAGCTGACGGGCGCAAAGCTATACGGTGTTTCTCGATTTGATTTAGAAACCGAGGGTTTAGTTTGTGGCTGGCTTGATTTAAGTCCAGGGGGCGATCACTCTAAAACGGTGCGATTCACCGAGGAAGAGGTGCAGCGCTTTTTCAATGAAACGCCGCCCACCATGTGCTTAGATATTGACTTTGAGCTTGATCCAGAGTCGCATCTTGCGCTGGCGGCCACCTATCAGCAAATTGCCCAAAAGTGCGAGATCTTGAACCGGGCGCCCGAAATTCAGTTTGATAACCGACGCACGCGGCTGATTTTTCGCGTCAAAGATGACCAGCAGTTGCTCCCCATCGCGGCGATTGTCACGCTGCCGTTTCAATCGCGGCATGTGGTTTTAAATGTCATTCAAGGCATTGTCGAACAGTTAGAGATCCATGCCAAAAGCAGCATTGATGGATCTGAAGTTGAATCAATCCGCGCCCATCATGCAGCCCTGATCGCACGGCAGGGTCTAGAAGCAGCTCAAGCCGTTGAGTTCTCTCAGATGGTGACGAAGTTTGTCCAGAAATCGCCGTTATTTCAAGCTCCGACCCATGTGCAGGTGACGAATTCCAGCAATCAAGCGCTTGAGTTATATCATCATCCTGAATTTGGTCGGCGAACGCGACGGTCGATGATTCGCGATCGCAAATCCACCACCAGTCCAACCCCAGCCGCTGACACCCCCATCAAACAGCCCAGCCTTAACGAGATCCTGCGCTTTATTGAAAACTGCTAAACCAATCATCGAAGTTCGGCAAATACCTCACATCACGAAGCGTTTGCCGAACTGATTGAGCTACTCTGACCAAGCCGGATGGGTCAATAACGACTCCATGACCCGCACGCCCCGTAGCTGATTGGATAGCGGCAGGTGACCCCGTGGCGCAGAGAGATCCCAGGTAAATCCGTTGGGATAGCGCGTCCAGCGATTGCCGGATTTCCAGTCAATTTTAGGCCACAGCTTGTCCCAATCCTTGCCCACACCAAGCCACAGATCGCGCTGCACCGAAAAACCGAACCTGCCAGCCGAAAAAACCTGCCAGAGCCGATCAATTGTCTTCAGGTCAGTCGCCGGAAAGTTGTTGACTTCCGAGAAATAGAGCCACTTGCGCCGAATAGCAGCACCACCCGCCAACTCACACATATTTTGCAGAGTTGTGCGATCGGCTAGCTCGTAATCTTGGGCAACCAGTTGATCATGCAGCGGCTGGTAGTCGATACCGCGCTCTGAATCAAGCGGAACCAGCCCAGACGGCCAATTCGCTTCTAGCAGTGACTGAAACGAGGATTGCTCTGTATTCCAGAGGAGCTGATATATTCTGCCGTCCACCGGATTAGCATCATCGTCGAGCCGATCCAGCAAGAGATCCATCAGTGCCTGTAGTCCGAGATCACCCTGTTCGGCCAAGGTCTCTACGAGTTCCAACTGCACTTTGGATGTAGCTGCCTGGAACTGGGTCTTCAATTCTGCGATCGCATCGGTTAGGGAAGCGGGATCGGTGGTGGAACTTGTCATACTGAACCGTGTGGCCGTCTACTGAGGAATAGGAAAATGTACTGATTACTTGAGTGTCTCCTTCCACTTTACCGGAAACTTTAGGGCAAAAGGAGGGGGAGTGAAGAGTTGGTGGTTGGGAATGGGTGATGGGGTGATGGGGTGGATGGGGTAGATGGGTGGATGGGTAGATGAGTGGATGGGTCAGGGGGAGGGGAGTTGTTCGGTGTATTGTTTAAGTTCGGTGGCCATGCGGCGCATACCGATTTGCTCATCTTGGCGGATCAGGGGCAGAACGAGTTTTGCGAGCCAGCCGGAGAAGGTTTCGCGGTGGACGTACTTTGTGCGATCGCGACCGCTGCTGAGCAGTTCAAAGCTGTGTTCGTTGTACAGGCCGGGAATGTGGGACTGCCACTGGAGACACATGCCGGGTTCAACTACCGTCACTGTCGGCCAAAATTCAATTTCCTCATCGCCCGGTAAGCGGCAGATGGCTAGCCAAACCTCTTGCTGCGGTTCAAAGGGCAGCTTGGCGTTACAGTCAAACAAAAAAGTATTCCACCAGCGCCAGTTTTCTTTGTGGACAAGAACATCCCAGACGCGATCGATGGGAGCATTGATTTCGATTTCGGTGTAAAAACTGGGCATGGGCTGGATGATTGCGGTGTGACTCAGTACACTTTTCTATCTAGGATTCCCCTATGCTAAATAGCTGAACGCACCTCAACCCAAAATTCAAAGAAGAGTGCTCCGGCGGAGTGTTTCCCCGCTCGTATGGGAATGTAGCTTGTTAGACAATTTCACAGGATTCTCGGATTGCGAGCTTCGTTTGCCACTGTATTCTACTTATCACTTACGTAAGATCAACGAACAATGACGAATCTGACGCCCAACTCTAGTTTTAGCCTGACTCTTCGACTGCAAATCCCTAACCGTACTGGCATGCTGGCTACCGTGACGACTGCGATCGCAGAAGCAGGCGGCAATCTGGGTCAGATTACTCTGGTTGAACGGAACCTGAAGCTGGTAATCCGCGATCTAACGGTGGATGCGTTCAGTACCGAACATGCCGAGCAGATTGTGATCCAGGTAAAAGCGCTGCCGGATGTAAAGTTACTCAGCGTCTACGACCGCACGTTTAATCTGCACCGGGGCGGCAAAATCAGCATTGAGTCCAAAATTCCGCTACAAAGTCAGTCCGATTTGGCCATGGCCTATACGCCCGGTGTGGGACGGATTTGTACTGCGATCGCAGAAGATCCCGATCAGGTTTACAACTTGACGATCAAGAGCAATACAGTTGCCATCGTCACCGACGGTAGCGCGGTTCTGGGCTTGGGCAATCTGGGGCCAGCCGGAGCGCTACCCGTCATGGAAGGCAAAGCCATGCTGTTTAAGGAATTTGCCGGACTGGATGCGTTTCCCATCTGTTTAGATACCCAGGATGTGGACGAAATCGTCAAGGCAGTCAAGTACATCGCCCCGGTCTTTGGCGGTGTGAACTTGGAAGACATCAGCGCGCCCCGCTGCTTTGAGATTGAAGAACGACTCCAGCGCGAATTAGATATTCCGGTGTTTCACGACGATCAACACGGCACCGCAATCGTCTCACTGGCAGCCCTGATGAACGCGCTCAAGCTGGTGAACAAGCCCATTGAATCAATTCGGGTGGTAATTAATGGCGCTGGTGCTGCTGGCGTAGCCATTGCTCGTCTGCTGCGGAAAGCGGGGACTGAAACCATTCTCATGTGCGACTCCAAAGGCATTCTCTGCAACAGCCGCACCGACTTAAACCTCCAGAAAAAAGAGTTTGCTGGCGAAACAGCGGGTTCCCTCGCCGACGCGATGAAAGGCGCAGATGTGTTTATGGGCGTCAGCGTCCCCGGTGTCGTGACGCCAGAAATGGTGCGATCAATGGCGCGTGACCCGATTGTGTTTGCAATGGCCAACCCCATTCCCGAAATCCAGCCGGAGCTGATTGCGGGTGACGTTGCCGTCATGGCCACTGGACGCAGCGACTATCCCAACCAAATCAACAACGTGCTGGCCTTTCCCGGCATTCTGCGCGGTGCCATCGACTGCCGTGCCAAAGCGATGACCACAACCATGTACCTGGATGCCGCAGAAGCGATCGCATCTTTAGTTAAACCCTCTGATCTAACGCCAGAGCATATTATCCCCTCGGTGTTTGATGAACGAGTAGCGGCAACGGTGGCAGCGGCGGTTCAACATGCGGCGAGGGCTGATGGAGTGGCGGGGGATTAGTGTTCAGTCAAAAATCTGGCTATCGTTCGACAACATCCAGACTGAGTCAGTGGCACAATGGGGGCAGTAAGACTTTACGATTTGTAATAGCGTGTAAAGTTGGGATTCGTCTTGTTTCGTTTGTGAGGAGAGCCGTATGGTTGTCGTGATCTGTTGTGCGATCGCATTTGTGCTCGCCAGCTTAGTGGAATATTGGATGCACCGTTTGATGCACGCTTCGGAAAAAGTTGGGCAGCGCCATCGCGATCACCATCGCCGCAATGAGGGCCAGGGTGTGATTTGGGAATTTCGGGATTACATTGTCGGCAGCCTAGTGCTGATGGTGATTCCATTTTTCTTTTCGCTAGAAGCGGGCATTGGCTGGGCCATTGGTGCCATTCTATACGCGGCATTTTCTGCCTATGCTCACCAGCTTCAGCATGAAAATCCAACCAAGTGCTTCTGGATGAAGATGCCTGTGCATTACGTCCACCACAAATACGGCATGTGGCACCACAACTTTGGTCTCGGCGTAGACTGGTGGGATCATGTATTTGGTACCTACAAGGCCGTGGACTGGCTGACCGAAGAAGAGCGGCAGCGGCCAGAGCGGGGCTACTGGGAGTTGCGCTGGTGGTAAGAAAGGGCTGTAGTTGTAGGGTGTGTTGAAGCGAAGCAAAACACACCGATCAAAGCCGTAAAGGATTAAATAATCCCGTAACGGCAACACCCACCAGTCCTTAGTTAAACGCGATTACAGCGCCATTAAAATCATATCAAGCAGCGCAAAGCGCTGAATAGCAAACATGGACGTGGATACCACGTCCATGTTTGCTGTTTACAGCGCTTTGCGCTTCGGTTAGTCACAGTTATTTTTGTGAGAGCCGCGCGGAGCACGGTTCTCACAAAAATAACTGGATTTTAAGCGCTTGAAAAGCGCTGTATAGCGAATAATTAGCTTAAAGCTTGATTGTTTGGGATTGATTTTCAACAATTCCAGTAATCATTTTAGAATTTGGAATCTTTTTGATGGAGTTGGTATCCAGAATTCCAAGTTTGGTGCTTCTTAAGCCAATTTCTAGTACCTCAACCTGCCCATTAACCTCTGATACATTTAATCGATCACCTGTTCGATACAAATTATCGGCATAAATAATGACCGTACAGCACCAGTCATAAATTACATCTTTAATCAACAAACCGAAAGCGATTCCAGCTCCTCCTAAAATGCCAATGATTGCAGTTGCCGATACACCCAAAAGAACCTCACTCCCTTTCAAGACAATTACTAAAACAGCCGCAGTCTGAAAGAGTTTAGGGATATAGGGCACGATTAAATTATCAAGTTCCGTTTCGGTATGGATGGTTAAAGCTGCTGTCAGGTGTCCGAGTAATGGGGAGAGCTGAAAAAAGGTGTAGGCAATCGTGCTGACAATTGCAAACTCCAACCACTTACTCAGAATTTGGTTGACGTTTGGACTCAAATTACGAGTCAGAACTAGCTGCACAAACCAGAGGGCAATAAAAAATAGGAGCCACCCTAAGGGCGGCTTTAGAACATCAATTAATTCATCATCCAGTGAGCTACTGCTTTTCTCTGCTAACCGCTCAATTCGGCTGAACACAACCGCAAAGAAAAATCGTTTTGATACCTGCGAGAGTAACAAAATCAGGACAATGAGTGTTCCTTTGACCAAAACGAGATTTGCGATCGCGATGGATGAATCAAGAAAGTAGGATTGGATGTTAAGCCACAGGGTTTCCATAACTTGCAATAACGGACGTGGATATTCTCACTGTTTTTCAACCGATTCAAACGGTTCGGAACCGAACGGGCTAGGCACCCAGCCGTCGATGTTGGAGCGCTGAGCTAGTAGAGGCTGTGAGTGGACAATGGGAATCCGCACGGCTTCTTCAAACAGAATTTCGTCTACTTCGGCGTAGTACCCTTGCCGAGCGGCCTCATTGCTTTCGGCTCGTGCCTGATTCAGCAGTTCAATCACACGGGGGTTGCTCCAGTTGCCCAGGTCAGCGGTTGCCCCTGGCCCAAAGTGAGCGTAGTAAAAGTTATCCGGATCGCCATAGTCGCCTGTCCAGCCCAGCATAAAGGATTGAAAACCGGGCGGCGTGTTGCGATCTTCCAAATAGGCACCCCAGTCTTTGGTTTGCAGATTAACGGTGATACCGATAGCGCTCACTTCGGCAGCAAAGGCTTCAGCAATCGGCTTCGGGTTTGGGAAATAGGGGCGACTGACAGGCATGTACCACAGGTCTAAATTGAAGCCGTTCGGATAGCCAGCATCCGCGAGTGCTTGCTGAGCAGCTTCGGGATCGTACTCATAATCCGTCACGCTGTCGGACTGATAATCAGCCATCGACGGTGGCGTAAAGTGGGCGTCCGTCTCGCCCAACCCCTGCCAAAACGCCTCAACAATTTCTGTTTTATTGATCGCTTGGGCAATGGCGCGTCGCACTTCTGGTGTCGCCAGCGGTTCATAGCCGGGATTGAGAGCCAGAAAGCCAACGTTAAATGACGGGCGCAAAACCGATTCCAAATTGCTGTCAGACTCAATTTCAGCCTGCTGATCAGGCGTCAGTTCAACTGTAAAATCAATTGTCCCTGCCCGCAGTTGAGCCAAGCGGGCTGCCGGATCTTCAACAAAGGTAATCACCAACTGCTCAGCCCTCGGCAAATCCGCTTTCCAGTAGTTAGGATTAGCGCTGAGCGTAATTCGTTCGCCGGAACGCCACTCCTCAAAGATAAACGGGCCAGTGCCCACTGCCGTCGATGACGGAGTGCCATAGCTGGCTCCAGCCGACTGAATCGCTGTCGGACTAGCAATGCCGAAGTAGCCAGACGCGATCGCAGCCGGAAAAGCAGCAAACGGCTGCGACAGAACAAACTCAATGGTGTCTGAATCGACAACCCGGATCTCCTGCAAAAGCGATTCTGCTGTTCCTTTGAATCCGCCAAATAGGTATGCCCAAATTTCATAGGTCTTGCCGCTGTCTCGGTAGCCATCTTCAAATGCTGGATCCCACCAGCGATTGACGTTGAAGGCCACAGCATCGGCGTTGAACTCAGTGCCATCGTGAAACTGCACGTCCGATCGCAGATTCAGCGTCCAGGTCAAACCATCGTCTGACGCTGACCAGTCAGTTGCCAAACTCGGCTCTAGTTCAGTTGTGCCCGGTTCGAAGTCAATCAGGCGGTTGTAGATTTGCTCCTGCACGATGATTGAATTGCCGTCGGTGATGTTGCCCGGTTCCAAGTTCACAGGCGGGCCAGCCGAGCCAAAGACTAACGCACTGGACGCCGCAGTCGAACCTTGATTCGCACTATCACTGGTCGAAGGGGTGCGATCGCAGTTGGTCAGTGCGATCGCAATTGCCAAGCTAATAAGTGCGATCGCCAGAAATCGAAAGCGTTTGAATAAGGCCATAGCTTTTGATATTGAGTTTGTTAATGCCACCCATTCTATTTTTTGTAAAAGACTGACAACGTGCGCCTTTCACAAAACTTGGCTTTTATGGCGCTACATGCTAAGAACCAAGAAAGCGTTTTTGAGAAGCCGCGCTCCGCGCGGCTTCTCAAAAGGTACCGTCCTAACCTGATGTTGAATTCTGCATTCCCTGCCGCAGCGACAGCGCCCGCCGTCCCAGTGCCCAAATGGTTTTCCCCCACTGGCGCAGTGGGCAGTAGCGCACAAAGGTATAGACCAGCGGCGGCAAAAACAAATGGGATTTCTTATGAAACAGCGCGTACGTTAGACCCCGCAGGCTTTTCAAATCCAGCCGCTTTTGCTCCACTGAAAAGTCGTTATATAGCACCACACTGGGCGCAATAAATGCCTGAATGCCAGCCCGATTAGCTCGCATCATCAGCTCAGAATCGGCATGGTAATGCGGCAGCAGCCAGTCATTGTACAAGCCAACTTTGGCAAACACGCTGCGATGAATCAGCACCCCGTTACCTGGCAGCGCCTCGACTATTCGCACAGGCTGCGCCCAAACTTCAGCCGGAACATCCGCTTCTCGCGCATCGCAATAGGCCAGCGTCAAAAATGCCGAACTGCCCCAGTTGGAATAGGTACCCAGCGACCAAATGCGATCGCGCTCCGCCAAATAATTAATTCGATTGCCCAAAATCAAGCAGTCATGAGTTTGCGCCAGTGTCACCAGCTTCTCAATGTGGTCAGCCGCGAAAACGGCATCATCGTTAATCGTAAAAATGTAGTCACAGCCCGTAGCCAGCGCATGACGCACTCCGGCATTGGTTGAACCCGTCCAGTAGCACTGATCACCGACCTCAATTACGGTCACATGAGGAAAGGTTCGCCGCACCCGTTCTGGCGTTCCGTCCGATGAGTTGGCATCTACGATGATCACCTGCAAGTGGGGATAGGTCTGATCTGCGATCGCGCTTAAGAACCGCTGCGTTTTCAACCAGCGATCGCGCGTTGGCACCACAACACCAACTTTAGGCATCGCTAAAGATAGATCAGACGAGTCAGTAGCCAATGAATTCATTCCACCCTAATCATTTTGCTCGGCTTGATACTGCGATCGCACAAATAATACAGGTTTGTAGATGATTTAAAGATCAGCAAATTTAGAATATTAGCATTACACTTGATCAGTGAATCTTAATATTTATAAACGTAAGGTATTGCTTCACTGCTCAATATTGAAACTTTAAAGTAGTCTGCTAATACTGATAAGAGTGATACTTTACCTGCCTCAGCAAAAAGGGATAAGCAGTAATGACTATAGATAACTTCAATTTTGAGGCTTCAGTCAAAGAGGCACTAAAACAAGCTCTTAAAGAGCGTGGTCACATAAATATCCTGATTGCCGGACGTACAGGTGTTGGTAAAAGCACACTGATCAATTCGGTCTTTCAGGGAGATTTTGCAACTACTGGTCAAGGTCGGCCTGTGACCCAAAATACGAGAGAAATCAAAAAAGAAGGTATTCCACTTTCTATCTTTGATACTCGTGGACTAGAAATGGCTGATTTTTCTAAAACGCTAGGAGCTTTGAAGGAGTTCGTCAATGAACGGGCGCAAAGCAATGACGCAAATCAATACGTTCATGCAGCTTGGATCTGTATATCCGAAGATTCCCGACGTGTTGAACCAGCAGAAGAAGAACTGGTAAGAATGCTGGTAGATAAAAATATTCCTGTCATTGCTGTCATCACCAAAGCAAGATCAGATCAAGGATTTCGTTCTACAGTTTTACAAATACTTCCACTAGTTAAAAATGCCGTTCGAGTTCGTGCTATTAATGAGGAGCTAGACGAGGGAATCATTCTTCCTGCAACAGGACTTCGTGAACTTGTAGAGTTAACAATGCAGGTTGTTCCAGAAGGACTGAGAAGAGCATTGACAGCAGCCCAGAAAGTAGATATTGAGCTAAAAAAAAATCAGTCTCACATAATTGTGGTAGGGGCAGCAACTAGTGCTGCTGCCATTGCTGCGGCTCCAATTCCATTTGCTGATGCTGTGGGCATTGTGCCAATTCAAGTTGGTATGTTAGCTGGTATTTCAGCAACCTTTGGCTTATCAATTGATCAAAGCTTTCTCAGCACAATTTTAGGAAGCATTATTGTTGGAGCAGGTGGAACATTTGCCGGACGAGCTATAGTTGCTAATCTTCTTAAATTTATTCCTGGTGCTGGAACTGTTGCTGGTGGTGTTATAGGGTCTACAACAGCGGCTACGCTGACAATGGCACTGGGAGAGGCTTACATCGTTGTTCTAGAAATGCTATTTGTCAAACATAAAGGCGAACCACCCACTCCTGAAGAAGTTGCAGAAGAATTTAAACACAAGTTTTTGCAATCTGCTAAAAATAGTAATAGTAGATAGAAAGACTGATTCAAACTCTCAATACAGTTGATCCTATCAATTCAGATTAAGTAAAAGCAGAGATTAAAGCTTTAATCTAAAGTCAGTCATCTGCATTGAAAAGTTTTGCACCAAATTCTTCTGATAATTCATCATCAATCAAATCAGCAGCATTCGCGACTGCGAGAATCATCTCTTCTACTTCTTGATAATCTAGACCTCTCAAGGTTCTTTCTGAAGTCACTAAAATCCTATCATCGCAGGCACAAAGAGCGCATCCTACAAGACAACTGTTGATTTCCAAGCATCGTCTGTAAAAAGGTAAAATATTCTGGCTTGGCAACCTCAATATTGGAGAGGTGATTTCAAGAGTAATTTCCTCAAGGAACTCATTTTTGCCGATCGAAATAAAAATCGATGCACTACCCTTTGAAATAACCCAGGTAAGCGAATCTTCAAGCTTTGAGTTTGATGAATTTACTCCACATTCCTTTAAGAATTTTTCAATCATTGCAGTACATTCAGGTACGGAAACTGCTTTATTCATGCCATCCTGAAACCCTTCTTTGAATGCCGCAAAAATACCCATATTTCCTTCCTTTCAACTTATAGTTTAGAACCACATCCATTACAGTATGTGGCATTTTGTGGTGCTTCAGTACCACAGACTCCACACTTGACTGAGCGAAGTGTATACTTCTCTTTACCGTCATCGGCAATTTTATTCAAGCTTTTGATGATCTCGTCAAATTCATCAGAATTTTCATCGGAATCTAGCCTAGATCCGCAATTTTCACAATATTTTTCTGTTTTCGAACTAAAACCGCAAACAGTACAGTAATGGGTATAGCCTTGCTTTACATCACTCAGCAAATCCTCATATTTTTCTCTGATGAGGCTGATGGGGATTGCGAAATTGATTCCTTGAGTTTCGGCATATCCCATTGTATTAATTCCAATCAATTCACCATAGGCATTATAAAGTCCACCTCCACTATTCCCAGGATTTATAGATGCATCTATTTGTAAATATTCCTGACTGTCAATAATCCTTTTAGTGGCACTAATAATTCCCTTTGTAAGAGTATAGTCAAGCCCCAAAGGATGACCTATAGCGAATATGGATTCACCCACTCTGGGATCAGATCTTTGAAATTTTAGTGTTTTAGTGGCGCTAGAGAAGGCAAGTAATAAGCTCGAATTCATGGGCAAGCTTGATAGGTCGGCACGGATAAAAGCAAGGTCTGTATCTAAATAAGAGCGGAGAACTTTCCCTTTGATATACGTTTTATCTTTAAACCCTATTAAAACGTATTTGTTTTTTTCTACTACATGCTTGTTAGTGGCTACAATTCCCCTAGAATCTATTAAAACACCGCTGCCTGAACCTTTTGTGGTTCTGATGCTAACTATTGAGTCAGCTACATTTTCAAAGATTTCTTCGGCTTGATATTTGCGTCTATTTTCAATTGCCACTGTTTGGTTCCTCCTCAAGCCAAAATCGATAATCTTGGTATTCAGAATCACTTCATGAGCTTAGATTTCCCTGTCATGAAACATAAATAACTTACTCACTCAAATTTCTGGCACTACTATGGCAACACTTGCAGCACTATTCTCCATCACCTCTGCCTTATCAGGATGTAGTACTTGAAGTTTATGTTTTTCTTCTTAAAGATGCTTAATCAACTAAAACATCACTTGAGATGTTTCTTTGCCTTCCGACTGCCAGAACTGTTGGGCAAAGCCGACCAACCAATCCTTGAGGTGATACGTGGCGCGGCAGTCGTCTTCGTTATAGCGGAGGATGGCGTCGAGGTAGGTGCGATCGCAGGTTTCTAGCCAGTTGGCGTACCAGCAGATCGACTGGGCACCGTTCGCATCGGCATCGCGCCAGTCAAAGCCAATCCAGCGGGCGATGTGCTTCAGCGCGTAGCTTTCCACCGGGAGGGTGACCGTCGTGGTGACGAGCTGATGTAGGTCAACAAAGCGGTCTACAATCCAGTCAATGTGAGCAGGGGAAGCGCCGTATTTTTCGGCCAGTCGCCACATGGTTTGGGCTTCGTAGGGGCAAAAATGATAAATCGGGGCGTAAGGATGCCGATCAAATAGATCGAGCAGCGCATTCCACACCTGTTCTTCTTCTTCCGCAGTTTCCGCTAGCAGCGCGTGAAAGGTTTGGCGATTTTCGATGCGGTTGACTTCTAGAACGCCGTGCAGATAAACCAAATTCTGCTCTGGCGCAGACTCAATATCAAAATATAGTTCCACATCGGCGGTGGGAATATCTTCACGGGTAAGTGGGAAATAGGGATGATCGGCAGTGACTGTGTGGGCAATGGCACGATTTTCCAAAATAGAGCGAGCCTGATCGACCATCCTGCGAGCGACGGGTGCGCCAAATCCGGGCAGTGGGGTAAGCAGGGCGGGTGACGTAGCGGCTAGATCAGCCAGTGTTGTGATGCTGAGCTTTTGCAACTGGGTATAGCGGCTGGGGGTAACGCCGGGAACAAGAGATAAATGGCGTTCTGCGATCGCAGTTTCGTAGCAGTGGGTATACCAGCGGCAGAGGTCGCAGCGGTTGTGGGCAATGAAGACTTCCGGCGCAGCGTATGGTGACTGAATCACGTCGATACAGCTTTCTAACACCTCGTATAGCCGAGGCAGCACGTCTTCTAAATTGACCGCATACCAGCGCTGTTCCCGCAGAATTAGCCAGCTTTGTTCGGGCCAGCGGCGCTGCATGGTTGCCAGCAGGTGGGCATGAAAGGCGGCAGTGATTTGGTAGTCCCGCTTGGGTCGTTTACCGTAGCGGATATCTGCTGGAACATAGTACCAGTCGCCAAAAATCGACGTGCCAGACTGCTTGATGAGCAAATCTGGCACGCTGACGAGAGGCAAATTGTTGTCGAATCCGGGGTTGATTAAGACGGCTTGAGCGATGCGCTCTGCGCCCTGCTGCATCAAACCAAACGTGGCTTCTGCACCCGTTATCCAGTCGCCATGCTGATATTGCGGTCGCTGGATGGGGGCTTGGTCAAGTACCTCTTGGCGGTGAGCAATGCTGTCCTGCTTGATTTTGGCAAGATAGTCACTCGGCGGATCTTGCTGCTGGGGATCGCCGTAGAGGTCAAGAAACGCTCTGCGATCGCAGCGTTGAAAATGGAACAGTAAATGATGGGTGATCCAGCGCTCTGCCGTTTCGGGCAAGCCAAGTAAATCGGCAATGGCGGGCGGAGAAGAGGGGCAAGTCTGAAGCGATCGCAGGGGAAAGTATGAAGCCGAGATGCGGGACTCAGCTTCTCGGTCGCCAAACGGTTGGGGACTAACAGTCAAGCTGCTGAGGACTGGTGTTCACAGTCCGATGAACAACCCACTGCAAGGGAAACGGTAGTTGCCATAACCTCGACCGTTTCAACCTTCGCGCCTGTTTGGATGAATTGCAGTATAACCAGCCAGCCTGCATTGTGAACGATTCTTACTTCAGTGACAGTTTAGATTTCGAGCAGTTGCCTAGCAATTTAGCCAGGTATCGACCTTTTTGGAATTGACAAAAGGGTCAACTTATTTCAGACAATAGCGCACTTCTACAATTTTTGCCTGTTATCCTCTACACGTCGCGATCCCGAAGGAGGACGTTTCAGGCACTCCATGATTAGCGATAAGGACAGGTTCATCGAGTTCAAGATGAATTGTGGTGCGATCGCAGGTTTGTAGAAATGCCCTTAAAGCAAAGTATTTAGAGATTTTTGCCTACTCCTATTCGGTCAGCTCGTCCTGGCGTGACTAGACCCATCTGCCCATTTAAACTCGTTCCACAAGGAACAAAAAGCTACGGTAACGTAACTAGAGAGGTCAAAAACATTCACATTTTGTAATATCTATGCCAGCTAACATACCCACTTCGCCGACTGCATCATCGCTATCTCGCCTGGAAGCGCACCGTCAACAGTTTCCGGCGCTTGAGACTAAAGCCTACTTTAACTATGGTGGCCAAGGGCCGATGCCCCAAGCAGCACTAGACGCAGTTCAGGCGGGTCATCTCGAAATTCAGCGTTCTGGGCCGTTTAACGCTGAAGTGTTTGGCTGGATCAACCAGCAAACTGACGATTTGCGGCAGGCACTTGCTGGCTTGTTGGGCGCTGCCACCGACGCGATTACGCTGACGGAAAATGTGTCCGTGGGCTGCAACATCGCCCTGTGGGGGTTTGATTGGCAGGCAGGCGACCATATTTTGACCACCGACTGCGAACACCCCAGCGTTCTGGGCACGATTCAGGAACTCCAGCGGCGATTTGGCATTGAAGTTACGACCTGTCCAATTATGGATACGCTCAACCACGGTGATCCTGTCGCTGTGATTGCAGACCATCTCCAGCCGAGGACTCAATTAGTCACGCTCAGCCATTTGTTGTGGAATACGGGCCAGGTGCTGCCACTGACGGAAATTGTGCAAGTGTGTCACGCCCATCAGAATCATTTTGGTCAACCTGTGCGCGTGCTGGCCGATGCGGCGCAATCCGTCGGTTCTCTCCCGCTGAATTTAGAGGCGACGGGAGTTGATTTCTACGCGTTTACGGGACATAAGTGGCTGTGTGGCGCCGCTGGACTCGGTGGACTCTACGTGAGCGCTGAAGCGCGATCGCACTTGCATCCCACCTATATCGGTTGGCGCGGCCTGATTAAAAATGCTGCCGGACATCCCACGGGCTGGAAAGATTCCGGTGAGAAGTATGAAGTGGCGACTTCCGATTATGCGCTGTATCCGGCTCTGGTAAGTGCGATCGCAACTCATGAGCAGTGGGGCATCGCCACAGAACGCTATCAGCGAATCTGTGACCTCAGCCACTACCTGTGGCAAAAGCTAATGGACATTCCCTCGATTCACTGTCTACGGGAAGCTCCACCGGAAGCGGGTATTGTCTCGTTCCAAATTCGAACCGCGCCCGACTGCGCGCCCCGGTTACACACTCAACTAGTGAGCCAGCTTGAGCAAAAGGGGTTCATGCTGCGGACAATTCTCGATCCAAACTGTGTCCGCGCCTGTGTTCACTACTTCACGCTGGAATCTGAACTCGATCAGCTTGCTGCACACATTCAGGCCATTCTAGAAACGCTGGAGACGCAATAGTGTTTTATTGAATTCAACCAAAATAGTTCAGTGATTGCCTAGTTAGGAACTGTCAGGTGCGATCGCAAAACAAGGGCGAACGGCTATTGGTCCTTGCAGAACGTTCACGATTCTAGACAATTTTTTGTCTAAATAAAACCATGCCGCAGGGGCGAATGGCCATTCGCCCCTACAAGACATTCATAACTTCAGATCGGTTCTGTCTAACTGAAATATCCGGCCTTGGCCTCTCAGAAAAGTAGACAAGGATAATTTTGGTTGTTATAACTATAAATAAGACCGGAGTTTTTATCTCAACTACAAATCAGCATTTTGGGCAGCGTGTCCTCACCAGCACGCTTCAAACTGCCCCAATTTGCTGCACGCCGAGGATATCCAACTATGACGCCTTCCCTCGTTGTCACCCCACAGGATTACAGCCTGCTTACCGATCTGTATCAGCTCACAATGGCTGCTTGCTACGTCGGTGAGGGGTTGGATGACCGTCGCGCCAGTTTCGAACTGTTTACGCGCAAGCTGCCCAACGAGTTTGGCTACTTGATTGCAATGGGTCTCGCTCAGGTAATGGACTACATTGACAATCTTCGTTTCAATGCAGAGCAGATCCAGGCGTTGCAGGAGACGGGCATTTTTGAACATGCTCCCGCTGAGTTTTGGACAAAACTGGCCGATTTTCAGTTCAATGGCGATGTGTGGGCCATGCCGGAAGGCACCGCCGTTTTTCCGAATGAACCCTTATTGCGAGTAGAAGCCCCGCTGTGGCAGGCGCAGCTTTTAGAAACCTACGTACTGAATACCGTGAATTACCAAACGTTGGTCGGTACGCGAGCGGCCCGGATGCGGCACGTTGCAGGCGATGATGCCAAAATTCTCGAATTTGGTACACGGCGAGCCTTTAGTCCCCAAGCTTCGGTTTGGGCGGCACGAGCTGCGATCGCAGGTGGCCTCGATTCCACCTCCAACGTGCTGGCCGCCGTTCAACTGGGGCGCAGACCCAGCGGCACAATGGCGCATTCCCTGGTGATGTCGCTCTCGGCACTGGAAGGCACAGAATCCGACGCTTTTGACGCCTTTCAGCGCTATTTTCCAACGGCACCTCTATTAATCGACACCTACGACACGGTGAACGCTGCCACAGAGCTAGCGCGACGGGTGCGAGAAGAGGAGCTGCAAGTTACGGGTGTGCGGCTCGATTCCGGTGACCTAGTTGAATTATCGAAGAAAGTGCGATCGCTGCTGCCTGACATCACCATTTTTGCCAGCGGCGACCTGGACGAATGGGAAATCGCCCGCCTCAAAGCGGCTGGAGCCTCCATCGACGGCTACGGCGTGGGCACCAAGCTAGTCACGGGCGATCCCGTTAACGGCGTCTATAAACTGGTCGAAATCGATAGCATCCCAGTCATGAAGCGTTCCATCAAGAAAGTTACCTACCCAGGCCGCAAACAGGTTTTCCGTCAGTTCAGCAACGGTATCGCCACAGGCGATCGACTCGGACTGATTGGCGAAAGCGCTGACTCTGACGAAATACCCCTCCTGCAACTGGTGTATCAAAACGGCAAGCGGCTCCACGAACCCGATTCATTAGATGCGATCGCACATCGCACCGCCACCACCGTCGCCAGCCTCCCCGAAGCCATCCGCCGCTTAGACCATCCCGACGAATACCCCCTCCACATCTCTGACACTCTAGAAACTCTCACCACCCAGACTCGACACCACACCGAAAAACTAATGAGCTAATCAAACAGGTTACGTAAGGGCAAATGGCCATTCGCCCCTACTCCCCCCCATCCCCACTGCTCCTCCGCCCCTTCGCTCCCTTTACCGCCCTCTACAGCCTTTACAACCCTTCCACCCTCCTACCCTCCAACTCCCCATGCTCCACATCGCCCTCTTCGGAACCAGCGCCGACCCCCCGCATCGCGGCCATCAAATGGTCTTGTGGTGGCTTGCCAATCGATTTGATCTCGTTGCCGTTTGGGCATCCGACAATCCGTTCAAAACCCACCAGACGCCACTAGCGGATCGGGAAACTATGCTGCGGCTGCTGATTGCCGAGCTAAACGAGCAAACCTCTGGCAAGATTGGTCTGTATCCAGAGCTGAGCCACCCCCGTGCGATCGCAACTGTTGAGCGAGCCAAACAACATTGGCCGGAGGCCGAATTCAGCTTTGTGCTCGGCTCAGATCTCTTGCCGCAGCTTCCACGCTGGCATCGGATTGAGGATCTGGTACATCAGGTTAAGTTCTTAATCATTCCTCGTTCGGGTTATCCGATTCACGCCGATGATCGAAGCAGGCTAGAGCAAATGGGCGCTCAACTTCAGATCGAAGACATCGTTGGCCCCGATATCTCCTCTACTCGCTATCGCGAAGCCGGAGTTGAAGAGAGCGTCACAGCCCCCATTCAGGATTACATTCAACAAAACCAGTTATACGCATGCCAGGATACCTCGAACAAAAGAACGTCAGTGCGGTAACAAAACCGCCGCTCGCCGACTTCAAGGTAGGCGTCGATAATGTCATTTTTTCAGTCGATACCAGCCAAAATCGGCTGATGGTGCTGCTGGTGATGCGGCATGATGATCCCTTCTTTGGGCAGTGGAGCTGTCCTGGTACGCTGGTGCGGCAAGGTGAATCGCTAGAAGACGCAGCCTATCGAGTCCTGTCGGAAAAAATCCGCGTTCATAATCTCTATCTGGAACAGCTCTATACCTTTGGCGGCCCCGATCGCGATCCCCGCGAGGAAATCTTTGGGGTGCGCTACCTCTCAGTTAGCTACTTTGCACTCGTCCGGTTTGAAGATGCGGAACTAATCGCCGATGGCGTTGGCGGTATCGCCTGGTATCCCCTAGAGCAAATTCCGCAGCTCGCCTTTGATCATAATGACGTGGTGGCCTACGGCTATCGTCGCCTACGCAATAAGCTAGAATACAGCCCCATTGCTTTTGATGTGCTGCCAGAACGGTTCACGCTAGGAGATTTATATCAGCTTTACACCACGGTTTTAGGCGACGGCTTTTCTGACTACTCCAACTTTCGAACCCGGCTCCTAAAGCTGGGTTTTTTGACCGATACAGGCGAGAAAACCTCACGGGGTGCAGGAAGACCCGCGAGTCTCTATCGCTTTGATGCTAAAGCGTTTGCCAAGGTGAAGGACAAACCGATGGTGTTTATTTAGTACTGGCGGGTGTTTTGGGTTAAGTGGAACGCAGTTGGATGATCTGCTGTACTGGGATTGAGCAGCAAAAATGCGATCGCAGGTGGGGTCTCATCCCAACAGCGACCTAGGGAGTATCGCTATCTCCCAGACCGGGCAAGTACAGCGCCTCGCTCCATAACGCCTTACGCCTCACACCTCACTCTCTCACGCCCTTGTCTTCACACAACGTAATAAAATCAACGCCTTTCCGGTCATCTCACCCCTTAGACTTAACTAATGGATTAAGAAACGTATTGATAAAAATCCGTGCCGCAACGCCGGATTTAATCCAAGTCATCTAGCCAGCTTTCAATTCATCGATAAGACTATGTTCCCCATTCAGCGTCCTCGTCGTCTCCGCAGCCACCCCCAACTCCGGCGCATGGTGCGTGAAACAATTGTCACCACCAACGACCTGATCTATCCTCTGTTTGCAGTTGCCGGAGAAGGCATCGCTCAGGAAGTGAAGTCGATGCCCGGTGTCTACCAGCTTTCCATCGACAAGATTGTTGAGGAAGCCAAGGAAGTCTACGATCTCGGCATTCCCGCCGTTATCCTGTTTGGTATTCCCGCCGATAAAGACATAGAGGCCACGGGCGCATGGCACGACCACGGCATTGTTCAGGAAGCATCCCGTGCAGTTAAAGAGGCAGTGCCCGACCTGATCGTGATTGTGGATACCTGCCTGTGTGAGTACACCTCCCACGGTCACTGCGGCTACTTGGAAGTCGGTGATTTGACTGGACGAGTGCTCAACGATCCAACGCTGGAATTGCTCAAGAAAACCGCTGTTTCCCAAGCCAAAGCAGGCGCTGACATCATTGCGCCCTCCGGCATGATGGACGGTTTTGTGCAGGCGATTCGCTCAGGTTTAGACGAAGCTGGATTTACCCATATTCCGATCCTGTCCTATGCAGCCAAGTACGCGTCCGCTTACTATGGCCCCTTCCGCGATGCGGCTGAATCGGCTCCTCAATTTGGCGATCGCAGAACCTACCAGATGGATCCCGGCAACAGCAGAGAAGCGATTAAAGAAATTGAACTGGACGTGGCCGAAGGCGCAGACATGCTAATGGTCAAGCCTGCCCTGGCCTATATGGACATCATCTGGCGCGTTAAAGAAGCATCCAATCTACCCGTTGCGGCCTACAACGTATCCGGCGAATACTCAATGGTAAAAGCCGCTGCTCTCAACGGCTGGATCGATGAAGAAAAAGTCGTCATGGAAACGATGACCAGCTTCAAGCGCTCCGGTGCTGACTTGATTCTGACCTATCACGCCAAAGATGTGGCTCGCTGGCTAGCTGCCAAATAGTTTCCGTATGGTGCGGTATGGCTAGCGCCTAACCCGCCACCCCTTTCAATGAAATGAAACCGTAGGGTGCATTCGCGCAGCAATGCACTACTGCGAGATCAGTTGAGTTTGCGTCTACCAAGCTCCTGAGAGCAAATAGAAAGAAGCCGGATGTGTTCATCCGGCTTCTTTCTTTGGAGCTTATGCGCCAATCAAATCATCCAGTTCATCCAGAGCCTCACAGGTGGGAACAGCATTAGCGCTGGTTCGCGCTGATGGCATGGATCGAATACCCATTGGAGACGTACCACCAGAAAACTGAGGTGTCCGGGCGTACAGATAATCATCGGAGTAGCGGCGAAAGACGGCTTCCACTGCAGCGCGAGCATTTTTCAAGCCCCATTCAGCGGCGATCTGCTCGGCTTTTTCGATTACATCTCGGCTGAGTCTTACTTTGTTGTCATGCATAGCTGAGTATCTTGAGAGAGTAAAAATAAACCACGAACATTAGCAAACTGGGGATCGCCCATTACGGTAAACAGCTTGCGTCCTGCTAGTCGTTCCGTAATTAAATGTGAACCGCCACCCGTCACCAGAAAGCGAGTCACTCGCGCCATGTAGGGCGTGTATTGAGCTTTCACCGTTTGAAAAATACCTTTGAACCACGGATCGAGATGCTCATCTAGCCAGTCTGACCAGGATAGGCCCGTGTCCGCATAAACGTGATCTACTCGGAATCCATCCATCACCACGCTGGGATCGGCACTGGTGCCTAACGCCATCGTCAACCGCTTGTCAAAGCTGATGGAAGTGGCTAGCTCATAGGTGCCGCCGCGATTCATCACGTTTTCATCAATCACGTCACCTTCGGCATCAATCAGCCGCGTCAGCCAGGTGCCGCCGCCGATATCGACCACAATCGTGTAGCCGCTATCGGGAATCTGCCCTTCTTTTCTGGCGTGGTAGTAGGCACCCATACCTTCCCGCGCAACGGTAATGGTTTGTACATCGACTTTGAAGTGAATACCGTTGCGGACGAATTCGTGCTTGCCTAAAAGCTGCTCTTGAATAGCTTTACCATGCTTCGCGGGTTCAGGTGTTGAAAGGTATAAGTCCAACGGAAACTCTGAGACAACACCGTTAATGGGTTCCAAGCAGGCGTAGAGATGCAGGCGGGCCAGTTCAACTTTGTTTTCAATCACCGTTTGCTGCTGACGACGATATTTGTAGGCTTGGGCACCAAAGTGATGGCGGCTGCCATCGGCCAGTTCAATCAACGGCGAAGCATCGGAATAGCGAACGGCATCGCGGCCTTTGGGCAACTGATAGCGAACGGAACGAATCGCTTTGGGATGTCCGGTACCATCGTAGAATTTGAGGTCATAATTTCCGGCATCTAGGGCGAGGATGCGAGTTGTTTCGGTAGAATTAGGCAAATTCTCTGAGGCAGAGGCCGCATTTTTCGTTGTGGTCGTCTTTCTCTGTCGGGTTGCTGTTGTCATTGGTTATTCCCTGAATCCAATTGTGGAGGTTTGTCCCCAATTAGTACACTTGAACTATACCGCATCTCGCGAACAGGTCAAGCCTGAACTAGAATTTTTCTGGCTAAAGCAATTTCCTATCCCTAGCTAGAGAGCCTGAGAGACTAATTCCTGATAGGCTTTTCTGAGATTTTGAAAACTGGTGAAAAGTTTTGTAACGATTTGGATGAGGATCACGATGGAAGCAGGATGGGATGCAGGCGCGATCGCAGCTATTATTTATGGGGTACTAACCTTTGTCGGCGGCATCATTGGCTACATTCAGGCCAAAAGTACGCCTTCGCTTATCTCTGGAGTCATCAGCGGTATTTTGCTGATTGCGGGCGGCATTCTGTCTTTTAACGGTGTGGCATGGGCCGAAACCGCTGCGCTGATTATTACCGTCTTGTTAGTGATCGTGTTTGCTTGGCGATTGATTAAAACCAAGCGATTTTTCCCGGCTGGACTGATGACAGCGGCTGGAATTGCAGCCATTATTGTGATGCTGACAGGCTAGAACGGCTCGTTGCATCGCATGTTGCATCACATATTGCTTAGGGGTAGGGTTTGGTGTTAGGTGATCGATTGAAACCGACGACGGATCGACAAAACCCATCCCGATAAGGGCGTACCAACAAATTCATACAATCAAGGGCAGATGATGGGGCTAAAAATCACTCAGGTCGATGCGTTTACGAATCAGCCATTTAAAGGCAATCCTGCCGCTGTATGTGTTGAGTCTAAACCGCTGGATGAATCGCTGATGCAAGCGATCGCATTTGAAATGAATCTGTCTGAAACTGCCTTCCTCTGGCCCTTAGAGGACGGTTTTAGTTTGCGCTGGTTCACTCCCACCACTGAAGTGGATTTGTGTGGTCATGCCACCTTAGCTAGTGCCCATACGCTGTGGACGGAGGGCCATTTACCGCCGGATCAAACTGCACGATTTCAGACCCGCAGCGGACTGCTCACAGCGGATCTCAAGGGAGACTGGAT
The DNA here is from genome assembly GCA_966674685.1 of uncultured bacterium. Classification (GTDB taxonomy): domain Bacteria; phylum Cyanobacteriota; class Cyanobacteriia; order Phormidesmidales; family Phormidesmidaceae; genus Thainema. The sequence continues at coordinate 67,621 of CBKWJC010000001.1, forward strand.
AGAGCTAAATTTTCCCGCCCAGCCAGCAACGGAATATCGCGTTTTGCCTGAACTGATCAAAGCTCTAGGCGGCATTAGCGTGGTCTACGTCGGCAAAAATCAGAACGGTTATCTACTGGTTGAAGTTCGCTCCGAAGCAGAAGTCAAAGCTCTACAGCCAGATTTTGGCCTGCTGAAAACGCTGCCCGTACATGGTGTGATTGTTACGAGCCAAGCCAGCGCTGGGGCAGACTATGACTTCGTCTCCCGCTTTTTTGCTCCAGCGTATGGGATCAACGAAGACCCAGTGACGGGTTCTGCTCACTGCTGCCTCACGCCCCACTGGCAGGCCAAATTGGGCAAAGACGATATGTTAGGCTACCAGGCTTCGAACCGAGAGGGCATGGTGAAGGTAAGGCGTAGTATAGACGATAAAGGTTGCGATCGCGTTTATCTGAGCGGTCAAGCTGTCACCATAATGCGAGCAGACTTGATGTGCTAGAAGGCTATCTAGTGCCGTCAAAAATCAAAAATTCATGAGAGCCAAACTTGAAAACGAGGTCATTTATCTCCATCGAGACGATGTTCCTCAGTACAAGAAAAAAGGATCAGTTGTTCGCAACACGTTTTTTTGGGCGCTACAGTCAATTGCCGGACGCGCTCGATTTGATGCAGATTGGGAATTCGAATCAGAAGTCTGGATTGCTCTAGCTCGTATGTTGATGCATTTTACAGAATCAGGCTACCTAGGCTACTCAGAAACTACTCTAGAGTTTCCATACGAAACCGAGATTCCTAGCGCTGTAAAAGAGGTTGCCACTTGGTCATCAATCCATGAACAAGATGATCAAGTCGATGCTGATTGATTGGATAGTGCAGTTTTTTTACACATCTTTTACAGATGAGTTGCGATCGCAATGCCCAACTTGCTGAACTTAAGCATGTTGGCATAAATCAACGCATCTATAAACTCGGGAAATTCGGGGAAAGGGCGCTCCCCCAGTTTTTAGATATAGCGCTTCTTGTGCTAATAAAGAGGGAGTTATTTTTTGGAAGCCGCTCTCCGCGCGGCTTCCAAAAAATAACTTGTACCTCAGTAGCTTAGGAAGGGCTATAAGCATTTATTGAGATGCAGTATATCAAGTCCATGTATAGAAACCCTATTTAGTTTTTGTGAAACACCTGCTAAGTCGGCACTTCACAAAAACTAAACAATGAGCTTTAACCGGATTCCATATGACTTGCTAAACAAAACAATAATTTTCTGATTAGAGAATTTTTGGCGCTATTTTTGCTAGACAAAATCAATTCATGTTGATTGTTGAGTTGTCATCCCCTCAAAGCCATAAACAGCCGTTTCCCAATCGTCTGTCAACTTTAATTTGATGACGTTTTAATGGTTAACTTGCCACGCGAAGCCAGCACGTCAACCATTAAAACGTTCTTGGCACAGCCCTAAATATAGCTATTCTCACATCTGTCCCTTGCACGTTGAGAACCCACAGCGATTATGTTGCCGCCGCAATGTGGCGGCAACATAACCCTCCTGGATTTTGGTGCCAAAGATAAGCATTAAAAAATCAAATTACGCTTTCAGCCCTTTTGATAGATGTCAATTGGGTAGATAAGTCTGATGCTGAACTGGTTTGAAAACCACGGCATTGATCACACATTTATCAGCCATTGATCAATCCACTCGCAGTGGCAGATTCTGTCATGTAAACCTCCCACAAAAGGCTGAGTTTTCAGGCTTGAATCGAGCCGACTCAACTCATGCAGCTAAGTGTCCCTAACCACTGATCAGAATCAGTAAATTGACCTAAATAAACGTATCTGGAAAAGCAGGGGATGCTCTGCCAGGGCATTCTCCCAGTTTTTTAGATTATGCATTTATTTGTATGTAGCTATTTATCTACGTAAAAACTAATATTCACCCTGTGGTAACTACTAAGGTATTTACCTAATCGTTGAACATGAATTTAAATATGAGATGAAGAAGTTGGCACCTAATTAGGCAGATTTGGCGTACTTTAACAGAGCTTTAAGAAAGCACGACTTCAATCAGCGCTCAGTAAGCTACGACTGAAACGTTCAAGCTTCGGTTCCTGGCTAGCCTGTAGGTTCTTCAAATTTTGAAGAAGGTCATTCAGTTTATTTGGTTCTCTTAAAGATGATTCATTCTCCTGGTCAGTATTGATACTGAAATATTAGGCTTTTGCTAATGAGTACACCGATAGATAACTTCGTAACTCAGTAACTAAAAATTTAATGCACTCCCGACAATTAACCAAATATCGAATCATTTAAGTAACTGCACATAAATAAATGCATATCTAAGAAACCGGGGGAGCGCCCCGAAGGAGGACTCCCCTAGTTTCTTGAGTACGTTTATTTGTACAAACCTACTTATTTATTTTTGCTATCGATTAACGAAATATGGTGCGCTAGATATGGTTAACTACCTTAAGCAATATTCTACTTCTGTAGTTTCTGGCATTCTGGGGACTTTATCTATTGCGACGAGTTTAATGGGCTTAGGTAGCACGTTCGCTGCGGAAGCAATTACGCTGACTTCAGTCTCAGGTAGCTGGTCTGATCCCCAAGGTGGCAGCAATATTCGATATGTTGAGCAGGATGGGGCAAGCCAGATTTTCTGGGGAGAGGCAGGTTTCGAGCAACTGGGTCAAAGCGGACTGAGTTTTTTGGGCAATCAAAATCTTGACGTTCAGCTTGAGACGGCATTTCAGGTTGGTGAGCTGACCCACTTCAATATGCCCGTCGTCACAGGCACAGCCGTTAGCGGCGTGAATTTGACGATTGGTTTGCTGTTTGAAGATATCAGTCAATCTAACTTGTTTGAGTTTGTTTTCAATATTGAAGAGACGGAAAATGGGCAGGTAGAAGATTGTCCATTCATTGGATTACCACCTTGCCCTGATCTCATTTCCTGGACGAGCTTGAATTCTGCAAACGCTATTCTAATTGATGGGCAAGCATATATTCTTCAGCTTCTAGGATTTCAAGATCTGGAAACTGGCGTCTATGAAGATAGTTTCATTTCACAGGAAGGCGGCAGAAATCAAGCACAACTCTTTGGTCGCTTAGTTCTAGCGCCACCGAGCCAGGATGTGCCGGAATCCGGATTATGGATTGGCTTGGTTGCTGTTGCTGCCTATGGGGCTTATCGGTGGCGTCGATAGCGGCTAAGCTGGCAGGCAACCTGATGCGATCGCATTTTCTGGGTGAGGCCAGTGGTCTAGGCGTTCCCCCGACTCTAGCTCAACTTAGCGCTGCATTCCAAAATCATGCGCTGATTCTCTAAGTTGTATGGCTGCACGTCTAGCGCCTGGTGGAAGGCATCAATCGCCAGCTTGTACTCACCCAGTGAGGCATAACATAGTCCCAAACCGTGCAGCGCCCCAAAATGAATTGGCACCAGATCAACCACCTTTAGGCAATCTGCGATCGCAGCCCGATAGCGACGCTGAATGTAATACAAAACGGCTCGTCGATTCCAGGCTTCGGCAAAATCCGGCTGGTCTCGGATCACTTCAGTCAGCACTTGTTCTGCTTCCGTCAGCCGTCTACCCTCCATCAGCATTTGGGCCCGCATCAACTGCTGATAGCCATACATCCCCTTTTGCTGAAACCACAGTTCCCAAAGCTGATGCGTCGCGCGATCGCGTACCTCTGAGTCATTACTCTTGAGCTGTTCCAGTAGAAGCTGCGTTTGTGGATCATTCATGGGTGAATAGATGGTGAGGTACGGTATTGTACATTTTGCAACTGTTTAATTAGCAATTGTGTAATTTGCGATCGCGCTCGGTTTCGCTGTTTATCTAATAAATATTCCACAAAAAAATATATTTAGTCATAGGGGCGAGTTTAGCCATTAAGTCATAGATTTCAAGTCAGATCAATCAACGAAACCCGCCCCGACACAATGTTCTAGAGAATACCGAGTATCGTCCAATCAGTTGCGAGAACAATTGATATATCAACGCTTGCAACAAAATCATTGCGTTTCATTAACTTTAGTCGCCCTCTATAGCGATTTCCAAATCTGACCTGGGAATGATAGCGATAGCTTCAACTGAAGAGATTGAAATGCAAGCGTTGATACCACATACACCGTATTTGTACTGCTGTTATCGTCGCTCACAGATGTCTCAGTTCTCTTGCCTAGCAAGAAAATCTAACCTGTACCTAACCTAATGGATAGGGATAGTTTCAGTTAACTCCGCACCAACTGAGTCATCAACATTTCAGTCACGATTTGAAGTTTTTTCATTGTTTAAGTAGGTTGGCAGAAATAAACGCACTTAAAAAACCGGGGGAGTGCCCCGGAGGGGCGCTCCCCCGGTTTTTTAAATATGTATTTATCGATGTGCAGCTACTTATCTCGTACTTGACGCATTAAATTAGGGAACCTAACCATGGCAGTTGAAAAAGTTAATTCCTCCTCTAGCCTAGCTGAAGTTGTTGATCGCATCTTAGACAAAGGCATCGTAGTTGACGCATGGGTTCGCGTATCTCTGGTAGGTATCGAACTGCTCGCGATAGAAGCTCGCGTTGTCATCGCTTCTGTTGAAACCTATCTGAAGTATGCCGAAGCAGTTGGTCTGACCGCACAAGCTGCTGTTCCTACCGCTTAATTACACGGGGGGAATGATGCGATCGCAACGTAACCATTGCGTACCCGTCATTTCCCCTTTTTAACCGCACTATCACTACCCAGAAACGTACTTAGGAGGTCGCGTCCGTGACTTCACTTCAGGCACAGTGGCAGGAGCAGCGACAGCATCGTCAGGTCGAAATTCTGAATCGTCAGCAGCAAGTACAGGATATTCTGGCTGCGTTCTCTATTGATCGCACGATTCAAGCCGCACAAATGCGGGACGATCTGAGCCAGTTTACCGTTGCGCTCCAGCGAGACACTCAATCTTTTCTCAACCAGGCTGCTCAAGAACGGCAGGTGCGTCGCGCCGAGGTCACTGAGCAGCTTCACCAGTTTATGGAATCGCTCCGAGCTGAGACGGCTGATTTCCTATCTTTAACAGCAGCAGATCGCATGCTGATGGCGCAGGAAGTCTCGCAAACTCTCAGCCAGTTTCACGCAGAAATACAGCAGGCTGTAGCCGAATTGCGTAGCGATCTACAAGCCAGAGTTCAAGCGCTGCAAACCATCACGCAGGTTCAGCTTGCTCAACATCGTCAGGCTCGTCTTGCCATGAGTGCCCAGCAGCGTCAAGAGCTGACTCAGTTTGTGCAGCAGCTTCAGGCCGATGTCGAAACCTACCTGCTCGAACTTGACGTGCTGCGCCAAGAGCGAATTTTTGAACTGCGGCAACTGCTGGAACAGGATCAGCAGGAGCGTTTAGCCGCTGTAGATGAGCTGTTTGCTGAGTTCGCTAAATTCCGGGTCGAACTGCAAGACTATCGCAGCCAAATTCAGGCTTACGTTTGGGGAGCGGACGGCATCATGGCGCAGACACCCGTGCGCTCGACTATGCCGTCTCGTCGCCCCGTTGTCGCCCCTGCCATATCAGCTCAAACAACTAGGCAACCCAATCCCCAACCTGTTAACCGACCCGCAGCACAGCGATCCGCACCACCGACCGCTAAAGTTGCCGTAAAATCTGCTATTCCACGCTCGGCTCCTGCTAAAGCACAGTCTGTACCTGTTCGACCCATATCGCAACCTGCGGTGCAGCCTGTTCAAACGGCAGTCGCGACAATGCCTGTACCCGCACCTGTGATAGATGAGGCTGTACCTGCGATCGCACCCATCCCAACACCTGTACCCGCACCAGTCGCTGCGGCTCAATCCGCGTTAAACGCGACTGAGCAAGCTGTTTATACCTGTCTTCAACAAACTGGCGGACTGCGGCTGAATGAAATTGAAAGCCAGCTCAACCTCAGTCGGGTTCAAGCCGTGGATGCGATGCGATCGCTAATTTGTAACGGCCAAGTGGTTCGCCGCGATGGCGTTTATGTTGTGCATGAGGCAATGAGGTAATATCGTGACCACGGTTCTGCAAGCTCGCCCCCGGCAATTCGTCAGCACCCCCAGCGTTGAGCGCATCGCTGCGCGGGCGCTCCGCTACCTCCAGTCGGGCTATTCGGTTCATCTGCGCGGCCCTGCGGGGACGGGGAAGACAACGTTGGCCATGCACTTAGCCGATTTGCTCAGTCGGCCAATTATGCTGCTGTTTGGCGACGATGAGTATAAAACCTCTGACCTGATTGGCAACCAGTCCGGCTATACCCGCAAGAAAGTCGTGGACAACTTTATCCATAGCGTGATTAAAGTCGAAGACGAAATGCGGCAAACCTGGGTAGATTCGCGCCTGACCCTGGCCTGTCGAGAAGGGTTTACGCTGGTTTACGACGAATTCAACCGCTCTCGACCAGAAGTCAACAACGTGTTGCTGTCGGCTCTGGAAGAAAAGCTGATTGTGCTGCCGCCCAGCGGCAATCGACCTGAGTATATCCGGGTGAATCCCCATTTTCGCGGCATTTTCACCTCTAATCCTGAAGAATACTGTGGTGTTCACGGCACGCAAGACGCGCTGATGGATCGCTTGATCACCATCAACATGCCGGAGCCGGATGAGCTGACCCAGCAGGAAATTTTGGTGCAAAAAACCAACATTGAACGCTCAGCAGCTTTGGCGATTGTGCGCTTGGTGAAAACCTTTCAGCGTAAGGCCAGCCGCGAACGAGCCTCTAGCCTGCGCGCCAGCATGATGATCGCCAAGGTGTGTCAGGAGCATGATGTGCGGGTGGTGCCGGAGGATGTCGATTTCCGCGATACCTGTAGCGATATTCTCCTATCGCGGGCGGCGGTTCCCGTGGATGAAGCTCGTCAGATTCTCTGGACGCTGTTCAATAGCGTGATCGTGAGCGATCTAATCGTGCCGGGAACTGACTTAGCCACTGAAATTCAAGAACTAACTGAACCAGAATCAACACCAGTTAAGCCAGCGCATCCCCAGCTAAATTCCGCTGCATTGAATGAATTCAATCATCAAAATGGTGCATCAAATTATGCTCAGAATGGAGCTGAAATAGCCAATGCACCTGCGGTTGAAGCGGTAAAAGAGGAAAGCCAGGTTGCGATCGCACCTCCCCCATTGCCGCAGCCTCCCGTAGCTGCACCCCCATCCATAACCACAGCGGCTAACGTCTCTCCATCTCCATTAGCATCAAAAGCAAGAACTGCTACCCTAGAGGCAGACTCGCACGCTAGTACCTCCCAGACTGCAACTCCAGCTCCTGCTAAAGTAGCAGCCACTCAATCAACAGCAACTAACCCTGTCCCCTCGATCAAGAGTCCAGACGCTTTAGCTGTTTACAATCAGCTCGGTACGAAAGGCCCTGCGCGGCTTTCACAATTAGAAGCGACGTTGGGATTCAACCGATTCCAAACGGTGACTGCGCTCAAGCACCTGGCTGAACTCGGCTTAATTACTCAGGTGAGCGGACAAGGTAAACCCTCCATGTTCAAGCTTCGTTAGCATGTTGCTAAACTGACTTATCAGGTAACCCATGACTGGTACCACGTATAATCGTCCCCAAAACAGCCCCCCACGTGCGATCGCAACCGCAACCCAAGCATCCACGCTAGCCGATGTGCTAGAGCGGGTACTCGATAAAGGCATTGTGATCGCGGGTGACATTACCATATCGGTTGGCTCAACGGAATTACTTACGATTCGCATTCGACTGCTTGTATCCTCAGTGGATAAGGCAAGAGAAATTGGCATTAACTGGTGGGAAAGCGATCCCTATCTCAGCAGCCAATCGCAAGAGCTATTGGAATCGAATCGTCAGCTCCAGCAGCGAATTGAAGGGTTAGAAGCGGAACTGCGAGCTTTAAAGGCAGCACCCGAACCGCAATCAACAGAACAATAACCAGAGGGGGCTGACCTGATAAGTCAGCCCCCTCTGGTTTCGAAATTCATTGATGGCGGTAGGGGCGAATGGCCATTCGCCCTCACATGGTTTAGATGACTGTCCCGTCTGGAATTACAGCATTTTTCACCACCACGACAATGCCGTTGCGGATCATGAAGCCTTCGTCTTCCCGATCTGCTTCTTCAATGTTGTCCTTGTTGATGATCTTCACGTCTTTGCCAATACGGGCATTTTTATCAATGATTGCACCGCGAATTACGGTATTCTCACCGATACCCATTGGTACTTGTCCTTGCTTAAATGCATGAACCCGCATTTCCGATGCCTGATAGAAGTCAGCACCCATTAGCAGTGAATCTTCGATCACGCAGTTTTCATCGATTCGAGTCCGCACACCGAGTACAGAGTGATGAATGCGGCAATTCTTCAAGATGCAGCCATCACCAATAATTGATTCTGTGATCTCGCAGTTCAACAGCTTCGTCGGTGGCAGAAAGCGAGGACGGGTATAAATTGGCGCTTTCTCATCATAGAAACTGAAGCTAGGCCGAGGCTGTTTCGTCAGAGCCAAGTTGGACTCATAGAACGCCTTGATCGTTCCGATATCTTCCCAGTAATCATCAAACAGGTAGGCTTGCAGATTATGGGTATCGATGGCGCTGGGAATGACTTCTTTACCGAAATCGGTTTCATCTTTAGAGCGCTGGAGCAGATCAATTAGAACCTGTTTCTTAAAGATGTAGATCCCCATTGAGGCGATGTAGGGTTTGATCTTAGCCGCCTCTGCGTCGAGACCAAGCGTGGTTGTATCAACCTGCATTTGCTTCAACGCATCGCCCTTGGGCTTTTCGCTAAAGTTGATCACGCGACCGCTGTCGTCAATCTTCATCAGACCAAAGCTGCTGGCCCGTTCCTCATCAATGGGCAGTACAGATAGCGTGATATCTGCGCCTGTTTCGCGATGGTGTTCAACAAACTTGCCGTAATCCATGCGATACAGATGGTCACCTGAAAGAATCAAATATTCATCTACATCCCAATCCTTCAGCAGCCAGAGATACTGGCGTACAGCATCCGCTGTGCCCTGGAACCAGCTTGGATTTTCCTGGGTTTGCTGAGCAGCCAGCACTTCGACAAAGCCATCGCTAAAAACCGAGAAATTGTAGGCTCGGGCAATGTGCCGATTGAGCGATGTCGAGTTGAACTGGGTTAAAACATAGATTTTAAGAATTCCTGAATTGATGCAGTTACTAACTGGAATATCAATAAGACGATATTTACCTGCTAACGATACTGCTGGCTTGGCGCGCTGCTTGGTTAGCGGATAAAGCCGCGTTCCCGCACCGCCTCCTAAAATAATTGCAAGCACTCGTTTCACAGCAACCTCCATTTGCCAGACATGTCTCCCCCTTAGTGTCCGACTGAGAGGTCAACTTGGCAAGGGGCGAAAGGCATATATTCTCTGGGATGTATCTCAGTTAACAGCGGGTTTACAAAATCGCATTTGAAAAACAATGAATAATTTGCGCCTAAAGTAATTGATACGGGTGTGTTTGAGTGCTGAGTGCTGAGTGCCGAGTGTCGAATGGTGGCAAGCATACAAAAATAAAGACTCAAAATTTAATACTCTTTCCTCCTTTACAGCCCTTTACAGCCTTTACAACCCTTTACTCTCCTCTCTCCATCCAACCGCGCATTTTGCCTGGATTGAGCAAGCCGTGGGGATCGACTTCTTGTTTGAAGTTAACTTGGATGGTGTCGATGGTCTTGCGTCCGCCATCTTCCAAAATGTAGGTATGGGGATTGGCGATGAGTGCGCCCTGTGCTTCGTGGTAGTGAATGATTTCGTTCAGGCGCTCTTCGGTGGAGTAGCGGACAATTTGGAGAGCAGCGGGAACGACGCGGCCTTGCGATCGCAAAAATTCAATATGCATCATCACCTCATCACCGAAATACTCGTACATGTGCTGCAACAGCTTCAGTTCCGGATCGTAGGGGAACATGGTTTGCAGGTAAGTCAGCGTCGGATCAACGCTGCGGGCGTGGAGAGTGGAATGATTCCAGGTAAATTCCAGCAGCGGCGCTTTGCGATTGGGATCGCCAGGAGCTTTTTCGTAGGTAATCGTGCCGCCCCAGGCTTGAACCAGATCGCGAAACGGCTCTAAGTTAATATCGGCAATCATGACCAAAACAGCGTGCTGCTGATTCGGCAAGAAAGACTGGAGGGCGGCAAAGTAGCTGGGAATCGGCCAAGCGTGAACGCTGACCAGCTTTTTAATGATCGGGTCGGCATCGCCCAGCGCCTGCCCAAAGCGAGCTGCCGTCATGAAATCATCAAAGGTGACAATGCAGTCCACCCAGTTGTAAGCTGTGCCCAGTGGCACTTCCAGTTCCGTGATGATGCCGTTGGTACCGTAGGCGTGATTCACCTTCTGCACCTCGTCACCACGCAGTTCTAAGACGCGGGGTTGCTCTTCCAGAGTGATCACTTTAACGGCAATTAGACTACCGCGATCGCGCAGTTGACCATAGAGAATCGACCCAATGCCGCCGCTGCCCCCGGCAATGAAACCGCCGATGGTTGCCGTGCGATAGGTAGACGGCACCATCCGCAGTTCCCAGCCTTCGGGACGGGTGGCTTTATCAATGGTGGCCAACTTTGCTCCGGCCTGCACCCGCAGCAAACCGGGCTTAATCCAGCAAATTTGGTTGAGGTGGGACATGTCGAGAATGACGCCACCTGCGAGGGGAACACACTGTCCGTAATTGCCCGTGCCCGCACCCCGAATCGTGACGGGGATACGGCGCTTGGCGCATTCGGCTGCGACTTGGATAACCTGTTCCTCGGTCGCAGGTCGCACTACGATATCCCCCGTTTTGTCGGCTAAGGCAGTTTGTAAAACGGGGCTAAACGTATAGTAATCCTGCGAAAGTTTTGCCACCTGATGGGGATCTCGAATCACCTCAACGCCCTCTAGCGCAGCGATAAAAGCGTCCCAATCAGTACCGTGAACTGGGCTAACCGTCATTTAACCTAACTCCAAAGGCATCAAATCATCTAGTTCAGCATAATCTGGCAGGGTGGTATCAATCGGTTGTCCTTTACGCAGAACCAGTCGATCATGCTGCGATCTCGCCACTAGCTCATTCAAATTCCGCGCCTTAAAGACAATCAAATCTGCCGTGTTGCCCTCGCTAATTCGCCCCGCGTCCTCAAGCTGCATCAAATCCGCTGCCGTCCAAGTGTTGGCACGGGGCCAGTCGCCAAAGGGTCGATCCAACTGGCCAATCCGTACCGCCTGCTGAAAGACTTCCCAGCCATCATGATCCCCATAGGCATAAAAAGGATCGCGGCAGTTGTCACTTGCGATCGCAACTGGAATCCCCTGCTGCTTGAGTTCGGGTAACAGCGTTACCCCCCGCAATCGCGGCATGCGGCCAATCATCCGGTCTTGTAGATACATATTGCACATCGGCAAGCTGACAATGCCAATGCCTGCTTGCTGTACCACATCCATCGTGGCATCGGCGACTTCGGCAGACTGCACCGACAGGCTACAGCAGTGACCACAGACAATATTGCCGCTAAATTCCTGCTTCAGCGCCATTTCCGCAATGTGCCGCAGCGCCACATCATCGGGATTGGTGCTTTCGTCAACATGAAAATCAAGATCCAATTCTCGCGATTGAGCCAACTGAAAGACACGTTCAAGCTGAGCATCCAGTTCCGGATTCATGTAGGCGACGCCGCCCAGAATCCCGCCATACTCCGCATACCAATCGGCCAACTGCTCGGCTTCCGGCTTGAGGAAATAATCTAAAGAGACGAGCGACACAGCCTGCATGATGATGCGATCGCGCCACTCTTCCCGCAGATGACTAAATACTTCTAAACTCTGCCTTGCCTGCTCCCCAAAGGAATCAAGATGCGTCCGAATCGCTTTAGTACCGTGAGCGTAAGCGCAGCGCAAACCAAATTCCATCCGGCGATACAAATCATCCGGTTGCCAATATTCGTCTTGATCCCGCTTACACGCTGCCAATGCATCACTAAACGTCCCGCTGGGATTGGGCATCCGATACCACACATGCCCCTTATCCAAATGCGTATGCAAATCTGCAAAACACGGCCAGACTAGACCACTCCGACAATTAACAGTTGGTACCTCACCAAAAATTGCCGTTCCAGAGGGCACAATCCGAACTACCACACCATCTCTCAGTTCGATGTCGGCAGCCACCAAATCTTCCGCAATGGGCGCTTGCTGATAGGTCGCGATCGGTGACTTATATTCGGCCTTATCGAGTAAACATAAGGGGATATGAGCATTGGTCAGCCAGTAGTGGGATGCCCGCGGAATTAACTTGCTCAAGTCGCTAGTCATAAATGGGATGCCCCAATAGGGCAAGTATGGATAAAACTTGTCTGGACAACATTCTAAAAATTGTTTCGGGAAAGAGTTCTAGAGAAGCAATAGGTCTAGCGATTGGTTTTCAGACAACTTAGAGCAAATGCCTGAATACGAAAAGGCTGCTAATTGAAGCGAGTCACCGCAGAATCATACATGCTGCACATTCTGGCTATACTCTCAAGTCTACAAATTATTTGTGCATCAGCTAGATGTATGACACCGCAGCCTAAATCTACAGGAAAAATATAGATCCGTCTATGGGATCAACCCGGCAAAAAAGTTCATTTGTACTTTTACCTCCTCGCGGAAAACTTGGAAATTGATACAAATGGTCACAAAACAGACCTAAAATCCAAGTTTGTAATCTTGCACATTTATCGTTACGTAACAGTTTGCCTATGCGTTTATGCAGAAGCAGACGCATCGCTCAGAAGTGCGCTATTGTTTAGGGGTTAAGGGGTCTATTGATCGGCGCACCACTCGGTATCGTCGTCATGTTCAAGCCCAGTGTGATGGAGTTCATGAGGGACGGATGATGCGTAAGCTCTTTCTTTTAGCTTTATCCAGTGCCTTCGCCCTGTCAATTAGCGGCTGTCAGCTTTTTGGTGGTGGTGGAGATGAGCAGGCTGATACCGATGAAGCTGTAGTGGAACCCATTCCAGAAGATGCAGCAGACAATGCGGAGGGCGATGGTGATGCGACAGCAGAGGAGGAAACTCCGGCTGAGGATGCGCTAACTACTCCTCCAGAAGCATCCGATCTGGCGAGTGCTGAATTGATTCAATCCACCGATGCGGATGCCCGCGTTCAGCAGATTTCGTCTGGTGTAGGCGCTCGTGAAGATCCCTTTGCGAATTTACCAATTCCGCCGCCGCCCACCCCTGTTTCTCAGGTTCAGCCTGGCACTCCAGGCGGTGGCACAGCTCCAGGCGGAGGTACCAATCCAGGCGGTGGCACAGCTCCAGGCGGAGGTACCAACCCAGGCGGTGGCACAACATCGCCGGGCAACAGAACTCCAACGACACCTGCAAATCCTCCGAACGTACGGCCTGGTGGTGGTACTACTGGTGGTGGCCAAGCCTCACCAGGACAGCAGCCGTCAAGTCCGCTAGCACCTGGCAATATTGCTGTGGCTCCAACTCCGCCAACTGATTTGGCAACTGCTGTGGTTGTGACCGGAGTGGTTGAGGTTGGTGGTGTTGAGTACGCCATTGTTGACGTGCCCGATGAGCCGAGTCGCTATGTGCGTGAGGGGCAGCGGATTGCTAATGGTCAAGTGTTGGTGAAGCGAATTGAAGTCCGCGAGGGTGGCGAACCACGCGTCATTCTAGAGCAGAATGGTGTTGAGATTGCTCGTCGAGTCGGTGAAGGAGCCGTCGAAGACGAAACAACGGCTTAGTTCTGGCCCGTCGCTTCAGCTCAATCGCCTCAACTGGTACAGCATCAGGTTTGTTGTGAGAGATAAGTCTTTCCGGGATTTCTGGCGGCAAACCTGATAGACCACTAAAGCCTAGGAATACAAATTCAGCAAGCCCAAGATGTGGGAGTTGGCAATGCACACTACAGCACGCCTCACTACTGCCGATGGGTTTTGACTTGCGCTCCTTAAAAATGAGGCTATTCATGGTAGCAGCTTCAGATTTTCGATTTCCGGCCTATTATCCCCATCCCGATCAGGACAGCAGTCTGCTGGCTCAACTGCACTATTTGCCTGGGCTGAAGGAGTTGCTGATGGTGCGGCAGGTGCATGCGCTTGAACATGCGACTGTTTGGGTGTTGGGCGAAATGCGATCGCGACAGGCGGGGCTACCCCATACTGCCGAAAGTTTCGGTGGGTTCTCAACCGAGCAAGGGTTTTATCTTTACGGATCGATTACGACGGATATGCTCAAGCGGGCCGTGACGATTGCGCTCCATCGGCTGACTCACGGGGATTGGCAGTTAGCGATTCATCCCCGCTGCGGCACGAATTTATCGGTGGGAATGCTGCTGGCTTCTAGCTTTGCGCTAGGGCTGCATGTTTTCTTACCCAAAGGTCCCATTGAGCAGCTATTGGGATTCGGGGTTGCGACTGCCGCCGCCGCTCAGTTGGCTCCAGAATTAGGTGCGATCGCACAGCAATATCTGACAACAGCCATCCCGTTCAACTTGGCTGTGAATCGCGTGGTCGAGGTACCGGATGACGACACGGGGCGACCAACTCATTTTGTGCAGGTGCGCTGGGTAGATCTCAAGTAGCCTCAGGTAACCTGGCAGCAATATCGAGACAATAGCTAAGGTTGCATGAGCCATCTTAGCCATTTCTCATGCCCCAAATGTAAAGCTTTTGAAGCATAAGCCGGACAGCTGACCATCCTCTTTTACTATTCGATCAATTATTCATACTGAATCTTTGGGTTGTCCTCAAACGATTCATGATTGGGGGGTGTGGGTCTGCTCATACACCCAAAAATTGCTGTCCGAACCACCACCAATTTGGGATCTTCGTCCGTCCATCGCTATGAAACGCCGATCTTTTCTCAATACGGCTGCGACCAGTGCCGCAGCGACAACATTGCTCTACGGCTGCTCCGCGTCTGTGCCTGAGTCGAGTTCTTCTACTGCCAATAGTCAACCAGCCATTCAGTGGCGGATGGCAACAAGCTGGCCCGAAGCGCTTGATGTTTTATATGGTTCTGCCAAGCAACTGTGCCAGCGCGTCTCGGAGATGACCAATGGTCAGTTTGTGATTACACCCTATTCCGCTGGCGAACTGGTGGGCGGCTTAGAAGTGTTAGACGCCGTCCAAAGCGGAGCTGTGCAGTGCGGCCACACCGCTGGCTACTACTACACAGGCAAAAATCCGTCCCTGGCCCTGGCCACGGCCTTGCCCTTTGGCCTGATGGCCGATCAGCAAAATGCTTGGCTCTACTATGGGGGAGGACTAGAGGCGCTGCGCCAAATCTACGCTGACTTTGGCATTCTCAATTTTCCCGCTGGCAATACCGGAGCGCAGATGGGAGGCTGGTTTAAGCGCCCTGTACAGACGCTCTCTGACTTAGGCGGATTGAAAATGCGGATTCCGGGCATGGGCGGCAAGATTATGCAGGAATTGGGCGTGAGCGTGCAGGTGCTGCCCGGTGGTGAGATCTTTCTGGCACTGGAGCGGGGTGCGATTGATGCAGCGGAGTGGGTCGGCCCCCATGATGATGAAAAATTGGGGCTACAGAAAGCCGCTCAATACTACTACTATCCAGGCTGGTGGGAACCCAGCGCCACACTGGAAGCCTTGGTCAATCAGTCGGCCTGGAATGAGCTGCCCACCAGCTATCAAACGGCCTTCGCAACGGCAACCTATGAAACGAACTTGGCGACGCTGGCTCAGTACAATGCGCTCAATGGTGAAGCGCTTGCACGCTTGCAGGCTGAAGGCGTTGAGCTGGTTGCCTACAGTCCGGAGATTTTAGCCGCCGCAGAAGAGGCTTCGTTCAGGCTGTATGACCAAATGGCGCAGGAAGATGCGGCTTTTCAGGACATTTACACAGGCTGGAAGGCATTCCGCGATCGCATTTATGCCTGGAACCGCATTAATGAACTGCCGTTTGCCCAATCAGCCTATGGAAGCTAATTAGGGCGGCTAGAGCGGGAGTTATATCTGCGACAGTCAAAACAATTTTTTCTAAGATCTATCTTTAGATAGAGCAGATCAAATCCGGTTGTTGTTGATAATATTGAAAGATATGCCAAATAACTCATTCGAGTTATCTGACATATCTAACATTACATGGTGAGACTGTGCTGGCAGATGTACCTTGGTGGACTTCCTCTGCCGGCTTTTTTTTGCCTATTTTTACTCGCAGCAACTGGTTTGCCGACTTTATTTTGCTCGGCGAGATGCCCAATCATCAAGCCATCAAGCCAGATTCAATACAGTATTGCACCATTCCAAAAACGAAAGGGATGCGCCGCTAGCGGCAGCATCCCTTTCGTTTTTGGGTTAAGAATGATATGAAATCCGGTTGAAAACCCATTGTTTGTGTGAATGCTCGCTGAGCGAGCATTCACACAAACAGGGTTCTACGCACGAACTTGACATTAGAGCCGGATTGGCCGATTCGGCTTAGCTCATGTGCTAGGCGTTGGGAAATGCGCGATGATCATGTTTTTATCCCAGTTTGCTCGTGCGATCGCTTCCGGTTCACGACCGATGGCGGGTTGTCCAATTCGGTGCGTCCCCTCAATCAAAATGAGCAGGTAGTCGGGTTTCAAAACGTCCGCAATGCGCTGTTTAATATCGCCTTCCATCTGCTGCATCTGAATGTCCTGTTCATCTAATAAGGCAGCCAGTTTGCGATTCCGCTGATCACTAGCAGCAACGCAAATGACCTGGAGCGGAGCTTTTAACTCCTCTGCGATCGAATGTGCAATCAGAAGCGTCGTTTTGATTTGTGACAAGTTGGATCGGCGACCTTGGATTGCCATCACCACCTGCTGTGTATTTTCTAGCGGTTGAGGGAAGCGAGTAATTAGGACTGGAATTGTGGCAGACCGGACGATGTTGTCGATTACGCTGCCAAAGAAATTTTCTTGATACGTCGAAAATCCTTTCCAGCCGCAGATCAGCAAGTCAGCATTGCGCTCTTGAGTGGCGCGAATTATGCCCCAATCAATCGAGTCATCAATCCGACCAATGGGTTCAACTGGCGTAGCAGCAGCGTGGGCAATTTCTTCAGCGGTCTCAAGTAGTTGGCGTTGCTTAATTCGGGCTGAGGTATTGACCGGACTGTTACGATCGGGCAGCACATGTAGAGGGAGTAGAGTTCCCTGCACCCGCTTTGTCAAAATAATCGCCAGTTGAAGCAGATTGTCTTCTGTATTGGGGTTGGCAACAGGCACCATGATCCGCTGGCCTAGACTACCGCTAGCGCTATCCGTCAACTGGTTAGTACTGCTGGCCGTATTTGCCTGTAGCTGCATCTTGGCTCCCCAGCGAGCCACCACCCACGGCGAAAGGACACAGCTCACGAGAATCATGGCAATAATGCCGTTGACCACTAGCTCATCTACTAGTTCAATATCGAACGCAACGGTAATCGCTGCCAGAGTGGAAGCCGCTTGTGCGACTGATAACCCAAACATCACCATGCTGTCTGGAAAGGCCCACTTAAACCAGCGGGCAGAACCCCAGGCGGCACCGAATTTGCTAGCGAGTTCCGCAATAATGATCACACCTGCGATCGCAATTGAACGAGGCTCTTTCACCAAAATCAGCGGATCAACCAACATGCCAACCGAAATCAAGAAGAACGGCACAAACAGCGTGTTGCCGATGAACTGAATCCGATTCATCAACGGACTGAGACGGGGGATAATCTGGGTGATGGCTACTCCGGCTAGAAACGCTCCAACAATCGGTTCAATTTCGATCAGGCTAGCCAGATAAGAGATGACAAATAGCGCCGCCAGAACGAACGTGAATTCAGCGCTCTCATCATGTCCAAACTTCTTGAAAAACCAGCGCCCCAACTTGGGTACCCCCCACAGCACCGCAAACGTGTAGATAGCCAAGGAAGGAATTAGAAATAGCCAAAATGACAGTGTGAGATTGCCTTGATCCGCTTTAACGACGATGGCCAAAACAAGTAGCGCCAGCACATTTGTAATCAGCGTTGCCCCTAACGTTGCAGTTGACGCTGGCGTTCGCATAATGCCCAGTTTGCTGAGCACAGGCAGCGCTACCAGTGTGTGAGAAGCCAAACAGGAGGCCACCAGTACAGAAGCCAACAAGCTGTAACTCATCGGCAGCATAACTGCTGTACCAATCGCCATCGGCACGGCAAACGTAGCTAAGCCAAAAATAATCGCTTTGTCAGCATTGCGCTTGAGGTCGTCTAGGCTCGTTTCCAGGCCGCCCAAAAACATTAAGAATAATAGACCTACTGTGCCAAGCAGCTCAATTGTGCTGTCACGCTCCAGCACTCCCAAACCATAGGGGCCAACAATGACTCCGGCTAGAATTAGACCAATAATACCGGGCATCCGTAGCCGCTCAACAATTAGCGGAGCCACTAGCATAATCGCCAGAATGATTAGAAAAATGACGACTGGATCGGTTGCTGGTTCTTCAATTACTTGAGCCAGGAGGAATTGAAAAGCCGACCATCCACTCTCGCCCTGGCTTAACGTCCATAAACTCTGTATAAAAGTTGTCATAAGTCTCTCTCGCTAGCCAATCCGTAAGTCGGCATAAACAAACTCGAAATCTTGAAATCGGGGGGTACACTGCCGGGGCACTCTTTGGGTTGGCAATAGCACAACACACAATCATGACTGTTGAGAACCTCCCTCCCGGTTTTTAGGTTGAACTTTGACATACAGCTACTTAGCTAGGATTGTTGCATATCTACAAAATGACAACATCATATCGATAGATGAGGACTTTCCTTACAGTTGACGAATCAAAATCCCCAAAAGCGATGTCCGTGGCGCGGTGGGTCACCTCATTGCTCGGGGTTGGTACAAGATATGATTTTGAGCTAGATGGGCTGTTGGAATTGCTGATTGGCTAAGCAATTGAAATATTACAGATTGTATTTATAACCGAAAGATAATCCGTCCCTATTCTGCTCAGCGATGCGAGCGCGATCTGCTGTGAATCAGACTTTTGAGGTTTTTGGGGCAGTTGTTCGAGATGTTAGGGTGCAAATAATCTCTGGAACATTGATCTGCTCTTGATTCCAGGCTTTTGGGGTTCGCAATATTCCAGCCCCACACTGTTGATTTGAAACTTTATTGATATTGAGATGGCAAATAAAGATTACATCATGGCTCTAGACCTAGGCACCACTGGGAATCGAGCCATTCTGTTTAATCGCGAAGGAGCACTTGTTGGGCAAGCCTATAAAGAATTAACTCAGTACTATCCTCAACCGGGCTGGCTGGATCATGATCCGCGCGAGATTTGGCAGGATACGCAGTGGGCAATTCAGACCGCTATCCAAAGAGCGGGGATTCAACCCGATGCAATTGCGGCCATTGGACTCACGGTGCAGCGCGAAACCTGTTTGCTGTGGGATAAAACTAGCGGGCGGCCATTGCACAATGCAATTGTGTGGCAGGATCGTCGCACGGCACCCTTATGTAATGAACTGCGACAAAAAGGGCTGGCGGACGAGATTGCCCAACGCACTGGCTTGGTTCTAGATGCTTACTTCTCTGCCAGTAAACTAGCTTGGCTACTGGAGCGCGTCCAAGTGGAACAAATGGATCCGCCCTTTGAGATTGAAAATGTTCTAGCTGGAACGGTTGATACATGGGTGTTGTGGAATTTGACTGGGCGTCAGGTTCACGCTACGGATGACAGTAACGCTAGCCGCACGATGCTGCTCAATATTGAGTCGCGACAGTGGGATCCCAAATTACTAGATATTTTCGGTATTCCAGCTCATATCATGCCGGAGATTCGACCGAGTTTAGGTAAGTTTGGTTTTACCGATCCGGCTATTGTTGGGGCTGAGGTTCCGATTATGGCAGTTTTGGGCGACCAGCAGGCAGCTCTATTTGCTCATGGCTGTAATCAACCGGGCTTGCTGAAGTGTACCTATGGCACGGGAGCCTTTTTGGTGTCTCATACCGGGTCGGAAATTGCGCGATCGCACAATAACCTCCTGACTACGGTCGCCTGGACAGAGGCTGATCCAAATGGCGGCGAACCCAAAGCGGGTTATGCCCTCGAAGGCAGCATGTTTACGGCTGGAGCCTGCATTCAGTGGCTGCGGGACGGCATTCAGCTCATCACCAGTGCTGCCGATACGGAAGATATGGCGCTCAAGGTGGAAGATAACGGCGGCGTCTACTTCGTTCCTGCGCTGAGCGGTTTGGGTGCGCCCCACTGGGATATGAGCGCTCGCGCCATGTTTATTGGCATTACGGGCGGTGTGCAGCGCGAGCATATGGTACGTTCTGTCCTAGAAGCGATCGCATACGAAGTTGCTGAAGTTGTCCAGGCCATGAACGAAGATGGCAGCACTCCGATCAAACGGCTCAAAGTTGATGGTGGTGCCAGCCAGAATAACTTCTTGATGCAGTTTCAGGCCGATGCGCTTGGCATTCCCGTCGAACGTCCGGCTGTTCTTGATGCAACTGCCCAAGGTGCCGCTTTTGCCGCAGGTTTGGCTTCTAATTTCTGGTCTAGCTATGACGATTTAGTGCGCGATCGCAAAGTGGATCGCGTCTTTGAACCCAGCAACCAAAGCACAAAGGTGCAGGCCAACTTTCAGCACTGGCTCAAGGCCGTTCAGCGCGCCAAAAACTGGGCAGAATAACGCTAGGTAACTCTTAGTCTGTAGTCGGCTCATACCAACTACAGACTAAATGTAGCCTCTACCGCCCTTTACAGCCTTTACACCCTAATGACTGCCCAACTTGCGATCGCGATCTTCGGTGTGGGTCGATGGGGAACTCACCTGCTGCGTAACTTTTTAGCCCATCCCCACGTTAAGGTTATGGCCGTTGTTGATCCGTCAGCCGAGCGGCTCAGCGCGATCGCAACTCAATTCCAACTTGATCCTCATATTCAGCTCACGACCGACCCCAATGCGGTGCTGTCATTGGCGGCGATTGATGCCGTTGTCATCGCCACACCCGCCACAACCCATTACGCCCTAATTAAAACCGCTCTGAAGCAGAATAAACATGTGCTGGCCGAGAAACCATTAACTTTGAAAACCGAGGAATCTCAAGCACTCTGCACGCTTGCTACTCAACAACAGCGATTGCTGGTGATTGACCATACCTATCTCTTTCATCCAGCAGTGCAGACTGGGCAATCCGTCATGCAGAAGGGGACGCTGGGGCAGTTGCGCTACGGTTATGCGACGCGATCTCACCTTGGCCCAGTCCGCTGGGATGTCGATGCGCTGTGGGATTTAGCGATTCACGATATTGCCATTTTCAACTATTGGCTGGGAGACACACCGATTCAAGTTCAAGCTGAAGGGCAAATTTGGCTACAGCCTAATGCAGGCGATGCTAACTTTTTCCCTAACGGCCTATCTGATCTCGTATGGGTGACACTGACCTACGCCAGCGGTTTCCAAGCTAAAATTCATCTCTGCTGGTGTAATCCCGATAAGCAGCGCCGCCTCTGCATCGTTGGCAGCGAGGGTACTTTAATTTTCGACGAACTCGCAACCGATAGGCTGACTCTACAATACGGCAGCTTCCAAATTGAAGACGGTCTATACCATCCCATCAATCAGCAGCGGGAAGTCTTGCCAATTCCCGAAGCCGAACCCCTGCGCTCAGTCTGCGATCACTTTGTCGATTGCGTGTTGCGATCGCAACCCTCTGCCATCTCCTCCGGCGAAATCGGTGCTGATCTAGTTCGCATTCTCAATGCGCTAACCAACTCGCTCAACCACGGCGGACAGATCGTTGTTGTTTAATGCCAGTGCTGAGTGGATGGGTGGATGGGTAGATGAAGTAAGTGCATGATGGGTACATGATGGAATGCGGCCAATTTCTTGCATTACTCCGTTACCCCGTTACTCCGTTATCCTATCAACCCGTTGCTCCTCTCCTTTACAGCCCTTTACAGCCTCAAAACCCTTTACAACCCTCCAATCTGGTGCGTTTCGCTTCGCTCCAACACACCCTACTGACTCCCTCGACTCCCTCGACTCCCTCTATATCCCCCTTAGCTCCCCTGCCCCCTCACTCCTCACTCCCTCACCTACTTCACCCTGGTCAATCTCGAATCCTCATTGGTCGGACATGCCTCCAAACTCACCGTCTTCAACTGAGCCGTCTGGGGATCGTCTACAAAGGGATAGCCACTAAAGCGAGCATTGCCGCCCATAATCACCACCGTTGCTCCCAGAGCCGCGATCGCAAATGCTAAGGTTCCCGTCAACAGTTTCACCTGAGTACGCAATTGGCGGACTTCCTGATCGAGCAATTTGGCCTCTGGGGAAATGACGGTTGCGGTTACTGGGGTTGCGCCTGCCGTCTGGGCAGGCATCTGAGCCGGGGGCTGAGATGAGTCGGATTCATAATTATCAGGATTAATCACTTCCAGCGGTTTAATCTTAGGCTTTGCCTTTTGCTTCACCTTTTGGGCGAATTCCACCTTTCTAAATAGCCAGTTGGCAATTAACTCTGGACAGTTTTTCTGAAACCAGCGCAGCGCATAAATGCGAAAAACAGGTTTTGATAGGTGTGCGACTCCTCGCGTAGCCCGATTGAGCGGACGGATTTGGATATGCTGATTGATTAGGTTGGTCGCCCCAATGTCGTATAAACAATCCAGAATCAAGCGAATCGTGGTTTGTTCGTTATGGGCAAGGTGTTCCAACAGCAGCAAGATATCCTGCTTACGGTCAGCTTTCATCTGCTCATCGGTCGGGCGCTTGGGAGTATCCACGGTAATTTGATGAATGAATTGTGAGGGTGTTCTGAATGTGACGTGCCTTTATTTTAAGGTGACAAATCCGAATCAGAGGCACAAGGGATACCAAGAGAACTTCAAAAAGCGCCTTGAACAGGTGAGATTTGAGTAAAAATACTGTCCTAATCAGTGACCTCAAGCGGAAAAACGAACTCGGAAGCAGGCGGAATTTCCAATGAATCCACTAATCGGGTTTCAGGTAGGTTGCTGATTGAGCGGCGTAGAGCTGCGATCGCACGATTAAAGCCAATCCGCGCCTGTACCAAATTGCTTTCTGCCCGCGTCAAGTCGGCCTGGGCATTGATTACCTCTAACTGGGTCCCGACACCTGCCTGAAAGCGCAGTCGAGCTAGTCGCAGAGCTTCACGAGCCTGATTCACCGCAATTTCTGCTGTCTCAATATTGGCGAAATTAGCCTGCTGATCGTAGTAAGACTGTTCAACCTGAAGCCGGATCAGCTCTAGCGTGTCGGCAAATTGAGTTTCAGCAATTTCGATGTTGCTTTCTTGCTGTGCGGCTCGTGCCCGCGCAGCACCGCCATCAAACAGCAACCAGTTTAACTGTGCCCCAAACGTATATTGGTCACGGAATCCACTGCCATCATCGGTCAGCCGATTACTGATGTTGTAGTTGGCGAAAAGGTTGACTTGAGGGCCGAGTGCAGAGAGCGCAACATCCCGCTGCTCTTCGGCGATTTCCCGCTGGAGTAAAAACTGCTGTAGCTCAGCGCGATTTTGAAACGCCAAAACAATGCTCTCTTCCAGTGACAGCGGCCAGTCTTCTACCACCTCCACAGCAACCGATTCCGGCGTGATATTGGACGGAATACTCAAGATTTCCGCTAACGCTCGCCGCGAGACGATTTGGTCACTGCGAGCCTGCGTGAGATCCTGCCGCGCATTGGCTACCTGCACTTCTGCTTGCAGCACGTCAAAGCGCGTTCCAACCCCCGCTCGTTCCCGAATCTGGGCATCTCGTAAACTTTGGAGTGCTTCCTCTAAAAAGGCAGCGCTAATTCGAACCTGCTCATCAGAGAGCTGCAAATCATAGTAGCGATCGGCGACATCAAAGCGGGTATCCTCGGAAATTCGCTCAACTTCCAGCCTGGCGATTCGCACCTGACCTTCTACAGCTTCAATTTGGGATGAGCGCCTGCCAGAGGTAAAAAGGTCGTAGCTCAGGCCAACGGTACCAGTCAGATCGACGTTGATATTGTCTGATGAGCCAATTGGCTGCCCGGTCAGAGGATTAATGCTTTCTTGCGTATTTTCTGATGCGGATAGGCTGCTGTCGGCCTGTACGGTGGGCAAATTGTCGGCCC
Source organism: uncultured bacterium (assembly GCA_966674685.1). Lineage (GTDB taxonomy): Bacteria > Cyanobacteriota > Cyanobacteriia > Phormidesmidales > Phormidesmidaceae > Thainema. The sequence continues at coordinate 91,679 of CBKWJC010000001.1, forward strand.
GAGCTTCTCGCAGAGCAGCTTCAGCCTGCTCTAGCTCTAGTTGGGCAGTTTGTAAATCACGGTTGTTGCCGAGTGCGATCGCATAGGCTTCTTCGAGAGTAATCGGCTGAGAACCGATGATTTCCACTTCCTCTGGTCGAGTTGGATAGCGCAGCGGATTGGGATCAGCATTGAGATAATCGGGCGGATTAACATCATCCACGCGTGGATCGAGTTCCCGCTCGTCATCAGCATCCTCATCAACTGTGGGCACCAGATCATCTACGTCGATATCATCTTCTGCTTCGACATCCACATCTGGAATCAATAGTCCATCGCCTTCAGCATCTGTTGACTCGATGTCGGCTTCAATATCATCGTCAGCAAAGTCTTCGCTATCGGTTGGATCAGCCTGAGCAATATCCTGCCTATTTGCCTGCTCGTCGAGTTGACTGTCTTGATTAGCAGCCTGGAGTTCAGATTCAAGCGAATCTGGATTGCTTGAAACAGGTGCAGTTTCTCCAGCGTTCGAATTATGTGACTCTTGCAAGACGCCCTTCTTCGCAAGCAGCGCAGCGTCTGGTGGAAGTTGTGAATCGCGGGGTGATTCCTGTGCAGAAGACTCTAACTGCTTAGATAAGGGGGATGTGGGCAATGCGATCGCAGTGGATCCATCGAGTGCGATCGCGGCTCCTAGGCTCAGGGCAATCCAGTGAAGACGATAAACCATATCGATGCAACTGATCCGTGCAATAACAATCTAGAGAACAAGTACTGTCGCTGATACTGTCGCAAACCCAGTCTTTGCCATTTTTGTAGGATACTGGTTGACCAACTGGTTTGACAAAGTTTTGTCAAGCGCTAGAACAACTCGTAGCCGATGACGGTGACAATGATTGACCGAACAGATCAAGCATCTTGAAGCAGTAGAAGCTTAACCCGTCCCACTGAACGACACAAGCGTTTGGGTTAGTTTTCTTGGCTATGGCCATGCAGTGTTAAGCAGGTTGGCATTAATAAACGCGTCTAACAACCGGGGGAGCCTCCCTCCAGGGCGCTCCCCCGGTTGTTTAGATCTACATTTATTAAATATGCAGCTACTTAGTTTTCATTTACATCAAGGTGCGGTGCCAGATAGATGTAGGTTACCGAACAATAGCCGATATTTCACAATCTTTTCCACGCTGAATATAAAGGCAATCGCTTGGAACAATAAGATACGTTTACCTAAAGTTGTACAGCCCTCTTTTAAGGATTGTTAAAATCGTTGCTTTTGAAAAACATGGTGATATAACAAGGGTGTCAACATTAAAGCCATAAGTCGCGAACAATTCGCGTGTACTAATCAACATGGTTGCCCCAAAATGTTGCGGTCAATTGCTCGGTGAAAGATAAAAAAGTTGTTAGGTAATCGTCGCCATCGATCCGGACAATTGACATCCAAAAATCTCTGAAATTCATGACGGCTATTGAGGCTTAACTCAATATCATCGTTTTATTTCTTTGAGCGCTAGCCTGCGATCGCACCTGGCTACAATGGCTTGTGTCAGTTTGCTGCGCCTGCGCTCTGTTCGCTCTATCCCTTGCAGTGTAAATATCGAGGCCATTATGCAGTACTTACTTGTCGATTCTCATCAACGCTTTTTGGGCACACTCAAGTCTGAGAAAAAAATGACGTTGGGAGATGTTTTTCAAACTGAAGAATCCCAAACCTATACGGTTGTCGGTATTAATCAAGCTCGGCAACATAGCAATTTGTTGAAGTCTTTAACAGTTGTAAAAGGAAATCGGATGGCTAACGCTGCTGCGACGGCTGCTGAGTAAACAGCAACTGTTGTACAGGCTAAATTAGAATCGATTGATGTCTTAATAGTTGTTCTTTGCTGATGGTTCTTGTCGGAGCTATCAGCTTTTATTTTGAGCAAATCCGTTAATGAGGCGAGTTAAAAATCTCAGTAAAATTTCGCTTCCGAACCGCTTTGAGCAATGCTATTGATGATGAAAAAAGCGTCGATAACGTGAAAATCATTTTAGTAGAAGTCATTCAAAACTAATCTTGCCATCTCGCTAAGGTTATACCTAACGGCGCAATTCATAATAACGGAATCTGGAATTCCAAATCTGAAGCCTTCCTTTAGAAAAGCGAAGTGCTGTATAGCGTGAGGAGTGAGGGTGTGAGGGGCTGTAGAGGGCTGTAAAGGGGAGGAGTAACGGGGTGATAGAGTAACGGAGCAACGGGGTAACGGAGTAACGCAATAAATTGACCGCATTCCACCATGCACTTAACCCGTCTACCCATCTACCCAACACTATTTTCTCCCTATGGCCCAAACAGATCCGATGCGCCCTCTTGGAGTGATTCAAAGAATAGCAGGAAGCCTAAAACATCCCGGAAAGGCTGTGTGACGGTATTCAGCGCATAGGTAATGCGGTTGATAAAGTTGCGGCCAACTACGATAACATCATTATTTTCGAGGGGAGGATTTTGAGATAAATCGCCTCGCAGAGCATCCTTCCCGTCTAAATCCATCGTGACCGCTCGTCCTAGTTCTGGGTCAAACCGAATCAGGCTGACATCGCCTAAATCGGCAACATCCGGATCAGGCCCGATTGCTGCCAGCGCATCAACAAAGCGGCTGCCGTTCGGCAATGGCAAATTGCCCACGCGCCGATTGGCATAGCTCAAGACCCGCACATTAATTTCTGGCTGGGCAATCGTAGATCGCGCCACTAAAGCGCGATCGTAAAACGGCACTTCAGAGGGATCGAGGCGATTGACAATGATGACATCGTTATTCTGAAGCCGGACTTCCGGTAGCGCGTCCGCCTCCTGGAGTGGCGTAAACAAATCAACGGTCTCTTCTAGCAGGGAACCATCGGGTAAACGGCGCTGAATCTCGATCTGGCGCAGATCGGCTGTACCTGTGGTGCCACCGGCTGAAAGCAATGCGGTAGAGATCTGCGGGACCTGTAGCGGGTAGAATCCTGGGCGCACGACTTCTCCCACGATCGTCACCTGGACAGGGCGTTGAGCGACGAGAGTGAGCGTTACGTCTGGATTGACTACATAGCGATCGTAGGCTAGTCGGATACGCTCTTGGGCTTCCCGCAGCGTCAATCCTTCCAGAGACACTGCCCCAAGAATAGGCAAAATGGCTCGGCCTTCTAGATCGAGGGTGACTTGACCGCTGAGATCTGGAAATCGCTGGACGCTAATAAAAATACCGTCGCCGGGGCCAAGCCGATAGATCTCAAACGCATTTTGGCCTGGTTGCTGATATCCGTAGGGATTCAACGCAGGAGCTGATGGACTGAGTGGACTAGGAAAAATTTGATACTGGGGATTGGATGGCAAATTGTTGGGGTCGTCGGAATAATCAATGTTGGGCGCTGCCGGAAGCAGCTCATCAGCCGGGCGCAGCGTTGGCTCGGTAAACAGCTCCTCCGGCGACGCCTCATCAATAGGCGGATCGGACTCTTCGCTCAATCGCTCCTCGTTGTCCGATGACTGCTTGTTGGTGACCTCGGCCAAAACTGGGGCAGATGCCTCTCGGCGATGAAAAGTAGTGTGATGCGCGATCGCACCTTCAGCACCTTTAGCACTTTTAGGAGTCTCAACCTGCAACTCCTGCGATCCAGCCGCAAGCACAATCGGTGCAAATCCTAGCCAAATTAACGTTGCGTTGACGACAACCGAAGTTGCGTATTTGAGCCAGTATGTAGGTCTTGTGATCATGGGGCAAAGCGGCGGCAATGATTCGCTGTATTGTCCATCAAGACGCCGATGGATTCAAGGATTGTTCCAATAATTGCGTATGAACGGCTTGGCCTAGTTCACTGATTTGGCTGCGGTAGTCGTCCAGATTGCCAAACGGTTTAATGGGCAAAATTATGCTGACTGCGATCCAAGGCGTGCGCTCTCCCTGCCGCAGTTGACTGCGCTGATCGGCCCAAAACCAGGGTTTAGCTGAGGCGCTGCCGCCATCAGGCGACGCGTACCACTGCAAAAGGGCGTAGGTGGCCTGCTGGTTCCAGCCCCGCAGGTAGCGGGCGTTAACCGTGACGGTGCGATCGCGAGTTGGATCGCTGACGGAAAACTGTAGCCGTCGCAGTGAATCGGTTTTCCAGTCTGGTGCTTGCGATCGCGAATTCAAAGCTCGGCCTAGAAATCCGTTCAGGTCAATCCACTCCACCTGTGGCTGCTTATCATGCCAGTCCTGCGGCAGGATAAATAGCAAAAACTGATCGGGATCAGCCGTAGGCGAAGTAGCCTCCATATTTTGAAATGACCATTTGTGGTTGCCAATTGGCAGGACAAGTTGCTCAATCTCTCGCCAGTTGGGCAGTTCCAGACCATTGTCCCGCAGCGATCGCAACTGCTCAATTTGTGGCACTTTGGGATCATTCGACCAGGCCCATTGCCCATTGAAATAGTGAGGAATGGCGCTGGCTAGGGCAATCAGTACCAAGATCAGTGCGATCGCAAGGCGACGAATGGGAAACTGCTGGATTGATCGCTGGGGCTTAGCCGGAAGTTGAGTCATTGCCTTTTTGTCTTGCCCTAGGTATGGTTACGCGACTGTTCAAAAATCGTGGTGTTTGTCGAAGTGCGGTAGGGGCGTTAGCGTAGCTATGCCCGTAGGGCTATATGGCTACTCGCCCTTACCCTAATGCTGATGCCAGACGAGAATTTGTCACAGGATAGATGGCCATTCGTTTTTAGCCGGATGTAGGTGCGGTGGACGATGCTTCCGGAATCAATCGGTCAATCCACTGCAACAGCACAATCAGCAGCAGTAGCGACAGCGCCGAATAGACATCGCCGCCCCAGCTTTCGTGCAGCCAGTGAAACGCCCCTTCGCGCCCCGTGCCGTGAAAATAGGTCAGCGCCGCATTTCGCACAATGTTGGCCGACACGCTGACGGCCACAACCCCGCCCAGAAATAATCCACTCTTGAAACGAGACGAAATTACGCCCGTCCAATAGAGCAGCATTAAGCCGACATATAGACTGGTAAACAGCATTTTAAGTCCGGCACAGTGGGGAGCGACTTCGACCGGGCTGTTGAAGTTGCCGTTGACATACAAATAAATCTGCTCAATATGCACCTGCACTCCGGTCTGCTGCAAGATAAAGCCAGCCGTGCCCGCAATAAATCGCTGTAGCGGCAAGATATACGGCTCAATCAGATAGGGTAGCTGGTTTGGCGTGGCCAGAAATACCAGCAGGAGTGGAAAGCCCTGGAGACGGAATCCAGCCCAGCCCTTGAGCGATAAACACAGCCCCGCCAGCACCAGCGGAAATGAAAAGTTGATTAAATCTGGTAGACGGCTGAGATAGAACACGCTGCCCAGGATTAAACAGGCAATTCCTAAAGGATGAGTGGCATCCGGCAGCTTACGCCAGCGCGATCGCAGATTCCAGGCAATATAGGCGGCAAAGGGCAAGCCAATCAGGCCGTGGCTAAAGTACTCATGCTGAATGCTGATCGAGTTTTTGACTAGCCAGCCATGTACCCAGTGAACCAAGAGCGGTGCATAGAGGATCACCAGCAGAACTGCGATCGCAACATCCAGCGCATATCGTTCAATGGCGACGGGGACTTTCCGTTTCAGATGCATCATTGTGTTTATCCTTATCCGGCCCTTATCCGGCCAGTGATGACCAAGGCATTTGAGTTTCTGTCGCAGTCGCGACGATTGTTTTAATCGTATCCGCTACCCGGTCAACCTGAGCGTCCGTCAGTCCTGGATACATCGGTAGCGACAGAATTTCGCGGCTGAGCGCTTCTGCATGGGGAAACTGACCTGCTTCATAGCCAAGCTCTTGAAAACCCGGTTGCAAATGGCAGGGAATGGGATAGTGAATGCCAGCGCTAATTTGCTGTTCGGTCAGTTGAGTCTGGAGCTGATTGCGATCAATCGGACAGTCCGCCGTCAACCGCACCACATATAAATGATAGACATGCCCCAGATCGCTGTGGTTTTCAATCGGCACTAAACCGTGCGATCGCAAGGATGCAAGCTGTTCGTCGTAGCGGCAGGCGATCCGGTTGCGGTCGGCATTCCAGTTGACTAGATGAGGCAGCTTAACGTTCAGAACTGCGGCCTGAATCGAGTCCAAGCGGCTATTGGTGCCGTTGCCTTCGGTATGAACATATTTACGAGTGGCCCCATAGTTCCGTAGAGATCGCACCGTGCGAGCCACATCCGCATCACGAGTGAGCAGCATGCCGCCATCACCAAATGCGCCCAAGTTTTTACTGGGATAGAAGCTAAAGGCAGCAGCAACGCCGATCGAACCTGCTCGGTAGCCTTCCCGTTCTGCTAAATGAGCCTGGGCCGCATCTTCAAACACGATCAGGTCGTAGGTGCTGGCTAAATCCAGTAGGCGACGGGGCGACACCATTTGACCATAGAGATGAACCGGAATAATCGCTCGTGTCCGGCTGGTAATTGCTTTTTCAGCAGCGGTTAGGTCAATCAGCGCCGTTGTCGGATCGCAGTCCACCATCACGGGCGTTGCCCCGGTGCGGAGAATGCCGATTAGTGTGGCAATAAACGTATTGGCAGGCAAGATTACCTCGTCGCCTGGCCCAATCCCGCAGGCTGACAGTCCAAGTGCGATCGCATCCGTGCCGGAAGCAACACCTATTCCATACTGTGTGCCACTGAGAGCGGCAAAATCAGTTTCCAACTTGGCTAAAGCTCTACCAAGGACAAAATCGCCTTGCTCAATAACAGCCTGGATTGACTGCTGAATCTGATCCGCAATCGGCTGATGCATGCAGGATAAATCAACGAACGGAATAGGCGTAGTTGCGCTGTCACTGGCCGGGTTACTCGTCGCAGGATGACTCATAGTTTAAGCACGAAAGGGATAAGGTGAGTCGAGCGATCGCATCTGCTTGCTCTAACTCTGTTATGAAGGATCAGCTTTCGATTGAACACCCTTAGACCATGAAGTGTCTGTGAAGAAATACCTAGTCGGGTTCTTCATTTGCAAGGTGCAAGACGTGGGTAGACTCATATCTCGCACCTTATAAAACCGAAACCAAACGGGTGATATTACAAGAGGTGAGTAACCCAACTTCGAATTTCATGAACTAGGATCAATCGGTGGCTCAAGCCTAAGTTTGCTAACTTCAGCATTCCCGTACCCATCCACCTGATTGCGAATTGCCTAAAATTTCCCCAAAATTACGGAGAATTGACAATTTGTCTGGTATGACGTTTAGGGATCTGGAACAAGTGTGGAATTTCCCTAGTCAAACTTTGTACGATAGTTAGCGAATGATCTTGGTTCCGATTGGTGTCCTCATCTTGCATTATGAAATTGCTGACGCATCCACCTGCTTTTGTGTATTCTTCGTCCCACAGTTTAGTTTCTCGCCCAGCAGCTAAACCCCGCCACCTATATCGGATTTTGCTAACGGCAACCGTGATCGCGTCGCTGTGGGGTTTACCAATGGCGGTACAGGCCGCTACGCCAGCGGATCGCAAAAATCCGATGGTCTACACTGCATCTAACGGTCGCATGACGGTGGATCAGCATTTCAATCGCGGTCTCCAGCGGGTGAGCCAGGGAGACTTTACGGGCGCGATCGCAGATTTCAGTACTGTGATTGAGCGGCAGCCTGATGCCCTGGAAGCCTACAGTAACCGGGCTTTGGCTTATGTCCAGGTTGAAAATTATGCAGCCGCCTTAGCTGATGTGGAACAGGTACTCCAGCTCGATCCCAGCAACTATGAGGCCATGAATCATCGCGGCATTATTCGCGCTCAACAGGGTGAGTATCAGGCGGCAGTGACAGACTTTACCCAGTCGCTCTCATTCAAACCCAACTACGCCGAAGCCCTCTATAACCGAGGCATGGCTTATTACAGCTTGGAAAACTATCCGGCTGCGATCGCAGATTTCACCAATGCACTAGAAATTCAACCCAATGCTGCCGAAGTCTACGGTCAGCGAGGACTGGCTCACTATGCAATGGGCAACCGCCGCCGCGCCATGTCAGACTTACGCTTTGCCGCAGATTTATTCCAATCCCAAGGCAACCGTGCAGGCCACCAGCAAACCCTGGCTCTGATTGAACAAATTCGCTAGAAAGATTAGACTCCCCTCATAAAAACTGATTTTTATTTTTTGTGAACGTTAGGCCCTACTTAACGTTCACAAAAAATCGTTTGGGTTCTTTCTAGTCAGATTCGATACAAGAAATACTATTCCGTAATATCAGTTCTGCAATTTAGTGCTACAGACGAGTCCCAGTGCTGAGTACTGAAGTGCGATTCGCCTCTCGCCTCACGATACTAGCAATTGATGTGTAGCCACAGTTAAGAGAAACGATATAAGTTCTAACGGACTGGTGATGTCCAGAGCGTATTGCATCGCTAGCATAGAAGCATAGCTAGCACTACGATGTTGAAGATGCAACGAATTCAGCGCGTTTTGATTGTACTGGTCTGCATCTGTGCGATCGCGCTTTCAGCTTGCTTAGGGCCGCGCTCAGCCGACTCTAATGCGCCAGTAACCAGCGAAACGACTGAGGTGACTGACACCCAGTCCAACTCCAGCGCAGAAGAGCGGGATAGACCAGCCGATCTAAACCTATCGAGCGAGGAGCAGGCCAAAATTTCTGATATTGCTTATCTGTCTGGACGGGCAAACACAGCCCCTGTCCACGAACGAATTGTTTTTCTATCACTCAAATATGATCTGGATCGAGTCACCCTTGAGAATGTGCTGTACGACTATCTCCGGGAACATGGCGGTTTCAAGGGCGATTCCAACTTTACCCGCACGATTTATGACATCCGCGATCGCTACGATCTATCAACTCAAGAAATTGCTCAGATTCTAATGGACTACAAATCCTGGCTCAGCCTTAATAAATCGCCGATATAGGAATTGGGTAGTAGCTGATGGTTAGTGGTTGATGAAAGTGCGATCGCAAACTCTCTCTACCATTTCTCGTTACACCCAAATAACCCCTATCAACCACTAACCACCAACCATCAACAAAAAAGGGACTGCCACATCTCGACAGTCCCTTTTCAACTTACCTATTCAAATTAAGCTTAACTAACTAACTGATATGCTCAGTCTTAGTAGTCAAAGTCACCGCCCATGCCAGCGCCAGCGCCAGCATTTTCCTTTGGCTCAGGCTTGTCCACCACGATGCACTCGGTAGTTAGAACCATACCCGCGATGGAAGCTGCGTTCTGGACCGCAGAACGAGTTACTTTGGCGGGGTCAACAATGCCAGCTTCGAACATATCAACATAGCGATTGTCAGCCGCATCGTAACCCACGTTGAAGTCTTTCTCCTTCACGCGCTCAACGATAACCGCACCGTTCTGACCCGCATTCTCAGCAATCCGCTTCAGGGGAGCCGTCAGTGCCCGAGCAACGATCATCGCGCCAGTTAGCTCTTCGTGGGACAGATTGTTGGTTGCCCACTCTTCTAGAGAAGGAGCCAAGTGAGCCAGCGTGGTGCCACCACCAGGAACAATTCCTTCTTCAACCGCAGCCTTGGTCGCGTTGATGGCGTCTTCCAAGCGCAGCTTGCGATCCTTCATTTCGGTCTCGGTTGCCGCACCCACTTTGATCACAGCAACACCACCGGAGAGCTTGGCCAAGCGCTCTTGCAGCTTCTCTTTGTCGTAGGAAGACTCGGTTTCTTCAATCTGACGGCGAATCTGCTCGCAGCGAGCCTTCACTTCAGCTTCGTTACCTTCAGCCACCAGAGTGGTGGTGTCCTTGGTGATGGTGACGCGACGAGCTTGGCCCAGCATGTCGAGCTTAGCGCTGTCGAGCTTCAGACCCACATCTTCGGAGATCACCTGACCGCCCGTTAGCACGGCGATGTCTTCCAGCATGGCCTTACGGCGATCGCCAAAGCCAGGAGACTTAACAGCAGCAACGTTCAGTACACCGCGCAGACGGTTTACAACTAGGGTAGCCAGTGCTTCCTTCTCAATGTCTTCAGCCAAGATCAGGAGGGGCTTACCAGCGCGAGCCACCTGCTCCAGTACGGGAACTAGATCCTGTACCAGGGTGATCTTCTTGTCGGTGATCAGGATGAAAGGCTCCTCCAGAACCGCTTCCATCCGCTCGGTGTCAGTTGCGAAGTAAGGAGAGATGTAGCCCTTCTCAAAGCGCATACCCTCGGTAACTTCTAGCTCAGTCGTCATGGACTTGCCTTCTTCCAGGGAGATCACGCCTTCCCGACCGACTTTATCCATAGCCTCAGCAATCATGCGACCCACTTCTTCGTCGTTGCCAGCAGAAATGGTGCCAACCTGGGCAATGCTGCTGGAGTCTTCGATGGGACGAGCATGCTCAGCAATCCGCTCAACCAAGAAGCCCGTTGCTTTATCGATACCGCGTTTGAGGGAGATGGAGTTTGCACCAGCGGCAACATTACGCATCCCTTCTTTAACCATGGCGTGTGCCAGAACGGTTGCAGTGGTGGTACCGTCTCCAGCCGCGTCATTGGTCTTGGAAGCTGCTTGGCGGATCAAGGAAACGCCTGTGTTCTCTACGTGGTCTTCCAGTTCGATTTCTTTAGCGATGGTGACGCCATCGTTAACGATCTGAGGTGCGCCAAATTTCTTTTCGAGAACGACGTTGCGACCTTTGGGGCCGAGGGTAACAGCAACGGACTCAGCTAGGATATCCATACCCTTTTCGAGGGCGCGACGAGCATTTTCGTTGTAAATGATGCGCTTAGCCATAGGTTTTCAGCGTTCCTAAACTCTAAATAAGAGGACAAATGAATCAGACTGGTTGGAATGAAATGAAAATACACTTAACGTGGTGCGGTCAGGCGATCGCTCAGATCACCTAAATTCGTCTAGCCAACGACAGCGAGGATGTCTTTTTCCATCAACAGAACATACTCATCGTTGCCCAGCTTGATGTCGGTGCCAGCGTACTTGGAGTAGAGAACCTTGTCGCCAACTTTAACTTCTAGCTCTTGACGAGAACCATCGTCATTACGCTTGCCAGGGCCAACCTGAACAACTTCACCAACTTGGGGCTTTTCCTTTGCAGAATCTGGAAGAAGGATGCCACCAGCGGTCTTTTCTTCGGACGCGCTAACCTTGACGAAAACGCGATCGCCGAGGGGCTTCACGGTAGACACGCTTAGAGATACAGCTGCCATAAAAACTCTCCAAACTCTTTAACTTGCAATAACTGAACAAAATGCTGATGCAGACCAAAGCTGCTTGTTCGCAAACTAAAACCCACTGAACCAGTAACTCAAAACGTAGCTTGACCGTTAAGAACAACCGCGTACAGAGGGTTTACATCGTGCTGAAATTCAAACGAATCAGAATCGAAGCGTGGAATTTAGCACTCTTGCTTTCTGAGTGCTAATTTAGCGAAGACCGAGTTGCGATCGCAACTCAATTTGATGTACGGGTTCCCGAACTGGGTATTTTGCTGGATCTAAAAAGAGCAGAATCGTTTCAAATAGGGATTCGTTCAGTGATACTCTATAAAATGGCAAATCAAAATCGAAATGATTCTTAAAGTGGCGTTCGGCCATGAATATATGGCTCCGCGTGTTTGGCAAGGGACATCATTTCTCATTCACTGATGAACTGATGTGGCCAAAGCGTCGAAAACGCAGAATTACCCGCGCGAAGTTGCTTTGAGAGAGTCTACTACCGAGTCTGCTCATGAAAACCTAATTCAGTTTTCCTGCTTGTGAAAATCTTGCACTGTGAGAATTTCATCAGGAAATCGCTCAAAGGTTGTCAAACCAGACTCCGTATAGCAGTATTTGTCTGAAGAAATCATAGATAAGCTAATCACGAGATAGGCGCGAGCATGGTCACCACTGCAGAGAAAACAAACGTTGGCTATATCACACAGATCATCGGTCCTGTCATTGACGTTGAGTTTCCCAGCGGCAAGCTGCCTGAAATCTACAACGCTCTGAAGGTCGAAGGAAAGAATGAGATTGGACAAGACGTTGCTGTGACTTGCGAAGTGCAGCAACTCCTCGGCGACGGTCAAGTCCGTGCAGTTGCAATGAGTTCTACGGATGGATTAGTTCGTGGAATGGAAGTGACTGATACTGGCTCAGCGATTAGCGTTCCGGTTGGTGAAACGACCTTAGGCCGGATTTTTAATGTGCTGGGCGAACCGGTGGACGAGAAGGGCCCCGTCAGCATGGAGAAAACTTCTCCAATTCACCGTGAAGCTCCCAAGCTAACTGAACTGGAAACCAAGCCTCGGGTTTTTGAAACGGGTATTAAGGTTATTGACCTGCTAGCACCCTATCGTCAAGGTGGTAAAGTCGGCCTGTTCGGTGGTGCAGGGGTTGGTAAGACGGTTCTGATTCAGGAACTGATCAACAACATCGCGAAAGAGCACGGTGGCGTATCCGTATTTGGCGGTGTTGGTGAGCGAACCCGTGAAGGAAACGACCTCTACAACGAATTTATTGAATCTGGCGTAATCGATGCCAACGATCTCAGCAAGTCCAAGGTGGCGCTTGTCTACGGTCAGATGAACGAGCCACCCGGTGCACGGATGCGGGTTGGTCTGTCTGCACTGACGATGGCTGAGTACTTCCGTGATGTCAACAAGCAGGACGTACTGTTGTTCATCGACAATATTTTCCGCTTTGTACAGGCTGGCTCTGAGGTGTCGGCACTACTAGGTCGGATGCCGTCTGCGGTAGGTTATCAGCCTACTCTCGCTACCGAGATGGGTGATCTGCAAGAGCGGATTACGTCTACCACTGAAGGCTCTATTACTTCGATTCAAGCGGTATACGTTCCGGCGGACGACCTGACTGACCCCGCTCCGGCAACCACCTTTGCTCACCTAGACGCAACGACGGTACTATCCCGTGGTTTGGCATCCAAGGGAATTTATCCCGCTGTAGATCCGCTAGACTCCAGCTCCACTATGCTCCAGCCGGACATCGTGGGTGAAGAGCACTACAATACCGCTCGGGCGGTACAGGCGACTCTCCAGCGCTACAAAGAACTGCAGGACATCATTGCAATTCTGGGTCTAGACGAACTGTCTGAAGATGACCGTCTGACCGTTGCGCGCGCTCGTAAGATTGAGCGTTTCTTGTCTCAGCCGTTCTTCGTAGCTGAAGTCTTCACGGGTATGCAGGGTCAGTATGTTTCTCTAGAAGACAGCATCAGGGGCTTCCAGATGATCCTAAACGGTGAACTGGATGATGTTCCTGAGCAAGCCTTCTACCTCAAGGGCAACATCGACATGGTGAAAGAAGCTGCTGAGAAGATGAAAGAGAGCTAAGGGCATATCTAAAAACGAGATACTGAACCCTATTTAGTTGTAGGAAGTGTGTCGCCATCTTGCGATCGCACTTCCTACATCCAAAAGCACTCATCCGTCAAACACTGGCAAACATTGGAAACAAATTCATCATGGCATTAACAGTTCGTGTCATTGCGCCCGATAAAACAATCTGGGATTCACCTGCCGAAGAGGTGATTTTGCCCAGCACAACGGGGCAGCTTGGTATTTTGGGAGGTCACGCTCCGCTGTTAACCGCGCTGGATATTGGCGTTATGCGGGTGCGTGAGAACAAAGAATGGGTTGCGATCGCGCTTATGGGTGGCTTTGCCGAAGTTGAAAACGACGAAGTCACTATTTTGGTTAACAGCGCTGAGCGCGGCAGCAACATTGATGTTGAAGAAGCCCGTTCTAACTTTGAGTCTGCAACAGACAAGCTGAATAGCGTCAGCGACGATGATCGTCAGGCCAAGATTCAGGCTACTCAGGTTATGAAGCGGGCCAGAGCTCGGCTTCAGGCTGCTGGCGGCATGGTCAGAGTCTAGTCTGGAGTTATACCAGTTTTCTGTGAATCAAGTCCGTGTGTAAAAACCCTGTTTATTTTTTGTGAAATGCCTGCTGAGCAGGCATTTCACAAAAAATAAACAATGGGTTTTCAACCAGATTTTCTATGAATTGGTAATACAGTTCAGTACTGAGTACTGAGAATTGATTTGTAGCATAATTCAAAAAACGGTATTGTCGGTTTTCTGTTGATAAAATCAATGGTTTAAAAGCAAGAAGCGGGCAGATATCTGCCCGCTTCTTGCTATATTGAGTAGCTTTATCTAACAAAGAATGGGCTTGCGATCGCAAACCCATCCCATCAAATGCTTAACCGTCAATGGTATTTATCAATCACCAAAGGGGGATGAACCGAGGGTTACGAACTACCCGTGAAGATAACTTCAGGAAACTTCTGCTGGGCATCGTTCATCGGACGCTTGCGACCTTCTTCCTGCCAGTAGTTAATGACCTCAGTTGCCTTGTTGAGGACTTCAATTTTTTCAGTCTCGTTAATCCAAGACTTACCTTCTAATTCAGCTTTGAGCTGTTCCCAGGCATCATTTCGCGGCCAAAAGAAATAGGACGTGAGCGGGCTAGTGCCTTTTCCCACAACCTGATCCACTGCTAACGCAACGTTTTCTTCGAGCCAAAGCACTTTGAGTACGAACCTTGACAAGAATACCTCCAGAGCCATTTTGGACTGTTAGACTACAAACCTTTATCATACCGGATAATCGCGCAAGTGAATGAGAATTATGCAAGCTAAAACTGAATTGTGGAGTTTAGTTGTTTTTGACATTGATGGGGTAATCCGGGATGTTAGCGGTTCCTATCGGCGGGCGCTGGCAGATACAGTTGAAGCCTATACCCAAAGGGCTTATCGGCCAACAGCAGCAGATATTGATCGGCTCAAATCTGAGGGGATTTGGAATAACGATTGGGAAGCATCGCAAGAAATGGTCTACCGCTATTTTGAAGCACAGGGAAAAGCGCGATCGCAACTCGATCTCGACTACGCTGCAATGGTCGATTTCTTTCAAAGCCGCTACCGGGGTGAAGATCCGAATAATCCCGATCAGTGGACTGGATACATTTGCAGCGAACCACTATTGACCGAGTCGCAATATTTCCACAACCTGACTCAAGCTGGCATTGGCTGGGGCTTTTTTAGTGGTGCAACCCGTGGATCGGCCAGTTATATTCTGGAAAAACGCCTTGGTTTACAATCACCAATTCTCATTGCGATGGATGATGCACCTGGCAAGCCTGATCCGACTGGGCTAATGGATACCGTGCAGCAAATTCAGGCATCCTGGCAAAATTCTCGATTGACGGATTCTCCATCACAGCCTGAAGTACAGCCCGCCAACCTACCCGTGCTGTATTTGGGCGATACCGTGGCCGATATGCAGACGGTTAAAAATGCTCAGCAAGCGTATCCCGAACGCACCTGGATAGGGGTTGGCATTCTGCCACCTCATGCCCAGTTGGAGGCAGACTATGCCGAACAATATACGCAACAGCTCAAAACAGCCGGAGCAACGGTTGTGTTCCAGAATGTACAAGATTGCAATCCGGAGCAGGTAAAAGCTTGTTTGCAAGCGGTGAACGCGTAGTCAACTAGTAATACTGTTTCTCTGAACTGCGGCTACACGTCGGCTCTTACTCTCAAATCTGACTAGAAACTCTAACGACAGCGTTTCCCACGCTGGTGGAGTATAGAAATGTTTCTCTGCCTCCGGCAAAAAAACATTTCTATGTATCTCACAAGGTTGAAAATTGCTGTATCTTTTGTGAACATCAGGCTGTATCTGATGTTCACAAGCGGGTTTCGCAGTATAACGTGAGGCGTGATATCAAGTTTGTGTATAAGAACCCAATAAATTTTGCGTAAAACGTTTGCTCCACAAACGTTTTACGCAAAATTTATGCTGGGTTTTCAACCAGACTTGATATGAAGGCTTGCCGGGGCTGTAAAACGGGCGGGAGTACTCAACACTGGGCACTGACCTATCAGCTTAATCCATTACAGCCTAAACCCATTACAGCCTAGACATCGTTCTCGCGGTTACCAATTGCCATTTGCAGGACGATCGGTTCGCCGTTTTTGTCATGATATTTGTCGGCCCAGCCACGAATAATTTCGTCTAGCTCATCCAGGGCAGTGCCAATTTGATCGGCTGGAATTTCTAATTCTTCTAACACTCGCATTGTATTGACGCGACGGTCAGCCCAATCCTGCATCAGGCGGAAGAAGCGGGCTGTGTCCTCCATCATCACATAGGAGCGCTCTTCGTCGCTGCTGGGTGAGTAGGATGCCCGCGTCAGTGCATAAAACGGCATGCTCCAGGGAGAGTCGATGCGCGTAACGGTGCCAGAATATAAAAGACGACGGCGAATATGTTCAGCCAGCGCTTCACTCAGGTTCATGCGGCGCTCAGAGGGCAGTTCCTCCTGCGATCGCGCATGTAAAAACTCAATTAGCTCAATAAATTGGAACGAGTTGATGATCTCAGCATCGGGCACATCATTCGGCAGCTTTTCTTCAATCTGCCGCTTTTCCTCTAGCGTCAGGCTGGTGCTAGAAATGCGAGAGCGTCCGGGTCGCCACGGATATTTCTCCATCCATAAGTAAGGAAGCTGAATTAGGTAGCGGGGTTCTTGCGATCCCAGCATTTTCAGCAGTTTCCCCTCTGTCAGGGCTTCCCGCACCTCCTCTACAATCACTTTGACTCGCTTGGGCTCAATGTGATGCAGGTGGCCTGTCATACGCAGGTTTTCGCCCTGCTCAATGTAGGTTGTATAGATGGCACATTTAGCTGCTGTAGCTGCTGCATCTAGGAAAGCACCATGCCGATGACCGCTGGTACGCATTGCCACGAAGGCAAGGTATAGCAAAATCTGATCAATTGAACTGGGATGTAATCTCTGGATAATCAGATTAGTATCTTGACTCATATCGATGTGCGATCGCACGTGAGGGGTACTCCTTAGATAAACAGCCTCAGTGGGTAAATTAGACCTTTATTGGGGCATTTTCACTCCAAAAGCCGCCATCTAGCTAAGCATAATCAGCTTAAACTATTTCTTACGACTTATCACGAGGTGTGTGGTTCGAATCTAACACAAATAGACCATTTTTCTAATTTGTGCAAATCACGAATAGGCTTTCTGCCAAAGCACCATCATAATGCTGGGCGTGCTGAGCGGTTGCGGCGTTCGAAGTGTTGTCTACGATACACCAACTATTTGCTTCTTGCCATATCTATGACGTATGAATGTAATCATTTTAAATGAGAGACTTCAACGAGAGACCTGCTGCTTTTAATCTTTCATTGGCTAATTATTCGGTAGCTGATTATTACCCCAGCGTGACTCATACGTTGCAACGACCGCTACCCCGTTGAGCAACCATAAACGTTTTATTCTCGATATAAAAGAAGGATTGGGATTCCCGGCGACCACTGCCCCGATCGGCTAGGGCTGGCGCATTGGCGTTTTTACGAATAGAAAGTTGATGTGCGATCGCAGATGAAATGGACTGCGATTCTGAAACGAGAGCCATCCCTGTCATCATCATGAGGATGCCGATTAGTGGCAGAGTACGCATAGGTTGCTTTCCCTTTTGTTGTCTACTACCCCTTGTTACGGTGGTTGCAAGACCTCATCAGGAAATAGTGACTGCGTATTATTACGGAAATTTAAGGATTACAACGTTATATCGAAGAATAGGTAACTGCATATAAATAGATGCATCTACTGGCATCTTGTCCCAAACTCAAAGAGGTGATGTTACCGCCACGATGTAACGGCAACATCACCTCTGCCAAATTCGGTTATACAAGGTGCAAGATAGGAGTCTAAAAACTGGGGAGCGCCTCTCCAGGGTACTCTCCCAGTTTTTAGATGCGTTTAATTTATGTCAATCTATTGAGTCCTCAAACAGTCATACTTTTGAGCCGTGTTAGCCACACCAATACGACTCAAAAGTATGACTAGATGCCACTACTGATCAATAAATAGGGCTAATTCTAGAGCCATTGAAAACTGAATGTTTTCTGAATATGTGGTTAACAAAAGTGTCAAAAGTTCTATGATCAATACGAATGATCAATACAAAATCCGGCTACAACAATCCCAATAGGGTGTGAGCGCGAATGAAGTATTTCTTTTTAACCGAAGGATGGACAGTAGGTCGCATTTGGGGATTTGGTGGCCTATGGGAAGAGCTGGGCTGGCGGCGAGAACCGCATTTACAGCGGCTTAATCTCTGTATTCAAGAACAGAACGAAATACTCTGGCTATACCAGGTTGAAGATGCCGTTTTAATGTTGGAAGTGAAGCCGACTGATGTGGTTTGGAATGCGACAGAGCGCACCATTGGACAGGTTGTGCTGAAGCGCCTAATGACAGCAGAACAGGTGCTTGAACAACTGTGTAAGTCAGAGGTTCAAGTTGCTAGCAATCGTACAGGGCTGACAGATTGGAGTGAAAGGACGTGATGATAGATGGAGAGAGGGAGCAAGGAAGGCTGGCTGGGAATACTAATTCTCTAAATTGTGACTTTATTCTTTTATCCTGATACCTACAGCATCTGAATTTGTCGTTCAATATTATGGAGATGGTGTGGCGGCTTCTAGGGTTGTGATTGAGATAGGTAGTTGCGCCAGTGCTGTACGGCAGCCTGGAGATGATCCGGCAGCAGTCGATCATAGGTGGGATAAATGGGCAAACGGGGCTTGAGTTGCCAGCCCATCTGATTGAGTTGTGTAGCTAGCTGCTGATCGTGGGGATGGGGATAGTCTGGATTCACTTCATCTTTGGGGCCAATGCCACCCAAATCGCTTGCGCCTGCTGCAATACAGTCACCGAGCTGATCGGGATTTGTAATTAAATTGGGTGGAACTTGGATCGTGATCTCTATAGGTAAATGCTGCTTGGCCAGCGCGATCGCATCTAATAACTGCTCGGTCACAAACGACTCACCCTGCCAATCTTGCGTTTGCCCAGGACGATGGGGCTGCAAGATCACTTCCTGAATATGGCCCCATTTTTGATGACACTGCGCGATCGCAGCTAGCGTTTCGATCCTGTCGGCCTGTGATTCTCCAATGCCCAAAAGCAAACCCGTGGTGAATGGGATCTGGAGTTTTCCGGCTTGCTCCAATTGTTGAAGGCGCAAATTGGGTTGTTTGCTAGGTGCATGGCGATGAACCGTTTCTAATAGTTTGGGCGTCAGTTGTTCTAGCATTAAACCCATTGAAACGTTAACGGATTTAAGCCGCTCCATTTCTGTCCAACTGATTGGCCCTACGTTGGTATGAGGCAGCAGTCCCAATGACAGCGCTAGGGCACACAGGTCATAAATTCGCTGAAACCAAGCGCTGCGGCGTGCACTATTGGGATGTACCTCACCGCTGAGAATTAATACTTCAATCACGCCCTGCGATCGCGCCCATGTGAGTTGACGCTGCGCTTCTGCCATCGATATCCACGTATCTTGTCCTGGATCAACTCGAAAGTTGCAGTATTGGCAACGGTTAAAGCATTCGTAGGTAGGCACAATTGTATAAGCCGGACTGTACGTGACAATGCGGGTTGCTTGCTGCCGAATGGTAGACACTGAAAGATGACTCATGAAACCTAAAAATTGAATCCCATTGTGCTGCAGTAAAAGTTGCGATCGCGCTCAATTCAACGTATTCAACTGCAACGTTAATATCAAATCCGTGTACAGGAACCCTTGTTTATTTTTTGTGAAATGCCTGCTTTGTAGGCATTTCACAAAAAATAAACAGTGGATTTTTAACCGGAGTTCATATCAATAGTTTGGCATAAATAAACGCATCTAAAAAACAGAGGACGCTCCTCCAGTTTTTTAGATATGTATTTATTTAGATGCAGCTACTTACTACAGCGTTTTTGTGCTGGTGGAGTATAGGAATGTCTCTCTGCCAAAGGCAGAGAGACATTTCCATAAATCTTACTAGACTAAAAAATGCTGTATGAATTTGCTAAATAGCTTATGAACAAAGCTGTTTGTGAACGTGCCACCTAGCTGGGTGGCACGTTCACAAACAACTTAAGATGGCTATATTGTGCATTCTAAAGCGCTGGAATGGTATGCAGATCGCAATTCTGTACAAAAAATGCCGAATTTATGTATATGCAGCTACTTAATTCATCCTCTCCATCAAAAAATTATCCTCAATGGGTTAATTGCATCCTTTATCTCCGAAATATTCAACAAAAGATTTGTTGAAGATCTTAGTTGATGTTTTAAGCCTGCCCCCGGAGTGTCCACCATGCAAGACGATCGCACAAATGCTGTCCTCAAGCTCGCTCAAACAATCAATCCTCAGGTTGCACCCCACCGTGAGATTACAATTGATTTGGTTGCGCTGCGCCAACTGCCAGAAGGAACCCTCGGTCGCGAATTAGCCCGTTTCTATGACGACAATGGCTTTACGCCGTTTGATTCAGGCGATTGGATTCAGCGTACCCACGATGTCTGGCATGTCATCACAGGGCTGTCTCCATCTGAACATGACGAATTTGTTCTACAAGCTTTCACTCGCGCTCAGGTATTTCGGCCATCGAGTGCCATTATTGTGCTGGTTGGTTTGTTTCGCCGCCAGTTTACGCTGCGAGAAGTTGTTGATGCTATTCGCTACGGGCGATTAGCCGACCGTTTAATTGAATGGGACATTGAGTCTGACTGGGCCACGCCCCTAGAGGAAGTGCGACAAAAACTAGGCGTTATTCCATTCGAAAATGCGGCAGCATCGTAGCTTAAGCCGTTCGCCGCACCACAAACATACCCGTGTCCTAACAGATCTGATATCAGTTCTGCAATTTAGTGCTACTGAGTCCAGTGCTGAGGATTGAGTGCTGAGTTAGGTCAATCAACTATTCAAAACTCAAAACTCAACATTCAAAACTCCTCTCGCCTCACGATCCTGACCATTAATGTAAGTAGCTACTTATAGCCATAGCTAAGAGAAACGGCATGACTACGGCCATACAAGCAGATTTTGGCTGGGGCTTTGCTCTAAAGCACTTGCTTTAAAACAAAGCAGGAGATCCACATTGGATCTCCTGCTGAACTGATATCAACCTCAAGTTTGGCTTAAGCAGATTATCTCAGTGATGCTTACGCAATATTCTGAGCAATGCTTTGTAAAACGGTGAGGTTAGACATGAGCAGGTAAGCAAATGTCGCACCACCGATACCGCCAACTAGGAAACCGCCTGCAAACTCACTCCAGCCCTCATCTGTGCTCAAAGCATCAGGAGGATTGGGGTTGGTGATAGTTGCAACGGGTGGATTGACTCCAGTGCTGCCATAGATGGATAGGCAAACTGTCAGAATGACCACAAGACCAGAAGCGCTCAGCAGACCTGCTAGATAGGGAACATCGGAGTCCCGGAGCGGGCCAAGCAGCGCAAAAGGACCCAATAAGAAGTAGCCGTGAGCCATCCCAATCTCAAGACCGCGACGGAGCGGGGATAGATTTGAGCGATAGGCAGGCAAATTGTTAATGAAGGTTGTTGTGAACCCAGATGAATTAACGGGCGTTGCAAGATTGCCAACTTGAGGATCATCAGCGGGGCCAACCACTTGGGGAAACGTCATAGCACGTTGTCTCCTGTTCTAAAACTCTAAATTCAATGAAATAAATGTGTTGATTATTCATCAACCCACTCACTAAAGAATGCGATCGCACCAGGAAAACAATAGAAAGTTGCACTCAACAACCTGCAATTTAAACTGACGTAAAAACGCTAGATCTGTATATCCAGGGCTAGATCAGTGCGCTTTATTTACAGAATCATATACAAGTTAATTCACTACAGTTAGCCTGAATGACGATCGTTAAAACGGCATGAAATACCGTTTTATTCCTCGATTTAGGTCGCATCAATTTGCATTAGTGCAATGGATGGAACAAGAGATCGGGAAAGAAACGATTGAATTCAATCAGGATTCCAGCCTGAATGGTCAGCCAGATAGCCGCTAGGACAGGAGCCGTAGACAGATATTTGAGGAAATTATCCATGAAGCATTCTCCTACAATAGAGATGGACTAGTCAGAACTAGCGAGGGGACACTGGAATTTCGTCATCCTTAGCTAGGAGTTCACCCGTCGTCAGCTCTTTAATAGCAGCTAAAGGCCAGGTTGCTCCAGCTAATGAACACTTAATCGCCAGCGGAACATCAATAATGATTTCCTTATCCTCGGGGCTCTTTTCATTGCGAATCGCTTGAAGATAAGAGCGACCTGCCCAACCAATCCAACCTGCAATGATCAGGAATATGAGGCTGGGAATAATGAATTCTCCAGCATGATTTAAACGTCCATCAACAACGAGATGGGGTAGCCCATCTTCGCCACAGAGGAGATTAGACTGACCGTAGAATTCAAACCGCTTTGCAGCAGCTTCATTGCGTGCATTGGCAGCACGCTGTTGGAAGGCCGGAGATTCGTTGCAAGGGGTCAATCCTGCAACATCAGCAGATGCGGATGGAGCGAATCCAAACCACAAACAGAAAATGAGTAATACAGCAAACAGTCGTCGCATAGAAATATTTCCTTTTGTTACAAAGGACAAAGTTTGGTGTACAAAACGTTAAGTTATTTGTACGCAATTAGAGGCGAACTTCGCCGTAATCATACTCTTCTAAGTCATCTGCGTAAAGATACGCTTGTAAGAAGAGTTTACGTATTAGAACACGTATTAAAAAACGTACCAGTTAATGGCAAAAATTTTGGCACTTGAAACGAGTTGTGATGAAACGGCGGTGGCGCTAGTTGATGATCGTCGAGTGCTGAGTAATGTTGTTGCGTCACAGATTGAAATTCATCGTCGCTATGGTGGCGTTGTGCCTGAGGTGGCCTCGCGTCATCATTTGGAGACAATTAATGATGCGATCGCACAAGCTCTGGCCGATGCTGATGCCACTTGGGCAGACATTGACGGGATCGCGGCCACCTGTGCACCTGGATTAATCGGGGCGCTGCTCGTCGGCGTCACAGCGGCTAAAACGCTGGCGATGGTGCATCACAAACCGTTTTTGGGCATTCACCACTTAGAAGGACATATCTACGCCTCCTATCTGAGTGAGCCGAAGTTAGAACCGCCGTTTTTGTGCCTACTTGTATCGGGTGGGCATACGAGCCTAATTCATGTCAAAGCCTGCGGCGAGTACGAAACCATCGGACAAACTCGCGATGATGCGGCAGGTGAGGCATTTGATAAGGTGGCGCGTCTGTTAAAACTGGGCTATCCGGGTGGGCCAGTGATTGACAAGCTGGCCAAAGAAGGAAGTGCGATCGCATTCCCCCTGCCCGAAGGTAACATTTCGTTACCCCAAGGCGGCTTTCATCCCTATGATTCCAGCTTTAGCGGTTTAAAGACAGCCGTGCTGCGGCTAACGGAAAAGCTAGAACGAGAAGCTGTAGAACCATTACCTGTAGCGGACATCGCCGCTAGCTTTCAGGAAACCGTTGCCAAATCACTCACCAAGCGAGCCGTTCGCTGTGCGCTGGATTACGACCTAAACACGATTGCCGTAGGCGGCGGCGTCGCTGCAAACAGTCGGCTGCGCCATCATCTCCAGCAGGCCGCAGCCGAACACCAGCTTAAGGTTCTATTTCCACCACTCAAGTTCTGTACGGACAATGCCGCCATGATTGGCTGCGCCGCAGCCGATCACTTCAACCAGGGCCATCGCTCGCCACTGAGCCTGTCGGTGCAGTCCCGCCTGGATATCACCCGTGTGATGGAGCTATATGACTCACCCGTTGTGTAAAGGACTCAGAGCTGAGCATGGTGGGGTACAGGGTACAGTGCTGAGGGTTGAGTGACCGGAACACGCCTTACTCCTCTCGCCTCTCGCCTCACTATTTCCCAGTGCTAAGTCTTTACAGCCCTTTACAGCCTTTACAATCCCCCTCAAGCCGACAGCGTATTAGACTGCTGCCCAAATTGCTGGTGCTGCTGCACGACTGAGCGAATCGTTTGCGCCACTTGATCGGGCTGCTCAATCATTGAAAGGTGGCCGCAGTTGTCCAATTCCGTCACATTTGCTGCCTGTTGCTGAAATGATGGGTGGAAGCTGGCCAGATGTCGCACGTACTGCGGTTCCATGACCGTATCTTTTGCTCCGGCAATGAAGTGGAGCGGTTGTTCTAGACTCGCCACAATTTGCGGTAGTCGATGCACTTCTTCCTCGGTTGTAGACGTGAGTAGTGCTCCACGCGCCGCTGCGGCATCGGCTTTGACAAAATCAATTAATCGCTGCCGTCCCCAACGACGGGCTACGGGTCGGGCGACGCTATCTCGGGCAAATACCCAGTCCATGAGTGGCAGTTGGCTGAGCCAACGGGGACGAAATTTTACGAGTTGCTGGCCGACGGCCCGGAATTTCTCGAATTCATTCTTCAGGTAAATTCCGCCGCCAGCATTGATGCAAATAACGCCCTGAATCCGCTCTGGGTCAAGATGAGCGGCCCAAATGGCGACACTGCCGCCCAGGGAATGGCCGATAATCCAGGCATTCGTGATATTGAGCTGATCCAACAAGCCGCTCAAATCCTCAGCGTAGGCTTGCAGGGTGTAGTTGCGATCGCAATCCTCTGTGCCAAACTCATGACGGGTTACATCAGAGATCGAGTCAGAGATCTGCTCAGACGCTATCGTCTCTAAAGACTCACCAAATCCACGCAGGTCATAGGCGATGCATTGAAACTGATCAACCAGTTGCTGCACAACTGGCTGCCAGTAGTGACGGCTGAGCAACCAGCCATGCACAAATATCAGCGCCGGAGCAGCTTGATCGCCAAAGCGCTCATAGGTATGAGAAACCTGATTTACCGTAATGACTGGCATCGATCCCGAGGCAATCGCAATAAATGAGCAATTGTACCGATCATGACATGAATTGATGTCATGACCAAGCAGATGTGCTCATTGATACCAAGCTTGGCGCATTGGTATCTGAAAAAGCTGTGAGTACCAGTTCTGCAATTTGGTACTAAAGAGGGGGCAGTGCTGGGGACTGAGTCTTTACAGCCTCTATAGCCTTGACAGCCCTCTACAGCCCTTCACACCCTACGCCTTACTCCTCACTCCTCTCGCCTCACTTTCTGAATCCCGACTAATACTCCTGAGCCAGCAGCCGCTGCTTCATACATTCGGCAATTTTGTGGCCGATATACTCCGGGATCAAGTTTTCGTTTGGCCCCAGCAGGTACAAAATTAAGCGGGTACGTCCCCGCCAAACTAGCAAATTAGCGTTGACAACTAGTAAATCTTCCTGCCAAACGGCGTACATAACCTTATAAAACAAACCTGGCTGGTTATCCGCTTCGATCAACAGCGCTGGCAGATGAAACACCGGATCAACGTAAAATTCGGTCTCGACCTGCTCTAGCCCCGCATCTAAGTTAAATTCAACGGCTAGCATTTCTTCCACTTCAAACCGTCCTGCCAGCGCCTCACGGATAGCGCGACAGACGTTATCCGCCGTCTTGTCCGTCAGCGCCTTGCCGCTGCGGGAGACCACCAGCTTGATAAACACCAGCATGGGGGGATAAATTTGCCCATAGAGACTGAGGCTATGAATCGTTAAACCATAGGCCGCCAGCACCCCAAAGATGTCGCTGAGCAGGAAGGACTGATTGCGATAAGCAAAATGGAGCGCACTCTTGTTTCCTTCTGGCTTCAGCTCAATGACGGCTTGCTTTCGCTTGTAGAGCTGATAGGCCAGACGAAGATTTTGCAACTGGATTTCGCTGCTGACAAATTGCTCATAGAACTGAGGAAAAGCCCGATTGAAGCGCTTTAGCAGATCTAGCGTTACTGGTTTTAAACCCGCAGCCATGATGGGGATCTTGCCTTCCTTGCCAAATAAACCAACCGAAATATCGCAGGTAGTCTTAATGCTGTTGTGTAGTATGGGCAGAAGCTTACACTACATAAAACGTGAATACTACTACCGAATTACAAACCCGAATTTAAACACTGATGGATGCAGATTGTGATGTAGATGTAGATAGATCTCAATGTGGATAGACCTAATATAGCGATCCATATAGTAGAACACCCATCCGAAAGTGATCTGCAAAAGTAATCTGCGATCGCAACACTATAACTCTTATCTATCCTAAATCTCAAAGCAGCGGTCAAACCGGGAAAACATCCAGTATTTGAACTGATTCCAAGTTAGGTCGAAAATTGGAAGTCTGGCGGCGTGATAGAAGCGTTCGAGGATATACTAGCTAGTACTGTTTTCTAACGCCTAATCATCACGTACGTCTGCATGGGTTTTTGGAAAAGCTTATTCACCACCCCAGACTCGTCCCCTACGTCCATACCAATCTTGACCGACGAAGTGCTTGCTGAGGACAACAACGATGAGACTCGGATCGTGTTCAGCACTGAACGAGACATCGACCTGTATGACCTAGAAGAGCTTTGTGATGCAGTTGGCTGGTCTCGCCGCCCGCTGCGTAAGGTCAAAAAAGCGATTCAATACAGCTTTTTGGTCGTATCGATGTGGGAGGTACGGGGTAATCGTCGCCGCCTGATTGGTTTCTCGCGAGCGACATCGGATCATGCCTTCAATGCCACAATTTGGGATGTTGTTGTTCATCCCGATTTTCAAGGACGTGGTTTAGGCAAAGCGCTGATGAAACAACTGATTAAAAAGCTCCGCAGCGAAGACATTAGCAATGTCACGCTGTTCGCTGATCCGCACGTTGTGGAATTTTATAAACAGCTTGGCTTCATGCCCGATCCTGAAGGCATCAAAGGAATGTTTTGGTATCCTGACTAAATTTGAGTGCCGACTTATTCGAGAAAAGGGGAGCTGTACTGCGGTTCCCCTTTTTCAGCTTTAAGACGAGCCTTAAGAACCGTAGACGGATTGACAGAGCGATCGCGCTTGGGCAATCCAGCGGCTAATATCTTCAACCTTGGGGCACAGATCCATCCGCTGCAAATTGGCAACGTAGAACTTGCGGGTCTGCCGAAATAGCTGCTGGGGGGACGTATTGGCCAAAACCTGCATCGACGCGATGCCTGAATGCAGCAGCACCCCGCAGTGCTGACAGCCCACGTCAGGCACCTGCGCTAAATCAGCCAGAGCCACCCAGCGATTAACGTGCTGTACATGCAGATTAAGCTGATTGGCCAACTGCTGCCGCAACACCTGCGTTTTACCTCGCTGCAAAAGCTGAAGCGTGTTCTCAATGCCAATATCAATCAACTGCTGCTGGTATTCAGCCGATAAACCTGGCAAGTTCTGAATGCGCCAATACCGACAGGGAACCGCATCCGATGACTGAGATTTTGCCCTAGAAGATGAATTCATACCTGTAGTCTATCGCGAGGCAACTTCATCGAACCGTCCTCATCTTTTATCAAACCGCTACACATAATTGAGCAAAGCAAGTTATACTGGTGTACGTGTTACGGGATGTAGCGCAGCTTGGTAGCGCGCCTGCTTTGGGAGCAGGATGTCGCAGGTTCAAATCCTGTCATCCCGATTTATTAATCGAATCTATTATTTGTTTCACTGGAACTCAGACAGCCGATTCATAGTCTTCGATGTATAACACAGTTGAATTGTGTTAATCTGAGTCCTCAGATTGCAGGACTTGCTCAGTTAGTCTCAGTTTTCTTGCATTATCATCCAGAAGATGGATTTTAAATAAATCGGCTTTAGCCAAAACAAACTTTGGTTACAGTTAACATGCAAGAAAGCAAGTTTGTCGCTCGTACAGAAAGAGCATTGAGACGATTTTTCAATCTCGTTATCAGGAGAACTTATGAAAGCATTGATCCGGTGGGGAAAAACAGCAGGTTTAATCGGTGGTGCTGTGGCCTGTTCTCTGCTCGCAGGTGGGTTGGAAGCATTAGCGCTAACCCAAGAGCAAATTATTGAGAAGCTGGCCGCTGTCCCTGTGTTCACAATTACAGATGCTCAAGGTTCGCCTTTGGTCGCATCGCCCCAAAATGGAGAAGGGCAGGGTGCCGTGGCTGGTGTATTTCTGAGCCAAGAGGATGCTCAAAGCTTTCTCAATCGTGTAACCCAGCAAGATCCCGAAGTTGCAGGTAATGTTCAGGTGACGCCTGTTTCACTCGGACAAGTTTATCAGCTAGCCCAACGCAGCAGCCAAGAAGATGCGGGTCTGCAATTTGCCTACTTTGCAGATGATGCACAAATTCAGTCTGCGGTTGAGCTTCTGCAAAGCAGCGGCCAGGAGATCAGTGTCGATCAGTTTAATGGGGTACCGCTATTTTTGGCTCGTTCCACGGCTGATGGTGGATATTTGACCGTAACTAGCGAAGATCAGCAGGTGATCCCAGTTTATTTTGAGCGGGAAGGACTACAGCGTCTGTTGGATCGGGTCGAGCAGCAGCAAAGCGATTTGTCGGGTAATGTGGAAATTCAGGTGGTTAGTCTACAGGGTGTGATTGCCACGATGGAAAGCAGCGATAATCCTGATCTAGAGCAGATTATGCTGATTCCACCGACTGACTCTGTGGAGTATATTCGCTCGCTACAGTCTGGACAGTAATCATATTGTCATGATCAACTCAGATTCTGAGTTCAAGCACCCATCTCTGACGAATCAGGGATGGGTGCATTTGATTGTAGGCGCGGCACTTTTTCAGTGGCGACAGCAGGCTCGTCAAGCTGCGATCGCATCCCATATTCCCCCTCACGAACTCGATTGGTTACTTACTTCAGTTACAGCACTCGATCGCTTAGCCCTGCGGCTCGGCTCCGATGCTCAGCAGTCGGAGATCAAAGCAAAAGTTTCACTGGCAGAATTAGACCAGATCTGGCAGCAGCGAGTTGAACAGCGGATTCCGCTCCAGTATTTGATCGGTTCAACCCCCTGGCGCAATTTTGAGCTGGTGGTCTCGCCTGCGGTTTTGATTCCGCGACCGGAAACGGAGTCGATCATTGATCTGGCGATCTCGGCCATTCAGCAAACTGGGATTGATCACCCAGAATCGGGAAATTGGGCTGATTTGGGCACGGGTAGTGGCGCGATCGCACTGGGTCTAGCTGAAGCGATGCCCGACGCTCACATTCATGCGGTGGATTACAGCCGCGAGGCACTTGCGATCGCACAGTTGAATGCTGAGCGGTATGAGTTGCGATCGCGGATTCAGTTTTATCACGGTAACTGGTTTGAACCGCTGACGCATTTGCAGGGACAGTTCACGGGCATTCTGTCGAATCCGCCCTATATCCCTAGTCAAACCGTACTGACGCTACAGGCTGAAGTAGTTGAGCATGAGCCACACTTGGCGCTGGACGGAGGGCAAGATGGCTTAGACTGCATTCGGCATATTGTTCAAGCGGCACCGCTTTACTTGAAGTTGGGAGGAATCTTGCTGTTTGAGATCATGGCTGGTCAGGGCAAAGACGTAGCCCAGATCTTGCAGCAGAGCGGACAGTTTACTGGAATTGAGATTCAACCGGACTATGCAGGATTGGATCGATTTGCCTTGGCTTATCGATGTTGAGTTTGAATTCAAATCCTCAAAGACTAAAAGCGCGGCTCAGCCGCGCTTTTGGTGTATTTTGCCAATGGATTATGCGAAATCGGCTACTTTACCGCCGGATTCGGCATGAGTGCCGCTTCCTGCGGCTGGCGGGCCAGCATCAGGCCATACTCAATCCCTTCAACCGTGGCGTGATATGAGGCTTCGATGATATTGGTCGAAACGCCTACGGTTGTCCAGCGGCGATGACCATCGGAGGACTCCACCAGTACACGCGTTTTCGCTGAGGTGCCTTCCTTACCGTCCAGAATTCGCACCTTGTAATCAGCCAGGTGGAACTCAGCAATTTCAGGGTAAAAGTTTAGCAGCGCCTTACGCAAGGCCGCATCCAGCGCTGAAACTGGCCCGTTTCCTTCAGCCGCTTCTAAGATGTCCTGACCGTTAACAGCTACTTTGATCGTGGCCAACGAGTAGGTTTGGCTCAGATCGGAACCGGGGACAGTATCACAGTTAACTTTGAACCCTTTTAGCTCAAAGAACTGCTGGCGCTGATTCATCGCTTCTCGCATCAGCAGCTCAAAACTGGCTTCTGCGGCCTCAAACTGATAGCCTTCATGCTCCAGAGACTTGAGCCGCTGCAAAATTTGGCGGCAGCTGGGGTCGCTCTTATCGAGTTCAATGCCAAAGTTGCGGGCTTTCGCGAGTACGTTACTCAGCCCCGACTGATCTGAAATCACAATCCGGCGACGGTTGCCGACTTGCTCCGGGCGGATATGTTCATACGTCAGCGGGTTACGCTCAACGGCGCTGACGTGAATGCCGCCCTTATGGGCAAAGGCCGACAAACCGACAAAGGGTGCGTGATCATCGGGAGCCAAATTTACCACTTCGCTGATCAGGCGGCTTGATTCTGTTAAACGCTGAAGCTGTTCGTCCTCCAAGCAGTCATAACCAAGCTTGATTTGCA
Organism: uncultured bacterium; assembly: GCA_966674685.1. GTDB lineage: Bacteria > Cyanobacteriota > Cyanobacteriia > Phormidesmidales > Phormidesmidaceae > Thainema. The sequence continues at coordinate 121,993 of CBKWJC010000001.1, forward strand.
GGTTGGGCAACAGTGTACAGAGATTAGCGTTGCCGCAGCGTTCGCCGTAGCCGTTGATCGTACCCTGCACCATGCGCGCTCCTTCCGTCACGGCATAGAGCGCGTTGGCGACTGCCGTACCGGAATCGTTGTGGGTGTGGATGCCTAGTTGAGGTTTGGCTGTGCCTGATTGAGCGTCGAGCCAAGTCTTGACGGACTTGACGATTTCACTAATTTCGTGGGGCAGCGTGCCGCCGTTCGTGTCGCAGAAGACCAACCATTCGGCACCCGCTTCGTAGGCTGCTTGTAGGGTTTGCAGCGCATAGTCAGGATTATTTTTATAGCCGTCAAACCAGTGTTCCGCGTCGTAGATCACCCGTCGGTCTTGACTGCGGAGGTAGGTGATCGTGTCGCGAATCATCTCTAGATTTTCATCTAGAGTGGTTTGCAGACCTTCGGTGACGTGCAGATCCCACGATTTGCCAAACAGCGTGACCCAGCGCGTACCTGCGGCCAGGATCGGCTGCAATAAGGGATCTTCAGCCGCCGTTTTGCCGGGGCGACGGGTGGAGCAAAAGGCAACGACTTCCGCCTGCTTGAGCGGTTCTTCTTTGATCTGCCAGAAGAACTGCACGTCCTTGGGATTGGCTCCTGGCCAGCCGCCTTCAATGAAGGGAATGCCCATTTCATCAAGCTGGTGTGCAATCCGCAGTTTGTCTTCAATGGACAGCGACAGTCCTTCTCGCTGAGAGCCATCGCGTAGCGTCGTGTCGTAGATCCAGATTTTAGAGTCAGCTTGAGTGGTGCGGTTCATAGGAAATGGGGTTAGGCCGATGGAGTCATTCAATTGCGATCGCAATAAATCACATCAAGTAGGTTCGCATCAATAAACAAACGCATCTAACAAATTGGGGGAATCGCAGGAGTTCCCCATTTTTTAAATGTGCATTTATTGATATGCAGCTACTTAGATTGAATAAATCTCTAGTTTAAATCATTCCAATCCGAAGCTAGTCTGATGCCATCAATCGCTAGAATCCTGTTTCCCGCCAGGGTGACGGATCAACGGCAATACCGTGAACATACAGACCCCAGTGCAAATGAGGCCCCGTTGCTGATCCAGTAGCGCCAACGGCACCCAGTACCTGTCCAGCCTCGACCATTTGGCCTTCCTGGACATCAATCCGGCTCATGTGGATCATGATACTGAGGACACCTTGACCGTGATCAATGCCAACCGTATTGCCGTGTAGCTCAAAACCATCAGCGACTCGTCCCACAAGCGCCACGCGTCCGGCAGCCGGAGCAACAATGGGACTACCTGTTCCAGCTGCGTAATCGACGCCGCGATGGTAATAGTCTTCGGCAAAGTCGCCATTGTAGTAGCGCCGCACGCCGTAGACGGAGCTAACTGAACCGCTGCTGGGACGGAGCAGCGGGCCATTCCAGTATCGTTCAGGGGTGTTGAGCTGCTTGAACGCGTCTACGCGATCAAACTCATGATCTGTGCCTTCGATGCTGGCAACGCCCGGTGAAAAGTTGATGCGCTGAGTCGGAAAATCGCGGTTCCGTAGCCAAACGGTGAAGTTGCGGGTGTCTTCCTGGCCGAAAATGCGGACGAGCTTTTCTCCCGGTGCATCAAGCGGACTGGTCGGCAAGAGTGCCTGATAGCGGTTGCCGCCGATGGGATAGGACGGATATTCCGTTTCTCCCAGGGTGACAGTGGGTGGTGTTGTAGACTGGGGATTTTCGGCCTGGACAATGACAGAAATCGTTTCGCCCAGTTGTGGATTGGGTGGATTAATCTGCACTTCATACGCTGGACTGGGGGTAGCCAGCAGCATGATGGCGAGACTGGTTGCGATCGCAGTTCCGATCAAAAACCAGCGCCGCAGGGAGAAAAAGCGCGATCGCAATTGAGGCCAAACCATAGACAGTCGTGATTGTAGAGAAACTAATGCGAGAGCCGAATGCAGTCAGTCAATGGAACATGCTGTAGGGTGTGTCAGGCAAAACCGTAACGCACCTTTTATTAAGACGTTGATGTGGCTAACTAAAGCTAACTAGTGGTGTAGCAAAGGGCTTAACTCTTGGGTTTGATATACACCATTGCCTGTCGCCAAATAATGGTCGGCTGATCATACTGATCGACTAAGCATAGGCAATCAGAATCTTGCCAGCGGATCTTGCCAACGAGCAAATCATCGGTGATCAACTTCGCTTCGACTTCCTGAGCATCACGGATCAGGGTTTGCATTTGTCTCACACTAGGCAAAGAGGTATCAAGTTCGAGCGCCATGCAACTTCCTCAACTCCAGGTCAATAGGGTTACCAGTCAATACTGTTAAAGGATATAGCAGTCCTCAGTCGGTTGGCATTATTTGGCATTATTCAGTTAACAACCCTCAAACTCTGCTGTTTGTACCCATCTCGAACAGCCTTCTGAAGTAAGGCTTACGTATAGGCGAATAGCCATTCGCCCATACCAAGGACTTGTCTCAGAATTTATAGACCCCAGACAGGTGAACGGTTTAACCAACTCGCAGTAGAATTAGAGTCTTAATCAATCATGACAGACCGCCATGACAGTTGCTTTTACGAAATATCAAGGGTTGGGGAACGACTTTCTGCTGATCGACAATCGGCACCAGACTAAGCCGATCCTGACGCCAGAACAGGCGATTCATATGTGCGATCGCAACTTTGGCATTGGCGCAGATGGCGTGATTTTTGCGCTGCCAGGACAGAATGGCACCGACTACACCATGAGGATTTTCAACTCCGACGGGTCTGAGCCGGAAATGTGCGGCAACGGCATCCGCTGCATGGCGCGGTTCTTAGAAGGGCTAGAGATTATGGATGGTCGCCTCCTATCCCATCCTCATGCCTACAAAATTCATACTCTAGGCGGTCTGATCACGCCAGAAGTGCAAGCGGATGGGCAAGTGAAAGTTAACATGGGCCCACCGCGACTGCTGGCCAAGGAGATTCCAACCACCCTGGCTGGACTAGAGGATAAAGTAATCAATCGGATGCTGAATGTCTCAGGGCAAACCTGGGAAGTAACCTGCGTCAGCATGGGCAATCCGCACTGTATTACGTTTGTTGAAGATGTCAATACGATTCCGCTCGCCACGATTGGCCCCAAGTTTGAGCATCATGAAGCGTTTCCACAGCGGATTAACACCGAGTTCATTGAAGTTGTGCAGCCTGACTATTTGAAAATGCGCGTTTGGGAACGAGGGGCAGGGGCGACGCTGGCCTGCGGTACAGGAGCTTGTGCATCACTAGTCGCTGGCGTATTGACGAGCAACTGTCAGCGCAAAGCAACCGTGGAACTGCCCGGTGGCCCGCTGCTGATCGAATGGTCTGAAACCGATCAGCATGTCTACATGACTGGCCCCGCCGAGATGGTGTTCACAGGCACGATTTCTCTTGATTAGGGTAATCAAAGTGTATGGTAGGGGCGAATGGCCATTCGCCCCTACAGATGGTCAGGCACCCGAAATTCTCTAGGTAAATAAACGCCATACGATAGCCAGCAGCGCTAGGACATAGGCAAAGTAGGCCAGCGATCGCAACACCGGGATACCAATCATATAAAAGATGCCGTGTAGAACGCGCATGACCAGAACGATGATGGATGCGATCGCGGTTATGTCATCTGCGTTACCCGTGATCTGAGCGATTAAAATCACCGTAGCTGTCAGCGCCAAATTGTCATGATGATTGCGCTGCGCCCGATCTGCCCGTCCAACCCAAGCTGGCACATCGGGCACTTTTTCGCGATTGCTTAACCCCCAACTGACTCCAGCTTCCGCCACGCGAGCGAGGGCAGGAATATGATTCAGCGGGATTGTCCACAAGGCCAAGATCAGCAAGCAAATCAAGTCGGTGTTCATGGTTTGAGTACAAAGTTTGAGTACAAGGATGACAGAAGAATTACCCAACCATTTTATTAAGTAATGTAACAGTCTTCTGCATGACTCAACTTGGCTGAGACATATATCCGTGCAACTACGGTAGATCCCTGTAAATGTCTCCCTGTTGCCGTCAAGAAAAACTCTTAGCCATGTGTAACTTCTACCTATCGCTTCTATCTACCCTTTCTCCCCTCGTTCTCGCGCTTTGCACAGACACGGTTCATCCCTCCTCAACGCATCGGGTTTCGGAGCAGCACCATGCAGAAGTCGAAGTGCTGACTGAATTAGGCTGGCAGCAATATCGTCGGCAGCAATATGCGGCTGCGATCGCAACTTTTCAAGCCATTTTGCGAATCTATCGGCAACTAGGACGCCACGCCAACGCCAGCGACTTGCTCAACTGTATTCGCTTGGTACAGGCTCACGCCCAGGAAACAGCCCCTTCAAGTATTCATGCCCAATTATCTTCAGCTCAAACCATCCTGCGCCTCGACCCCAATCTAGACGGTAGTGCCACTGAAAGTGCCCATCAGCTAAGCAATTTTGCCGAAATGTACCGCCGTCTCGGTCAGTTTGATGAAGCTCTTCGTCTGCATCAGCAGGCACTCCAGTGTTTTAAGGACGCCAATGACCTGCGCGGCATGGGTCGCACTCTGAATAATTTGGGCCTGATCTATAGCGGCATTGGCCAGTACAGCCGTGCTCAAACACTTGCTCAATCCGCGATCAGTGTTCTACAAGATGCCAACGATATTGCCGGAGAAGCTGCGGCTCGGCACAATTTGGGGGTCGCTTGCCTCAAGCTGGGTCGCTATAACCAGGCCATTACCTCATTTCACACGTCACTGACCCTGCGCCAGCAAACGGATGATACCGTCGGTATGGCCGCATCACTCAGCTATCTCGGTCTCACCTATCGCTATCTCAACTACTCGCTAACCTCGCTGCGTTACTACTACAGCGCCTTGTGGATACGGCAGGCCAGTGCCGACAGTGCGGGCGAAGCAACGACGTTGGGACACATTGCAGGCATCTACCGCCAAATGGGTCAGTTCCACTGGGCCATCCAGTGCGATCAGCAGGCTCTAGCTCTCTTTCAACTTTTAGGGAATAAGAAAGGGATTGGCAGAGTGCTATGCAACCTAGGCAAAGTGTATGAAGCCATTGGTCAGCCCGCTAAAGCCCTTCATTTTTATCAGCAATCTCTTACTGTCCTCCGTGCGATCGCAGATTACAACGGTGAATCTGCTGCCCTAGAAAGCATCGACAATATTTATCATCAAATTCATTTAGCAGAATTCGCCAGCTAAACTCAACGGCACCCGAAAAGGCCATTGGTATCGATAACTAAGAAACTGCGATCGCACTTCTCTAAGAAACTGCGATCGCATATTAGTTTGTTCATTCGCTACAGATAGAGCCAACCGATGGTTGGGTTGCTTCATTACTGGTTGTGCTGGTTGAGAACGCAGCCTCTAGATCTACAGGTTTGGGCTTGGGCATAAACCAGCGGCCAAACTTGGCATAAAGGGCTGGAATCACCAGTAGGGTTAGCGCAGTTGAGGTAAACAAGCCACCCAGTACCACAATGGCCAGGGGTTGCAGGATTTCATTTCCGGCTCCGCTGGCAATGGCTAGGGGCAACATACCCAACGCCGATGTGAGCGCCGTCATCAGGATGGCGTTGACTCGTTCTAGTGAGCCCGTGACGATCACCTCCTTCAGTGGCATCCCCTGAGCAAACTTGTCGTTGTAGTTGTCCACCAGCAGCAAGCCGTTGCGAACGGCTACGCCGAATAGGGTGATGAAGCCGATCAGCGAGGCCACCGACATTACGCTTCCGGTCAGCACAATGGAGACAATACCGCCCACCAGTGCCAAGGGCAAGTTAAGCATGATGGCAAGGGTGGCAGGCAGCGACTTGACGGAGAAAAGCATCAGCACAGCGATGACGATAGCTGCCAGAATGCTGAAGACGAGTAGGCTGTTGGTTGCCCGCTGCTCGGATTCAAACTGGCCGCCGTACTGAATGAAGTAGCCACTAGGCAACTGTATGCGATCTCGAATCTGGGCTTGAATATCGCGGACGACGCTGCCCAGATCCCGCTCGGCGACGTTGGCGGAAACAACGATCAGACGCGACACATCTTCCCGATTCACCACGTTTGCGCCCATACCGTAGTCGATATCAGCGACGGTATCCAGGGTGATCATGGCTCCTGACGGCAGCGAGACGGGAATCGCGCGGATGGCATCCAAGTTACTCCGCTCCGATTCAGGTAAGGCGACGAAAATGTCGATCAGCTGCTGGTCTTCCGTAATCTGGGAGACGACTTGACCATTGAGTGCGGTTTCCACCACGTCCGACAGTTGCGCCATCGTCAGCCCGTATTCAGCAGCAGCGGCTCGGTCATACTGAATTTGAACCTGGCGAATGGGCAACTGTGGCTCAAGCTGTAAGTCCACAACGCCTGCAATGGGTTCAATTACATCGCGCACCTGTTCGCCGATGCGCCGCAGTTCCGCTAAGTCGGGGCCAAAGATTTTAATTGCGATCGCACTTCGCACCCCAGACAGCACTTCATCCATGCGGTGAGAGATGAAGCCGCCGATATTAGGAGCGACACCGGGCAGTTGCAGAAAGGCTTCCCGCAGCTCTTGGATACTGGCTTCCCGATCTTTAAGCGCCAGATCACTGAGTTCAATATCAACGTGGGCCATGTTGACCCCAGCGCCATCGGCATCACCGGGCGCGCGTCCGGCTCGCACCTGCACCCACTCATAGAGGGGATTATCTTGGAGCGAGTTCGACAGCGCCCTGCCTGCCCCGTTGGTAATATCCAGCGATACACCGGGGAACAGCACCATCGAATTGACCAGGGATTTTTCCTGGAACTCGGGCAGAAAGACCCGTCCCAGAGATGGCACCACGGCCACTGCGGCCACTAAGATCGCCAGCGCCAGCGCCAAGATAATTTGGGGGGCGCGCAGCGACAGATTGAGCAGTGGGCGATACAGCCGTTCCGCCAGTCGCGAGATTAATGTCCCTTCCTGGGGTAGCGTTTGATTGGCTAGCAAAATGGCACAGAGGGCAGGCGAAAGCGTCATCGCCACCAGCGTTGAAGCCACAATCGAGAACAAGTAGGCCAGTCCCATCGGGGCGAAGATCCGTCCTTCTACCCCCGTTAAGCTAAAAATGGGAGCAAACACAACGACAATAATCACCGTCGAGAAAATCACGGCCAGCCGCACCTGCACCGAAGTGTCATACACCACTTGGAACGGGTGCTTGGGATTGCCCTGCGCCTGATTGGTGCGGAGGCCGCGATAGCAGTTCTCCATATCGACGATCGCATCATCGACCACTGAACCAATCGCTACCACCAAGCCGCCCAGCGTCATGGTGTTGATACCCAGACCGAAGGCTTTCATCAGCATCAGCCCCACCAGCAGCGACAGGGGAATGGCGCTGAGCGTAATCACTGCCGTGCGCCAGTTCATCAAAAACAGCAGCATGATCACCGACACGATGATGATGCCCTGAATCAGAGAGCCGCTGACGTTGCGAATGGCGGAGTCAATAAAGTTGGACTGGCGGAAGGTGCGCGTCACCTGCACATCCGCTGGAAAGGTTGGCTGCAAGGAGGCCATCACCTCTTCGACCGCTTGGGTGACGGTGGGCGTGTCCACCTCCGGCTGCTTGTTGATCATCAGCACCACCGCTGGCTGACCGTTCAGGCTGGCATCGCCACGCTTCAGGGCTGAGCCAGTTTTCACCTCGGCCACATCCTGTAGCAGAATCGGTTCCCCAGTTTCCGCTTTCACCACCGACTGCCGCAAGTCGTCGATTGAGTCCACCTGACCCATGCCCCGGATCAGCAACTCCTGGCCGCCACCGATTAGAAAGCCACCTGGCGCACTGGAGTTTGCCCCTCTAGCGGCCTCTACCACTTCGTTGATCGACACACCCTGCGATCGCAGTTTTTCGGGGTCAACCAGCACCTGCTCTTGGCGTTCGTCTCCGCCGTAGATGGTGACTTGTGAGACTCCCGGCACGGAAAGGAGCTGATTTTTGAGCGTGGCCTCCACTAGCCGACGCAAATCCATCAGTGAGGTTCGTCCCTGGCCATCAACGGTAAAGGCATACTGCAAAATGGTGCCTAAGGGGGACACCAGCGGCGAGATCTGTGGGGGATGAGCGCTTTCCGGAAGCTGGCTGGTGATCTGCTGCAGCCGTTCGGTGACGGACTGCCGCGCCTGATAGATATCCGCGTTCTGGTCAAACACCACCTGCACCATCGACAGCCCCACCCTGGAGGACGAGCGCACGGTGGTGACACCGGGTAAACCATTCACCGCACTCTCAATCGGCACGGTAATTTGAGTTTCGACTTCCTCTGGCGCGAGGCCAACGGCTTCGGTTTGGATATCCACCTGGGGCGGCGCGAAGGGCGGAAACACATCCAGCGGCATTTGGGTGACGCTGAAAACACCCCAAATCGTAATCACAACGGCGGCGGCCACGATCAACCACCGCTGGGCAATGGAATTCTTGAGAATCTGATTGAGCAGTGAATTCAGCATCACTGATTAGAATCCCCCCCGCTTGTTGGAAAAGGTGCTGCGCTTCTTCCGACCCGTTATCATCACCAAGACAGCAAAGATCGCGAGGATGCCGCCACTTGCGATCGCAAATTGGCCCATCGGGAAACCAGCGGCGGATGACTCAGCCGTTTCCGTCGGTTGCTGAGCTAAATCTGATGCAGCGGTGTCTTCGGTCTGAATGAAATTGCCCTCGGCATCGTGACTATGGGGAATGCCTGCTGCATCCGCTTGGGCATGAGCTTCATCGGTCATGGGCGCTGCTGCACTCTCGGCGCTTTCGGCACTCTCTGCTGCACCCGGAGCTGCTTCAGCGGTTTGAGTTTTCCGCGACTCGGCATAGAGCGACAAACTGCCCTGGGTGACGAGATTTTCGCCAACCGAGAGTCCTTCAACCACTTCGATTAGGTCGCCTTGAGTCGCACCTGTGACGACATCGACTGGCTCGTAGTAGCCCTCGTACTGCACAAACACAAGCTGCCGACCATTATCATCAACCAGCGCCGTCACCGGAATCAAAACGGCGTTGCTGCCATCAACGGCAAGCTCAATGGGGGAAACTTGAATGCCCAGGAGTGAATCGGTTTCCATATTGACTTCGACCCGGTTCACCCCGCCAGTGGCCTGGAACTCGTCTCCGTGACCGACGTGAGCTAAGGCCGCAGACGTGCCAATGGACAAGCTGATAGCCAGCAGTGAACCGATTAACGATAAGGGTTTCATCTCATCCTCCTCACAGGCGCGATAGATTTTGCATAAAAATCCCCAACAGGGTGCCACAGGACAGATGAAATTCAGATGAAACGGCAGCGACTTCGGTAGAATCGACCTCGTGGTTGATCGCGTGAGTGGTGAATCCAATAAGTTTTGATGATTGCTGTGCGGCGCTAGCGCCGCACAGCAATCATCAAAAAACCCATCAAAATAAAGTCGGCGGACTACTAGTAAGATGCGAGTGCTCTTAGTTGAAGATGAAGAAGCGCTGGGACTGGCCATTAAGCAAGTCCTGGTGAGTGAAAAGTACGTCGTGGACTGGGTAACGGACGGTGCTCAAGCCTGGTACTGCCTGGAAAACCAGTGGGCCGACTACACCGTTGCCATCTTTGACTGGCTGCTGCCGGAACTCTCTGGCCTGGAGCTGTGCCAGCGATTGCGATCGCAACATAATGCCCTGCCCGTTCTAATGCTGACCGCGCTGGGTCAAGCTGAAAATCGCGTCACGGGTCTCGATGCCGGAGCCGATGATTATTTAGTGAAACCCTTCATCATGGAAGAACTGCTGGCCCGTCTGCGAGCACTCCAGCGCCGCGCACCCCAGTTACGACCCGAAATGATTACCGTGGGGCCGTTTGCGTTGGATGATGCCAACACGACACTGCACGTTCAGCAGCCCAACCAGCCCCAGCAGTCCATTCCACTGACGCTGAAAGAATTTCAGGTTTTGGCCTATCTAATGCAAAACTGCGATCGCATTATCCCCGGCAGCAAGCTACGGTCTCAGCTCTGGGATATTGACGAAGAACCCGTCAGCAACGTTGTCGCCGCTCAAATTCGCCTCCTGCGCCGCAAGTTTGCCCGCTATGGCTGCGACTCCCCCATCGAAACGGTGCCGGGTCAGGGCTATCGGTTTCCGTCACTGTGATTAATCCTGATTAACCCCGATTAACCCTGATCAACCACCATGATCAACCCGCTCAGTAGCCAACAACTGTTTCACCGCAGCCGGATTCGATTGGCCTGCTGGTTTACGCTGGCAATGGGCGGAATTCTCAGCCTGTCTGGGTTCGCCATGTATCGCGCCTTTGGGCAAGCCAACTGGGTCGCCCTAGAGCGAGAAGTGGAATCCATCGCCGGAACCCTGCACGACAGCCTAGAACCCATGCTGCCTGCATCCGGCGATCCAACCGCTGTGCTGCAACAGGTGTTTCCCGACCTCTGCGTGGTTGATCAGCCCTGTGATCCGAACCCAACCCTGATTCAACGTCACACCACCGGAATTAGCGATCGCACCATTTATTACATCCGCCTGTTTGATCATCACGGCAATCTGCTGGCCTTTTCTCCCGATCAGCCGCTGCCGCTAGCGGATACCCTCAATCCCGCCGAATGGCAAACTTTTCAATCCGCCGAGGGCATCCGCTACCACCAGTTCACCACCATTCTGCACAGTGCAGACACTCACCCTCCAGCCAGCGGCGGCCACAGTCATCCCTCCTGGGGGTATCTGCAAATTGGGCGCACCCTCGCTCCCCTGGATGCCGAAACCCGTCGGCTGCAGTGGATCTTGTCACTGGGCTTGCCGTTAGCTTTAACTCTGGTTGCCGCTTCCGGTTGGTGGCTCTCCGGCATTGCCATGCAGCCCATCTATCAGTCCTATCAGCAGCAGCAGCAGTTCACTGCCAATGCCGCTCACGAGCTGCGCTCTCCGCTGGCCAGTCTGCTGGCAACCGTGGAGGCCATCCTCCGACTGCCCGCTCACCTCCAGCAGGACATCCCGCCCATGCTGCACACCGTCGAGCGCCAGGGTCGCCGCCTGAGCCAGCTAGTCACCGATCTGCTCCTCTTGACCAGCCTGGAGCAAGACCCGTCGCTCAAGTCGGCTCAACCCTGCTGCCTCAACGACTTAATCGCCGACCTAACCGAGGAACTGCTGGAGCTAGCGACCATTTCAGACATCCATCTAACCAGTCAGATGCCAGACACCGAACTGTACGTTCTCGGTCATGAATCGCAGCTCTATCGCCTCGTCTCGAATTTGATCGCCAATGCCATTCACTACACCCCGGCAGGCGGCTCAGTTCAAATCACATTAGCGGCGCATGAGGGCTTCACAACCTATGCCAAACCCTATCGACCGCGCACGGCGACCATCACGATTAAAGATACGGGGATCGGCATTCCCCCCGTTGAACAGCACCGGATCTTTGAACGCTTTTACCGCGTCGATAGCGATCGCTCTCGCAAAACGGGCGGCACCGGATTAGGACTGGCCATTGCCCAAGCGATCGCGCACCGTCACCAAGGCCACATCACCGTCCAGAGCGAAGTTGGCCACGGCAGCATCTTCACAATTCACTTACCCTGTATCAGTAAAATTTGACCGCCTCTTTTTTGCTAAGGTGTGTAATGAATTCCTTGCTTGATTCAAAGCAAGCAGGGGTTGAGTAACGTTTGGGAAATTGGCATCCATCGTGACATTAAAGCCAGATTGGTTGCGGGTCAAAGCGCCGCAGTGGGAACGGGTTGGAAATGTGAAGTCTCTTCTCCGGGACTTGGAGTTGAATACCGTCTGTGAAGAAGCGTCCTGTCCCAATATTGGGGAGTGCTTCAGTCACGGTACGGCAACGTTTTTAATCATGGGGCCAGCCTGCACACGGGCTTGTCCCTACTGTGATATTGACTTCGAGAAAAAGCCCAAAGCGCTTGATCCCACAGAGCCGGAGCGCTTAGCTGAAGCCGTGCGCCGCATGGGGCTTAACCATGTGGTGATTACGTCGGTCAATCGCGATGATTTGCCGGATGGTGGAGCGGAACAGTTTGGCAAGTGTATTCAGGCCGTTCGTACCGCATCGCCTCAAACGACAGTGGAAGTGCTAATTCCAGATTTGTGCGGTAACTGGGCAGCGCTTGATATTATTTTGGCGGCTCAGCCCGAAGTGCTGAATCACAATACCGAAACCGTTCCTAGCTTGTATCGGCGAGTGCGGCCCCAGGGTAACTACGATCGCACATTGGAGCTACTCCAGCGGGTGCATGATCAAGCCCCTTGGATCTACAGCAAATCGGGGATCATGGTGGGTCTCGGCGAAACTGATGTCGAAGTGCAGCAGGTGATGAAAGACCTGCGGGCAGTTCACTGCGACATTTTGACGATTGGGCAGTATCTTCAGCCAACACCAAAGCATCTAGCGCTGAAAGCGTTCATCACGCCGGAACAGTTTGACGCTTGGCGGCAAATTGGCGAGGCGATGGGATTTTTGCAAGTCGTGTCTTCTCCCTTGACTCGCAGTTCCTATCACGCGGAACAGGTGCGCGAACTGATGCAGCGCTATCCCCGTTCGGCTCCGTCTCTTGCCTAACTGATAACTTTCAGGGCGCGGAGCGCCCTGAAAGTTATCTAACTGCATAAGTTCTGTATTTAACTGATTCAACTCGTAGAAGCTCAATGGAAGGATTAACGTCGAGCCACTGGATTATGCTGGGGCTACTGTTGATATTTGCGATCGCGCATAGTGGTTTGGCTGCACTCCGTCCTCGCGGTGAACAATACATTGGCCCGCGTGCCTACCGCATTCTGTTCGCCCTGGTTAGTTTGCCCTTAGCCGTCACGTTGATCGCCTATTTTATTAATCACCGCTACGACGGGGTTCGCCTGTGGAACGTTCAGGGTGTACCAGGCGTTGAGACTACAGTCTGGATACTGTCAGCGATCTCATTTCTGTTTCTCTATCCTGCCACCTTCAATCTGCTGGAAATTGCCGCAATTGAAAAACCCCAGGTGCATCTTTATGAAACGGGGATCATTCGGATCACTCGTCACCCCCAAATGGTTGGTCAGGTCATCTGGTGTGTTGCTCATACGCTTTGGCTGGGCACAACGTTCACCCTGGTGACATCTATCGGACTGATTCTGCATCACCTGTTTGCCGTTTGGCATGGCGATCGCAGATTATACAACCGCTATGGAGCAGCCTTTGAGGCTGTAAAATCACGCACGTCCATTGTGCCTTTTTTAGCACTTATCAAAGGGCAGCAGGCTCTAAAACTCCAGGAATTCATTCGTCCAGCTTATGCTGGAGTCGCACTTTTCGTACTGCTGTTTTGGTGGGCGCATCCGCTGCTTATTCAATCAACGAGCCAAATCCGCTGGTAGCCTGATAACAAGCTGAAAAAAGAGTGAAAAATCTTGCAAAAATCTATCGAATAAGTCTTTTACGACATCCCCCAGTCCCCTAAAATGATCCCAAATACGATTTAAAGAAAAATATTTAGGGGTATAGCGGTGTCGTTGTTTAATCAGCAAAAATTTACAAAAGAAGTTTTAGATTCCTCCGTCCCCGTTCTCGTCCACTTTTGGGCACCCTGGTGCGGCCTGTGTCGAATGATTCAGCCTTTACTGACTCAGTTTCAAGCTGAACATCCAGGGCAGGTGCAGGTCATTGGGATCAATGCTGACGAAAATCTGAAGTTGGCGAACAACTATCGATTAACAACCTTGCCCACGCTGATTTTGTTCAAAGATGGTCAAGTGATCCAACGCTTTGATAGTTTTCGGGGGCGTGATGATCTGCGGATGGCGCTAGACAGCATGTTACAAAGTTCGTCCGTGCGATCGCAGGCCACTACCCCCTCTTCTAGCAGCGCATGATAGTTTCGCAGCATCAATAGGATGGTTAGAATGGTTGTCTATACCAGACTAGAAAGACCCTAAACCATATTTTGACAAGTGATGTGCCACGTTTGACGCGGCACATCACTCAAAACTGATTGGACAAAACATAACTACAGTCAGTTTTGGGTACCTCATCCGCTAGAATGATGCGATCGCAGCCCATTTAATCCCCCAGGTCTTAGCAATGAGCCGAGCAAAGGTATAACTCCTTGAAGAGGGCAATCGGTTCTATATTCTCTAATAATTAAACTTAGTAAAAATACAGAATCTGTCTAGAATAAGCCTAGGCACCTATGTAGCGATACTTTATAAACTGTTCATGACGCTATTTAGCCATTGATGTAAAACATGTGATCAGATGGCTTATGCAATGGCAGTCCAGTTTTGGCTGTATTGCTTCAGGCTGAGTCAGGAAAAGGCTTAGAGCGTGGATGGAAGCAAACTTCGCTGTAAATGATGCATTTCCTAGGTTAGAGGGAATGCTCTACTTGGGTTGTAATTTCCCTACTTGTCTTGAGCAGCATGTTCTAACCAAAATGGCAGATTTTTGAGCTTTCTCTGACGCCGTCAACTTGTTCGGAAACCATGCTCTATTTCCCACTTCAGCGGTAATTACAAACACTGCACCATTGGTCAAGCAGCCTGGATGGAAGTTAAATCCTGACTAAAAAAATGAGCCGAATGCAATGTCTGTGTCACAATGTAGGCGGTTTTGCCAAATTTTATGAAGAAAATCTTGATGTAGGCATAAGCAATGGAATCGATATACCAATATGCCTGGCTGATTCCTGTACTTCCCTTATTGGGAGCAACAGTCGTTGGCATTGGCCTTATTTCCTACAATGACGTCACTAATCGGCTGCGTAAGCCGAGCGCCATTTTTATTGTTTCCCTAACTGGGATGGCAATGGTTCTGTCCTTTGCCTTGCTGTGGGATCAGTTCCAAGGTCATGAGCCTTATCTCCGCATGATTGAATGGGCTTCAGCCGGGGATTTCCACTTATCGATGGGCTACACCATCGATCATTTAACAGCCCTGATGTTGGTCATCGTCACGACGGTAGCTTTCCTGGTGATGATCTACACCGATGGCTATATGGCGCATGATCCCGGATATGTGCGCTTTTATGCGTATTTGAGCCTGTTTAGCTCCTCAATGTTGGGGCTGGTGATTAGTCCCAACTTGGTTCAAATTTACATTTTCTGGGAACTAGTCGGGATGTGCTCCTACCTGCTCATCGGGTTCTGGTTTGACCGTAAGGCTGCCGCCGATGCTTGTCAAAAAGCGTTCGTGACAAACCGAGTGGGCGACTTTGGTTTGCTGCTCGGCATACTGGCGCTGTATTGGGCAACGGGTAGCTTTGAGTTTGACGTAATTGGAGAACGGCTCCAGGACTTGGTGCAAAGCGGTTCTTTAAGCGTCGGTCTAGCGTCTTTCTTTGCCATCCTGGTCTTTTTAGGGCCAGTGGCTAAGTCAGCTCAGTTTCCCCTACATGTTTGGCTACCCGACGCGATGGAAGGCCCAACGCCAATCTCAGCTCTGATTCATGCGGCAACAATGGTGGCAGCGGGTGTTTTCTTAGTTGCGCGCATGTTCCCCGTGTTTGAGGGACTCCCCGCTACGATGAGCACCGTGGCTTGGACAGGTGCTGTGACGGCCTTTTTGGGAGCGACCATTGCCTTGACCCAGAACGACATCAAGAAGGGTCTTGCCTATTCCACCATGTCTCAATTGGGCTACATGATTATGGCAATGGGCGTAGGGGCCTATGGTGCAGGTTTATTTCACCTGATGACCCACGCCTATTTCAAGGCGATGCTGTTTTTGGGATCGGGTTCGGTAATCCACGGTATGGAAGCCGTTGTCGGCCATGATCCGGCTTATGCTCAGGATATGCGGCTGATGGGTGGTTTGCGGAAGTACATGCCCGTTACCGCCATCACGTTCCTGATTGGTACGCTTGCCATATGCGGTATTCCGCCATTTGCGGGCTTCTGGTCAAAAGACGAGATTTTGGGATCAACCTTTGAGGCTAGCCCTCTGCTCTGGATGATTGGCTGGCTGACCGCTGGCATGACGGCGTTTTACATGTTCCGCATGTACTTCATGACCTTTGAAGGCCCGTTCCGGGGCAATGACGCATCCATCAAAGAGAAGCTCAAGCTAGAGAAGTTGCAGAACATGGGTCTAGCTTTTGGCCCTGGTGCGATGAATCCCCAGGAGCTAACGGCTGAGGCGGAGCACGATGCTGGGGATCATGATGAGCATAGCCATGATCATCATCACGCGCATGAACCGCATGAGTCACCAATCTCGATGGCTTTGCCACTAGCAGTACTGGCCATTCCGTCGATGCTGATTGGTTTAGTTGGTACGCCATTTGCCAATTACTTCGAAGAGTTTATTCATCCTTCTACTGAGGCGATCGCAGATGTTGCAGAAGCAGCAGAAGCGGTTGACCTGACTGAATTCCTGATTATGGGCGGTAACTCCGTAGGCATTGCCCTAATCGGCATCACGATTGCGTCGCTGATGTATCGCACCCACAAGATTGATCCAGCCGCGATCGCAGATCGGTTCCAACCGCTGTATTTGCTCTCGAAGAACAAGTGGTATATCGATGACATTTACGACCGCGTCTTTGTTCAGGGCAGCCGTCGTCTAGCGCGTCAGGTGCTGGAAGTGGATATCCGCATCGTCGATGGTCTAGTCAACCTGACTGGCTTAGTGACACTGGTGACGGGCGAAGGCTTGAAATACCTCGAAAACGGTCGGGCGCAGTTCTATGCGCTGATTGTATTCGGTGCCGTGCTCGGACTGGTCTTACTGTCGGGCATCACAGGTTAAGCCTGATGATTTTGCGAAACATCCCGTGTATTGCGTTTAGCCGATATCACGGGATGTTTTTTCATACAGGCTTTTCATGCCGCGCCGCTGATGAAGGTGCGATCGCACTTCGCGCATTGAGGTTTACCTATGGTTTACCTATGATCTAGCTTCAATCTATTGCTGTCGGGTTAAGACCAGCCAGCAACAGCGACAAATTGATGACAAAACTTGTAAAAAGTTGAAAATCTGGTCAATTCTGTCACCTCTATCGTTAGGCTCTTAACTAAGGTTTTGCGATCGCGTAAAACGTATAAAAGTAAACAACGCCTACTTGGATTTCAATCCAAATTTTGAGCAGGCATTATTCTGCAATCATCAGCCGTCGTACTTGCCTATTTGTATGACATCTCACATCTTGTATCAAAGCCAAAGACCGCTATTTCGCTGCCGCATTGCAGCAGCAAAATAGCGTCCGGTGCTCAATTAGCCAGGTGCAAGATGTGAGACATCACGTTTAGAAAGCCTCTTGAAAGCATTTAGACCAAACGTTATATGACTGACTTTCCTTGGCTAACGACAATTACTCTGTTTCCGATCGTAGCCGCCCTATTTATTCCACTCTTTCCCTATGAAGAGGGCAAAGAAGTGGAAACCGCCAAAAAAGTGCGGTGGTATGCGCTGGTGATCGGCCTGATCGACTTCGTTCTGATTGTCTTTGCCTTTTACCAAAACTACGACTTCTCGAATCCATCGCTTCAACTGGTCGAAAGCTATAGCTGGGTGCCCCAGTTGGACTTAAACTGGTCAGTCGGCGCAGATGGCCTATCGATGCCGCTGATTATCCTGACCGGATTTATTACGACTCTGGCAATTTTGGCCTCCTGGCCCGTCACTCTCAAACCTCGGCTGTTTTACTTCCTGATGTTAGCCATGTACAGCGGCCAAATCGGGGTGTTTGCCGTACAGGATATGCTGCTCTTCTTCTTCATGTGGGAGCTGGAGCTGATCCCGGTCTACCTGCTGCTCTCGATTTGGGGCGGAAAACGGCGGCTGTATGCAGCAACCAAATTTATTCTGTATACCGCTGGTGGCTCGCTGTTCATCCTGGTGGCAGCGTTGGCGATGGCCTTCTACGGTGACACCATCACCTTCGACATGCGGCTGCTGGCAACAAAAGAATATGCTCACAACTTTCAACTGCTGATCTATGCGGCATTTTTGATTGCCTACGCGGTAAAGCTGCCAATTTTTCCGCTACACACCTGGCTACCGGATGCCCACGGTGAAGCGACCGCGCCCGTTCACATGCTGCTAGCGGGCATTCTGCTGAAAATGGGCGGCTATGCACTGATACGAATGAATGCTGGCATGCTGCCGGATGCTCACGTTAGCTTTGCGCCCGTGCTGGTGATTCTTGGCGTGGTCAATATTATCTATGCGGCACTAACCTCGTTTGCTCAGCGTAATTTGAAACGGAAGATTGCCTACTCGTCGATTTCCCACATGGGCTTTGTGCTAATTGGGGTGGCGTCGTTTACAGATTTGGGACTGAGCGGTGCTGTACTGCAAATGGTCTCCCACGGCCTGATCGGAGCCAGCCTCTTCTTCCTGGTAGGGGCAACCTACGATCGCACCCATACGCTGATTTTGGAAGAGATGGGCGGTGTGGGTCAAAAGATGCCCAAGATCTTCGCCATGTTTACCGCTTGCTCGTTAGCATCACTGGCGCTACCGGGAATGAGCGGTTTCGTCGCGGAATTAATGGTCTTTGTGGGCTTTTCCAACAGCGATGCCTACAGCTTCACCTTTAAGCTGATCACCGTGTTGCTGATGGCGGTTGGTGTGATTCTGACGCCAATTTATTTGCTGTCCATGCTGCGAGAAATCTTCTATGGGCCAGAAAATAAGGAACTGGTTGAGCATGAAGTGCTAATTGATGCGGAGCCGCGCGAGGTGTTTATTATCACCTGTCTGCTAATTCCCATCATTGGTATTGGATTTTATCCGAAGCTACTGACCCAAATTTATGATGCAACCACTAACCAGCTAACAGCGCGGTTGCGATCGGCAGTTGAAACGGTAGCCGAGCGGAAATCGACCGAACCTGTTGCATTAGCTGAACCGCTGCAAGCACCACAGATTGGGGGTTAGCAGTAGCCTCACCTAGAATGGTCGCCTTGACTGTCTGGGGTCAGGCCAGATGCCTGATTTTCAAATGTAGGTAAAAAGGGAGAGCGTAATTGCCCTCCCTTTTTGCTGTGCAGTCCGCTGGCAGATACAGCGCTGTGCGTATTGATTAAGTACGTTAGTGTGGGGCGCGACGCGCCCCACACTAACGTTTCTGTCCTTAACCGATTTGCAAACCGCTATAGGTTGGTTCAGCAATTGATGTCTCATGCTGACTCCGACTAGAAAGAATCCAACTTATTGTCGTGAACCTCAGATACAGCCTAACGTTCACAGCAATGGAAACTGATTTTTATGAGCGGATCTTGGATCATTCACATTTTGCACCTTGCGCGCTGAGAACTCAGAGAAGTTATATCGCCGCTGCGATGCGGCGGCAGCATACTTCTTCTTTGTTTGGGTGCAAGATATGGGATCGCGGACTTTTTCTTTGGTCTGAAATCAAATATTAGGCTGAAACAATTTGCGTAGGATGGGCACTATAGAAAACATGAGTGAGAAAACTTCAAAATTTGCAGTTGTTAAGTCGGCAATTTCCGCAGTCAGCAGTTGATCTGTAAATGTTAAGCCAAGGATTAAGATAAATCTTTTATCCCATACGGCTTAGCTCGTCCCACGATAGGCTGTTCGTGGATTGATGTGCGGATTGACTCAGTGTTTATCCAGTGCCAAATGTAAAAACCTCTTTGCATTTGCAGGTTTTCGCTGATTTTAGGGATATCTACCGTTAGTCTTAAATGTTAAAGCTGCATCATTTGTGGTGGTTTAGACATAAGTTGTGAAAATTGAGCGTAAAGGCCGAGATAAAGTGTGTTCCCCGCCATGCAATGTTGATTCACAAAAAAGTCTGAGATGCAAGATTTAAGAGCCGATCCGATGATCAAAATTGGCGACCAAACGATTACAGCCGCAGAGGCTGTGTCGCTGATGGCCCGCTATCGCCTGATCCCCCAACTGGCACGAGAGGTGATTATCGACCGTGCGATCGCAACGATTGCCTATAGCGAACAAGAGTTGGAGCAGGCGACCGAGCAGTTCTTTCAGCAGCAGCAGGCGATCTCTGAAGCCGATCGCCAAAACTGGCTGAGATCCCAAGGCATGACGATGGAGCAGGTGCAGCAAACGGTTCTGCGCCAGCTCAAGATTGAAAAGTATAAGCAAGTTACTTGGGATAACAAGCTGCAATCCTATTTTCTTAAGCGCAAGGGTCGGCTCGACCGCGTGATCTATTCTCTGCTGCGGGTGAAAGATGCGGGGACAGCTCAGGAACTCTATTTTCGGCTGGTGGACGATCAGCAGGCATTTGATGAACTGGCCCGCGCCTATTCTCAAGGCCCAGAGGCGGAAACAGGTGGGCTGCTTGGCCCTGTGGCCCTGGCTACGCCGCATCCGGCTCTAGCGCGCATGTTGAGCGTTAGCCAACCCGGTCAGCTCTGGCCGCCAACTCCTTTGGGCGAATGGTTCATCATCGTGCGGTTAGAAAAGTTTTTGCCCGCTCAGCTCGATGACGCAATGCGTAAGCAACTCCTCGATGAGCTTTTCACCACCTGGTTACAAGAGCAGCTCCAGCAGGTCTCTATCACAACTGCTGATGCAAATGCCGATGCGAGTGCGATCGCAGATCCCGACCCAACATCATCCTCCACCAAGCTACCTGCCCAACCATCGGTCAGACCAAGTCCTCCAGCCGACAGCAACAGCAGTCCATCGGATTCATCCCCAACGACTCCATCCCAATCGGCAACTCCAACCACTGATCTCACCGATCCTTGGGTCGATCAACCCACCAAGCAATCCGAACCCTCAACCCTCTAACCTCCAACTATTAACTATTAACCCTCCTCTCCCCCTTACCCATCCACTCTTTACCCCCTGAACCCACATTGACCTCCTCAGCCCAGGAGGAAGAATAGTACGCTATGACCTACGTAAAACCCTCTATTCGTGAATTCCTAGCTGATTTATCCCCTTTTCAGCAATTGCCTGCCTCTGTCTTAACCGACGTTGCCAATCGGTTTCAGCTTTTGCGCTATCGCATGGGACAGTCGATTTTGCGGCATGAAACGCTGCCCTACCAGATTGCGATTTTGATGGAGGGACAGGCGCGGCTCTTGGGCTATCGTCCCGGCAGCAACCAGTTTCCGTTCACACTCAAGATTTTGCAGCCTGGTGATGTGCTGGGCTGGATTGGCTTGATGCGGGGAATTCCCTGTGAAACTGCGATCGCATCCAGCGAAGTGGTCTGTGCGACTCTTCCGGCGCATGATTTTCTGGAACTGCTGAAAAACTATCCGCAGATGGCAGATATCTTCCGGCAGCAGCCTGCGATCGCAGAAGTCAGCGACATTCTTAACAACCTGTACCAATCACGGGCTGAAACGGGCTATGACCTGAAGCAGATTGTGACAGACTGCTACAACCAAGCCAAAGTTCAGTATCTCCAGCCCGGCACCGCGAATCTAGATGCGCTCGATCCGAAATACGCTTGGTTTATCAGCGGTGGCGGCATTGTGGCCAAACACGCCGTCAAATCACAGCTTTTGCCCGAACAAGAGCGGATGGTAGATGTTCAGAGCAAGGTGCCGACACGACTAATCGGCTTCCCAAAGGCAGTACTTGAAGCTCCTCCGGCGCAGAATGATGCGATCTCAGAAGAAGATGGCACCAATCAGGTGCCCGTCGATATTCCCTACGCACCTGAACGCCCCCCCGAACCCGATGACGAAGACCTAATTCGAGATCAGATTACGGCTCCGATTCGAACACCGGGCCGCACCAACTATCCCCATGTGCGGGGTCGCGGCATTCTCAACGCGACGCTAGCCTGTTTCCAAATGCTGGCCCAGCACATGGAAATGCCCTTTCGGCGAGATATTCTGCGCCGCGTTCTAGTGGAACAGCAGAATCGGACAGGTGGTCTCTCGCTCCAGCTTTGTGGCGCAGTCGCAGAAATGATGGGGCTGCGGGCGCAGTTAGTGAAAATGCCTGCTAACACCATCAACCGGATAGAACCGCCTGCTCTGATTCAGTGGAATGACACGTTTGCTGTCGTCTACGAAACCAGCCAGAAAGAAGTAGTACTAGGCGTACCAGAATCCGGCGTAATTCGGCGAACTCCGGCTGAATTTGCCTCTGTTTGGGGCCAAGAAGGCGAAGTTTTACTGCTCCAGCGCACCAATCGCACCCAGCAGCAAAAGTTTGGCCTATCCTGGTTCTGGCCGTCGCTGATGCGCTATCGAAAGGTGCTGATCGCGGTTTTTGTCGCTTCGTTCTTTGTGCAGCTCTTCGGTTTAGCTAATCCCCTGATGATTCAGGTGATCATTGACAAAGTAATTGTGCAAAATAGCCCGGATACGCTGCACGTCCTGGGCTTCTTCCTGGTAGTTGTTGCCATCTTTGAGGCAATTCTCTATAGCTTGCGAAGCTACCTGTTTGTCGATACTACCAATCGGATCGACATGGCCTTGGGGTCAGAGATTATCGATCACCTAGTGCGTTTGCCCCTGCGCTACTTTGAGCGGCGACCTGTGGGTGAGCTGTCCAGCCGCGTCAACGAGCTAGAAAATATCCGCCAGTTTTTGACGGGTACGGCTCTAACGGTCGTGCTCGATGCCGTGTTCTCGGTGATTTACATCGTAGTCATGCTGTTCTATAGCTGGCAGTTGACCATTGTGGCGCTGCTGACGATTCCGCTGTTTGTGGGCCTAACGCTGATTGTTGCGCCCATCGTGCGGCGGCAGTTGCGGGTAAAGGCCGAGCGCAACGCCCGCACTCAATCTCACTTGGTGGAAGTCCTGTCCGGTATTCAAACCGTCAAAGCCCAGAGCATTGAACTGAAATCGCGCTGGAAATGGCAGGAACTCTATTCCAGCTACGTATCCGCTGGTTTCAAGACCGTTCTGACCTCCACTACAGCCGGATCGGCAAATAACTTCTTGAATAAGCTCTCAGCCTTACTGGTGCTGTGGGCGGGTGCTTACCTGGTGTTGGAAGGAGAACTGACCCTCGGTCAGCTCATTGCGTTCCGGATCATTTCCGGCTACGTGACGGGGCCACTGCTGCGGCTGGCCGGAATTTGGCAGAACTTCCAGGAAACCGCTCTGTCGCTGGAGCGTTTGAGCGACATTATCGACACGCCCCAGGAATCGGACGAAGACGACCGAAACAAGATTCCGATGCCGATTATGCAAGGCGCTGTTACCTACGAGAATATCTCGTTCCGATTCGGTGCCACAGGGCCGATGCAGTTGCTCAATATCAATCTGGAATTTCCGCCCGGTCAGTTTATCGGCATTGTCGGCCAGAGCGGTTCTGGTAAAAGTACGTTAATGAAGCTGCTGCCCCGCCTCTATGAGCCACAGGCCGGACGAATTTTGATTGACCAGTACGACATTGCCAAGGTGGAGCTATACTCCCTGCGGCGACAGATTGGAATTGTGCCCCAGGACAGCCTGCTGTTTGAAGGTACAGTGCAGGAAAATATCTCGCTCACCAATCCCGATGCTAGCACCGATGAAATTATTGAAGCGGCTAAGGTTGCCTGCGCTCACGACTTCATCATGGATTTGCCCAGTGGCTACAATAGTCAAGTCGGGGAGCGGGGATCAAACCTCTCCGGTGGTCAGCGGCAGCGAATTGCGATCGCACGCACCATTCTGCAAAATCCTCGTTTGCTGATTATGGACGAAGCCACCAGCGCCTTGGACTACGACACCGAACGACAAGTTTGCCAAAATCTAGCCGAAGCATTCCGCGATCGCACGGTCTTCTTCATTACCCACCGACTTAGCACCATTCGTAGCTCTGACCTGATTTTAATGATGGATAAAGGTGCCGTCGTAGAGCAAGGCACCCATAGCGAACTAATGGCGCTCCAGGGTCGCTACTACTGTCTCTATCAGCAGCAAGACGCCCAGCTTTAGTTCTATGCGTCTATAACCACGACGCGCCTAAGCCATGAGGTTACTCCGATGTTCTAGTCCATCTCAGATGATCTAAGCATTCCAATCCCTCAAATATGGCTACACGTGCCTACTTAGCACTCAGCACTTAAAACCCAACCCATCTAGTCCTACCGCCTACAAACCAACACCCCGCATACTCACTTTACTAATCTCTCCCCTTTCTCCCTCGTTGCAAAATTGCTTGAGATCTTAACCTATGAACCCTGCTAACAGCGGTAACTCTCAGCCCCGCCAAATCGCGCTCTCATCCAATGGAGCCTCCTCCCTGAACGGCAATGGCAATGGTAACGGTAAAACTCCGCCAGAGCCTCAATTTGACAGTCCAGTCATTCTCCGACAAACCCCGGTCTGGACTCAGGCCATCGTTTGGACAATTGCGGGCGTGACAACATTTGGCGTCCTCTGGGCCTCCCTAGCCAAGATTGAACAGGCCGTTCAGGCCCAGGGTAAACTGGAACCTCAAGAAGCCGTGAAAGAAGTTCAGGTACCCCTTGGCGGCGTTGTTCGAGAAATCTACGTCGAAGAAGGACAGCGAGTTGAAGCTGGCGAAGACTTAGCTAGCCTTGACCAGACGGCTGCCACAGCTCAAGCGCGTTCCCTCAGAGAAGTCCGGGCGGCGCTCGTTGCCGAAAATCAGTACTACCGCTCTCAAATGGGAGGGAATAATACTCCCGCTGATTTTACGCTAACCGACCTGCCACCTGGTCTAATCTCGTTGACGAGTAATCGAGCGGCTCTAGCATCTGAAATCTCGCTATACCGGTCACTTTTAGATGGTTCATCGGAGGGTTTAACGGCAGGACAGTTGGATCGTTTAGCGGCCAGCCGCTCGGAAGTCTCTAGTCGGGTGCAGGCCGCTCAACTGGAAATTGAGCAGCTTGAACGCCAGCTTAACCAGGTTGATATTCAGTTAAGCAATGCGCGGGAAGTTTTGGGCACGAACGAAACGATTTTGGCTCGGCTGGAAACCTTATATCAAGAAGGTGGCGTTGCCGAACTGCAATACGTACAGCAGCAGCAGGAGACGTCAACTAGTCGTTCTGAAGTGCAGCGATTTACGGAAGAGCGGGCGCGAGTCCTGCAAGATATCGACCAGGCTCGCCAAGAAAAGCAAAATGCTATTTCAGCAACCGATTCTGATCTGTATGCTCGAATTGAAGCCAATGAGCAGCAAATTGCCCAGATTGATAGCCAGTTGGCAAAAGTGATTGTCGAGAACGAAAAGCAAATTGAGGAACTCGATAGTCAGCTTGAGCAGACTGAGCTAACGCTGAGGTATCAGATTTTGGAAGCGCCCGTCAACGGTACGGTGTTTGATTTACGAACTAGTGCTCCGGGCTATGTGGCAAACACCAGTGAGCCGATTATGAAAATCGTGCCGGAAGATAGCCTAGTGGCTCGTGTGTTTGTCACCAATCAGGATATTGGTTTTATCAAAGTTGGTATGCCAGTTGATGTGCGGATTGACTCCTTTCCGTACAGCGAATTTGGCGATATTGAAGGTGAGGTGCTGCGGATTGGTTCTGATGCGCTGCCACCCGATGAGATTTATCCGTTCTATCGTTTTCCGGTAGAAATCAGTATGGATCGGCAGGTGATTAACGCTAATGGTGCAGAGGTGGTGCTTCAATCTGGTATGTCAGTCAATACCAATATCCGCGTCCGGCAGCGGCGAGTGATTTCAATCTTTACCGATCTGTTTGTCGAGAAAGTTGATAGTCTCAAGTCTGTTCGCTAGAGCTAGAGCAAGACCGATGCGTCAATGGTTAATCCGCTGTGCAGTTATGTTGGTTGCGGTACTCAGTATCTGGACGATGAGCGCAACTGCGATCGCACCTCCGGTGCAAGCCCTCAACTATTGCCGTAAGGTTGGTGACCATCAGGTTTGCCTACTCGACGTGAAGCGCAGCGCCAAAAATTACTGGGAATACCGAGCTGTTGTCAGCATTGACGGCAAGCCACGTCCGTTGGAAATCTACAATTGTCGCCAGCGCACCCGCACGCTTGAAGATGGCACCGTTGTTCCCTTCGACCCGCAGGGCGCAGGCGTTCTAATCTGCAAGCTGCTGGATTAGGTAACAAAAACAGGAGGGAGAGATAGGTCGCCGCACGGCGACCTATCTCTCCCTCCCGTTCTATATTGCATAAGTTTTGCATTGGGGGTAGACATTTTTATAGTTCAATTGTACTATACTCCTAGACAAGTCATTGTCTAGCCTCTCATTTGGGACTGCCGTGATGCTGTTTCTCCGGTCGGCTGCTGGATCAAGATGTCCTTGCCTCAGCACCGTGCTCTGAGAAACAGCATTTATTTCTTGTCAAAAAACCGTTTGCATATTTTTTGCGTATTTATGTAAAAACCGATCGCGATCTCGGACTTCTCAGTACAATAAGTCGGCAAATCAATGAATCTGATTCTGATTAGGAACATTCCAGGGCTAGGTAGGGTCTCGGCAGCGAGTGTCTGGCATCAATAATTGTCTTGATTTCACTTACAGCCTTTTTCATGCTGGTGGAGAGACATTCCTATGAACCTCACTAGACTGAAGAATGCTGTACCAGATTCAGTATCAGCTCATTAGCAAAGGACTATTTCGCATGGATCGACGCCAGTTTTTGAATTGGGTGGGATTTGGGTTGCTTGCGACGTCTTTGCCAGTTGCGATCGCAGCCTGCGATTCCGGCACTCCAAACTCCACAGCCTCTGATGGAGCTTCTGATGCGGGTGGAGAAGGAGCGGTCGGCACATTAGCTCAACTGGAACAAGACGGCTCGATTCTGGATGAGAGCGGGGCAGATCCTGTCCTGATCGTCGCCAACCCAAGCGGTGACGGCAGCGTCATTGCCGTCAATCCGACCTGTACTCACGCTGGCTGCACAGTGGAATGGGATGCCGACCAAACTCAATTTGTCTGCCCCTGCCACGACTCAAAATTTGATACTGCGGGAGCCGTTACTCAAGGGCCTGCAACCCAACCCCTAACGGTCTATGCCGCCACTGTCGAAGGTGAACAAATCTTAGTACAAACTAGTTAATCTTTTATTCAACTTGCGGTACGATAGCTAGCATTTCTGGTGTATCTGCATTAGGTCTGTAACCGCTAAATGTGATGCTGTGCGCCGAGATGTAGCGTCTGTTCAACGCTATATCTGCACCGCATTTTCAGTTCTCCTCACAAACAGTTGAGTTATGAATCGACTCTCACACTTCCGGATTCGTAACTGGTCTTTCCGTCGCAGCCAGTTGCTCATACTCAGCGCTTTAACCGCACTGGGCATGATGGTGTTAGCAGCCAAACCTGCTGCTGTATCCGCCATTGAAACGGTGTCGCAGCAAGCGACAGCACCTTTGTCGTGGAATCACGCCTCCTTTCCGGTGGAAAATTTCCAGGACTATACTTCGCCTTTTGGCTACCGCAACTCTCCTTACGGTGGCGGCACCCGCTTCCACTACGGATTAGATATGGCGGCACCTCGCGGCAGCTATATTCGCAACTGGTGGGCTGGCTATGTAGCTGAAGTCTCCGACGATAGCGCCTGCGGCACGATGGTTGCCGTTCAATCTGGCGAGTGGACGCATATCTATTGCCACATGGAAGGCTGGGTCGAAACCGTTGATGGCAAGCGAGCTATCGTTGATCGGGATGGTGGACTGGTCATCTCTGAGGGACAGCGGGTTCCGACAGGGGCGCGGATTGGTCGCGTCGGCATGAGCGGTCGCACGACCGGGCCGCACCTGCACTGGGGCATGAAATATTCATCGCAGTGGGTCGATCCGGGTATGGTACTCAAGGCCATGTATGAGCAGCAGCAGTATTCTCAAGCCACTCCTACTGAGTAGTCTGTAAACTTTGTTTTAATGGGTTTTGCTGGTTGATGTGCCACGTTCTTTGCAGCACACCAACCAGCCAAACTCAATTTCCCGAGTACTGGGTGACAAACAAACCAACGATTGGTCGCCTTGTCTGTCGCACTGAAACGTTGCATTAATCACTGAACAGGCGATTTTGCCCACCTGTCGCGGCAAAATCGCCTGTTGATTGATCAGGTATAGGGCTGTGCTGCAAGACCTATTCTTGTGAAGACTGTCTACCCTGTGATTGACAGTTGGCTCTGACAACCGAGTGATGCCCAACGATGGGTTTCCTTTCTACGGTACAAAGTGGGAGTGCAGTTGAGTGCTTCCGCTTTTATTGTTATAGGGAAAACTGATGAGCGATCGCTACGACGAAAAGTACACCAAGCCCGATCTGCGCCGTGAAATCAAAGACGACTTGATGCAGTCTGATAAAGGCGGTAAGCCTGGGCAGTGGTCGGCGCGTAAGAGTCAGCTACTTGTGCAGGAGTATGAGAAGCAGGGTGGTGGTTATAAAAACGATGAAAAAGACCAGTCCGCCAAATCGCTGGAGCAGTGGTCAGAGGAAGACTGGCAAACTCAAGGCGGCAGTAGCAAAGCCCGTCAGGATGATAAGACGAAGCGCTATTTGCCGAAAGCTGTATGGGACAAGCTGAGCGATTCTGATAAAAAAGAAGCTGAAAAAAGTAAACAGCAGGCATCCAAAAACGGTCAGCAGTACGTGGAATGGCCGGATGCCGTGCAAAAGGCAATGGATGAGTTCAAGCAAGAACAATCCAGCTCTGGCTCCAGTAATTCTGACAGTGAACCCACGAAAGAGGAACTGTACGAGCAGGCGCAAGAGATGGACATTAGTGGCCGCAGCTCCATGAATAAAGATGAGCTAAAACAGGCGATTCAATCTGCTCAGGCCGATGATAATGAGTTGGATGAGAAAACTCGCGAAGAGCTGTATGAACAGGCGCAAGAGCTAGAAATTGAGGGGCGGAGCAACATGAATAAGGATGAGCTAAAAGATGCGATCGCAGCCCAGTCCTAACCTAGATCATGCCAGTCTAATCCGATTCACAACGTCATCAGAATAACAATTGTTAGCCATCCGGCTACTGTACAATCAAACGGCAAATCCTCAAGCGTGCAAGTGATGAAGAACGCCCATTTCGTAAATGTTTCATCAAGGCAAACTTGGGGATTTATCTAGCCAATAGTTATGTGACATTTTATAGGGAAGTTGCCGCTATCCTGACGAATTCACTGCTAATCTATTGCCAAAAACCGCTGGAACTTCCACATACAGCAAAGCATTATGGCCTAACTTTCATTACAATTTCGCAGATCAAGTGCAGCTTTATTTGAAATAACTATCATTGGTGCATTGACGGCCTTAACCCACCTTGGTTTAGGATGAGTTCTGATCTAAATAAATATTCATAAATAAAAGCGGTTAACCAACCAGACGCTCAACGCTATGTTAAAAGCCCCTTTGAAGCAAGCCCTGTACGTCATTCGACGCAGCTCGATGACTCGACATCCCCGCCGAATGAATCGATGGTTTAAATGGCTTGCTCCAGGTTTGTTTATTAAGCGATGGTTGCTGATTAGCCTAGCCGGAATGCTATTGGCCGGATTGGGACTCGCGATCTGGCTGAAAATGACGCCCGTCTTTTACACCGCCCGCTTCGTTGGCAATGCGCTCGAAACCATCACCACTATTGTGCCAAGTTATGTCAGCGGGCCGCTTGTGCTAGTGGGCGGAGTTGGTCTCCTACTTTGGGGGCAATCTCGCACGCTGGGCGCGATTACCGAAGTGCTGATGCCCGACAGCGATGAAGAACTGGTTGATGTCTTGCTACAGCATCGGCGGCTGTATCGGGGGCCAAAAATTGTCGTCATCGGTGGCGGCACGGGGCTATCCACGCTGCTGCGGGGGCTGAAAAACTACAGCGCCAACATCACAGCCATTGTCACAGTGGCCGATGATGGCGGATCGTCTGGACGACTGCGGCGGGAAATTGGCGTGTTGCCGCCTGGCGATATTCGCAACTGCCTTGCCGCCCTAGCCGACGAAGAGAAACTACTCACAGAACTGTTTCAGTACCGCTTCAAAGCGGGTGAAGGACTATCCGGTCACAGCTTTGGCAACCTGTTCTTGACCGCGATGACTGAGGTAACGGGCGATCTGGAACAGGCGATTGCCGCTTCATCCAAAGTTTTAGCGGTACGAGGAGAAGTGCTACCCGCGACGCTCAGCGATGTGTGTTTATGGGCCGAACTATCCGACGGGCGGCTGATTCACGGTGAATCGAATATTACTGAAGCCAAAGGCCGGATTGTTAACATCGGCTGTTTGCCCGCTAATCCCCCTGCACTACCGAAAGCGATTCAAGCTATTAAAGAGGCAGACTACATTGTGATTGGCCCCGGTAGCCTCTATACCAGCATTGTGCCGAATTTGCTTGTCCCGGATATTGCTCATGCGATCGCAGAACGGACAGACATTCCCCGCATCTATGTCTGCAACATCATGACCCAGCCAGGTGAAACGGATAACTACACCGTCGCGGATCACCTGCGGGTGCTGGATGCCGTTTGCAATCGTCCCCTCTGCGATGCAGTTTTGGTGCAGCGGCGGGTGCCCTCTGCCGGAACGCTAATTCGCTATGCCCAGAGCAATTCGCATCCGGTTTTCTTCGACCGCGAGAACATCATGCATTTAGGACGGCGGATCGTGATGGCCAACGTGATGGAAGAAGATCTGAATACGGGCTATGTGCGCCATAGCCCCGATCGTTTAGCCCGCGTCCTGCTGCGCTGGTACACCCGCGTCCATAAGACGTCTTAAGCCAACTTGGCACAAGGCGCGATAGGTCTCGTTTAACTGAGTATCTGGCGGAACAAACACGATCAAACCGTCCCGCCCGCGTGAGAGCAAAACCCGATAGCTATTTAGCCGCAACTGATGCGGATCGCGGACATGGCGCTGACGGGTGTGAGTCTGCCACTGACCAGCCTGCCAGCGCAAGTCGCTGCCCCAGCAGACAATGGGCAAATCTAGCTCCAGTCCCTGACAGCTAAATTCCGTTGCCACCCGCTCAAAGGTGCAGCAGGACAGGGGTGAATCCGGCGGATCGACGTACCAGGGGCCGATCTTCATCCACTGTGTAGACTTGTAATCGTTGGGAATACCGTAGTTTGACAGGTTGCGAGCCCGAGACGAGGCCAGCAGGCCATAGCGTTTGTTGGGCGATTGGACATAGCGATCGCAACAGTACTGCTTGGCCAGTTCCAAATCGCGAGTCACATAGGCATCAAATCCTGCGGCTTCCAGTCGGGGCATCCAGGCGGCGGCCTGTTCGAGTTCACCATTGAGCAAGTCGGCAATCCAGGTCTGCACATCCTGGGCCAGATGGCTGCGGAGGGACAGACTGAGATTAAACTGCGGATCAGCCTGTAGCCGTTCAGCGGCAACTGCATCGAACCATTTCGCTTGAGCGGGCGCACAGTGAACCTGCCAATCGGCCTGAGCCGCTTGCAGCGACTGATTCCACTGCCCAATGCCGTCCTCCTCGCCCACATGAATCGTCTGCCCTTCGCCAATCAGCGCCACCACGATTGACCAGTCGGGAATTCGCTCGGCAATCCGCAAAATGGCTCCGCTGGCGGCACTGTCGATGCCGTACTTCTCCGACATGCGATCGCAATCCCAGGCGCGTTGGGCCTCGTCGAACACGATAATATGCTCCGGCGGCGCAGTTTGGCGGCGAGCTTCGTACTGCAAGTAAAAATTACGAACGGCTTGCACAAATACCTTGCTGTTCAGCGCGTACTGCAACACCTGCACCAGCGGCGCATTGCCCGTGAGAAAAATTGACTGCGGTTTACCTGAATCCTTGTCCTTGAGCGGATTTTGATAGACATATTGCAGCCCCACCAGCGTTTTCCCGGCTCCCGGTACGCCCGTAATTAGCACCAAATGCCGCTCTTGCTGCTGCTGTGCCTGAAGGGTTAACCTGTGCAAAAAATTCAGCAGGTCGGGAATGCCCGCACTCTGCGCTTGTCGGATACTGGGCAGCGACTCTTCCCGGAAAATCTGCTGCGCGGCTTGAATGACCGAGGGCAATGGCGCATAGTCCGACTGCACCCACTGCTCGGCGTTGATAGCTGGCTCAACGGGCTGGAGTTGACTGAGGTATTCAGCGATTTGATCGGGCGCGATCGCAGTTACCGTTCTTGTCTCTCCATCATCCTCACCTGTCACAGGAGGCTCGTAGGCAAACAACTGACTAGCGCGAGTCGGCACAATCAGCGGTACGACCGGATGATCATGAGACGCCTGATGATAGGTGGCTAAATCGCGGGCGTAAGCGGCAACTTGGTCACAGTCAGCCAGTGAGGGCTTGGCCTTTTGTTTGAATTCAAATACCAAAACACGACCCGCACCCAACAGAACCAAATCCGGTCGGCGTCCACCTTCGCGAGGTAGTTCATATTCAAAAATGAGCGTCCAGTTCTGATGTTGGGATGATTTGAGATGGGAGAGTTGCGATCGCAAAATATCGCCGCTATCTTGCCACGCTTGTTTTTGAGTCGTCGTGGCTCGCTGCTGATAAAGCTGCTGATAGCGGGTACAGAGCTGAGCTAACCATTCGTCGGCTGGCAGATCTGAAAACTGCTGTACGGAACCCATCCAGCCATATTGTCCTTGACTTTGCGTTGTGAAATCAACGTTAGAATTCAAACCAGCAGTAACCATTGTGAAGGAGTGAATAAATCTGTACAGCTATAGATGTTGCTTGAGAGTCTAAACGATCTACTTTCTAAAACCCATCATTCATTAGGTTGACGTGAACTACAAAGACAAACATACAAGAAATGATCGATCCACCAATCATTGAAGCTACGCTGCAAGGGAATTTACCTGAAGTTAAACACCTCATAGCACGAGGAGAAAATCTTGACATCAAAAGCATAGAAAAGCTAACTGCACTGAGATATGCCATCGAAAGACGTTATCCTGAAATTGCCCTAGAGCTGATTACCGCAGGCGCTAATGTCAATCTTGTCGATCGGCAAGGTACAACGATGGTAATGGCCGCTATCATGCATAAACAGTACAAAGTCATGGAAGCTTTGATACTAGCTGGCGCAGATGTTTCAACGAGAGCGAGTTCTTCGAATGTTCATGCTTTGGGAACAGCGGCTATTTTCGGTTCTAGTGAGACAATTTACAAGTTAGTATTTCTTGGAGCCAGCATCCAAGAAGATGGTCAAGCGGCATTGCTAAATGCCCTTAGTTTTGACAACCTAGAAACAGCAGAAGCCTTAGTAGATTTAGGCATAATCCTATATGCAGATGAAGAAGAAAAGTATGAATTCTTGAGAGTTGCCGTTGTAAAAGGTTCTGTCAAGATGATTACTCTTCTGCTACAGCATGGAATATGGAATGATCTTTCGGCGAAGTATCAAGAAAAGATATTAGAGATTGCAGAGGAATGGGACGCCTTCTGGCTGCTAGATGATGTCCTGAATGAATTTTCCTGAAGAAGGAAGCAGTTTTCTAACTAGTTCTGAGAGAACTAGGCTCTACAGATTCAGCCTCAGCAACGTCGATGCGAAAACCTATAACTATTGATTGCTACGGGGTCATATAAATATGCATAGGAGTAGATGTCATTAAAAAGGCTGGATGACATAATTAACAGAATTTATTACTTACTAGGTCAAGCGCTGATGAGTAGCGAATTGACATCACCATTATTCATCAGTAAAAGCCTCGTTCTTGAAAAGAATAATAATTGGGAGAGCTATATACTATGGCTAATTGGTTTGGCTCAGCAGCAAAAGCAGCAGGCAAGGCAGCAAATAGCCTCGGCAAAAATATTAGTAAGACGACATCTGGACTAGCTGAAGCAGCAGGCGAAACGGCTAGCAATATTGGCAAAAACGTGAGTCACACGACATCCAATGTTGTAACAACCGTTCGAGGCTGGTTGCCCTTTTCCAATGAAGATACTCTCGCATTTTTTGCTGTCCTCTTTGCTGTTGCCGCCGCAGACCAAAAGATTAATGAAGATGAGCTAAGCTTTATCCTATCGAGTCCTGGAGCAGACAAACTATCGGTTGAGGAGAAAGAAAAGCTACAGTCATATTCTTACAATCCGCCCTCATTAGAAGAGTCCATCCAGAAGTTATCAAAAGCAGATCGGGAACTCAAATTTGGCTTAATGTTCTATATTTTGAGCCTAGTATGGTCTGACAATAATATTACCGATGAGGAGGAAGCAGCGATTAAAACGGCTCAACGAGAGTTTGAGATTAATGACGTACAGGTCAAGGCGATTGAAGACTTTATCAACGTGCTGGATCAAACCCGTCATGGGCAAGATCAAGAGTCAATTGATCAGGTTAAAATGGCTACTACACGGATGGAAAACGTGGGCATACCTGTTAAATCCTTAACGCATTCGCAGGAGAGTGCAGACGAAAATATGGAATATTCAGATCAAGCCTTTTGGGACAAGATGAAAGCATTTGGGACAAAGGCCGGAAGAGGGCTGGTCGAGCAGGCTTTTATCATGTGGAATGCTCTTCACGATCCGAAAACTCCCATTTCAGCGAAGTTAACTATTGCAGGTGCATTAGCCTACTGGATTCTCCCGGTGGATATGATTCCCGATGTGCTGCCTGCCGTCGGATTTACAGATGATTTATCAACTATTGCAGCGGCACTTGCCAGCGTTGCGATGAGCATTACGCCTGAAATGAAAACAAAGGCAAAAGCACAAACGGCAGCATTATTTAACGAACAAGAGATTCCTGAATCGGAGATTTCGTAGAGATATAGAGATGTGGTGTGCGATCGCAACTTAAATCCTTTTGGGCTTGTAACTGGAGTTTAGACTAAGGCCAAATTGCACCACCTGTGACAGTGGCGCAATTTC
>CBKWJC010000002.1:0-146699 GCA_966674685.1 uncultured bacterium
TCCAGCATCTAGCTTCTCAACTATTATCCTCTCTTCAGAACTTTCCAAGTCGTGCGAAACAAACATTTCACAAAAAATAAATGATGGGTTTTCAACCAGACTTGGATATTACTGGTCAATCAGCACCAGATTGTCGCGGTGGACAACGGTTTCTGCGCCACTATAGCCCAGCACTTTGGCAATGTCGTCTGAATGACGACCCCGAATTTGCTGGAGTTCGGTGCTGCTGTAGTTAACGATGCCGCGAGCAATTTCTTGGCCGTTGCGATCGCACAATTGCACCGCATCTTGGACTTGAAAGGTGCCCTCGACCGTTTGAATACCAGCAGCCAGCAGCGATTTGCCAGATTGTTGAATCGCGTTGACCGCTCCCGCATCCAGATACAGCTTGCCTGCCGGAACCAGATGATGGGCAATCCAGCGTTTGCGGGCGTTGATTGGTCGGGGCTGAGGCTTAAACTGCGTGCCCAGCGGCTTGCCGTCTAGGATTTGCATCAAGTTGTGGGGCGTTCTGCCATCGGTGATGACGGTGCGAACGCCGCCGCTGGTAGCGATTTTTGCGGCCTGAATTTTGGTGATCATGCCGCCCGTGCCCCAGTTCGATCCGCGATCGCCCACTTCAATTTCCAGCTCAGCGAGCTGCTGCATGGTATCGACCGTTTCAATCGGCTGAGCATCGGGATTTTGGCGGGGATCAGCGGAATAGAGCCGATCTACATCCGTTAGTAAAAACAGCCAGTCCGCCTCGATCATGCTGGCTACGAGCGCGGAAAGCGTATCGTTGTCGCCAAACTTCAGCTCGTCCACCGCCACCGTATCGTTTTCATTCACGATCGGGATCACGCCCAATTGAAAAAGCTGGCGAAAGGTTTGATAGGCGTTGACGTAGCAGCTCCGCTGCACCAAGTCGCTGCGGGTCAAGAGAATCTGAGCAATCGGCTGCTGGAGTGACGTGAACAGATCGTCATAGACCCGAATCAATCGACCCTGACCAACAGCGGCCACCGCTTGCTTGAGCGCCATGAGTTTAGGTCGCTCCGCCAGTCCTAACCGCCCACAGCCGACACCGACTGCCCCGGACGACACCAGCACAACGTTATGTCCGGCTTGACGCAGGCTGCACAAGGTTTCTACGAGTGCCGCAATGGTGGATAGAGCTAAACTCCCGGTTTCGGGCCGAGTCAGGCTAGAAGTGCCAATTTTAATGACTAACGTTTGCGGCATACTTTCTCAAACTGTGACTTCCACAAAAATAGCTTGGATCAGGTGCGTTTGGGCTGTGTTTGCTGCTGGTTTAGTACCTCATTCATAGATATGGCGATAACTGAATAATGGGCGTGAGTTTAGCTATAACCTGCTTTAAGATTGCTAAAAAGAAAAAATGCCCTAATTCGATGCAAAATCTGCCTCTAGCTCTCACCGAATATCGGCAAGCTCTACAGCATCTCAAAACAGTTTCTCAGCCTGCGCCATCAGATATTTTGGATGTGCTGACGCTGCGCGATCGCATTCAGGATTATTTAGATGCGGCGACGGAGGTGCCGAGTGACGCGCTGCTGCGGGTGCATGAACTGGATCAGTTGCTGAAGCAGCTAACGCCCACTGTGGTGCATACGCTTGATTTATCGGAGTGGCAAACTTTGCTCCATCCGCCGCCGGAAGCCTGGTGGTGGTATTTGGAACTGCCACCTGAAAAGCGCTGGTGGAACCAGTATGACTGGTTTTGGAATGCAATTACCATTGCAGCGCTCACTGCTGCCGCCAGCATTTGGATGGATACAACAATGCGCTTCTTTAAGAGCGGCATCAGCACGATGGGCGCATTGGCCGTGCTGTCCGAATTGGTGTTGGCGGGATTGACCGTGGCGGGTACGCTAACCCAGAAGGGTCGGGAAATCCTGCATGGCTTTTATCAGCGGCTAAACATTCCGCCCTACTACTGGCAGGAAATGGGTAGCATGCTGGCCGTTCTGCTGTTTGTTGTGGTCGCTGCTGTGCATGGTGCCCTGCCCCAAATCGCAGAGTATGTAACCTGGCGTGGCGTTGGGCAGTATGAACAGGGTCAGTTTGATGGCGCTATTGAAAAGTTTGAACATGCGATCGCACTTCGGCCCGATTATCCGCCAGCTCATTTTCAATTGGGGGTGATTTATACGGATTTGCAACAGTATGACGAAGCTGCAACTGAGCTTCAGCGGGTAGCTCAGCCAGAGACGAAGATCAATGATCCGATTTTATGGCTCCAAGCCATGAATCAGCTCGGTATAGCTGCCCTCCGCCAAGGCGATGCCGAAACCGCCGTTATGCTGCTGCAACAAGGCTCAAATGCGCTACCCAAACTGCAACAGCGTACCGACATTGAGTTTTCCACCGATGAATTGACCCCGGTGACGTATGACTTATTGACGAATTTAGCTCAGGCGCGGATTTTGCAGGCGCAGTATGCAGAGGCGGATGGTTTAGCCCGAGATGCGATCGCACGTGACAACACTCGCCCTGAAGCGCACTGTGTTCTTGCTCATGCCTTGGGTTTTCAAGATCAGGTTCAACCCGCAATTTCGGCTTTTCAAACCTGTGAGCAGGCAATTGATCCTAACGATCTCAATCAAAATCGGCTGCTGCAAATGACGCTGGAACAACTGAGACAGCGCGGCATGGAGATGCCACCTGCCGCTACACCGTAGGAGCGTTAGGGAAAATAAACCCCATCGTCGCCCACGAAAACTTTAAAGCCACAATTTTATATGCGTGGTAGGTGCGAATGGCCATTCGCACCTACAATGGACGGTTTTACAGATTTGATTTCTAGCTGAGCTGCACCACGGCCTGATCGGTCAGCAGAAACTCATTCGTCAGCAAATCCTCGACGGTAATCCGCAGGAATCGGTCACCATCAACTCGGAACTCGACGCGAATGCGATCTTGCCCCGGAAATCCGGGCGGATTGAGCTGGGCAATGGAACGCGCGCCCTCTTTATCATTCAACGGTTGCACCTGAGTTTGCGTAGTTGCGATCGCACGAGTCACCAAACGGTTGCCGTCAAAGAACACCTCTTGCTGACTCGCTTGCTCACCAATTTCGCCAATGATTAGCTCAATGCTGGCCTGATTATCGGTAGACGCGCCTAAAACCAGTTCAACGGGCTTTTCCATTGGGTACGGTTGCCCCCGCGAGACAATGGCGTGCCAGTCGTGACACTGATTGCGCCGATTCCAGTAGCGAACGCCGTAGCTGTGATAGAGAAAATCTTTAACTTCAATATTGGTTTGCAGCTGGAGGGCACCGTGGGCGACAGCTTCAAAGGGTTTGTCAGCGGCAATTTTCTCCGGCTTAAAATGGGATTCTAACCAGGTTTGCACTGCCGGAATGCGCGAGGTGCCGCCGACCAGCACCACGGCTTCAATGTCATCTGGGGTATAGCCCTGTCGCTGAGCCTGCTGGAGCGTTTGGCTCAGGGTTTCATCCAGCCGTTCAAAAAAGCCGTTATCTTTCAAAATTTGCTCAAAGCGATCGCGGCTCAATTCCAGTTCGTAGCTGTCCAACGTCTCGTCATTGAAATATACTTCCGTCGCCTGGATTTGCGATGACAGTTGAATCTTGAGACGTTCAACCAAGCGCAGCGTCAGTGGACTGACCGTTAACCCCTGAGTTTCTGTAAAATAGTCGGCTAACCAGGAATCAATATCTGATCCGCCCAAATTTTGTCCCGCTTTCGCTAACACCCGCGCAGTTTTAGTTTTTTGAGCCGAATTTTTTGCTAGCTGGCGCTGACCAAACTTGAGCAGAAATCCCATTGGCGGCTGGTTCTGACCTTGAACTGTTCCCAAATCCACCAGGGACATATCCAGCGTGCCGCCGCCTAAGTCAACCACTAAGATCGTGCGT
The DNA here is from genome assembly GCA_966674685.1 of uncultured bacterium. Lineage (GTDB taxonomy): Bacteria > Cyanobacteriota > Cyanobacteriia > Phormidesmidales > Phormidesmidaceae > Thainema. Next base: position 3,887 of record CBKWJC010000002.1, read on the forward strand.
TGTTCCGTCAGGCCATAGCCCAATGCCGCTGCTGTGGGTTCGTCGAGAATACGAACCTGATTGATGTCCAGCGACTGGCAAAGCTGACCCAGCCAGTTGCGATAGGTTTCAAAACTGTCAACAGGCACCGTCAAGATCAACGACTCAATCGGCGCGTAGTCGGCTGGAATCTGCTGAATAACTTGCTGGAGATACCACTGACCAATTTCTTCAAACGTTACGGCTTGGTCATCTAAAACAGGCAAAAAGCCCTGGACGCTGCTGCCAATGCCTCGCTTGAAGTTGCTGAAGAAGCGTGGATCTTGGATCAGGTCTAAGCCCTGATCCCGCACTTGCTGGCCGACAATGCACTGTTGCTGCTGGGCATTTTGGACATGTAGCAAACTAGGAATGATCGGTGGATTATTGGCCACTGATACGCTCAGGTTAGGAATAGCAATCGTTTCCGGAGCTTGAGTGACGGGATTTAAGCGAGCAACAACGGTATTGCTAGTGCCAAAGTCAATTGCGATCGCCATATTGGCTGAGGTTACTGAGGTTACAGAATGATCTAAATCGGGTTCATACTCATTAAGCCATCCTGCTGGAGCGGAAGCAAGGTTAACAATTCTTGAACCTCTCCGTGTAATCCGCTAAATCTTAGCTTTCTGAGATTTTCCGATCGCTTTCAGGGCATTCTAAGCTCAAGCAGGATAACTTGGACTACGCTTTAACCAGCCGCTGTCATCGCTCGCGAACTGGATTCAAGACGGACTTTGATATAAATCCTAAATTGCGCTCAGATGCCTCTAATCATCCTCCGGTTCATACCCTCGTCTCAAGTCGTTAATTAGCCTCCTTTGACTGAATGACACCTTTCACCTGGATGGAATTTGTGCTGAATACAGTGACTGATGCGGTTGTCATGATTGATGCCGGGGGAGAGATTCAGTGGTGTAATTTAGGTTTCGCGCGCCTTGTGCATCGGGAACCGCGCCAGTTGCTCCAGCAGCCGTTTATCCCATTATTTCCGCTACAGGCATTAAATGAAGCACATCGACTTGAACAGCATCCCATTGAGCTGGCTCTGGCCCAAAAGACGAAAGGGACAGGTCACTATATTTACTGGGATGGCACGATTCCTCAAACGCTTCACCTAAGTTGGGATTTTTACACGTCGGAGAATAGTGGCCCTTTGGAGAAGGTTCTAGACAATCAGCATGATGGTTTTACAAGACTGGTTTTGATCTGTCAATCGAATATGAATACCACTGACAAGGTGACTGAAGCCCCAAAGATGGCCACTGGGCTACATCCAGTTTTATCTAGTGATCAAAACGAAGCCTACGGACTAGAAGCGCTCGGGGCACATGATGGCCTGTGGGATTGGCATTTAAACACTCAAAAGATTGCCTTCTCTGCCTACTGGCGCACCATGCTGGGGGATGAAAGCGATCCTGTGTTGGTTTCGGTTGATGACTGGTTGGAAAATGTCCATACTGATGATCGCGCTCCGTTGAAAGCGGCACTTGAGCGACATTTAAATGGGAAAGTATCCCATTTCCGCTGCCAGTATCGGATTTTGGCGGAAGGTTCCTATCGCTGGATGCTGAGTCGTGGCTTGGCGATTCGGGATGGGAGCGGAACCGTTTATCGAGTCGTGGGTTTGCAAACCGACATCACTGAGCAGAAAGAATTACAGGAACGGTTGGTGCATGATGCGCTGCATGACGATTTGACGGGGTTGCCCAATCGGGTTTGGTTTCGCGATCGCATTACCAACCTAGCTACCCAAGCCAAATCAAACCCACAGCCGTTTGCCGTCTTGATCTTTGATGTTGATCGCTTCAAAGTAGTCAACGACAGCCTTGGCCCAGTCACTGCGGATCAACTCATCATCAAAATTGCTCAGCGAACCATAGAGACGGTGCAACCGGGAACCGTCGTGGCGCGTTTAGGTGGCGATGAATTTGCAGTTTTGCTGGATGCCCTAACGTCTGAGCAAGAGGCGATTGAATTAGCGCAGCAGCTACAGACCCAGCTTTCGCAGCCCTGCCTACTGGAAGGCCACGAGGTAATTGTCACCATCAGTATCGGCATCGTATTTAGCGATCGCACCTACGAGCAGCCTGACGATCTGCTGCGTAATGCCGATATCGCCATGAATCGGGCCAAGCAGCTGGGCCGATCGCGCTACGAGGTCTTTGAAACCAGTATGCATCGGCGAGCCATGACCTTGCTGCGACTAGAAAATGACCTGCGCCGCGCCATCGAGCGAGAGGAATTTGAGGTTTACTATCAGCCGTTTATTGCCCTAGCAACTGAACGCGCCACGGGATTTGAAGCCTTGATTCGCTGGCATCATCCTGAACAAGGTTTTGTGTCACCTGCTGACTTCATTCCCATCGCCGAAGATACGGGACTAATCGTGCCGATTGGCTACTGGGTACTCCGCCAAGCCTGCCAGCAGATGCAGCAATGGTTGACGCAATATCCTGTTCTCGATCCGCGTTTCAAGGTCGTGATCAGCGTCAATTTATCCAGTCGTCAGTTTACGCAGCCGGACTTGGTTGAGCAAATTGTCGCCATTCTCAAAGAAACCCAGCTTGAAGCCCGCTATCTGAAGCTGGAAATCACCGAAAGCGTGATCATGAGCAATCCTGAAACAACCGCAACGATGCTGAATCGGCTGAAAAACGAAGGCATTCAGGTTTCAATTGACGACTTTGGCACGGGCTATTCGTCTCTCAGCTATCTCTATCGCTTGCCGATTGATACGCTCAAAATTGACCGCTCCTTTGTCAATAGCATCGACGTAGATGGCGAGAAGCTGGAACTGGTGCGAACCATTGTCTCTCTGGCTTGGAACCTGGGCATGGACGTGATTGCCGAAGGGGTTGAAACGGCCATGCAGCTCGCTCAGTTAAAAGCCCTCCGATGCGAATCGGCTCAAGGCTACTATTTTTCAAAACCACTAAAAGCAGAAGATGCGGCTTTGTTTTGGCAAGAACATCGTTAATGCTTTTTAAGCAGGTAAATTATTGCGCGGTGGTGCCGCACAATAATTTACGCAAAAATATCAATGCTTTAGCACGAGTCGATAGGGCGGTTTTTCAGTTTCCAGTTTGTGCATTGCTTCGTTTACCTGATCAAATCCAAACACTTCAACCACTGGTGCAATGTCGTGACGGGCGGCAAAGCCTAGCATTTGGGCGATGGTGGCTGGGCTTCCCAATGGACTAGCCGTAATTGACTTTTGCCCATCAATGAGTGGAAAGATGTGGGTGGCAACTGGATTTGGGGCAACACCTACAAAATGAAGACGGCCTTTAGGCCGCAGAGCTTGGATGTAGGTGTTCCAGTCTAAATCGGCATTGGCAGTGCAAATGATCACGTCCATCGCGCCTGCGATCGCAGCCATTGCCTCTTGATCCTTGGAGCTGACAAAATGATCGGCTCCCAGCTTCTTGGCTTCTTCTGCTTTGTCGGGACTGGAGGAAAAGGCGGTCACTTCACAGCCCCAAGCGTTTAGAAACTGGAGCGCCATGTGGCCGAGTCCCCCAATGCCAATCACCCCGACTCGATCCGTGGGCTTAATATCTAGTTGCACAATCGGATTAAAGACGGTGATGCCGCCGCAGAATAAAGGGCCACCTGCTTCCGGTGAAATTTTGCTGGGTAATGGAATCACCCAGGCTTCATGAGCACGAACGCGATCGGCAAAGCCACCGTGTCGGCCTACGATCGTGCCGACTGCACTGCGGCACAAGTTATGGTTGCCTGACATGCACCACTCGCAAACCATACAGGATTGAGCATACCAACCCAGCCCGACATGCTGTCCAGGCTGAAGCCGTTTGACTTGGCTACCGACTTGCGAGATCGTACCAATTACCTCATGTCCAGGCACAAATGGGTACTGAGTTATGCCCCATTCATTGTTCAACATGCTGAGATCGCTATGGCAAATTCCGCAGTATTCCACTTGAATCTCAACTTCTTCAGCCCCTAGTTCCCCTGGATCATATTCAAACGGTTCGAGTTTACCGCCTGCTTCCTGAGCTGCATATGCCTTAATCATGATTGCTCCTGCCGCTGGTTTTGAGGGTTGATGTAGAGTGGGTTGCCTCGTATTTTATGCAAAATTTACTGTTTCAGCACAGCACTACCTTGATCTTTTCCACAAGCTAGATCTCAAGCATTGCGTCTTGGAATGACTGCTTCGATAAGATAGCGTTGGTCAGATTGACGGAGATTTTGCAATGCCTCAGCTTCGAATCGTTTTCTTTGGGACGCCCGTTTACGCCGTGCCCAGTTTAGAGCGGCTAATTGAGCATCCTGATATCGACGTGGTGGCTGTGGTGACGCAGCCCGATAAGCGACGTGGTCGAGGCAATCAGCTCAATCCCTCACCTGTGAAAACCGTTGCGGTAGAACACAATCTTCCTATTTGGCAGCCGAAACGAGTCAAGCGTGATGCCGAAACGCTGGAGTTTTTACGCAACAGCAACGCCGATGCCTTTGTCGTGATTGCCTACGGGCAAATTTTGTCCCAGGAAATCCTTGACATGCCGCGTCTAGGTAGCATCAACGCCCATGGTTCTCTACTGCCTGCCTATCGAGGAGCTGCGCCAATTCAGTGGTGCCTGCATGACGGAGTAGCGGAAACGGGCGTGACAACGATGCTGATGGATGCCGGGATGGATACGGGCGATATGCTGCTGAAAGGCGTGACTCCGGTGCATCTGCTGGATAACGCGCTGGACTTAGCTAAGCGGTTGTCGGTACTCAGTGCGGATTTGCTAGTAGATACGCTGTTCAAGCTAGATGAGGGTACCGTTCAGCCAGAACCCCAGCAGGATGAGGCCGCCACATACGCTCGCTTGATTCAAAAAGAAGACTATCAACTGGACTGGCAACAAAGCGCGATCGCACTTCATAACCAAATTCGCGGCTTCTTCCCCAATTGCTTCACGACATTTCGGGATAAAACGCTAAAAGTAACGGCCACCGTGCCGCTGGATGGAATCCCGCTACCCGATGAGCTAGAAAATGAGCTAGAAACTGCGATCGCAGATTGGCAACGAATTCAATCTCAGCCAGAACACGTATCGCCAGTGGGGACAATTGCCGCCGTTTTGAAGAATGAAGGGCCAGTGGTGCAAACGGCGAATGGGGGACTGCTATTGCGTCAGGTGCAGTTGGCTGGCAAGCGATCTCAGTCGGGTTGGGATTTTGCCAATGGGATGCGGTTAGAAGTGGGGGAGAGGTTGGGGGAGTAGGAGAGGGAGGGAGTAGGAGGGTAGGAGAGGGAGTAAGTAAGGGGGCGAGGGGGATAAGGGGCGACGGGGAGAGGAGAGGAGGGAAAAATAAACAAGGCCGCGCTGGGGTGGCGCGGCTTTGGGCAAGATGATTGTGTGAGGCACGCAATGCGTGCCTCTTGTGAGAGTGCTAGGTTATGAGGATGCTTGGGCGGCTTCGCGCTCACGCATGTCGGAATATTCCTGTAAGCGAGATACAATATTAAACTCGGACTGACCAGGTTCCTTGTGTAGGGAAGCACGACCTTCGGTTGGGCCGGCGATATCCATCCATGCATCTAAGCCGCCTTCGATGATGGCAACTTTTCTAAAGCCAGAGTTGCGTAAATCTTGAGCAGCCTGTTGCGATTCCTGGTCGTTAGCGCCGTAAACGTAGATGTCGCGATTGGCTTCTAGACCGCTGATCTGCTCAGGGGTGGAGCCTTCTAGCATTGGAGCTGCAATGGCACCCATGATGCGGAGATCGTTAAACGATTCGCGATCGCGCACATCAAGGATTGTTAGACCAGGCTCACCCCACAGGAGACGGGATTTCACGTCAAACGCGGTGGATTGAGTTTTAAAGTCTTTGGCTTCTGGAGCAGGGTTCGGTATGCTGCTTTTCACGTTGCTGACGGTGCGCTGTACAGCACCTTCAGTGTTTTCAACCGCAGCTTGCATTTGCGCCTGGGTTTCGCGAGCTGCATTTTCAGCGCCTTCAGCAGCTTGCTGAACCTGCTCACGCGTTTCTTCAGCGAAGTTTTGGTTATCAAAGTTTTGATCGTGTTGATTTTGGTCAGCCATAAAATAGATTGAATTCATCTGCTCTTAACGTATCGAAATGTTTATAGCGAACCGTCTCCCCTGCGATGGAGCGCCTTCAAAAATCCTACTGTCGAAAGAGCGTAACGCGAAGCGCATCACTCTTACAGTTGAGAACTTTTGATGCTGTTTGACTCCAGTAAATTCCTCTAGACTGATGGAGGTCTATCTAGTGGTGTGTGGGAGAGTGTGGGGAATTGAGTGCTAAGTGCTGAGGAGACAAAATGTGTCTAAACTCTTTATGTCTCTTGCCTGACTTTTTAAGTACTTTTCAAAATTGGAAAAATGGGGCAAAACAGTTTAAGTTTTTGAAATTGAGCAGTGACAAACTGTTTTGAGGCTGAATAAAAGCTTTGATAAAACAGCGATCGCACCCCTTCAGCGGAAGAATTGTAAATTAGCGCTCCTCGGTCTTCGCGCTTCAAGTGCGGCACTAATTTTTCTTCACTTCGGCCCAAGACGATGAGCTTAGCTCCTTTCTCAGCAAAGCGTAGAGCCGTAATGCGTCTCCTATAAATCTAGCTGCGATCGCATCTCTACGTTAAAAATTTCAACATCGAACAAGGATCACAGTCTACCTTGCTGAAATCACCTATCATCTAAAGCTGGAAATCCTGCAAGCATCGGTAAGATTAGTGTTTCAAGAAATTAATAAATTGAGAAATTCAGTGTGACATCGTAGGGTCAAGCATAAAATTAATCGCTGACGTTCGTTTTTTCGTGACTTCGGGCATCTTAGTAATCAGTACAGTAGGGGTTTGCGGTCATGGCGTTGCCAGACAACCAATCTGAGAATTTCGGAACCAATCGTTCTCAGTCTGCGGACGAGATTTTGCAAAATATCACAACGGATTTAAGGACGCTCCAGCAGGATTTGGTCATTCAGTTGACGCAGGACATTGGCCGACTGCAAACCGAGAAGTCGCGCTTGATAACGGATATCGATCATCTGAAAAATCAGTATGAGCTACTGCAAACTCAGCATCAGGCCGCTTTATCTCGCCAACAAGTGGCACAGCAACAGCTCCTCGCCAAGCACTTAGCCCAAGCACTGGCCGCTCATATCCAAAAGCTATTTAATCAGCAGAGCGCACCCCAGGGCTCGTATGTCGCCAACATCTCCAATCTAGAGGGCACCTCGGCTGTATCGCTACCTACAACCGCTTCCCTCGAACAGTACAACGGACGAGCTACGCAACTTCTGAGTTCGCTGGATACCACTCTCAATTCGACTTTGCAATCGCTAGAGCAAGATCTAGAAACCTATGAAAGTTCCTTGTCTCAGCAGCTTAGCCGCATGCATAGCCTGGAGAAGCAGGGGGAGACAATTCTAGAAGCGTTAGTGAATCGCCTCAATCAGCAGCTACAGACCGAAATTGATCGCACCCACTCGCAGACCTTACCTGCTCAAGGCGCAGCGTCTCAAAATGGCTATGCAGCCGCAATGGCAGATAATCCTCGAACAACGCAGGAGGCTGCTCCAGAATCATTCGGGCAGCCGATTGTAGATAGGGCGGCAAGCTATCAAGAATCCCAGTCCTCGGCAGCGGTTTCTGGCCAACCACCGATGGCCAATCAGCCATTGATGCGATCGCAACCCAAGAAACCAGCCACACCCCCTCTACAGGCGTCATCCTCGGTCCTCAACCGAGGCATGATTCTAATTCTTATTTCTACCATTGCGCTGTCATTGCACAATGTTGTTGTGGGATTAATTGGCTTTGGGGGAAATATCTTTGGCCAGTTTCCGTTTGATGACTTAATCCGACTTAATCTCCAAAATGCTGTTTTGGTTTTGTCACTGCGGATGCTGATCGTTGTGCCCTCTCTCGCTCTGGTCGCCAGCTATCTCTATCCACCCGTTTGGCAAGATATTCAGTCTATTTTTAAGTCGCGGCGGTTTAGTTTGCTCACTCCCGTAATCGGTAGTGCATTCTTTCTCTTTTTGTCGCAAATTTTGATCTATATGGCCATTCCAATGATTGGCCCAGGCGTTGCCGTAACTATTTTGTTCATGTATCCCCTTGTTACGGTTCCGATGGCCTGGCTCCTGTTTGGAGATCGACCGACCTGGCTACGAACTGTTGTCATGTTTGCGATCGTAGCGGGTGTTGTTTTGGCCTCTTTACCCAAACTTGTTCTTTCCGATCAAGCCTCCCCAGTTGGAATTGTGACGGCTGTTTGTTCGGGAGTTGCCTTCGCATTTTATTTGCTCTTAATGCAAATTAGCTTTCGTAAACTTCACCCTGTTCCTGTTAGTCTGATTCAGTTCTCATCGATCTTTCTTTTTGCTAGCCTATTCACAATTCTGATTCCTGGAAATGTTGACTCTGCGAATGTTCCAGGGCTAATTGGTGCAATTGTTATTCTTGGCTTACTAACACTAGTGGGCTACCTCCTCAATAACTTCGGTGTACGCCTGATGGGTGCAGCAAGAGCTTCAATTATTGCCTCCAGTGGCCCAATTGTGACGGCTCTTTTAGCCTACTTTATTTCTCCTACAGCAGAGGCTGAATTGACGACAATTCAAATCTTGGGCATTGTTCTGGTCACGTTAGCTGTTGCTGGTTTGAGTTTTGAGCGCATGTTAGTCACAAAGCCAAAACCCAAGAATGCTTAGGTAAAAATCCTTCAAACAGAAAGAGCCACGCTAGCGTGGCTCTTTCTGTTGCTGACCTGTTTAATTTGTTTCCAGTGGCGCTAATCGCTCCCACCAGCGCCGCAGCGGATAGTACAAGGCGGGGGCCCACAAACTGCTGAGAATCGCTGAACTGAGAGCAACCTGCTGGTGATAAATCCAAATCTCCGATAAGGTGCGTCCTGATGTCTGGCCTTCAAGGTCAAGGTTAATTGCTTCAGTTGGAACGGTTTGAAACTCTAGTCCAAATGTTTGAAAGCTGTATTGAATGGCAACCACCGTTTCAGCTACAACCGCCATGCCAAAAACAATCAGCGCGACGGAAATAAAGTCTTCTTGAATATAGCGCTGCTTTTGAATTCGGGAGGTTAAAATACCAACCACAGCTAGGCTTAGTGCATGAGTTGGATTCGGAGCCGTCATGCCATCTTGAATGAGTCCCAGTGCCACACCTGCGATCGCACCCTGCCAAAGCGATCGCCTCAAACTCCAAGCCACCACCCAAATCAGTAGCCAATTTGGAGCAACCCCCAACAGCTCCACTCCGGGTAACCGCAGCGGTAAAACCAGCAGGCATAACAGCACAGACAGCACCGTAACTACCCCATATACAACCCAGCGAGTTGTGGGATTCCAGGTTGAGGGATTTTTCCAACGCATTAATTCGCCACCTCCGGCTCTCCTGATTTGCGCCAGCCTACTTCAGTGTTTATAACTAGCGAGAACGATCCCAAAATGAGTTTTGCGAAGAATACGCAGCGCGCACCCTTCGCAAAAGCAGAGCTAATTTTCATCAGCGGACTCAGTATCAGAAGAATCCATATCTACCGAAAGCGGCGCAAACGACTGTCCATCCACTTTCGGATTTGACTGGACAATGACCCACTCCAATGAGCTAATTGGAGCCGTTAGAGTAATTACAGCTTCTGGCGCTGGACTTTTATTGAGATTGACAGACTCAATCCGACCCACTGGCACGCTGTCAGGATAGAGCTGGCTTAAAGACGACGTCGAAACCACATCGCCTCGCCGCACATCGGGAACCTTCTCAAAAAACTCAATGACGGCCCGATCTGCCGACTGCCCGCGCATATAGCCCATACTGCGACTGCGACTAACCGTAATTCCCACCCGGCTGCTCGGGTCGCTGATCAACAAGACCCGACTCGTATTAGGCGTCACCTCAACAATGCGTCCAACTAGCCCTCCAGGGGCAATGACCACATCGCCTACCTCAATTCCATCTTGGCTACCACGGCCTAACGCGAGCTGATGCCACCAGTGGTCAGCACTACGGCCAATCACAGGTGCAACAACGTCCGCATCCGACTGAGCTTGAGCCTCATTGATGAGTTCACGCAGCTCTTGGTTTTGGCTTTCCAGCTCAATAAGGCGCTGTTGAAGCTCTAATATTTGAGCATTTTCCAGCGTTTCCTCGGTCTCTGGCAGCGTTTGAAAAGGGCGAGATAGCGTTTGGTACACCTCATAAATGGCCGCCCCCTGAGTTTGACGAATCAACCAAGCTGCTCCGAGAGCCAGACCCGCCAAACTAAGCTTAATCCCGTTTCGATCCCACCAGCGTTGTAATGTATACATTCAATCAATGCGCTGCCTGATATCTACATATCCAATAACCATTAGGAGCATTTCGCTCTTCGCCTGTGAACGTTAAATAGGGGGGACTATCTAACTAGTTTGCCAAGTTCCTGAAGGCTTCTTGAGAACTACTATTTTTGTGCCCTGTCTCAAATGGGACAGTTTTCTTATGACAGCGTTTAGAAGCTTTTCATTGTGCTTACCAATCAATCAGTTCACACCAATTAGCCACTTAAGCCATTGCTTACGTTCTAGGATCTCCACTAGATAGAACGTGAGCGACCACTGAAGACCCGTTCGAGCTGCTTATTGCCGTTGAAGTTTTCTAGAACGCGCCCTGTACCCAGTACAACACAGCTCAGAGGATCGGCAGCTACGTGAACAACAATTCCGGTTTCATGGCTGATTAAGGTGTCTAGTCCCTTCAATAGGGCACCGCCACCAGCTAACATGATTCCGCGATCGATGATATCGGCGGCCAATTCGGGCGGGGTCCGTTCCAGTGTCCGCTTAACCGCCTCGACAATAACCGAAAGAGGTTCAGACATGCTTTCGCGAATCTCAGCACTCTTTACAGTGACTGTACGGGGAAGTCCGGATAGTAGATGTAAACCCCGTACATCCATTATGGCTTCATCATCTTCGTGAGTTGGGTAGGCCGAACCGATTTTGATTTTGATTTCTTCAGCGGTTCGCTCACCGATCACAAGGTTGTGAACCTTTTTCATGTATTGAGTGATTGACTCACTCAGTTCGTCTCCAGCAACCCGCACTGATTCACTGAGAACAATACCCTGCAAACTGAGGACAGCAACTTCAGTGGTTCCACCACCGATGTCAATGATCATGTTGCCTGTGGGATCGGCTACAGGCAAACCTGCACCAATTGCTGCGGCTACAGGCTCATCAATCAAATAAACGTCGCGCGCACCTGCTTGAGCAGCGGCTTCCATAACAGCTCGGCGTTCGACCCCGGTTACGCCACTGGGAATACCAATTACGATGCGGGGCTGTACCAACGCACGGCCTTCGTGCACTCGATGGATGAAATGCTTGAGCATCATCTCTGCGGTGTCAAAATCAGCAATGACACCATCACGGAGCGGTCGTAATGCAATGATGTTGCCAGGGGTTCGGCCTAGCATCTTTTTTGCATCTTCTCCAACGGCAAGGGGCGTCCTATCCGTTTGATCCATCGCCACCACAGATGGTTCCTGCAAGACGATGCCCTTGCCAGAGACGTAAACCAAGGTATTTGCGGTACCGAGATCGATACCCATATCTCTTGAGAATGAAAAGCGACTGAAGAGACCCACTAGCTTCTTACGCCTCCTGACTAAGATGCGTTAACAAAATGGAATTAAACAATGACTGCTATGCCATGATTAACAGAATTTGCAGTCGTGGTGGATTCTATTACGTTTTGTGTTTCAGCGTCTAGTCTGTCTGCCCAACCATTTGTTCAAAGCTGGATCTGAAAATGCTTCAGACTCAGTGTTTGAAATGCTTTAGAGGCATAGGGCAATGTGGAAGAATTCTTGGGAGTAGATTACTGAGCTAGCGTAAAATTTTAGATTAGGTGCCACTGAATCAATGGGACTGCCGAAGGGAAAATAGCAGGATCTCTTCCACCAGAGGATATGCAATTTACATCAACCTCAAGGCGTATCGATCTGCGCGGGGAATGAATTCACCTTAGGTCAATTGACTCCTTTCAGAGGCTGACTGTTCCCCAACGCTAAGGTGCTTTTGTGGTTTTCCTGGTTTAGGGTTGCTCCGCAATAATAAAGGGCTAGGCTTGAATCTTAAAAATCTGGTGTGAACGATCCCTGAATATGCTTTGCGTGATTATAACAATACTCAACTCAACATCTTGTACCTCAATAACCTCTTCGGGTTCTTAAAGTGCAGGTGCAGGATGGGAGAATGCATAGCTAGTCAATAGGAAGTTAGACATTATGACAGTTAATACCGTTAATCTAGTTGGACGAGCAGGTACTGATCCGGATGTGAAATATTTTGAGTCAGGTAGCGTTGTCTGTAATCTTACAATGGCCGTCGATCGCCGCAGTCGCAATAGCGATAAGCCTGACTGGTTTAATTTGGAAATTTGGGGCAAAACGGCTGAGGTGGCAGCAAATTATGTTCGTAAAGGCAGTCTTATCGGCGTGAGTGGGTCTTTGAAATTAGACCGTTGGCAGGATCGCGCGACGGGAGTAGAACGCACCAAACCTGTAATTCGGGTTGATCGCCTAGAACTGCTGGGATCGAAGCGGGACAATGATTCGAGCAGTATGGATAACTATGGTGATGACGAGTTTTAGGCTCGCTACAAAGCCCAGATAAGTTTTGTGAGATGCACTGACTGCGTGCATCTCACAGGTGTGGTGAGTGGATATTAGGTTCTACTTCAAGCGAATTCAATAGCGAATTTGCAGGGTGATTGAGGCTTGGATGTCTTGTTCGCCACCGACGACGGGAGTGGAGGCTGCTTCAGCTACGCTGGCGTCGAATCGGGCTAGAGGTACTGGCATCGGCGGATTAGCCCCGTTGACCTGGATACTGATGATCTCTTGAGCGGTGAATCCTAAGCTGCTTAAAACAGATTCGGCTTGCTCTTGGGCATCCTGGGCGGCTTCTGCTAGGGCTTGCTCTCTGGCCGCCTCAATTGCAGCATCGGTTGCAACGAAGCTGACGTTGTCAATTCGGGTTGCTCCGGCTTCAATGGCATCGTCAAGCAGTGTGCCAACGTTATCGGTGTCTATCCGAAAGCTGACGATGTTGGTGGCGGTATAGCCTGTGATCCGGGGCGTAGAGCCATCATAGTTATAAACTGGGTTGAGACGAATCTCAGTGGTCTGTAGATTTTGGACATTGCGCGATCGCAACAGACCCACAACTGATTCAGCTCGCTGTGCGGCCTGGCGCTGTGCAGCATCGGCGCTATCGGCCTGTACTTCTACACCTAAATTGACCTGAGTCAGGGTCGCAGGAATCCTTTCTTCGCCTTGTCCGGTAACGGTGATTGTGCGAACAATGGCTTCCTGTGCGATCGCAACTGGCATGAGCGCTAGAGCCAGTAAGCCTGCTGCTAGTGGAACAGCACACCACAGCAGCCTCCGAGCAGCAGAATGTCGAATCGAGCGTAATGGTTGACGGTTTGAACTTGATATGGGGGTTATGGGGCGACGGTTCATGGATTTCTCCTCACAAGAATCATGGGTAGATAGTTTTGCCGCGAACAGGTCAAAACGAGGTGTAGCGAATTTACCCGTTCAACAGCTAGATTGGCTGCTAGGTAGCATTAATTTCTAGTGTGAGGTGCGATCGCATAAAAATGAATTACGTTACAGTTTTAGCAACTTATTTTAGTACCCTCATATCTCGCATCCTTTAAGTCGAAAATAAGTCAAAAACCGACAAAATCGAAGAGGTAGGAGGCCATTTTGCCACTGCATCACGCCGACAAAATCACCTTCTGAGTTCACGACCAGATCTGAGCAACCCAATACTTAGGAGCGTGAATTGACTAAATCGACAAACTGTAAGAGCGGGTTTAGTCAACCAATCTGCATCTTGTCATAGAGGTAATGGCAAAACCCGCTTCTGCCCAATATCGAACGTATTTACTTTACGATCCTTAGCAATTCAACCATTGTCCATTCCGCTCTATGACTTACTACCTTTCAGCGGCCAAGCTACAAACCTATCATCGCTGTCATCGAGCCTATTATTTTCGCTATCAGCGGCGAGTCCAAGGCCCATCCTTTTTTGGAGCCTCTCCCCTCGGTACAGCCCTACATGCTGCCCTGGCCCAGTTCTATAGTCAATGGCACTATCTGGCCCCGACGCCCGATCTGAGCTGGCTCTATCGCTGCTGGGAAGAGCATCAACAAGACTTATCACCCGCGTATATCGAAGAAGGTCGCCAAATTCTACAGACCTACTACGAGAAGTTTGTCTGTTCACAGTCCCCAATGCGCCGCCCGCTTGCTGTTGAGGGGCGCATCCAGGGCACGGTTTTATTTGAAGATCTGGAGTTTAGGCTGACGGGGCGCTACGACCGCTTAGATAGCTATGACCAAGGACTAGAGTTAATTGATTACAAATCAACCAAAGACTTTAAACTACCAGAATCTGAAGAGTTTGATCTACAGCTTGGTCTCTACTCCATTGCCCTACAGCAGCGCTATCAGCAGCAGCTTAAACGCGTTAGTCTGATCTATCTACGGCATGGAGAACAGTACAGTGTTGAAGTGACGCCAGAACATCAGGAGCGGGTACACAGCATGATTGGGCAGTTAGCCCTGCAACTGCGCCATGAACAAACTTGGCAGGCCAATACAGGAAAACATTGCGATCGCTGTACCTATGCCCGCTACTGCTCTGCCATTCAGCCGCAGCCAGAACCGTTACCGCCTGACACTAAACCTGAACCTGAATTACAGTTAACCCTGCGAGTCTAAACCAATCTGGTTTTGTTCGACTTATTTCAATAGAAACAGGTCTAGGTACTGATCAATATAAGCAATCGTCTCCTCGCTGAGGTATTTCTTGTAGTTACCAGGAGCAACTTGACGGATGTGATTACTTTTATCTTCTTCTTTCGGGAAAATATCTACAGCTTCTAGAATCTTAGAAACTTGGCGATCTGTCAGAGGCCATCCGCAGAAGTTCATCATGTCTTTGATCCACTGCTGCTTTTCAAAGATAATATCTTCGTATTGATAAACTTTTAGATTAGTTGTGGGAAGAACGTTGTGGAACGTTTGTATCCGCTCAATGAAATTGGGTAGACGTTCACGAACGGCCTCATTGATATCAGATTCCTGTAGTGAATCGCGCAGCTTCATGAAGCGATTTTTAGCATTTCCCCCTGGTACTGGATGAGAATAGGCCATTGAGAAATAGTCCGACACCAACATGTCTTTAGGATCGCGAACAATCACTATCTTGTGCAGATTCTTTAGCACTGCTGGAGTAATGAAGTTGTAGTATTTTCTAAATGTTCCGTAAGCATAACCTTGAGTTGAGAAAATCTCGCTGAGAGGTGCCAAAATCTCGTCGCTTGCACCCCCCAACCCCTGCTTAAATAGCTGACCATGCAGTGGCACATAACCCTGTTCAAGCTGTGAACAAGCTATTCTGAAAATGTTCGCCAACAGAGTTGTACCTGTTTTGGGCAGTCCAAATAGGAGAACAGAGGAGTATTTTTCACTCGATTTCGGAATCTCGATGATGGCGTCTTGGATTTTAATCTCTGTTGCTGGCATGTTTGAGTGATCTCCAGTGAGTTAAGTGCTTGAGTAGTTTGATGCTTGGCTTGAAGCTAATTAAACCATATGCCCTAAAGCTATACACGAATAATCCAGCTTCGGTGCCTCGAAGGATATCCTTCTAGGCTGTTTGACTAGTATTTATTGTTGTCACCACTGCTGAGCCTCAAACCGATTGAGTTTTTCCATCATTTCATCTAATAGAGGAGTAACTGAATCAGAGAAACTAATTTGTTCTCCCTGGCCGACTGATTTGGCGTGATAGTTCCAAACATATTCCAGTCCAGGTGCTGCAATCTCTATTCGATTGAGTACAGACTCAAGATAATCTTTCTGCTGGACAAGCTTTTGATATTTGACTAGAACAACTCGCTGATCGTCTTGTAAAGTTTGAGAGAAAAACAGGCTGTTTCTGGCATACCAAAATAGTCCCCACGCGTCAGGAATTGTCAGCCCATCTCCAGCAAATTGCGACAGCGTTTCCTTTAGCTCATCGGTTATTCCTTCAGCCCGCCAGTTATCTTTTTCGCCTATCATGCGATAGAAAACTCGTTTCTTTGTTCTTGCGCCAAAACGATTGATTAGAGAACTAACGGTGTCTTGAGGATTCCGATACATCCATAACGCTCGACTATTGGGAAAATAGTCAAGAATTTTTGAGGCGTACTGAGATTCAACCAGTGGCTTGACTACCACAATAGGTTCGGGGCGAGCCAAAAGCTTTTGTTTGACATCTTCTAATGGATTTAATCGAATAGTATGAAGGTCGCCTTCTTCTGTATCTTGATCCGTAATCTCAGTGTTGACTTCAGCATAAGATTTCACGTAATTTAACTTTCCCAGAATGTCACTGGTAATCGTTGTTCCCGAGCGTTGGCATCCAAAAATAAACAGAATCTGCTTCTGGTTCTCTACAGGCTTTTTTGTATCTATGATATCTTGGCGTTTAGAACGCTGAAACAGATCTTTCAACATGCTCATTTTGCGGATAGATTAGTAATCAAAAACGGCGGAATGGAAATATTCTCTACAGGTGACTTGTACAAGATTGGATCTGGTCGATGGTAGGTATTATTGCATAACTGATCCCAGATGTGTTGGATAACTTCGGCATATTGCTCACCCATGTCTGTATCACGGAAGCCACCTTCCGAGATAGTCTTAAAAGCAGCAACCGCCATTTCTTGAATCTGGCTTGGTTGGCTTTGTAGGGTTGCGATCGCACGAACAAAGCCATCAATATCACCAATCGGTTGAATCATTCCGTTTTGGTTTGGTTGAATGAGTTCCGGTACACCGCTTTCGATGTTTGACACAATCGGTACACACAGTTGGGCCATTGCTTCCATAAGCGAAATTGGCAACCCCTCAAACTCTGAGGTGAGCAAGAATATGTCTTGCTTGAAGAGCTCTGCCGCCGCTTCATCGGGGGATAATCGACCAATCAGACGAACCTGTCCCGACCGAATCAGTGGCTTTAAGCGGGATTGAAATGTTCTGAGTTCTGGCCCTTCACCAATAACCGTTAGACAGAAGGGAATTTGTTGCTGGTGGAGTTGTTCTGCAATTTCTACTAAGTCCAGCACTCGCTTTTGATGCTGCACAACGCGTCCACAGTACACCAATCGGATGGGGCGTTTTTCTGTATAGAAATCTTTTTGAGCCGGATCGCCAAATCGATTAATTCCGTAGGGAATAACGGTTGTAATGTCTTTGAAATTGGCATTAATCTCAACGACTTTACCTGCAATATGCTGCGACACTGCAACAACGGCATTCCAATATCGCCCTAACCGATAAACATGGTCATAATGTTCCACATCGTTGCTGTGAATAATACCAATGATGCCAACTTTATTAGATAGAGCAGGCGAAATGGCCGACGTGCGGTAATCGTAATTGGGCACCAAAATACAGGGTGCATTGGCCTCTAGGAAATGAATGATTTCTGTCCACTGATCGGCCAGCGTTTCTCCTTCTAGACCTAAAAATGAATGGGGTACGTCAGGTAAAAAAGCCCGATCATTCTGGCTATAAAACTCGGGAAAGATAATTTGAGCATCAATGCCCCGCCGACACAGATCCCGGACTAGTCGCTCCGTAAAGGAGTTAACACCACTAATCCACCAGTCGCGGTTGGTAAAGAAGACTTTGGGCTGTCGGTGGGACGGTACGAATGTTTCCGATTTGGTACTTGATAGCAAACTAATATTGGTTCTTTGCTCCGCCAGACGGGCGAGTGCCTCAAAGTAATCATAAAAATCGTACTTGCGATGAACAACCGCATGACCTTGCTCACCAATTTCTAGCTGCTTGGCTGGATCATTGGCTAAGTCAACGAGTGCTTCAGCCATCGCGACGGTGTCGCAATAGGGAACGGCAATTCCCCCACCTTCTGCGATCGCTTCAGGGGCACCGCCTGCATCCTGAAAGACTAAAACCGGGAGACGACAGGCCATTGCCTCATGAACAACGCACGGGAACGGATCTTCCCGTGATGTTAATAAGAATACGTCTCCCGCCAAATAGTAAGGACTGGGATCGGCTCGCAGGCCAATGAAGTGGACATGGGCTGTTAAGCCTAGCCGCTCAATATCTCGCAAGGCCCAAAACAGCGGCGTATCGTGGGCATAATCGCCTGAGCCAATCCAAACAAAGTGTAGCGATCGCACGGTGTTTGCCTGAAGGGCTAGCTTGGCAACCGAGACAAACAGGTCAACTCCTTTGCGGTAGCTCGTAGAACCACAGCCCACAGCGATACAGGCATTATTAGGAATGTCTAGCTCCTGACAAACCTGTCGGCGACATGCCTGTTGATCTTTGTCGCCGAATGCAGAATTGAGCAATCCCTGTGGCAGGACAGTTGCTTTATTGGCTGGTAGCGCCGCTTTTTGATCCGCGAGCCGCATGACAAACTGCGATGGAAAAATAACTTTCTCCGAGAATTGGTATAGGCGCTCAAAATGACTTTTGTCGTAGGCAGAAGCGAATTCATGCACCAGCGTGAAGACAGGAATCTTCTGTGCCCCAAATGCTTCTGAATAATGCACGGTGTTGGCAGTATTGCAAAAGGCCACCATAGGTTTGGGCAACCGGAAGCGCTTCAGCGTATCTAGGACGTACTCCTTGGCTGTCTGATAGGGAGCCTCCTCATATTTTTTGAACACAGTTGCGATCGCAGCAAAATCTTCAACGACTGGCCCACCTTTATCGAGGAAGACATACAGCTCAACATCGGGGCAATATTGAGCAAAGTAGCGCATCACCGTCAGAATAATTAGGGGTGCCCCAGTTAAGCTGGCCTCATGAGACACGAACAAAACCTTCAGTTTGCCTGCGGCTCCCAGCTTAGATTGAGGTGTTGATTGAGAGGCACTGATGCTGGATTGCTGTGTTTGTAGATGTGTCTTCATCGTTGTCGGTTCGTAGACTAAGCCCCCCTTACGCCCCTCTGCCTTCCCAAATCGCAGATAGTGCACCAGCGGATTCATACCTGCCGATGCAACATCTGGATTTTCTTGAATGTAGCGAGTGCCGCTGAAGAAAAAGCTTGGCTCACGGCCTTCCCGATATCCCCACTCCAGATAATGCTCTAGGGGATCAAGCCCCGCAGCGCTGACATCTGGATTTTGGGCAAGATAAAATTCAGCATCAAATAAATTACTAGTTTTGACTAATTTTGCTGCTTTACGCAGCTTCAACTTATGTTTAAGTTGATTGGTCAAAATCCAGCGTGGAACACGCACAATATCTCCGGCAACGCTGTGCTTGAGCGATCGTAATCCTTGAGAGGGTTGCGATCGCTTCTGTTGCAATGCTAGTTGCCCAAACAATGATTGAACTTGCTGTTCTTTCTCCTGTAGCTGGTGGGTTAGGGAGTGAATATTACCCTCTAATCCCCGAATATTGCCCTCTAATCCTTTAATATCGCTCTCTAATCCCTGAATATTGCCCTCTAATCCCTGAATATCACTTTCCAATCCTTGAATATGACTCTCTAATCCTTGGTTGTGATGTTGTGCATCTTCAAGTTGGTCAACCAAAGCTTGAATTTCATTATTCTTTGACTCAATTTGTTCATGTAATTGATGAACTTCAACCTGCTTTATCTCTAAATCAGTAGAAAGCGTGTGGATATTCTCCTGCTGAGAACTCACCAAAGATTCAAAGTCTGATTTAAGCCGATTAAGTTCAGTCTCTTTCTGCTTAACTACTTTTTCAAAACGATTTACTGATCGTTCATAACTAATAATAATTCGGCCAAATGCTTGTTCTGCTGTAAGCCACTGATGACGAACAGATTCTAGAACCTCAAGCGATTGAGATTCGTTGGATTGGATAGTTTGTAGTGCCTGATAGGCTTGTTTGACCCAGTCCGCAATATCTGAGCGAATATTTAATTCTTCTATTGAAACTTGATGGTGCCGGAGCGCAGGCTGTAGAAATTGATTGACATCATCTTCTATCCGTAGCGTATAGTTCGGCCAAGTGATATCAAGCTTTTCTGATAAATTCTGAACAATATTTTGCCAGTTAGCCAGCAAACTTTCATATTGAATAAAAGTACGTTGATAACAGCGACTGTATCGTTCCGCGTCTAAGATATGTTTTAACCAGAGCAGCAAGCCCTTACTTGGATGCCATCCATTTCTAGCTTGGAGAGAAGCCGCAACCTCAATTGGATTCCGAATTGGTAAAACACATTTGACTTCCGTGTCAAACTGCTCAAGTGGCTTTTGCCAAAGCGGTAATAAAACACAGAGTCTTGGATCCTTGATGACAAATAAGCCACTATCAGAGAAATTACTCTGTAAAAATTGTAAAATTTTTGCTTCAAATGGGGCTGCATCTGGTGAATCAAACCAGCCTTCTGGTAGGCTCAATACGTCATCATGGGCAGATTGAAGTGCAGCAAAAACCGCTTCATGGATTTGGAAAACACGGTTTGGTTCCCAATGCCCGGTTGGGTTGCCGAAATCATACGGATATAGCTCTTGAGGTAGCGCAGCCCCCATTAAGTTAATCACACGAGTCAATGCTGACGTGCCGCTACGGTGCATCCCAACGACTAGAACGGCCTGTTTTCTCATTTTGCAAATCCAATTCTGAATGGAAATTGTCTTTATCCTAAGACAATGCTAAGGCATTGAGTGAACAATCCTCAATTTGGAAATTTAGAACTTTTGAAACTCCGCTGGTTAAAGCAGGTTTAATCAATGGAGAAAGCTTCTAAATCATCGAAGATTTCTATTTTCCCTGAAGTCTGATTCGAAATATCGACGTAGCCTTGGAAAGATTTATTGGAAATGGGCTGAATTCGAAACATGGCTACATCAAAAATACGGTGTAAAACAGTCTGCTGACCATTCTCCTTGCCTACTACTTTTACATTCAGGAAATAGTTTCCTGGCTTGAGAATTGCATAAAAGTCGAAGCTAACATCCAGTATGGAGCCTGCGGCGACATGAAAGATAGACTGGCTTAAAACACCGCTAATTTGAATTCCGTTGGTTGTTTTTATGCTGATTCCACAGTACAGTTCGTTAACTAACTCTTTCACCTTAACGCTGTATCGGCATGTATATTGCTGTCCAAACCGCAGTATGTTGACGAGGTTATCCTGCTGATTAAAGATTTGCACATTCGAAATTTCAGCCTCATCTCCAGCATGAGCAACTGTACTTTTAGGCCTTAAGTTTGGGTCAAATAGGTCAGTGGTTCCATCGGTACTCCTATTTTTTGCTGATTTTTTGTTTGTCTTTTGTTGGTGGTTGAGCTTTTGATTCGAATCAGCCGATAGTTGGTCTGAGGATGAGTCTGGTTGCTGTTTAGATAGTAGAGACTCTTCGGCGACTCTAGGTGCGATCGCAATAATTTGGTTACGCACCTCTGGAGTTTGATGGGCTGAGGTGCTCATCAATTGATGGTAGTAGTTCATCACGACTCTAGGAAACCCATCTAGCAGCTTTTCACCACTGTCGATGAGAATAGCGCGATCGCAAAGGCTGACGATTTGCCCGGCGGCATGGGAAACAAATAGAATGGTTTTCCTCTGTTGACGCAATTCTTCTAGTCGTGCGAAACACTTTCGACGAAATGCCTCATCTCCAACAGAGAGCGTTTCATCGATAATCAGAATATCTGGATCAACGTGAATCGCAACTGCAAACGCCAAGCGAGAGTTCATGCCGCTTGAATAACATTTTACGGGTCGATGAATAAAATGGCCGATATCAGCAAATTTTAAAATCGCGTCGTATTTCGCTTCGATTTCTTTACGGGTCAAACCCAAAATAGTGCCATTCATGAAAATGTTTTCATGACCACTAAATTCTGGATTGAATCCCGAACCCAGCGTTAATGCCACAATCCGACCATTGGTTTCGACCTGTCCCGCGCTATGAGATAGGGTGCCGCAAATGACTTGAAGCAGAGTTGATTTTCCCGCCCCGTTGCGGCCTACAATGCCGACCGTTTCTCCCTGGTAGATATCTAAATTGATATCACGAAGAGCCTGAAACTCTTCATAATATTTGCGGCGTTTGCCCCAGATAATTTGCTTGAGCCGATCTGAGGGACGATTATAAATCTCAAACGTTTTGCTAACGTTTCGCAACTGAATGGCAATGTCAGACAATCTAACCTCCTGCGTTAGCTGTCTTTGACAAAACTGATCATGTGCTGGCTGCGAGGATGATGCCAGCCGCCAATGTATTTTACGATCCAAGGTAATCCAGCGCAGGCATGTTCGAAGTCGCTAACCTTGTAGTGATAGGGATCTTCTGTTGCATGAGTGGTTGTTCCCGAAGCATGAGTAAAGCTTTGACTGGTGAGCCGATCAGAGGGTAGCTCAAAGAAAGTTGCAAAGAAGGTGCCGCTTGGTGCGATAACGCCAGTCAGCTTTTCAAGGCACTGACGAATGTGATTAAACGGTAAATGCGTAAACACAGACTGTGCGATCGCATAGTCGAACTGACAGCCAAACTGACTGCAGTCAAAATCGTGAACGCAGGCTAAATTCTGGCGTGGCTGTCGATCTTGTAAGCCTGCTTCAGCTAGCTCTATGTTATACCCTGCCTCTAGTAGAGAATCATTAATGTCAATTCCGTAGTAGTTGCCGGGATTGAGATACTGCACAAAGTGAACTCCACCGCGCAGGCTCCCGCAGCCAACATCTAAAAACCTGTGCTCAGGTTGCAGTCCCTGGGCTTTCAAAAATTCAAATTGCAGTTTGCCAATTTCTTCCCATTTGCCACCAATCACCTGGCGATGTTTGCCAGATTGAACTTTTTCATTGATAAAAGCGGGATCGTAATATCGGCTAATGCTCATGTTGAATGACGAATGCTTTGCCTTAAGCTGTTGACGGTTAGGTAATAAAAAGAATGGCTCGTAGGAGCCAACTCGATCCAATACTGACGAGTCAGTAACCTAAATCTGCGATCGCGGATTTCAATACATCGGCTATACGTTGGCTATAGAACATCAGCAAAAGCCGGACGAAGTTTCTCATAGCAGTAAAAACCACCAGCAAACAGCAGGGCTGAAATTGCTGTTGCTATTAACCATTCAAGCCAATGATTGATTTCTCCAACGAGAATGATATCACGGTGCATTCCTACAATGGCAGCAACGGGGTTGAGATATAGCATCCAGGGGCGGACGGAAGCGGGGATAAGAACGGCTGGGTAGAGAATGGGCGTAGCGTAGAACCAAAGCCGTAAAATCACCGTTAGAGTTTGAGGCACGTCCCGCAGAAATACCGTTAATCCAGCCACCAAGTATCCGAGTCCAGCGGTAAACAGCAGCAACGGAATCCAGACCAATGGCAACAGTAAAAAAGTTGGATAGACCGTTTGCGTCAGCAGTATCACCATGACGATGAGGGCAACAGAACCCACTGTACTTTCAATAAACGCCACGAGTACGGGCACAAGCGGTAAAAGCTCAATCGGAAAAATGACTTTTTGCACTAAAGATTTCTGACTGATGACAGCGCGACAGGCTTTGTTGAGTCCGCCAGTGACAACTGACCAGGGCAAAATTCCGGCAAACAGCCATAGGCCAAAACCGATTTTGGAGTTTTCCATGGGGATGCCTCGGTCACCCAGCCTGACCTGCAAGACAATTGAGAATACATACGTATAAATCAAAATAAAAGCAATTTGCTGCAGCAGCGGCCACAGATTGCCAAAAACTGACCCTTTATATTGGGCTGTGAGCTGACGCTGCACCAAGTTTGTGAGCAGTTCCAGTTTACGCAGATGCTCAGGCTGAATAGGTAATCGATCGCTCAGGGTGCGAGCAGTGCGCTGTGCTTGGATATTTAGCTTGTGCCAGACAGTATTCAGCTTAAGCAATACGCACCTCACAACGGACTATGGCTGTCATGATTTTATTCATATTTCGTCATACTTCAAACGTGGATCGGTCTAGAGCTGTTTGTAGTAGGCGCGATCGCATCGTTGCGTTTCGACATGATTGTCCAGACGGTATCCTTGGGTCTCATAAAGCTGTACGGCTTCTTTCAGAACGCTAGCGGTTTCAATCCGAATCATCTGAAAGTGGTGGGTCATAATTTCCTGCTCCAGGGCTTGAAGCAAAAAACGCCCCAGTCCCTGCCCTCGTGCTGCGGGCAGCAAGTACATTTTGCGAATTTCTACGGTTGGACAGCTGCCTTTAACAGGATAATAAGCCGCCGTTCCCACAATCTGGTCTTGCTGTTCCACTACCCAAAATTGTCCACCTGCCTGTAGATAGTAGGTTTCAACCTGCCAAACATCTTGATCGGCTCCCTGGGGTTCACATGCTAAACCATACTCTGTTAAAACTCGATCAATCAAGTCGCAGACGGCTTTGCGATCGCAGGGTTGCCAGTCTCGAATATAAAAATCACGATAGTGCTGCTGCATGACGATTAACTACATGACCATTAACTATGAACACGAGGTTCAGAATGTAGGTTTGATAGAATCTCACTTTCAACCGCAGACAGCTCAGCCAATCGCTGATTTACAATCGCCCGGTCAAACTGCTCTGTCGCCAATACCCAGTAAATGCCGTAGTGGCGAGCTTCAGAGGCCATTAATCCCCGATAAAACTTAGCCAGAAACGGGTCGTCACAATGCGCCGATAGTAAGCCCAACCGCTCATGGCTGCGGGCTTCAATCAGCCCGGATACCAGTAAAGAGTCCAGCAATCGATCCGGTTCATGCCGACGAACCTGTGCCTTTAACTGTGCCCCATAGGGCGGCGGCGGCAGTGGCCGCAGCGGAATACCGCGCTGCTCCAAAATTTGGTTGACTTGCTCAAAATGCTCTAATTCTTCCTGTGCGATCGCAGTTAAGCTTCGCACCAGCTTCGTATAGGAGGGATAGCGGCACATCAGGTTCAACGCCACCCCAGCCGCCTTGCGCTCGCAGTGAGAGTGATCCAGTAAAACCACATCTAAATTGGCTAGCGCTTGCTCCACCCAGGCCATAGAGGTAGGCTGTTGCAAAAATTTAATGGTAGGGAACGCCGCAGTCACCACAGGTTCAGACCGACGATACAACAATCCTCAGTCTAGACGAAAAGTCCTAAAACTACTGAGATCGTCGCAGATAAGAGACCAATGCCTGTAGACCAAGCATGTAGCTATTGGCTCCAAAGCCGCTGATTTGGCCAATGGCCAGTGGTGCAATGTAGGAATGATGGCGGAATTCTTCGCGTCGATAAATATTGCTGAGATGAACTTCAACGGTGGGAATCGCCACGGCTGCGATCGCATCTCGAACCGCCACGCTGGTATGAGTATAGGCACCCGCGTTGATCAACAATCCTTGATGCTTACCCAGACAATCCTGAATGGCATCAACCAGCACGCCTTCATGGTTAGACTGCAAAAAAAATAAATCTGCCCCTAAATTTGCACCATGCTCCTTTAGGGACAGATTAATGTCATCCAAGCTCTCAGCACCATAAATGCTCGGCTCTCGCTGCCCCAACATATTTAAGTTAGGGCCGTTTAAAACTAAAATGCTCAGGTTATCCGCCGCTGTCACGGGCACTCACCACAGATTAATGAAGCGTAATCCTAACGACGGCGCTGTGGATCATGCACAGGGATGGGAATCGGCTCAGGCTCGGGTTGACCTTCTGGGCCGAGTAGCGCTTCCACCACTTTGCGAGCCCACTCCTTCAACCTGTCTAGTATCTGATCAATGAAATCCATCGAAGAAGATAACTCCACCTAGTACGACCTTACTCTTTCCGCCAAGTTGCGCGTTTGCAGAAGAAGTAAAAACACTTTCGTAATAGACAACATTCGCTGTGTTATTAAATTAATCATAGCGAATTTACAGAAATGGTCAAGAGGAATACAATCTGTAGATTGTTGCTCCGACATTTATCCTGAGTTGTCTCAGTACTTTGGCTGAAATAGTTGCTCATAGCTGGGATAAATACGTACACGATCAATGCTGGCGCTTATCCATGCTGACACCTACCCATGGATGCGCGGCAAGGTTGATTCTATGTGAGAGATAAGCTGTCGCCTGAGCAGATCAAGCGCTGTGAACGCGCTCACATGGCGAATCCAGCTACGACTCCGACGCGCCCCAAAATGGTATTTAAATGTTTCAACGTTTTGATCGGGGCCAGCTAAACCTATGTAGACTAACCCGACTGGTTTCGTCGCGGTGCCACCCCCTGGGCCAGCAATTCCAGTAATGCTGATGCCCCAATTTGTTCCGAGTAAGCGCTGTACACCAACTGCCATTTGATGAGCCACCGCATCGCTAACGGCTCCATGCTCGGCTAAATCTGCTGGATTAACGCCTAAGATTTTTTCTTTAACCGAATCATCGTAGGACGTAATGCCGCCAATAAAATACTGTGAGCTGCCTGGAATGTCGGTGAAAAGCTGGCCTAGCCCGCCACCTGTACAGGATTCTGCTACCGATACAGTTGCTCCTGACTGCTGCAGTAGCTGACCCACGACAAACGGTAAAGTTTCATCGTCTGCACCATAGCAATCTTGGCCTGCAATCTTGCGTAGCTGCTGCTCGACAGGCTCAATCAGTTGTTTGGCTTCAGCCTCAGATCCAGCATGGGCGGAAATACGGAGTTTAACTTCTCCATCGCTAGCATAAGGAGCAACGGTTGGATTATTTAACTCAAAAAATGGGTTGACTTTTTCCGCTAGGGTGGATTCACCAATGCCCCAGAACTTGAGAGTGCGGCTGTAAATCACATCTTCGCCCCAGCCTTGCTGTCTCAAATAGGGTACTGCCGTGGCTTGCCACATGGCTCGCATTTCCGATGGGACGCCGGGAAAAGTCAGGAGGAGAAGACCTGTGCGCGGTTGCCAAATCATGCCGGGAGCGCTGCCGACTGGGTTGGGTAAGACTTCTGCACCTTCTGGTAGGAGTGCCTGTTTGCGGTTGTTGGCAGTCATGACTCGTCCACGCTCAGCGAATTTCTGGGTCATGTCGGCCAAGACTTCAGGATGTTCCACCAGCGGCACATCAAAAAAGTCAGCTAGAGTTTCGGTGGTTAAGTCATCTGGTGTGGGGCCTAATCCACCTGTAAAGATTAAAATCCGCGATCGCTCACATGCGATCGCAATCGCCTTCTTCAGTCGAACTGGATTATCGCCCACAACGGTCTGATAATAATGGGGAATGCCAAGCTGAGCCAACTCTTGAGCAAGGAACTGAACATTGGTATTCAAAATCTGTCCCAGCAGCAGTTCAGTCCCAACACAGATGATTTCCGCACTCATACTCATCTGACTAAATTCCCATAGAGAGTGGACGCTATATTCACCGTTGTCACAAGTGCGATCGCGGAAGCTGATCTGCGATAACGGCAGAACACCATCATATAGCAATCCTAGGTTAAGCTATCTACTGACGAGCGTGCTGGCGCACCTTCCATCCCGTGTAGGTTAATAGGCCAGTAGCGGCCAAAGCATAGGCAATGCCGCTGGGAATGCCGGAAAAGGCGAGGGCAAGACTGCCCACCCAAATAGTCAAAACGTAAATAAATAAGACCGTCAACCGATGAGATAAACCCGCATCCAGTAGACGATGATGCAAATGGCGTTTGTCTGCGATGAAAGGCGACTTGCCGCTACGCAAACGGTCAAAAATCACTGCCGACATATCCAGCAGAGGAACAGCCAAGATTAAATAGGGAAGTAGCACAGCCACGGTGGTGACACTTTTAACCAAGCCAATCACGCCGACGCCCGCTAGGGTAAAACCAATGAAGTAAGCACCACCATCTCCCATGAAAATCTGTGCTGGATTAAAGTTGTAGCGCAGAAACCCTAGTGTGCCTCCTGCCAGGGCTGCCGCAATCAGCGCCGCCGCAGGTTGATTCATAAACAGGGAAACAATCAGCATGACGATGGCAGCAATCCCTGAAACTCCTGCTGCTAAACCGTCTAACCCATCAATCCAGTTGATCGCATTCGCCATGCCAACCAGCCAAAGAACGGTGATCGGCAGGCTGATCCAATCAGGCAAAGGCGTTAATCCCGCAAAGGGAACCGTCAAAAACTCAATCTGTACCCCGGCTTTCCATGCCAGCGCTGCAATGACAACCTGGCAGAACAGACGACTAATAGGAGATAAACCAAATAAATCATCGGCCAAGCCAACCGCAAAAAAGGCCAAGCCACCAACCGTGACTCCCCAGATTTCATATTCTTTGTGAGCGGGTAGATGATTGCCTAAGTTATCAATAAATCCTCCCATCCACCAGACAATCAGCAGCGCAATTAAAGCCCCTAAATAAATAGAAACGCCCCCTAGACGTACCATTGGGCGATCGTGTACTTTGCGTCCTCCCGGTAAATCAACGCGCCCACTCTTGAGGCCGATGCGCTTTACAATCGGCGTACTAACTAGTACGACGATGGCGGAGACAGTGAAAGCTAGAACATGATACAGATGGGAAGGCATCTGGCAAACAACAGTACGCAACTGGAACGAAATGACTCAGCCAGAGTCTACTAGAACTTTGACGGTTTTGCCAGAGATGACCTCAACTTTTTGCCTGTTATAAGTAGTTGCATGTCAATAAATACAGGGTCTAAAAACCGGAAGAGCTTGCCGGAGGGGCACTCCCCCGATTCTGAGATGCGTTTATTTATGCCAATCTACCTAGGACTATTACAGAATTGGAATTTGCAGTAATAATTCCCAGAGCATCAAATTGGATGAGGCTAAACCTCACCTGTGCAAAACAGCCTGAAGGCATGATAGTACGACTTGGACGTATTGATACAAATTTGTCCGGGAATTGTGCAGTCAGAATCGCTAAACACCAAGACGGCGTTCTCTCACGGACGCTATCTTGGTGTTTGTAATGAAGCGAAATTGCTGGCAAATTACGCCATGACGGGCAGCGGGATCGAGAGGTGGGGATAGAGTGGGAAGCGATCGCACAATGCTGCAACTCGCTGCTGACAATCTTGAATCGCTGCCTGTTCCTCAGGATTCAGAAGGCAATCGGCAATGATGTTGGCAATTTCCTGAAACTCATCTGTTCCCATTCCGCGCGTCGTCATCGCAGGAGACCCTAGGCGCAAGCCACTAGTGACGAAGGGAGATTCTGGATCAAAGGGAACTGTATTCTTATTTGCCGTGATGTTGACTTGGCTCACGAGTTGATCCGCCCGCTTACCCGTCATACCAATGCAGCGCAGATCGACGAGCAACAGGTGATTATCCGTACCGCCAGAGACAATTTTGAACTCGCGAGCCTCTAGCTGCTGGGCCAGAGCTTGTGCATTCTGAATCACCTGCTGCGAATAGGTTTTAAATTCAGGCTTCAGTGCTTCCCCAAAGGCGACAGCTTTGGCCGCAATTACGTGTTCCAAAGGGCCACCTTGAGAACCTGGGAATACCGCTTTGTCAAATTTTTTACCCAACTCAGCGTCGCGAGTCATGATTAACCCACCTCGCGGCCCGCGCAGCGTTTTGTGGGTGGTGGTGGTGACGACATCGCAGTAGGGAATCGGGCTGGGATGGAGACCTGCTGCAACTAATCCCGCAATGTGGGCAATATCGGCCATTAGATAGGCACCCACTTCATCTGCAATGGCGCGAAACTTATCAAAATGAATGGTGCGGGGATAAGCGGAGTAGCCGCAGATAATCAGCTTGGGCTTGTGCTGAAGGGCTAGCTCGCGGATGTTGTCGTAGTTGAGCTGTTCGGTTTCTTGATCTACACCGTAGTGGCAAACATTGAACCATTTACCGGAAACGTTGACGGGTGAACCGTGGGTGAGGTGTCCACCGTGGGACAAGTCCATCCCCATGATGGTGTCTCCCGGTTTAAGCAGCGCCAAGAAAACTGCAAAGTTGGCTTGGGCACCGGAATGAGGTTGGACATTAGCGTGTTCTGCCCCGAAGAGCTGTTTTACCCGATCAATTGCCAACTGCTCGGCCTGATCGACAAACTCACAACCACCGTAGTAGCGTTTGCGGGGTAAACCTTCAGCATATTTGTTGGTCAGCACCGACCCTTGAGCAGCCATCACCGCAGCAGACGTAAAGTTCTCGCTGGCAATCAGCTCTAGGTGGTCGCGCTGACGCTGTAGCTCTTGCTGTAGAACGGCAGCAATTTCTGGATCGGTGGTTGCTAGAAAATCAAGATTAGTCTGGGTCACGGTTCGTTTCCTTCAGTATTCGTGGAAAATCAGTACAAAATTGGATGATGTGGAGTCGTGCAGAACTTGTACAAAATTTGTGGGTAGTAGTATTCGCGGGAGTACTCAAAAAATCATGACCTGAATACCACGACCAGTTTGTAGAGATCTATGGGGCAATGCATTTCAGTCATTTCAATAATGAATTCAATCGTTTCGCAGCATTCAGCAATAACCTATGTCAGCAACAACTACCGATCAATAACTGCCAGTCATCAATCATGATTAACGCAATGCATGAATAGATGGTGTAGGGGCTGAATTGACTAGATTATTCATGATAACGCCCTTTGTGATCAGAGCTAGCGCGATCGCAGAATTCCAGGCTAACAAAATTCGGCCTAACCTCACCCAGCCTGTTTGCTGTTAAGCAATGTATTCTAGGCGTCAGTTCCTCTAAGTAGTTGTCCTACAATGATCCCAGAGGCTTTACTAGGAGTTTGGCTGCTATAGAACGAGTCGCTTCAGTTGACAAAATGTGCTAGTGATGGGCCATGCTGGCTGTGACAAAACAAAACTCGTGGTTTCGTCCAATATTTAACTTCGGATCTTAAATCTTAGATTTTTAGATCTGTGGGATTAGTCTGAACTAGATCTATCTGGATTGATACAAGAGTCATCCAAACTAAATGGAGGTGCTCAGCTATATGTTAGTCATTCTCATGGATGATCAGTTACTCGCCCCTGAACAGGTTTGTCAGTCCTGTCTGATGGCAAATCAGCAGGGACAACCCCGTTGGCAGCAGGGAAAACTACGCTGTGGTCGGGCGTTGGGTCGTCAAGCCGACCAGCAACCTGAGCAGTTTGAATGTCAAATGGGCTTTCGGTTTGCCAATATTGAGTAAGTATTTGATGCGCTAGCGTTTTGGAAAATTCAGTTATTTTACGTTCAATCAGCATTCGGGGCGTAGGATTTGGATCGCTCTATCGCTTAATTTTTTGTCAGTTCTCTATGCCTTGCTGCTGTGCCTTTGCGATCGCACTCTCGATTTCGTCCCTGGTTTCACTACCTTAGCCCAAATCTCTGGTTAAGCCTGGTCTGCGTTACGCTCTACCTCGCGACTCTGTTGATCGATCGAGCCAATGTCTCGTCTGATTTAGCCTCTCTTAGAGTATTAGCGCCCAGTCTCATCAGCGTCTGGTTATTTGGCGCATCGGGTTCTATTCCCATCTTCGAGCAGGGGCACTGGTGGACGATTTTTAGTGCAGGTTGGCTGCACGGCGACTTACTCCATCTCACCTTCAACTTGGTTTGGCTAAATCAACTTGCTCCAGCCATCGTGCGTGCCTACGATAGCAGCCGACTAGTTATTATCTACGTTGTCAGTGCTGCTACTGGAATTATGGCCAGTGCCACCATTAGCTACTATTGGCCCACCCTGCCGACTCGGCTACAAGGAGCTGAGCTAACCGTGGGAGCATCTGGCGCAATCTTTGGTTTTCTGGGTGCGCTGATTGTCTACGGTCAGCGCAAACCCCATCCCCGCATTTTTCGGATTGCGCTGGTCTATGCCGTTTTGCTATTTGGTTTTAGCTTCACTATGCCTAATGTCGATAACTGGGGACATCTGGGCGGATTGCTGGGCGGTTATCTCTGTGCCTACTGGCTAGACACAGATCATAGACCATCGGTATGGACTAAAACTGCGATCGCGCTTTCCATCTGTACAATTGCCAGCATCGCCGCCTCCCTTATTTCTGGGCTAGCGTTACTTCAAGAGCACATCCATTTGTAATTGCAACATTTCCCTTTACAGCCTCTACAGCCTCTACAGCCTCTACAGTCCAAGACCCTCTACACCCCTCCTCCCTAATAAACAAATCCCAGAAAACCCCTAGATTGCATCAAGAGTTGATTAAGCAGGTACACACTTCTAGCCGTCTCTAAGTAAGCGTGCCTATAGTGTGGAGTAAATCAACTCACATCTTGTATCAAAATCCAGAAGAATTATGTTTCTGCCGCAATGCGGGGTAACATAACCGCTTCGGGTTCTCAAAAGACAAGGTGCAAGATGTGAGTTAATGCACTTTTATGAGAACAAGGAGAACACGGATGCGGGTGCTAGTCACAGGAGCTGCTGGCTTCGTTGGATATTTTTTGTCCCAGCGTTTGCTGGCTGATGGGCACCAAGTTTACGGTGTTGACAATATTAATGACTATTATGATGTGCAGCTCAAGCACGATCGCCTCGCCAATCTGTCGGATAAGCCTGGATTCACGTTCCAGAAGCTCGATTTGGCCGATCAATCAGGCGTCTTAGGACTGTTTCAAGAACAGCAGTTCGACTGTGTGGTGAATTTAGCAGCCCAGGCTGGTGTGCGCTACTCGCTGGAAAATCCTTTTGCCTATTCCAACAGCAACTTAGTTGGTTTCGTCAATATTCTAGAAGGCTGTCGTCACAGCCAGGTTTCGCATTTGGTGTATGCCTCTTCCAGCTCAGTCTACGGTGCCAATAAGAAGGTTCCGTTTTCGGTAGAAGATAACGTTGACCATCCCGTTTCTCTCTATGCCGCGACCAAGAAGGCCAATGAGCTGATGGCGCATACCTACAGCCATCTGTATGGCCTACCAACAACTGGTCTGCGCTTCTTTACGGTGTATGGCCCGATGGGCCGTCCGGATATGGCCTATTTCAAGTTTGTGCAGGCGATTGAGCAGGGTCGCCCAATCGATGTCTACAACTACGGCGACATGAAGCGCGACTTCACCTATATCGACGACATTGTAGAAGGAATCGTGCGGGTAATGCACCACGTTCCCAAGGCTGATCCAGAAGGGGCAACTAAAGCACCGTACAAGGTTTACAACATCGGCAACAACAGCCCGGTGTCTCTGCTGCGCTTTATTGAAGTGATTGAAGAGTGCCTTGGCAAAAAAGCCGAAAAGAACCTGCTGCCCATGCAGCCCGGTGATGTGCCTACGACGTATGCTGACGTAACTGACTTGATGAACGACGTTGGCTTTAAGCCCGAAACACCAATCGAGGTTGGTATTCAGCGGTTTGTTGATTGGTATCGCGAATATTACAGCAAGGCAAAAACAGCCGTTGGTGTTTAGCATGACGTGCTAAAAGGGTGACTAAGCTCATATCTTGCACCCTGACTTTGAGAACTCGAAGAGGTGATTATGACGTCGCATCGTGGCGTCATAATCACCTCTTCAGATTTTGGTACAAGATGTGAGTAAAGCCACCCCTTTGAGTTTTGATGGTTGATGTATCGTGCAATGCACGGCGCATTAACCATCAAAACTTATTTGGCAGCACTTACTGTTTTACAAAATCATAAAAATATAACCAATGAGACAGGGATGCTATTCCCTTATTACTCATGATCAAGATGGCGGAATGAAGAGAACAGTAGGATGACCAACCTCTAAGAAATTATCCGCTACGTCCTGAGATAGATAATTCCCTCAATTTACCGAGCTATATTGTCATCAATAGCTTTCATCTTCAACTTGAGATTTGTTTGTCAATAAAAACTGACAAAAATATTGAGCTAAATCAATCCATTCTCAGACAAGTAAATGCACGATAAAAGTGTAAAACGCATCAAGATATGACCTTGAAAAAATTGAATTTGTCCCATGAATTTTTATATTGTTTCACAACAGTCCACACAAGGAGACAGTAGACAAAGCTGGCAGAATCAAGTTTCAACTCAAGCTTCTCCTCAGTCAACGCTGGCACCAGAAATAGAACAACCTGCTGCTGGTTATGACATGTCGCTAGCTCTTTGGGGTTTGTCGGCTTGTGCTTTAGTCTTTTTTATGTCTCGAGTGTTTCGCTTTTTGGAGAAGGGGCAAAACAGATTTAAGAGTTTTTACGATTCTCGCACTGCTCCTTGCTCTAGGTGTCGCTTCTTTAGTAAGAATCCACATCTTAGATGTGCTGTTCATCCACAAATTGTTGATAAATTAGATGCAAAAAATTGTCCTGATTTTTGGCAGGATGATCAGGATAAATTCAAAAATAAGTAATTAAGAATAAACGCGTTCTCAAAGCATTCTAAGTGCACGGAATATTTTTGAGCAGGTTGTAAAACTCTGTCATAAGTAGCTACATACAAATAATACAGCCACTTAGGGCATAGATTAATCAATCCGCAAACTGTAGGGATAGATTTTGCCGTCAACTCTATGACAAGGCGCAGATTGGTTGACTAAGCTTGCCCCTTGCATGTTGGACAGTTCTATTCAGTGATGAAAGGCTTTCGCTTCTACAGAAGTTAGACAAATTATGCTGAATCATGAGTGTTACAATCTGTAACACCTTTAGAATGTAATAGGAAGGTTCTCCTACGGTCGGATTAAACTATGCTGCTTCCGTCTGAACAACGCCAAAAACTCGATGAAACCGATGATGCGCTGTTTTATGAAGCGCCTCGCTTTGTTACCCATGTGGATGAAGGGTTTATTCAGCAGTTAACGGATTTGTATCGCGATCGCATTTCGCCTAAGAGCCGCGTGCTGGATTTAATGAGCAGTTGGGTGTCTCATTTGCCCGAAGATGTAGAGTATGAGCACGTCGAGGGACACGGTCTGAATCAGAAAGAACTGGCTCGCAATCCGCAGCTTGATCACTTTTTTGTTCAGAACTTGAATGACAATCAGCAGTTGCCGTTCGCTGATTGCTCCTTTGATGCGGTGCTGATTGCGGTGTCGGTGCAGTATTTGCAGCAGCCGGAAGCGGTGTTTGCGGAAATATGCCGCGTTCTTAAACCCGGTGGTGTTGCGATTGTCAGCTTTTCCAACCGCATGTTTTATCAAAAGGCGATTCAGGCATGGCGCGATGGCTCGGATCGCGATCGCATTGAACTCGTCAAACGCTACTTCCAATCGGTTCCTGAGTTTGGCTCACCGGAAGTGATGGCCAAAACGTCGGATTTACCTCCTATCCTGCAACTGCTGGGTGTGCCTGTCGGTGATCCGTTTTATGCGGTGATCGCCTATCGTAGTTAACTATGAAAATCCGCAAGCTGATTTGGTCAAAAGACTGTTGCGATCGCATGAGTCAACATCGTGTGCGAACCGATGAACTGGAGGATGTTTGCTTTGGACGGTCTTTAACATTGCAAGCCAGAACCGAAGCCGACAATCCGATTTACTACACGCTAGGACAAACGCGCACGGGGCGGTATTTATTCTGTGTGGTGCTTCAGCTTGCCAATGGAAATGGCTATCCGATCATGGCGCGACGCATGACCTCAAAAGAGCGGCGATACTATCAGCACTGGAAACAGTCATGAGCAATTTTGATCTGCCACCGCCCGAACTGATTCATCGGCTAGCTGAGTTTTGGGAAAATCACGATCTGGTCGATTTTGTTAGCGAAATGAAGCCGATTGTGGACGGCATTTTTGAGCGAGATACGATGATGATGATCTCACTAGATGTTGAGGAAGCTCAGCAGGTACAGGCGCTGGCGGCTCAGAAGGGCATTGATGAAGCGGAACTGATTCGAGCCTGGATTCAGGAAAACCTGCGCGAATATCGCGAATAGCAAAGAACCCAAGTTATTGTTTGCAAGGCAGGCGCAGCCTGCCTTGCAAACAATAAAAACTGGTTTCATAAGCGGACTTCGTATGAGCTGGTGAAAAAGTCGGTACTACTCGCCCCATTTCCGCAGTAAATTGGAGTGCGTTTTGGTTAGCAGGTCGAACTCGTCGGTTTTGCCATCTTTTGCAAACAGCGATCGCCGCACGGTATCGATTTCAAATAAAATTTCTCGCTCCGCCGGATCACGAATCAGGCTAGTCACCCAGCCAACCACTACCCAGCGTTCACCTTCGGTCACGGGCTTGACCTCATGCAGCGTCGAAGAGGGATAGACAAATGCTGATCCTGCAGGCAGCTTGATCCGGCGTCCACCACTGACATCGTCGATTTCGAGTTCTCCGCCCTGATAGGTGTCCGGTGCGCTGAGAAACAGCGTAAACGATACGTCTGTCCGCAGATGCTGGTTGCCCCCCATATAAGCATTGTCCACATGGCTGCCGTAGGACATACCCGTTTCATAGCGGCTAAACCGGAGGGAGTGAATCGTTTTGGGACGAACCGCCATCTGAAATAGAGGATGATTGGCTAATGCTGAAGCCACCTTCTGCTGTAGTACCGCCGCTTGGGGGTCGCTGGCATTTAACTGCAAATTATTTTTGACTAGTTTGGCATTCCAGCCCGCTGTCGCTTTACCATCAATGAATTCAGCCTTACTCAACTGCTCTAGAATCTCCTTAACTTCTGGTTGGCTGAGCACATTTGGAATCGTCAACATCATGGCAACTAGTCAATAAACTCTAATAAGAATAATTATCAAGACTGCGATCGCAACCATCATCCTGCCATAAATCAGCCCTAAATCAACCCATGCGGCACGAAATTACCCTTCAAAATCATCCGTTCCCGTTCCTGCTCTATCTGGAATGGAGCCTGCTGGGGTTAGCGGTTTTGGGCGAACTGTTACCGGAACCCGTGCCGCGACTGCGGCATCTGCTGCCGTCTGTGACCACGATTGGCTGCATTTTGGGATTCGGCCTGATGGGGTTGCGAATTCCAACTCGACCGCTGTGGCTGAAGCTGGGCTATACCGCTTTAGAGTTTGGGCTGATTTTGATCGTGACTATCGCTGGATTTCCTGGCCTGCGGCTGTTTCCGTTCTTGTACCTGATCTTAGTGATTCGCGGCTGCCTGATGTTTGAGCTGATGGGGCGACTGCTGGTCGCAGGTACGACTTACCTCACGTTCCTGGGCCTGCTGCTTTATCGACTGCAAACGTTGCGTCCTCTGCGCCGCCCGCCGCCCGGTGTCCCAGGAGTACGGGACAGCCAGTTCTTTCCCCATTTCATCGTCAATTTCAGCTTTAATCTTGCGGCCCTATTTGCGCTGGCGCTGGTCTTTGTGCTGTTACTCGTCAACGCCCTCCTGGCCGAACGCCGCAATCAAGAGCAACTGGTTGAAGCCAATCAGCAACTGCGCGACTATGCGCTGCGGGTGGAACATCTGGCAATGGAGCAAGAGCGATCGCGGATTGCCCGAGACATTCACGACTCACTGGGCCATTCTCTGACCGCATTAAACATTCAGCTTGAGGGGGCGCTCAAGCTCTGGCAGACCAATCCTGAAAAGGCGCAGCAGTTCCTGCGCGAATCAAAACAGCTTGGCTCAACGGCACTGCAAGAGGTGCGGCATTCGGTAGCGGCGCTGCGAACCAATCCGCTACAGGATAAAGGCTTGCGAGTTGCGATCGCAGAATTAGCTCAGGCCCATGCTCAAGCCACAGGTATCACTCCCGTACTGAATTTGGATGTACCCGATCCCCTAGCCATCGAGCTACAAACAGCAATCTATCGCATCACCCAAGAAGCGCTAACCAATATCGCCCGCCACGCGAACGCCGATCAGATTACTATCCGTATTCAAGCCACACCTGCTGATGTGCAAATTGCGATCGCAGACAACGGCCAAGGGTTTCAGCCAGAACTCAACACGACGGGCTTTGGCCTCCAGGGGATGCGCGAACGAACGCTGGCCCTACATGGCGAGTTTCAGATTGAAAGCGCACCTGGACAGGGCTGCCGCATCACAGCCCGATTACCGCTTGTCTGATTCCAACGGACAAGAGCGAATAAATCGGGATTCCCGAAAACCATAGGTTTTGGCAATTTCGCTGGCATTCGTCACCGGATCACTGCCGCCCAAGTTGGAGTGAGGTTTAGAGTTGGTAGAGGAATTACGCTTGAGCTGCATAGTTAGGCTCCTTCAGCTACCGATTAATTCGTAGAACGGTTCTAATAGACGTGGGTCGGATCGTTGATGGGCATGAGTGGCAACAGTTGCCGTGAAAGGCTGAGGCTGTGGAGGTTCTGCCCAGAAGGTTAAGACGTACCAGATCCCTGCATCAAACTGGCCAATTTCCGCTAGGCCAAAGTGCTTTTCGAGTCGTCGAATGGCCTGCTCGGTTTTCTCACCAAAGTAGCCATCGATTGAGCCAGTGTAAAAAGTAAGGTCTCGCAGAATGTATTGCAGGGTTCGAACGGATTGACCCTTATTCCCTAATTTTAGGAGCTGTGGCTTTAGCGTTTCAATTCGCTTCTTAAATTGTGATTTCATGATGGACGACACGTAGGGGGCTTACGTTAGTTCTAGTTTGGCTTTGGCTATAGAGAAGTACCACCGATGTATCCGGACTTATGCAGAACTTAAGACCTCAGTCAAAGTCAGTAGTCTGTCAACTTTGTTTTAATGGCTTTTGCTGGTTGATGTGCCGCGCAGGGCACGGCACATCAACCAGCAAAACTTAGTTTACAGAGTAGTCAGCAGTGAGAAATTTCCTAAACTCTCGCTTCAGTAGTCTCTGAGAACTGCTTAAAATTAGGGCATTCTCTCACCTGTCCCCCCCAGATGATTGCCATGTTTCCTAAGCGCTTCCTGCGATTTGTTGTTTTGGTGTTGATCACGATTGGTCTCTGTATTGTGAGCCGACCAACCGTTGCCAATTTATCCACTTCGACATCCACCGTGACCGGATCGCCACCTGTAATTCAGGCGCAAAGCACGCTGGAGCAGCGGGTGCAGGCGGGGCGTGATCGCTATGCTGCCGAACAGTATCAACAAGCAGTGGAACTGTGGCAGCAGACGGCGGCTGACTATGCGGCTGAGGGCGACAGCGTGAATCAGGCGATGACGCTGAGCAATGTGGGACTGGCCTATGTGAAGCTGGGTGACTACAGTGCGGCTAGGGATGCGATCGCAACTGGCTTAAATCTATTAGCCGCTTCGCCCGCCACAGATTATCATCAGCGGGTGCAGGCTCAAGCCCTTAGCGCTCAGGCGCAACTGCAACTGGCGCAGGGACAGCCGGAGGTGGCGCTGGATACGCTGGAAGAGGCGGCTAAGCTGTATCAAACCGTTGGCGATGATGTGGGGGTGATTCGCAGTCAGCTCAATCAGGCCCAAATTTTGCAGGTGCAGGGGCTGTATCGCAATGCGCTGGCGCTGACGGAAGCGATTCAAGCCAACTTGCAGCAGCAGCCCAATTCATCGCTGAAGGTGAGTGGACTGCGCCAGTTGGGTAATTTGCAGCGGTTGGTGGGTAGTTTAGACGACGCGCAAGCGTCGCTGCAAGAGAGTTTACAGGTGGCTCGGACGATCAATGCTCCGGCGGATATCAGCGCCTCGTTGCTGAGCTTGGGCAATATTGCTGACTCGACAAATGCCCCGGATGCAGCGATTAATTACTACGAGCAGGCGGCTGATGCGGCACCGACTTCTACCCTGCGGCTGCAAGCGCTGCTCAACCAGTTTGGCTTGCAGGTTGAGCAGCGTCACTGGAGCGATGCTCAAGCTCTGATTCCCGCGATTCAAGCGGAGCTGCCCGCCCTAGCGCCGAGCCGCACCCACATTTATCTGCAAATTAATTTTGCTCAGAGCTTGATTCAGGCGCAGCGGGATGGTCAACCCTTGGCCTCATCGGATGCGATCGCAACTATCCTCTCCACGGCCATCAATCAGGCCAAACTGATCGAAGATGTGCGGGCTGAGTCCTACGGGTTGGGCTATTTGGGACAGCTCTATCAGATCAACGGTCAGCTTGTGGAAGCGGCGGAACTGACCGAGCAGGCGTACACGCTGGCGCAGGCAATCAACGCGAATTCGATTGTCTATCAGTGGCAGTGGCAACTGGGCCAAATTCTGGATGCTCAAGGCGATCCGGAACGGGCGATTCAGGCATATTCTCAGGCCATTCAAACGCTGCAAGACCTGCGGAGTGATTTGGTGGCCGTCAACCCAGAGGTGCGGTTCTCGTTTCGCGAAGGGGTGGAGCCGATTTATCGGGAACTGGTGGGACTTTTATTAAAAGACGACGACAAATCCGAACTGCCCCAGGAGAACTTGCTCCAGGCCCGCAACGTAATTGAGTCGCTCCAGGTGGCTGAACTGGTCAACTTTTTCAGAGCCGATTGCGTGGTCACTAGCGCGGTGCAGATTGACCAAATCGACACAAAAGCCGCTGTCATCTATCCGATTATTCTGCCGGATCGATTAGAGGTGGTACTGAGCTTGCCGGATCAACCCCTGACCCATCACACCGTTCCGGTTTCGCAGGCGGAGGTGCAGCAAACGCTGGATACATTGCGAACTGCGATCGCAATTGGCTATGTGTCCCCATCGCCAACCAACTTTGTCACAACTCCCGATCCAGAACCGACCGATCCAGTAGAAGACATAGAAGACAGTGACGAAATTGCTGACGAGCCATCCGATGCCGAGACCGAGCAGGCTGTAGCGGCGGATGCCGAGGATGAACTCGATGAATCAGCAGTGGCATTGAACCCACAGGCTGCGATCGCACGTCGGATTAGTCGCGGTGATCGGGGTGGGCTGGGCGTGGTCGGTCTGGATGAGGAGGAGTTTACAGGCATTAGCTCCGGCTTCCGCGATATTGATTATCTGCCGCTATCTAAACGCGTCTATAGCTGGCTGATTGAGCCGCTAGAGGATCGCTTGGCGGCAACTGACACTGAAACGCTGGTTTTTGTGCTGGATGGGGCACTGCGAAACGTGCCAATGTCGGTGCTCTATGACGAAGCAACGGAGCAGCACCTGATTGAGAAATATGCGATCGCGCTGACTCCTGGTTTACAGCTTTTTGATCCACAGCCGCTGGCCGAACGCCGC
Source organism: uncultured bacterium (assembly GCA_966674685.1). GTDB lineage: Bacteria > Cyanobacteriota > Cyanobacteriia > Phormidesmidales > Phormidesmidaceae > Thainema. The sequence goes on from CBKWJC010000002.1 coordinate 44,877, forward strand.
ATTCAAGCGATTGTGGGCGGATTAACGGAGTCGCGCCAAGGGTTCAGTGCGCTGCCTGCCGTTGCCCAGGAAGTTGAAACGATCCAGTCTGAGGTGCCCAGCGAGGTGTTGCTGAATGACTCGTTCCAAAAGGAGCAGCTTGAAGACGAGGTAATTTCACTCAATTTCCCGGTGGTGCACCTCGCAACGCATGGGCAGTTCAGTTCTGACCTAGAAGACACGTTTATTCTGACCTGGGATGACCGGATCAATGCCAATGAACTCAGCAGCCTGCTACAAACAACGGAGCTGAGCCAAGATCAAGCGATTGAGCTGCTGATCCTCAGCGCTTGCGAGACGGCAGCAGGCGATGATCGAGCGGCTCTGGGGTTGGCAGGCGTGGCGGTGCGGTCGGGGGCGCGCAGTACGCTGGCCACGCTCTGGCAGGTGAATGATGCGGGTACCTCAAAGCTGATGGGTGAGGTGTATCGCCAACTGGGCGATGCCAATCTAACCAAAGCGGAAGTTTTGCGGCAGGCGCAGTTGAGTTTGTTACAGGATGATGAATACGCTCATCCATTTTTCTGGGCACCGTTTGTGCTGCTGGGTAACTGGCTGTAGCGATCGCAAACGTATCTTGGATGGTATACGTCAAAACTGCGATCGCACATCAGAGGTCAGGGGTTCGCGTCCCCTATTCTCCATTCTGACCTGCCAACCACCGCAAATTGCCGCCAGTGGATGCCAGCCAATATCGTTATGAGGCTCCCCATCAAACTCAGAGGAATGACAAACATCGCCACTTCAGGGGGCAGTCCCAAAACATTGATATTGTTTAATGACGCAGGTGTCAACCCGATACCAATCGCCAGCGATAAACTGGGAAACAGTAGACAACTAACGCTACTAATGGAACCAAACCAAAACCAGCTTTTTTGCCGCTTGGCGAGCAACAACACCTGGCTTGCCATTGCGGCAAAGAAAATGGAACCTATAAGCATTAAAATACTGCCCACCAATCCGAAAAGGTCGAGTTCGTTATTTAGAAAATGCCGATAACAGAGCATGAACCAGGCGGCGAAGAGGGTTGCCATCAGTAACAGATTGAGGCCCATACCTATGATTGGGGAACTGGTATCGCCGACGAGTAAATCTTGCCACAGCGGTAGCCGACCCTCGTGGGTCATGCGGGCGGTGCGAAATCTGGCCCAGTCTTGCAATGTCTGGCGATCGCAGCTAAGGCTCAGCACTAATAGCAAGCTATAGAGCAAACACAAGATGGCAATCAATGACAGCAGCGGCAACAAGTCATATCCCTCAACTTGGGTCTCCGACAACCCTAAGACGATGAACATAAACAGACCCGTCAGCAAGTAGCTATATCGTCGAGCCAGTAAAGACTTTGTAGAGTGTTCAAACCGCCGCTGTAGAGCATGACCTAGCAACACACACCAGCCACAGGCATGCAAAACCGTCAATAGGGTGTATTCCACAAAATTGACCCGAAAGATGCTCAGGGGCAGGTTAAGACCATTCGAATGGATCAGACTGTCTACATCAATGAAATAGCAGGCACTTCCCAGAGGCGAGAACAAAACAGCCCAGTCCAGCGGTGTGGACGGCATAGGTATATTGCTATCCCACCTTGCTAGCGAAAAAACTCCTACCAGAAACTGAAAACCCAAGCCCCCAGCCGCTGCCAGCCAAGGTATTAGGGACATTAACATCGGTGCTCTGGTGGCCAACCCCAACAGCAACGCTGCTGCATACAGAATAATCGTTTGGCTCAGCAAGGCAATGTTAAAGCCAATCAAGTGAACTCCATTGAACCCTGCAGAGAGTCCCGCATAGATTTGAAATGGCACCATAGCCGCGATCGCAAGATACAGACAAATTGGTACGCCTGCTAGTTTGCCGCCCAAAATAGTCAAAGCCGAACGAGGACTCATACGCAAGAAATTCAGCGTGCCCCGCCGTTGTTCTTCCACCAAATTGTTAGTCAATAGAAAGATGCCAAAGCCTATCAAGCATAAGGTCATTAATCCCGACAGGGTGATGAAGATGTTTTGATGCCACTGAGGCCAGTCAATTTGATAAGACAATTTATCTACCGACAATTGACACCGTCGCTCGCCAGTATCACCTGTCAAACAATAGTCAGCCCGCTTATTTGATATGGCGATGCGGGATACTTGCACCGTAAACTGTCCTCGATCAGGACGATAGAGTGTCAGCTCAACAGTGGAGTGAATCAGCGGCAGGGTTTCTGTTGATAACTGTTGGTGCTCAGTCCCCCTAATTAGGTTCGCCACATTTTCTTCGTGAACCAGACGGTAACCCCCTTGCCAATCAGAGGCTGGGTTTCCAGTGATCTCGGCTATGGTTGCTTTTTCCAACTGTTCTATGGGCACACCATTTAAGGCCACCAAGCGATCCCCGACCCGTAACTGCTGCAAAGCAAACTGCCCTGCCTCATAACCGCCCCTTGCCACTGCTGGAGCCGCAATATTCTCGATGAAGAGTCCTCTTTGCCGAATAACCGTTCGCTCTGACCAGTTAGTAGGCATCACTTTCTCGTATACCTCATCAGGTAAACGCACTGCTGGAGACAAATTAATCTGTGGATAGGTAGTCAACTCTAAATCCGCTGGATCGACTCCGGGTAGTGCATTAATGAAGCAAAACAGCACAATGACCTGTACCAGCAATGACAGCCCAATCGCTGTCAAAACTGAAAACCTTCTTAAGCGGCCTTTGAGTTCTCGGAGTAGTTGCGGATTCCAGTCTCCTAGGCGATCAAGAACAGGCGTTGTGAGGGAGCCGATGGATCTAAACGTCAGCATAACTATCTCCAAGATGGATGGGTGACAGTGGAAGAGATGGGTGGATGGGTAGTGGGTAGATGGGTAATGGGTGGATGGGCAGCTTTGAGTCAGGGGGTGGGGACTTTTAGTTTGAGTGTGTACCCAACCAAAATACGGATTGCTGAGATAGCAGGCAATTTCGTATCTGATTAGGTCGCTTGGGTATGACCAATTTTGCAGAAAATATCCTCCAGGCTTTCCCGAGATTGATGAAATTCATAGAGGGGAATGTTGGCATTAATCAGCGATCGCAACAGGTCGGCGGCATCATCAGAACTTCCTACAAACTGAATTGTGATCTGATTAGCTACAGGATCAGCCGCAATTTCTGAAACCAGTGAGCAGTGAGCTAATTCAGCGCGTAAATCCTGTAGACTGCCGCGAGTACCGATGATGATTTTTGACTGGCTGAGCCGCTGATAGAGCGTTTCCAACGGAGCGCATTCCACCAAGTAGCCAAACTCTAGAATGCCGATCGCGGTACAGAGTTCTGCCAAATCGCTGAGCACATGGGACGAAATCAAAATGGTCATGCCCAGACTATGAAGATTGCGGATGACCTGGCGAAATGTTTGCCGAGCAATGGGATCAAGCCCCGATACTGGCTCATCCAGCAGCAAAATCGACGGCATGTGAATTACCGTTCTAGCCAGTCCAAGCCGCTGCTTCATGCCCCGCGAAAGCGATGTAATCAAACTCTCGCGTTTGTGCTCAAGATCGACCAACTCCAAAACCTGCTGAATGCTACGTACTCGCCGTTGCCCCTTCAGGTGATACAGCCGCGCGAAGTAATCTAAATAGTCCCAAACGGTCAGGTCTTCGTATAGCGGAAAATCGTCAGGTAAATAGCCGATTTGTCGTTTTAAGCCTGCCTGCGGACGACTGGGATCTAATCGCTCGCCCTGGAGTAGGATGTCGCCGATAGTAGGGGATTCGGCGATCGCCAACAGGCGAATGAGGGTGGTTTTGCCAGCACCGTTTGGCCCGATCAGACCAAATACAGCACCAGACTCAATTTCCAGGTCAATGTCTCGCAAAACAATTTGGTGATCAAATCGCTTGGTTAACCGCTGTGTCTGAATAGCAAGGGAAGTATTCATGGTATGAGTAGCATTTATACACAGTAGGCACTGACGAATGCAGCCTCTTGAGCCTGACCTGCAATTCATATCAAGTCCGTGTGTGAGAACCCTGTTTATTTTTTATGAAATGCTTGCTTAGCAAGCATTTCATAAAAAATAAACAATGGGTTTTTAACCGGATTTCATATCAGTCACTGATTCGCTAATTGACAGAAAAAACTTGTGTTAATCAAGATGCGCTCTCTGGGTATCAATTTGAATCGCCATTAATCCAGCGTGCTCGCCTGATCAACATCCTTGATCCGTGAAATTACCAGTAGAGTACCCAAAATGATTCCATTAATTATATCCGCGATCAACCGTTGTCTGGGTTGGTAGTTCTGTTGGTGGAACGTCACCTCTTAAGGGTTTCTGGATATCTGGAGCAGGACAGAAGGAATGCAATTAACGTTGGTTCTGTTCGAGGGCTGCGATCGCAGCTTTGACCTGTTGCTGATGCGATCGCAGCTTACGGTAAAAAGACACTCCCTGCTCAATTTGCTCCTCTCTCGGAGCATCGGCTGAACCAAACGCCATGCTGCCAATGAGGGCAACGAAACCTTGATAATCTCCAGCCTCTTCGTACTCACGAATGCGCTCATCGACACTGCGGCGAACATACTCCAGAATGTCTTCATCTGACTTATCGACCCAAGACAAATCGACTCCAGGATACTGGCGAATCACTTCCCAGATATGCACCGGAATCGGCACCATCACTCGGTTATAACTCGCTTCAAACTGTACCTGCTCTAATTCAAGGTAGACATAATTATCATCCAGCGCTTCACGATAGAAGTGAAACGTCGGGCCATAGGCAATGGTGGATTTAGTGGACATGATGCAATTCCAAAATCTAAATAAGCCGCGAAGAGCAGGGATTATACTCAGGATAGGCTTTTTATTACAAACTCTATGAGCCTTCTTATCCCCGACGAACTAGTCAAAGCCTCTGGGCTTTCCGAAACCGAACTATTACAGGAGTTGGTACTCCTGCTGTTCCAGCGCGAAAAATTGACCCTTGGCAAAGCTAGCCGCATTCTTGGCATCACTCAGCTTGAATTTCAAGCACTCCTCGCCAGCCGCGATCTCTACATCCACTACGATGTTGCAGACCTCCACGAAGATATCGAAAACCTTCAAGAACTGGGCTTGATGTGATTGAAACGCGCTCATTCAACAAGCAAATTTTCGGATTAGCCCTCAACTCTATCGCGAAGTTCTATTCCTTGCAGGAGAATAGCCAAACTTCGAGTTATTTGATCAAAAAGCGCGATCGCACTTTCCCTCTACGCAACCCCACCACTCCTTATCTTGAGCAAGCAACATAGCGATGCGATCGCACTTTTAACGCCTCACTCCTCACTCCTCACCATTCTTCACATACCTATCCAACCAATTCGTCATCTCCCACATCACATGTCCAATCGCTTCCCGCGACTCGTAACCGTGGCCTTCATGCGGTAGCTCAACCCAGCGCACCGTGCCGCCGAGTCCCTGCATGGCGCCGTACAGCCGCTCGCTTTGCATCGGATAGGTGCCGGGATTGTCGTCCGCTGCGCCGTGGATCAGCAGCAGCGGCTCGTTGATTTTGCCCGCGTGAGTAAACGGCGACATGCTGATGTAGGTTTCCGGCGCATCCCAGAACGTCCGCTGTTCACCCTGGAAGCCAAAGGGCGTCAGCGTCCGGTTATAGGCTCCACTATTGGCAATGCCAGCTCGGAATAGGTTCGTGTGGGCCAGTAAGTTGGCGACCGTGAACGCACCATAGGAATGACCTGCGATCGCAATCTGATCTGGATCGCTGATGCCGCGTTCAACTAAATAATTCACCGCCGCTTCAGCGCTACTGCTGAGCTGTTCCAGATAGGTATCATTGGGTTCAGCATTGCCCTCACCGATAATCGGCATGGTTGGCCCCATCATCAGCGCATAGCCCTGGGTCAGCAGCAGCAGCGGCGAGTAGCCATAGGGACGACTAAAGCGATTTTCGGCAGTTGTCACCTGGGCCGCCGCATCGCGGCTCTTGTACTCTTGGGGATAAGCCCAGAGTAGCGTGGGTAGCGTCCCATCGGTTGCGGGATTGTAACCGGGAGGAAGATAGAGCGTCGCCGACAGTTCAACACCATCCGCCCGCTGATAGCGCACCACTTCCCAGTTCACATCGGCGTACCAGGGCATCGGGTCAGTAAAGTCCGTCAGGGCTGTTCGCTGGCCTGATGCGAGATCTACCTGCCAATAGTTGGGCGGCTCCGTTTGCGACTGGCGAGCGGTCATAATTTGCTCGGCGGCGTTGTCAAACAGCACAACAACCTCTTCGTAGTATGGATCAGCCGACTGCCAGAGCCGAGTGCGATCGCGGGTGGCCAAATTCCAGCGGTCGAGAAACGGATAGATGCCTTCTGGGGAAGCGCCGCGCCCTTTGAGATAAATGCTATTGCCGTCTGGAGCGAGCAGCAGCGTATGGTGACCGTAGACACCTGGAGCCATCATCGGTTCACCGGGATCGCTGTAGGCATCTTGAAAATCGCGGTCTTCCAGCAGAATTGGCTCAGCGGTTGGGTTGGCTGGATCGATCTGCCAGGTGCGAATCCGGCGGGAGTCGTACCAATATTCCATGCCCAGCGCCAGATTATCGTGGCCCCAGTACATCTGGTAGTAGCGCAGGTCGGTTTGCCAGAGCAGTTCCGGCTCGTTGGTAAACGGCGCATCCAGTACGTACACAGCATCTCGCTTTTCGGCTGGACGACTGGCATCACCACCGTCTAAGGCTTCCACCCAGTACAGCGTGGCCGGACGGTCGCCGCGCCAGTGTACTACCCGTCGCCCGGTGCGGCGCGAGTCAAATGTGACGGGAATGTCATCGGCCAAGGGCAGATCGGCCACGCGCAAGACTTCTTTGCCGTCTAAGTTCAGCACCGCAACCCGCTTAGGGAACTGCTGAGCAGGCACCTGATAGGAGAAAGGCCGTTCAATTGTCGTCAGCAGAATCCACTGGCCATCGGGAGAAGCGGTGGCGGACTGAATGAGCTGCGGTGCGGTGATCCGTTTGCGATCGCCATTTAAACTCACCAGTTCTAGAGCAGAAGTCAGGTAATACTCAAACAGCGCTTCATCATGCGGATTTTGCAGCAGATTGGTGAACGTGCGGCTGGGTGCTTCCCGGCCTAAATTTTGCTCAATGCGCGGGCCATTGGCCACCACAGGCGCGGCGGGCGGATCAGACTGATTGTCAGGCACGACTTTGCAGAGTAACCCAGCTTCAGCCGACAGCCACTTGCAGGGTTCGCCATAGGTGGCATTCAGCACGGGCGGCGTTAGCTGCCGTGCCTCAGCCGCTGGCAAATCCAGCACCCACAGCTCTAGGCCATTCGGCTTTGTCAGCGTAAATGCTAGATGATTGCCATCCGGTGACCAGTGCAGATGATCAATTTGGGCATCCTCCGGTAGCGTAATCGTCTGCCTTTCTCCGGTTGCCACGTTTTGAATTTCCATGCCCCGCAGCGTGTAGTTTAAGGCAGGGGTACGAGTGAAGGGATTGAGCTGGAGTCCTGCAACTTGGACGCGGGGTTGAGCTAATTCTGCGATCGCAGGTAGGGTGGGGCGCTCTAGTCGCACTAGCCACTGACGATTGGGAGAAACCTTAACCGCCGGAAACCATTGGGCGTTGAGTAGTTCTGGAATCGGATCGGGCGGATTTTGCCAGGTGGATTGAGCGCTAACTGATGGGCTATTAGACGGAGGATTGGATTGAGCGTTGGCAGACATAGGCATGGAGCAAACCAGAGTAAGGGCAACTCCTACAAGGTAATGCAAACGGACGTTCATGTAATTCGTTTACCCCTAAAGACAGACAGCAGCGGATTTGATGATGTATCAAATCGAGATGCCCCTTGGTAGAGGTTAACAGCCCATTCTTCAACTGGGTAAAAATTGTAACCGTCGGCATGAGGGGAAAGACGGCTGTGGGGTGATGAGGCGACAGGCGCAATAGGGGGCGTTGGGGCAGAGGCTATTCATATCTGGTTGAGGAGAATGCTTTGAGCCGAAATAGGGACGGGTTAGCAGGCCATCTATGACTGAATGTGCTGCTGTTCCGGGGATGTGTGGCGCGATCTGTGATTTATCAGTGTAGGGGCTAAATATTCGCTCAGGATGTGAGCATCGACACCCAATTCTGTCCGTTCCTGCGCTGCCAGAATGGCCGCTTGGGCGTGCCACCAGGCAGCGGCGCTGACGACAGGTGCGAGAGGTTGCGATCGCAACACAGCCTGCGCCACCAGTCCCCCCATGAGTCCGGTCAGCACATCACCACTGCCGCCCCGCGCCAGCGCTGGAGTGCTGTCTGGATTTAATCTGACGGTGCCATCTGGATCTGCGATCGCAGTTCGTGCGCCTTTAAGTAACACAATTGCCTGACTCGTTTGGGCGGCGGTTTGCACAGCACGGGTACGCTCCTGGTCTGCCAAATCAGGAAATAAGCGCTTAAACTCACCCGAATGCGGCGTCAAAATCGTCGAAGCGCTGCGGTTCGAGCAGGTTGAAATCGGCTCCAAATCAGCCAAAATATTCAAACCATCCGCATCCAGCACCAGCGGCGCATCGGTATCCAAAAGCTGCTGAATAATTGGTTTTGCCGCTTTGGTCATGCCTGGGCCAGCTGCGATCGCATCATATTTAGCTAACTCAAATCCATCCGGAAACCGCTCAATTGCGCCATTCGGTTGTTCTGGACAGCCAACAACCAGCGCTTCCGGGATGCGAGCGGATAAGTGCAGCCTTAACGTTTCCGGCACGGCAATCGTCAACATGCCGACGCCGCTGCTGCGTGCCCCCAGCCCAGCTAGCGTCGCCGCGCCCATATACTGCCGCGACCCGCAGACTAGGAGTAAATGGCCCATCTTGTACTTATGAGTCGAAGCCGGACGCGGCAGGGGAATCACCTGCATGGCTGACTGATGGGTGATTCGCTGTAGCTTCGGCGTTCCACCCAGTACCGCACGAACATTTGCCCAGGGAATACCAAAATCCAGCCGCTCCACCTGTCCCAAATACTCCAGCGCCTTGTCCTGCAAAAAGCCCAGTTTCCACAGTCCTAAACAAACGGTATGCGTCGCCCGCATCGCAGTACCCAGCGCTTCCCCGGTATCAGTGTGCAGTCCGGAGGGAATGTCGATGCTAAAGATTGGAACCTGACTGTTGTTGATGGTTTGGACAGAAGTTGCGATCGCGCCTTCCAGTGGACGCTCCAATCCAAAGCCAAACAGCCCGTCAATGATCCAATCACAGGTTTGCAGCGCGTCAACCTGATTGCTGACGGGAATCCCCAAGCTCTGAGCGTACTGGAGATGACTGGCGGTTAAATCTTTCGCTTTTTCAATCGGTCGAAAAATCTTGACTTCATACCCCAGAAAATGCAGCTCCCGCGCCATCACCAGCGCATCGCCGCCGTTATGCCCTGGCCCAACGATTACGCCAACGCGAGGATGGGTGGCTAGCGGGTAAAGCGTTTGCGATCGCTGTGTCAGCCGCTGCCCCACTTTTTCCATCAGCGCCGCCACAGGCATTCCGGCCTCAAAAATACGCGACTCAATCGCCGCCATCTGCTCAGCGGTGACGATCACCTGTGATAAGCGTTCTTCAGGTGTTAAGTTCTGCGGCATGGTTGGCGCTCCATCATCCTTAGCAACCTACTGATCACCATAGGATACTCACACAATATGGCATCAACCAAAGTGTAGACGACATAATTGGAGCATGATTGAGCGAATTTCAATAGAGCTGACCAACCAGTGCGGCAAGCGCTGCCATTTTTGCTACAACCATAGCCAACCGCAGGGCAAAACGACTTGGACACCAGAGGAAGTTGTCCAGTTTGTGCAGGACTGTGCCCAGCAGGGAACCAAAGCGGTTTCGTTTGGTGGTGGGGAACCGCTGGAATATCTCGGCATATTTGAGGTACTGCGGAAATTACGCGGCACGGTGTTTCGGTCGCTAACGAGTAATGGATTGCATCTGCATGGCGACGTGTTGGATCGACTAGTGGCGGCTCAGCCGGATAAGGTGCATCTGTCGATTCACTATCCCGATCAACCACTGGAGGTGAATCGGGTGATCCAGCAGGTGCAGGAACTGGAGGCGCTGGGCATTCGCAGCGGTATTAATCTTTTGGTGCCTCGCTCGAAACTGGCGGCTGTAGCGCAGGCGGTGCAGGCGATTCATCGGGCGGGAATTGGCAATGATCGGATGGTGTATTTGCCGATGCGAATTGCCGATACGCCCACGCCAAAGCAGATTGCTGAGGTCAGTGGTGGTCAGCCGTTTCAGTCAATGAGTTGCCTAACCGCTTGTCAAAAAAGCCCTCGCTTTTGCTCAATTTCCTGGAATAAGCAAGTAGGCTGGTGTTCGTACACGATTGCCCGTCGCCCACTCACGGCACCGACTGTTGCAGCTTTAGAAATGGTATTGCAGGATCTGCCTTTAATTTTTTGTGGGGGAACATAGTTTGATGACAAGGTTTGGAGACAAAGAAAATGTGTGATTATCCTGCTGCTCACAGTATGGATACGGAATGGTTTGCTGTTGATGCGGATGGCAACATTGCTGTTTTTGATTCTAGTGAGGGTGGTGCTGTACCTGAAGAAGCAGGAGGCTATGATGGTGAGGCTATTCTTGACTTGCTGGAGAAATGGAAACAGGCCAATAACGCTACCGTTCTACACATTAAAACTCCAGGAAACGCGATTTCAAATGTTATTCAGATATCGGACGTACTAGAAGTTTTTGAGATTAGAGAAGATAAAAGGAAACTTGAACAAGCAAGACAGGGTTACGAACCTGATTATTATCTAAATCTCTTCAAAGTCTTGCAGCTAATTATACCTAACTCATCACCCGAATCTGATTGGATATTTCAGTTCAAAGATGAAAAAACTTTTGATGGTTTCTTTGAAAAGTTTCATAAAGATGCTAATAGAGACAACAACAGAATCATTCGCTTCGCAGGCAGTGAAAGTATTTATGGGCTGCATGAGTCCATTATTTCCCGCAACCGCTCCCTAATCAGGGACATGCTCGTTTCTGAAAAAGTTGCTGGAGCAAAACCTGTTGATTTATTGGGATATTGTATAGGTACTGACTCTCATGAACTGGGTCTCTTCGTTTATGAGACCGATGATTGTATTCCCTATCCCTATGAAAAACTAGGGTCTCCCACTACTCCTCTTAAACTCTATGATCTTCCTCAACAAGTACAAAATTCCATCAGGTGGACTAGATTTGCGGACATTCATTTTTCTGAGCAACAGTTAATCCAACCCTTAGAACACATGAAATGTGCTACTTGGGGCGATGAAAAGTACTGGATCGACACTCAAGGTCAAGAGCGCGAGGGGCATCCGTTTGAATAAATTTAGATACGTGATAGTACTTTGATAATGCAAACCAATCAGGAAGCGACACAGAATAGACAAGATTATCCCGCTGCTCACAGTATGGATACTGAATGGTTTGCCGTTGATGCGGATGGCAATATTGGTTTCTTTGATTCCAGTGAAGGTGGAGCGGTGCCGGAAACATGGAGCAGGACTCGCAGGGAAACAAAAATTGAGTATGTCTACGACTTCTTAGAAAAGTGGAGAGATATTGAAGACGTTCCGGTACTACAGATTCCAATTCCTGGCAATTCAATTGAAGGGTTAATTTCAATCTCCAATCTTCTTCAGTTTATGGAAACAGTTGATCACAACTATGATTTAGCTCTAAAACGCTTCAAACGTAGTCCTCAAAAATATCACCAAACTTGGATTGATGTCTTTAATTTTCTCTTTGTGACTGATTCAGACTTTTTGATTCGTTCATCTGACTGGATTTTACAATTTAAATCAGATGATGCCTTCAGTAACTTTTTAGGACAAGTTAATGAATTGTCTAAGCAGGGCAACATCATTCGATTCTCAGGGGATGAAACTGTTGTTGGCGTGTATGAGTTCTTGATCCATTTCAATCGCATTCTTATAAGAAAACTGATGCGTTCAGGAGATATCACCAGCGCAAAGCCTGTCAGAATGTCTCACCATCGAGATGGAAACCACCTACATGAAATCGGGCTTTTTCCTTACACGCAAAGTTCAAGCGCTCCGATTCCCTACGAAAAAATGGCCGATCCGATCATTCCACTCAAGCTAGATGATTTACCAGAAGAATTACAAGATCAGATTAGCTGGACGTGGTTTGACGATATTCGTTTTACCGAACGGCAATTGATTCAACCGTTGGAGCATATGAAATGTAACACCTGGAGTGCCCGTGAATGGTGGATTGACACTCAAGGTCAAGAACGTGAAGGGCATCCGTTTAAGTAAGTCTTGAAACTATGAATTAGCAAAGTCTCGCACCTTGCCTAACCTATATGGAACTCAAATATAGAGAACCTGGTTTTCCATTTCATCAACCGTAGTCGTGTTCAAAATTGAAAGCAATCTCTGCACAATTTCTGAATATGGATTTCTGACTGCGATGATAACGCCATAATGCGATCGCCCCTGCTCAAAATATTCTTGGGCCAGTCTTTCAAAATCAACTCGATTATGAGTTAAAATGGCCGCTCTTTGACTGACAGCAGCATACTTCAACTGTTCAGCATCTGTTTTTCCGAGTTGTCTTGCTTCCTGTGCTGTAGTTGCTTCGAACCCACGAGAACGCAAGAGACTTGCTACCAATACATCAACATCTTCGTCTAAATAAACATGTATGAAAATGTTTGTCATACGTTGCGGACTCGCGGATCAAGTAGATCATCAGGGATGCGGTTCTGTTCAATATATTTATTGATTTCTGCTTGATGATCTAAATAGTAGCTAAGTGCATCAAAAACTTGCGCTAACCGAAGATGAGGCAAACGTTGCGGAATCTCTTCTGGTGAAACACCAAGTCGCCACATTTCTACAATCGCTCGAACCGGAGTCCGTGTGCCCTTAATAATTGGTTCGCCACTCAAAATTTCGTCGTTTCTAACAATGTGGCAATGGTCTGTCGATTGCACCATAGCTAACGCTCCAATTGACAACAGCTTTACAGAGTTTCTGAACTCTGGGACTAATTCAATTACCGTTCACCAAAGCATCAAAGCAAATTAATAAATTCATCAACTGTTAGCTCAGCTTGCCGAATAATACTGCGGAGAGTGCCCTTAGCAACGGTTTTATGATTTGGGACCGTTAGCTGAGCTTGAGGATCATCTCGAACTAAAGTGATATGACTTCCACGTTGCCGATAAACGATAAAGCCAGCTTTCTCTAATGCCTTAATACACTGCTTGCCAGATACAGTAGGCAGTTTGCTCATACGCTCACAACCTCAACATTATCCTCAGGAATGGGTTGTCCACGTTCAATAAGCACTTCAATATGGAGAGCAATTGCCTCTTTAATATTTTCTATCACCTGATCACGAGTTTCACCTTGGCTGATACACCCTGGTAGGCTAGGCACCTCAGCTACAAAATAGCCATCTTCGTCTTGAAAAATCAGAACCTTACGTTCCTGAGTGAGCGGAGAACTAGCAACCATGAGTCTGATGCCTCTAAAGCAGTACCCATAATTTTAGCTGGATAGCGTTGGCTGACTCATTAGCCAAAGTGCAGCGGATCGACATCAATGGCGAGGCGTACCTGGCGCGGACAGTGGGTTCTCAGCTCATTCAAATCCGGTACATCAGTGCCCAGCGGAAACTTCAGCAGCAGTTGCCAACGATAGCGGCGGGCAATGCGTAAAATTGGCGCGGGAGCAGGCCCGAGAAGCTGATGATCAACCTGGGCCAAAATCGAGTCCGGTGCGTCCAAGAGATCGGCCATTTGCTCCGCTGTTTGCTGTGCCTGTACCGGATCGAGACTGCTAAACCGCAGTAGCACAACCTGACAGTAGGGCGGAAAATGAGTTTCCTGACGCTGCTGAAGTTCCGCCTCGGCAAAGGCTGCATAGTTCTGCTTCTGCACCGCCTCAATCACCGGATGCTGGGGATTATAGGTCTGCAAAATCACCCGCCCCGGATCGTCGCCACGACCTGCCCGACCCGCCACCTGTAGCAGCGTCTGAAACGTACGCTCACTGGCCCGATAGTCACTCATATAGAGCAGCCCATCAGCCGCCAAAATGCCTACCAGCGTCACCTGGGGCAAGTCAATGCCCTTGGTCAGCATTTGGGTACCCACTAGCAGATCGGCTTCTCCCTGGGCAAAACGGGTCAGCAACGCCCGGTGCGCGCCCTTAGCCCGAGTCGTATCGCTGTCGAACCGGATGCAGCTCAGGTCAGGGAACTGCTCGTGAATTGACTGCACCACTCGCTGGGTGCCGCTGCCGAAGTTTTTCAAGTACTGAGAACCACATTCGGGACAAGCTGGCGGTTGCGATCGCGCATAGTTGCAGTAGTGACAGCGCAAGATGGGTGGCGAGTGATCATAGGGCCGATGGTAGGACAGAGAGACATCACAATCGGGGCAGGGCATCACGTAGCCGCAACTGCGACAAGAGACAAAGGAGCTGTGTCCCCGCCGATGGATAAACAGCAGTCCCTGCTGACCTTTGGCTTTCATTTCTCCGAGGCCAAGCTGGAGCGGACGACTGAGGATCGAGCGGTTACCTTCGCGAAATTCAGTACGCAGATCGACAACCTGAATCTGGGGCATGGGGCGATCGTGGATGCGCTGGGGCAGGGAGAGGTAGATGTGACGGGGTTGATGCGATGTTGAAGGGTGTAGGATCCCCCCGCCTTCGGCACCCCCCTTTTTAAGGGGGGGGATCTCTTCGTCCGCTACAGATACTTGTTGATCCTTCACTGCTCGATTTCCCCCCTTTTCAAGGGGGGCAGGGGGGATCTCCACTGCCTGTTGCCACGTTTCCAGCGAAGGCGTTGCCGAACCCAGCAGCAGCGGGCAGTTTTCTAACTCCGCTCGCCACTGGGCGACAGTGCGGGCGTGATAGCAGGGGGCAGGCTGATCCTGTTTGAAGCTGGAATCGTGTTCTTCATCCAGAACAATCAGCCCCACGTTTTGTAGCGGCGCAAATACCGCTGAGCGAGTGCCGATGACGATACAGGGATCGCCCTGGAGCAACTGCCGCCAGGTATCGTAGCGTTCGCCGTCCGATAGAGCGCTGTGGTAGACGCAGACGCTGCGACCGTAGCGGGCGCGGAATCGATCGGTGAGCTGGGGCGTGAGGCCAATTTCGGGAACGAGGACGAGAACTGACTTTCCGGCTTTGAGTAGAGGTGCGATCGCTTGTAGATAAACTTCGGTTTTGCCCGATCCGGTGACGCCATGTAGGAGCAATGTGGTCGAACCGTCAGCGGCATGAATTTGGTTGAGCGCCTCGGCTTGAGCAGGCGTCAGCGCTTTGGCCTGATCCGCTGCGGGGACAAAATCTGGCTCCATCCGCAGTCGTTCGCGATCTTGAATAGAAATATGGCCTTTTTGCTCCAGCTTTTTCAGCGTGGTGGAGCTGGTTTGGCAAAGCTGGAGCGCATCAGTCAGCCAACAGTCACCGCCATTGCGCCAGAGGATTTGCAGAATCTCGCGCTGGCGTTTGGTGATGGTATCGGCATCGAGGTCATTGGGATCGGTGGTGACGGTGACGGCCTGTTGCAGCTTGGGCTGCGGCGATTCCGGCGGTTCCAAGTAGCTCTCGACCCAGCCAGTCTGCTGGAGCTGGCGCAGTCCCCGCTGAAACTGCTTCACCTTGCGCTGGAGATAAACGCGGGTGTAGTCACTCGTTTTTGACTTTTGCAGCAGCGTCAGAATTTGCTGGGCAGCAGGCAGCAGCAGCGCTTTCTCGCCATCGGCAATATCGGTTTTGATCAGCCGCACGCGCGCTTGGGAACGTCCCAGCAGCTTGGGCGGCAGTGCCGTCCGCACAACCTGAATCAGCGGCGTTTGGTAGTACTGCGCCACTTTTTGCAGCAGCAGCCAGTAGCTGGGCGCACAGAATCCCTCGCTGATCACGTCTTCAACCGGACGAATCTGATCGGGTTCCAGATGGGAAGGCAGATGGGACTGGAGTTGAAGTGCGATCGCACCCACCTGTTGCGCCCCAAATGGCACGCTCAGCACGTCACCAGGCTGGATAATCAGACCGTCTGGAATGCGATAGGTGTAAACATCCTCCGCAGCGGGACAGTCTACTAGGGCGGTTACCCAAGCAGCCGCTTCCGACGGCTCAGAATTTGGGCTGACTGGACGGAATGATGGAGCTAGCTCGGCCACCTTCAAGCTCGATAAGTTCGCCGAATTGGCAGGATCTGCGTTCGATAGGATCGTTTGGGCGGGAATCGCATCGACGTTCTTGGGCTGGTCGGATTTCCCAACAGCCGCAACCTGAACTGAATAATCAGAGGTAAGATTCATCGACGATCCCAAAGCCAAGCCTGAACTAATACAAACGATCTTAATCCATATCTAGCGCCAATTATCATGGCAAGTATTGTTTTACCCAAGCCTGGCGATTTGTTCAACAAAATGCCCAAAATCACTGTAAACACTAGATCATAGCTTGCTTCTTGGGATCGCTTTACATTTCTTTGACTAGCGCAACGCAACTCAAGAAGTCGAAATACAAAGAAAATATTACGAAACCCAAGGTTACCGTTTTTTTGCTCTGATACTTGTATTCAGATTGAATAAGGTCAGCTTAAATAAAGACCTTAAATATACACAACCCTATAAGAGAAGGGGGTTCAATAAGGACGCAATATTCGTGTCTGAGCCTCCTTCGGAAATTCAAAACAAAAGGAAAGCGATGGGAGAAGCCGTTTGGGCTGCTCCCATTGTTTTTATGAGGAGTCTACGGGTGATAGACCAATTAGTACCGCTCATTTCTCAACAGGAAATTGCCGATACGGTGCAGCGACTGGCGCAGGAATTGGATCGAGACTATTGCGATCGCAATCCAGTCGTGATTGGCGTCCTCAAAGGCTCATTTATCTTTCTGGCTGACCTGATTCGCCAGATGCAAACGCCAATTCAACGAGTCGAGCTGATCAAGCTGTCGAGCTACGGTTCCGGCATGACCAGTTCGGGAGAAGTTAGAATGCAGATGGATGTTCCTGCTGCGGTGATTAGCGGACAGGATGTGATTGTGGTGGAAGACATTGTTGATACGGGCCTGTCTACCACGAAAGCGTTTCAGGTGTTAAGCAGCCATCAGCCCAAGAGCTTGAAGCTTTGCACTCTACTCGATAAACCCGATCGCCGCCAGGTTCCGGTCACGATTGACTACTGCGGTATCACTGTACCGGATCAGTTCATCGTCGGTTATGGCATTGACTTTGACGAACGCTATCGCCAGCTTCCTGCTATTTATGCGGTTGAGCAAATATCAGGCTGAAGATGCAGCTTAGAAATAAGCTACTTGAACTGAATTGATTGTTGCGTCTTTGCAACAGACTTGTTTAAGTTCCTTTAGAAAGTCAAAGATTGCTCACATAGAAAAGGGAGAAAATCTTTTCTATGGGTAATGCAGTAATAAAATAGGCTTTGGCTCATTTGCAATAGACATTTAAGTAGCTGCATATCAGTAAATATCTAACTTAAAAGCCGGGGGCGTTCCTCCGGGGTGTTCCTCCAGCTTTTAAGAGGTGTTTATCTATGTCAATTTACTTGATGTCAAATTTGATACAAAATCTGGTCGTAAAACCCCCAATTGAATTTAGCTGAATGGCTTACAGCTACAGGGTTTGTAGCCAACGAAATTTGGTTTTTATAGCGGATTCAATCTACATCCATGAGTAGAGCTGAGCGTTAACACCAGATGGTTTATCGTGCTTTTGATCTCATTTACCGTCACTCACAGTTAGCTGATTGAGTCATATTTGTTTTTTAGCTTGCTTCGTTTGAGCGAGCCATTTTTCCAGCCGTCAAGCGCTCAGTATACTCGCGTCTATCCTCAAAGGTTTACTATGTCTGCAACAATTCGCTTCCTCATGTGTCCTCCCGATCACTACGATGTGGACTATGTAATTAATCCGTGGATGGAGGGCAACGTTCATAAATCATCCCGCGATCGCGCCGTCGAACAGTGGCAAGGATTGTTCCACATTTTGAAAGAACATGCCATTGTGGATTTGGTCAAGCCCGAAAAAGGCTGGCCGGATATGGTGTTCACGGCCAATGCCGGACTCGTTTCTGATCAAACCGTCGTACTCAGCCGCTTTCTTCATCCCGAGCGCCAGGGCGAAGAACCCTACTTCAAAGCCTGGTTTGAGCAAAATGGTTTTACCGTCCACGAACTGCCGAAAGATCTGCCGTTTGAAGGCGCTGGTGATGCCCTGCTGGATCGAGAAGGCCGCTGGCTGTGGGCGGGTTACGGCTTCCGGACGGAGCTAGATTCTCATTCCTATATCGCCAAGTGGCTGGATCTAGAAGTTCTATCGCTGCGCCTCGCCGATGAGCGGTTCTATCACCTAGACACCTGCTTCTGCCCCTTGACCGACGGCTATTTGCTCTATTATCCGCCTGCATTTGATGCCTACTCGAATCGGCTAATTGAAATGCGGGTGCCTGCCGAAAAGCGGATCGCCATTGACGAACCCGATGCCGTGAACTTTGCCTGCAATGCGGTCAACGTGGATCGGGTGGTGATTATGAACAAGGCCAGCGATGCGCTGAAGCAGCGGATGGCCGATCTGGGTTTCCAGATCCTTGAAACACCGCTGACCGAGTTTCTGAAAGCAGGTGGCGCGGCCAAGTGTTTAACCCTCCGCACCACAGAACCCAGTCAGGACGAAATTCATGCCAATCAGCCCGTAGAGAGCCGCACGATTCGGCTGGAAGGTCATTTACTCGACAGCGGCATTATCAATCGGGCACTGGATCTGATCGTCGGTGCGGGCGGTAGTTTCCAGGTGCTGGATTTTCATCTGGGCGAACAGCGTCAGAGCACGTCTTCGGCCTCTGTGCGCGTCTCGGCTCCCGCCCGCGAGACGATGGAAGACATCATGGCTCAACTGATTGACATTGGGGCAGTGGCGCTGCCCAGCGAGGTGCAGAACGCTCAGCTCGAAACCGTGGCCAAGGCCGGAGTTGCGCCTGATGATTTCTACGTCACCACGATTTACCCAACCGAAATCCTCTATCAAGGCGAATGGGTGCGGGTGCAGAACCAGCGGATGGATGGCGTAATTGTCGTTGGTGAAATGAGTAACGGTGTCGTGGCGCGATGCAGTCTACTGCGGGATTTGCAGGTCAATGACCGGGTTGTCGTTGGCGTCGAAGGTATCCGCACCGTTCGCAAAACCAGCGATCGCGACCAGAAAACCCAGGAATTTACCTTTATGGGTTCCGGTGTGTCTAGCGAGCGGCGAGTTGAACTGGTGGTTGAGCAGGTGGCCTGGGAACTGCGGCGACTGCGCGATCAGGGCGGCAAAGTCGTGGTTGTGGCTGGCCCAGTGGTGATTCACACAGGCGGCAGTGACCACCTTTCCCAACTGATTCGCGCAGGCTACATTCAAGCGCTGCTGGGTGGAAATGCGATCGCAGTTCATGACATTGAACAGTCGATGATGGGTACCTCCCTCGGTGTGGACATGAAGCTGGGCACAGCCGTGCGCGGCGGTCATCGTCACCATTTGAAAGTGATTAACGCGATTCGCAACTGCGGCAGCATTGCCGCTGCTGTCGAGCAAGGCGTGTTGACGCGCGGCATTTTCTACGAGTGCGTGCGAAACAATGTGCCGTTCTCCCTGGCCGGATCAATCCGCGATGATGGCCCGCTACCGGATACCAAAATGGATCTGCTAGAAGCGCAGACTGACTATGCCCGCTTAGCAGAAGGAGCCGACATGATCCTGATGCTGTCCACCATGCTGCACTCCATCGGTGTTGGCAATATGACTCCGGCAGGCGTGAAGATGGTCTGCGTAGACATCAATCCCGCCGTTGTGACCAAACTTAGCGATCGCGGTTCAGTTGAATCCACAGGCGTTGTTACCGATGTCGGCCTATTCCTCAGCCTGCTGGTGAAGCAGTTGGATCGGCTCACCAAACCCTTTGCCGTGATGTAATGTGAAGTCTGGTTGAAAATCCGTTGTTTATTTTTTGTGCAACGTTTGCGGGGCAAACGTTGCACAAAAAATAAATTGGTTCCTATACGCAGACCTGATATGAGTCATCAGGCTAAGCTATAGAACAAGCCATAAAACAAGAACAGGACTGACGTTAACGTCAGTCCTGTTCTTGTTGAAGCAACAAAATTGAACATTTTTGCCACTCGTTCGTCTGTGGAATCCATCGCAATCGCTAATTGAATAAATTTTGCTAAGTGTTTGATAGGGTGCTGATTTGATTGATAGCCGTGTGAGCGATTGCGATCGCAGTTTTTCCACTTGACAATCATGCCGAAATCAAACTGGTTCCGTTTTGCCCTCAGTTTAGGTCTATTGACCGCGATCGCACCGATGGTAAATGCTTGCCCTGATGCAAATCGACAGGCATCGACTCAACCTGTTTCAACTCAAACATCCCAATCCGTTCAAGTAGGGACTACTCCAACCGTTCGCGTAGAAACCGTTTCCACCCCTAAGCCACAAGAGCCGACCGTCTTAGCGACCAATCCCACCACACCTAGCTATTTAACTGAACTGCTGGAGTTGACCAATGCTGAACGCCAGCGGATAGGATTGGCACCACTGGTGTTATCGACAACCTTGAACAGCGCCGCCCAGCGACATGCCGAAGATCTAGTGCGTAACGGCATTTTTAGCCACACTGGATCAGATGGATCGCAGCCCAGCGATCGCGCATTAGATGCAAGCTATCCGTTCCGCTACGTCGGTGAAAACATTGCAGCAGGTGGCTCAACCGCCAGCATGACGATGCAGCAGTGGATGAACAGCGCCGGACACCGTGACAATATTCTGAAGCCGGAATACACCGAAGTTGGCTTTGGCTATGTGGCCGACGAAAATACACCCTATCGCTACTACTGGGTGCAGGTGCTCGGCAGCCCGCGTTAAGCACCGATCTTAAATGGGTGATCGTCTAACCCACATCTTGCCCTTTCCACTGGTACAGCAGAATAATGTCAAGTCCGCGTATACGGCATGTTTCAACCTCGTGAGGTACATAGAAGCGTTGGTCTGCCTTCGGTAGAGAAACATTTCCGTACTCCACCAGCATGGGAAACGCTGTAGAAACCCTGTTCATTTTGGGTGAATCTTGCTTGCGAGCACTTCACCCAAAATGAACAATCGGTCTTTAACCGGATTTCATAGAACTCACATCTTGCACCACAACCTGAAAGAGGTGAAGTTGCCGCATCGCGACGGCAACTTCACCTCTTTTTGTTTCCATTTTGAATGATGCAAGCGAGTTTTATCCGATGGATTGCCATTGGCCAACTTCATTAGACAGCACCCAAATTTTTTGTCAGAAGCAGATACGGCCTAGCGTTCACAAGCAGTTAAAACTGGTTTCATGAGCAGATTTGTATAAAAGCAGAAGGCAACTGTCATCAATTCATCGAAAAAGTGGGAATACTAAGCTCAAGCAATGAGTTGAGGCTAATCTTCTTCTACGCTTTGCCAATCTGGACAACTGCTATCCTGTTGCCATCCGAAAGGATGAATGCCACAAATTAGCCTGCTGCGCCGATCACGGCTGGTACCATAGGCGATGCCGTGATAATTACTACAGCCTTTACAAGCGGCTGGACGACTGGGCGGACTCTTGCTAAAGCCAACCTGCGATCGCAAAATCTGTTGCTTACTCTGCAATCGCTGCCAATGGCGGTAGCTATGCTGTCTCAGAATAGCGTTGGCTTGTCTGAAGGGATCAGATACATCAGACATTGTTGTAACTATGTATAAGTGGCTAACGTGGTGCTTATTGATGAAGCGTCGGGATGTGCAGCAAACTACACACTTTCAGATTAACCTCTCCACTGCTACTTTTTCCGATTCCATCAGGTATTGTAAAGTCTGGAAACAGCTCTAGTGTTCGCTCTAATCTCAATTTAGAGCGCTCAGGGGGCCACGAAATAGCCCCTATATGCAACAATCTGTTACATCGTTTTTAGCTTTACGATTTTCCCAAGTTCGAACCTAGCAGTAATTTTCAATCCAAATGTTCATTTGGATGCTTTAGTTCCATAACCCCTAGAATCTACTGTGGCTGTTATCATTTTTGACTTTGATGGAACCATCGCGGATACGCTAGACGCAATCGTCAACATTACGAATCGGCTTGCGGCTAAGTATGGCTATCCAATGGTGACATCTGATAATGTCAAACAGCTTCAGGGATTAAGTACCCAGCAAATTATTCGCTATTCTGGACTTTCTATTTTTCAGTTCGCCCGCTTAGTGAGACGGGTGCGCCGAGAACTCAATGCGTCAATCGAAAGCATTCAGCCGATTGCTCAGCTTGATCCTGTTTTACGCGAACTGGCTCGCGAACATCAGCTCGGTATCGTCACCTCTAATTCAGCCCAGAACGTGCAGCGGTTTCTGAAGCGCCACCATCTGACTGAGCAGTTTAGCTTCATTCATTCTGGTACCACGCTATTTGGTAAAGCCAAAGTCCTGCGTCGAGTCCTGCGACAGTACCAAATTCATCCAACCCGAGTATTTTATGTAGGCGATGAGACGCGAGATGTTGAAGCCGCTAAAGTATTGCCAATTGACATGATTGCGGTGGCTTGGGGATTCAACACGCCGGAAATTCTACAAGCCCACCAACCTGATTTCTTGATTTATTCGCCTGCGGAATTATTAAAGCTCATGAAGCTGCGATCGCGTTCCTAAGGCCGGATAATTTAGATCTGTCATCCCTGCAACTTTTAGCAACCAGCAGCAGTCTACAGGTTCGATTCATCCCGTTAGATCAAAACTAGAACTGGGCATTCTTCTCTATGATGGGAAATCCGCTCGTAAAAAACAGTCTTTATTTCTTGTGAAAGTCAGACTATGCCTAGCTTTCACAAGAAAATTCGGTTTCTGTCTAGTCGGATTTGGTATGAGATATGGCTGCTGCCAGCTAGGTTGGTGACGGATAGTTTAGCGAGGCGTTTAGCGACCTCACCCAATAGCCTGATCATCCTGATAGGCACTATGTTTGCAGAATTGCTGATTTGAAGCATGAATTGTGATGTGAGGCACTGCCCCCAAATCACAATTCATACCAGATTAAGCAACGCTATGTTAGCTGATTGCTTATTCAACGATCAGCAGCATCTAGATACATTCTTTATTGATGTGGTGGTAATCAATGTCAGACAGCGGTGAAAATAAGCCATCTGGGCAAAATATACAAATCATTCTGGCGCTAATTGGCCTATTGGGAGCCGTCAGTAGCGGTGTGTTTGCCAACTGGGATAAAATTTTTCCTACCGCTTCTGCCCCTCCAGTTGCAGTTGAATCCCCATCGGTTGCAAGTACGGTCAGCACCACCGACGGAGTGCCTGTAGAGCCAGCACCAGCGGCGATACCGAGCAGCGAAACGACCAGCATGAATAGTCCCGCCGAAGTTGCCACTGCTGAAGTTGTCGCTACTGTGAATGAGTCTGTTCCTCAAAGTCTTGATCTGAGCGGCACTTGGAACTCCCCCATGTTGGGCACTACGGAAATTAAGCAAGACGGCAATACTATTAGAGGTTCTTACCGAACACAAGAGCATTACGGAGCGTTTGAGGGATCCGTGGTTGAGAATCGGCTGGAATACCGCTGGTGGCAGGATGATAAGCGAAAAAGTTCTTACGAAAAAGCAGACACTCGGGGAATAGGTTTCTTCACGATTGAAGATCGTGGCCGAACGCTAGTGGGGAATTGGGAAAGCGAAACGGGTACGCGCGGTGAATGGAGCCTAACGAAGCAAGATTAGGAGTAGTCCTCTTTTTCGTTTGACTCGTTTGCATCGAGTTCTAAAGCCGCGGGTCGAGCTTTCATTTCGTCAATTTCGAGCAGACTAACGATGATACCTGCAATTGGGATAGACAGAAAAATGCCTAGAATTCCTGCGATTCTGGCACCAACGAGCAGAGCGAAAAACATCACAACAGGACTGATATTGAGCGATCCTTTCATCACATGGGGCAGCAAAATGTTTTCTTCCACCTGTTGAAGCAGGACACAAATGACCACAATTTTGATCGGTAGCCAAATGCTCTGAGTCAGCATTAGGAGGGCAATTAAGCTGATGCCAATGGTTGCTCCGATGCCGGGAATAAGGTCAAACACTCCGGCAACGACAGCCAAAATCAGAGCATAGGGCACTCCGAGGATGAGAAATACGATAAAGGTAGAAGCACCGAAAAAAAAAGATAGAATCAATCGTCCCCAAAAGAAACCCAGCAGATTCCGCCGAATTGTGACTGTCAATCGGCGATGCAGATGACGCGGTGCAGCCTGTAGCAGCAACTGCCAAATTCTGTCGCCATCAAGCAGCATGAAAAAGGCAACCACTGCAATCAAGATGAGATGGAGCAGGTTGGTGAGCATAACCTGAATGATGGCTAAGCCGGAGGTCACCAACCCAATGGCTTGCTCTCGCAAAGATGCTTCAATGGCGGCAAAATCAACGTCTAGATTCCACCGATCTAACTGCTGCTCAATTTGATTCAGTAGGGGATTGAGTGAATCGAGCAGTTCGATGATGTTGTCTGTCAATCGTTCGCCTTGAGACAAGACGGCAATTCCCACTGTTGCGATCGCAGCTCCCAGAATAATCAGCGCAATACTAAACACCAGCGTAGCGGCTGTACCTCGTGGTAAGTATCGGCTCACCCAGCCCACTGGATAGCTCAGCAAAAACGCCAAAATGGTCGCACAGGTAAACACCACTACCACCATTTCGAAATAAGCGAGCAGTTCAACCACTGCCCAGCCACAGGCAAACAAGAGTAAAAAGCGAATCAGAGCAGAATTATTGAGGCGCTCAAACAGCGGGTGAGGAGATTCGCTCATTCAGGAAACATCCATTGGTTCTTGCACCAAGACATAGGGCTGCACGATTAGAGTATTAAATTGCTTAGTTGTATCACGATTCCAGTCACTGAGCTGTTCGCTAGTTGGCTTAACCAACATGGCTTCCTGAATCCAGCGCTGCACAGCGAGGACATTATCGGTTGAGATAGCTAAACCAACTTCAACTAGATCCAGATCTGGATTGACTAATACCACAGCATCGCGTTTAGCATGAGGCATTAGCCAGCTCCATTCGGCCAGTTCCATCATTTCCGTTAGCTGGTTTCTAAGCTGCTCCATGACGGTTTTCTATCTTAAATTCAACAGGTAAAGAATCAGAGTAGACGACTATCCGAAGGGATATTGTCAAGTGCGTATACAAGAATCTAATTTTGGAAGTGCTTGCAGCGCAAGCACTTCCAAAAAATCATGGGTTTTCAATAGGGCTGAGTATCACTATAGCTATCGACCTAAATCATGCAGTTGATGGATGGCTGCCGCGCACTGCTGCGTCACTGCATCCAAGTCTGCTCGTTGAGTTGAGGTAGGCGGGTCAATGACATCCCCAATCCGGATTGTAACGGGAACCGGGTGAGGAATGGCTGAGCCAGACTGAATAATTTTTTGAGTACCCCACAGGCTAACAGGCAGCAGCGGCACGTTTGCCTTGGCCGCAATTAGCGCCGCACCAACTTTAGGCGATGGAATACGGGCATCAGGCGTGCGGGTGCCCTGGAGAAAAATGCCCACGGCCCACCCGTTATCTAGAGACTGCAATGCAGCTCGAATGGCGCTGCGGTCGGCGGAACCCCGCTTAACGGGATAGGCTCCGTAGAGGCGAATCGCCTGACTCAGCCCTGGTACTTTAAACAGCTCTTCCTTGGCCATGAAGGCAACCGGGCGCGTGACGCAGTTGGCCAAAATGGGTGGATCAAAATCGCTAGCGTGATTGCTCACAACGATGAGTGGGCCTGTTTTAGGTACTTTATCGGCACCGTAAACTCGACCCCGAAAATAAGTATGCAACACCGGGCTGACGACCGACCACTTGAATAGGTGATACAGCGCAAGGCTGATTGCAGGTTCTCGTTCTCTGCCCATTGAGTTAGATTGCTGTTGGGGTTACCGTATTTGGGATTGTATAGCGAAGTACTAGGTGCTGAATTCTAAGCTCTAAGTTTTGAATTTTGAGTTAAGTGGATACATTCAAAACTAAACACTCAAAATTCAAAGCTGCTCACTTCTTACTCCTCACTCCTCTCGCCTTACCTGTTTGAGTGCTGAGGACTGATGATATACCGCCGATTATGCAGAAGCTAGATCTGCGATCGCATGGATATTCTCCAGCGTCATGCCAGAGCAAGTGCGCTTGACTAGACCCGTTAGCACATTGCCAGGGCCAACTTCAACCACACGCTCGACGCCTTCATCGGCCAGCCGCAGAGAAATCTCACGCCAGCGTACCGAACCTGTCATCTGCTGCGTTAATCGCTGTTTGAGTTGAGCACCGTCGGTTTCCGGTGTGGGGTCAACATTAGATAAAACCGGAATTCGGGCTGACTGAAATTCGGCAGTTTCAAGAACCGCTTGAAACTGCGCGGCTGCATCAGCCATCAGGGGGGAGTGGAAGGCTCCACTGACGTTGAGCTTAACCGCTCGCTTGCTTTTCACCTGAGCCAGAACGGCATCCACTCCTTCAACGGTGCCCGAAATTACCACCTGCATGGGATTGTTATCGTTGGCCAGCACTACACCTTCGGTATCGGCAATTACGGCATCTAGTTCGTCGCGCTGGAAGCCAATCACCGCCGCCATTGCACCGTCTGTGGCGGTGGACATCAGTTCGGCTCGCCGCTTGACCAACTGAAGACCCGTGGCAAAATCGAATACGCCTGCTGCAAACAGCGCCACGTATTCGCCTAAGCTGTGACCAGCCACAAAATCGGGCATTTGTCCCTGCTGCATCAGTTGTTCTGCTAGCAATGCCTCAACCACATACAAACAGGGCTGAGTGTAGAGTGTCTGCGATACTTTGTCGTCTGGATCTTGGCAAATGTCAGCCACTGACCAACCCAGGATGTCATTGGCCTGAGCGAGCTGAGGCTGTAGGACTTCAAGCTGAAACAGGTCTGCTCCCATATTGACGGCTTGAGAACCTTGTCCCGGAAAAACCCATGCTGTTTTACTCATACAAATGCCTTTCGATCACTCTGGTCGTTACTTCAATTCTTTAATTCTTTATCGCCATTCAAAAATGGCGGCACCCCATGTGAGTCCAGCGCCAAAGCCAGCAGCGGCAATTTTGTCTCCAGGCGTAATTTTGCCAGCCTGCACCCATTCGTCTAGGGCTATGGGAATGGAGGCCGCAGACGTGTTGCCATAGCGAGCCATGTTGCTAATCACCCGCTCACTGGGAATGTTCAACCGCTGAGCCACGGCGTCTAGAATCCGCTGATTGGCCTGGTGCAGCAGCAGCCAGTCCACATCGGCAGTGGAGAGGTTGGCTCGGAATAAGGCTTTTTCAATGACTTCGGGCACTTTGTTGACGGCAAAGCGATACACTTCCCGCCCATTCATGGTGATGAACTGGTAGTTGCCCTGTGTGGCAACAGTGTTCGCCAACTCGCGGGCTTCGCCCTGATAGGAGAGGTTGAGGCAGCCATTCTGGCTACCGTCGCTGCGGAGTTCAAAGCCTAAAATGCGATCGCGCTCATTAGCCTGAAGCACAATTGCCCCAGCTCCGTCCCCAAATAGGACGCAGGTGCGGCGGTCGCTCCAGTCCGTCCAGCGGGAGAGAACATCGCCCCCAATCAGCACTACGTTCTGGTACGTCCCGGTGCGGATAAACTGCGCGGCAGTGACCATGCCGAACACAAACCCAGAGCAGGCAGCGGTCAAATCAAACGCTACGGCTCGGCTTGCCCCTAGCTTGGCCTGCACTAAGCTGGCCGTGCCAAACAGATCGTCCGGCGTGGACGTAGCCAGCAGGATCAAATCAATCTCGTCCGGATTCAGGTTGGCCATTGCGATCGCAGACTGCGCCGCCCGCGCCGCAATATCGGCCAGGGATTCCTGCTGGTTAGCAATGCGCCGCTGCTGGATACCTGTCCGGCTGCTGATCCATTCATCTGAGGTATCTACAATCTGGCTGAGGCCCTGATTGTCAAGCACCTGATTGGGAAGTGCAGAGCCGCTACCCGTGATGGCGACTCCCATGAGTTGATAATCCAAAGCTACTCTCCGTCTGTGGCTGACGCCATTGCGTTTTGATACTGGGACTGAATTTGCTCCAAAATCCGATTATCCACTGCTTCTTTGGCCAAGCGAATGGCGTTAAACACGGACGGAGCCTGGGAACTACCGTGACTAATAATACAGATACCCGCCACGCCCAGCAGCAGACCACCCCCGTGTTCGGCGTGATCGATGCGCTGCTTAATCCGGCGCAGATTAGGTTTGAGCAGTGCAGTTCCAACTTTACCATGTAGTCCCTGGGGCAGTTCTTCGCGCAAAATTTGCAGCACAACGCTGCCGACTGCCTCAGCGAACTTGAGCAGGATGTTCCCCACAAATCCGTCACAGACGATCACGTCAAACTCACCGGAGAGGACATCTCGGCCCTCCGCATTCCCCACAAACGGAATGTTGGGGTTGGCCGTGAGTAACTGGTGGGTTTGAATTGCCAGTTCATTACCCTTAGTCGGTTCTTCTCCAATGTTGAGCAGCCCCACGCGCGGTTCTGGGTTACCCAAAACGTCGCGGGAGTAAATTGTGCCCATCAAGGCAAACTGTTCTAAAAATTTCGGGCGGCAGTCTACATTTGCGCCCATATCGAGCAGCAGCACAGACTTACCCGCCACAATGGTTGGTAGCACCGTTCCGATGGCAGGCCGATCAATGCCTTTTAAGCGCCCGACGCGCAGCAGTGCAGCCGCCATCGCTGCGCCGGAGTGCCCAGCGGATACAACTGCATCAGCCTTTTTCCGCTTGACTAGATCCATTGCCACATTGATGGAAGCTTTGGGCTTACGACGAATGGCCGTCAGCGCTTCCTCATGCATTTCCACTGCTCCTTCGGCAGGAACAATGTCAATGCCGTTTAAGTGGTCTGGATGGGGAACGACGGATTGGATCTGCTCTGGATCCCCAACCAGGATGATATCGACGCCAAGTTCTGCTTTTGCCCGAATTGCGCCTGCGACAATCTCGGCGGGAGCGAAGTCGCCACCCATGGCATCAACTGCAATTCTTGCCTGTCCTGATCCCATGTACTCAAAGCTATAGAAACCTTAAAGATCTTATCAGATGGCCCCTATTGTTTAGCGGCTGAATCTGAAATCTCGCGATGTATCACGCTGCAATGTGCTTACTCAATCGAATATCCAGTCAATATTTCCGCAAATGCTGATGATGTTGAGTATTCAAGGCAACTTTCAAAGTAAACGATGATGCGCGATCGCACTTGCAACCCGCATCCTAAATGATCAGTTCTTTTCAGTCGCCTTAAATGGTTGGTTTGTGTCTATGCCTGGTCTAGCGTCTAGAGTTCGCCTGGTTCAACAATCCGCTGAAACAGATAGCCTGTGCCGCGAGCGGTCAAAATCAGTTCTGGATTGCTGGGGTCGTCTTCTAATTTGGCTCGTAAGCGAGAAATGTGGACATCGACCACGCGGGTATCAACATGGCGCTCTGGCGTATAGCCCCAAACTTCTTGCAGAATTTCGGAACGAGAGAACGGTTCTCCAGAACGACTCACCAGCAGTTCCAGCAGGCTGAACTCCATGCCCGTCAGCCGAATTCGCTCATCGCCTTTGTAGACCTGCCGCTTGTTGGTGTCGATGCGAATATTGTTAACGGTGATCACGCCCGAACTGGGAATCCCCGAAGTGCCCGTCTTCTCGACACGGCGAAGGACAGATCGAATGCGCGCTTCCAGTTCCTTGGGGGAAAAGGGCTTGACGACATAATCATCCGCACCCAATTCTAGACCCGTGATCCGATCTGCCACATCCCCCAGAGCTGTGAGCATGATGATGGGCACATCAGATTCTTTACGCAGCTCTTGACAAACGCCGTAGCCGTCTAGCTTGGGCATCATCACGTCTAGTACCACTAGGTCAGGAATCGCGTGTCGAAACGTTTCGAGCGCTTCTTCCCCATCAGCGGCGGTCACAACGTCATACCCAATCATAGACAGACGAGTTTCTAAAATTCGCCGGATGCTCGCCTCATCATCTACAACTAGAATCTTTTCCTTATGACTTTCCAACTGACTTACACTCCTTAAAGGCTAATTTCTGTTAATTAATTTTTGGTACTTTATCATTAGAATAGTACGCCAACTAGCTGAATTTTCCCCGCTTAAACCCTTTATACTGCCTGCTTTTTAAGGTTTCTTAAGGTTCAGTCGAAACGCAAAGAAATGTTGATTATTGTTAATATCTTGTTGCGATTCTGATGGCTAAACTCCGTACTGTTTACGTTTGTAATGAATGCGGAGCAGAATCCGCTCAATACTTTGGCAAATGCCCCTTTTGCAGTAGCTGGAATACCCTGGTTGAGCAGGTTGCCGCCAATGCTGCTGGCTCGAACGGCAGCGGTCGGGCTTCAACCCGCGTTGCTCGCTCATCCGGTACGGCGACAGCCAAGGCTGGCCCAGCCCAGCCGCGACTGGCTCAAACTCTAGCTCAAATTGAAGATCATCCCCAGGCTCGCTTGTCGTCGGGCTATGACGAATTTAATCGGGTGCTGGGTGGAGGACTGGTGCCCGGTTCGCTGGTGCTAGTGGGTGGTGACCCTGGTATTGGTAAGTCTACCCTGCTGCTTCAGAGTGCTAACTTTTTGGCCCAGGATTTTCCGGTACTCTATGTCTGTGCGGAGGAATCGGGGCAGCAGGTGAAACTGCGATCGCAGCGCCTCGGTATCGCCGCTAATCTTTCTACTGCCACGTCAAATTCGTCACTGGCAGAACCCAATCTATATTTATTACCGGAAACGGATTTGGATGCGGTGCTAATGGAGCTGGAATCGCTCCAGCCACGGGTGGCGATTATCGACAGTATCCAAGCTCTCTACTTTAGCGAGCTGAACTCGGCTCCCGGTTCGGTGGCGCAGGTGCGGGAATGTACGTCGGCCCTGATGCGGCTGGCCAAGCGCAGCAATATTACGCTGCTGATTGTCGGGCATGTCACCAAAGAAGGTGCGATCGCAGGCCCGAAGGTACTGGAGCACTTGGTCGATACCGTTCTGTACTTCGAGGGTGACCGATTTGCCAGCCACCGATTACTCCGCTCGGTGAAAAACCGCTTTGGCGCAACCCATGAGCTGGGCGTATTCGAAATGGTGGATCGGGGACTGGAAGAAGTGCCCAATCCTTCAGCCCTATTTCTGGGTAATCGCGAAGAAGCCGCCTCTGGCAACGCTACGATTGTGGCCTGTGAGGGTACCCGTCCTCTACTGGTTGAACTCCAGGCTCTGGTTAGCACCACGAGCTATAGCTCGCCGCGCCGCTCGACGACGGGAATTGAGTACAATCGCCTATTGCAAATTCTGGCGGTGCTGGAAAAGCGAGTTGGCATTCCCCTATCTAAGCTAGATGCTTACGTGGCCTCCTCCGGTGGCTTGAACGTAGCTGAACCCGCTGCCGATCTGGGCGTTGCCGTTGCCGTTGTTGCCAGCTTCCGCGATCGCATGGTCGATCCGCAGACGGTCCTGATTGGTGAACTCGGCTTGGGAGGTCAAATTCGGCCCGTTTCCCAGGTAGAACTGCGATTGCGGGAAGCGTATAAGCTGGGCTTCAAGCGGGCAATTGTACCGAAAGGTCAGTCGGTACAAGACTTAAAAATGGAAATCCACGAGGTGTCCCGCTTAGTGGATGCGATCGCGATCGCACTTTCGTCGTCTCATCCAGAAGTTCAGCCGGAAGACAACTAGACCCAAGGGAACTGGAAAGGGAACTGCGATCGCATTGCAGTTCCCTTTGTTAGTCGTTAATCGTTGATGGGCTGATTACAATACGTTGGATTCAGAGCTGGAACGTTCGGCAGATTGCGATTCCGCAAGTTGACAACTGACTGGCGCAGTTTCTGCGGTCATACCTTCAGATCTAAACTGCTCACAGGTGGCAGAGTTATAGAGTGCGTATTGCCAATCTTGAGCTTGCTGAACTTGGTCAAACGTCAGGTTTTGAGTTTGGCTCAAGTCGGCGCAATGCTGCTTGTACTGCTTGATCGTCATCATTTGCGGATCGCTGCCGTCTGGAAACTTACAGAATTCGGCATTTTGTAAATTGGCGCTCTTTAAATTGGAACCCTTTAGATCAACCGCCTCGAACCGTACCTGATGAAGCTGAGCATCTTGAAAATTGCTTTCCCGTAGGTCAACCGCCTCAAAGACAGTGCCGTCAAGTTTTGCGGCTTGAAAGTTTGCACCTTGCAAATCAGCCTCACGAAATTGGGCACTAATTAGCGTCGAGCCTTCTAGATTAATGCCTCGGAGATCCATCTGCTCTTGTTCCGCACAGTAGCGATCGGGGCGAACGCCAAACAGATGACCGATTCGCTCAAGACCACTGTTAACTGAATTAGCTGATGGTGGCACAAACTCAATTTGGGGTAAATAACGATTCTTGAGCTCCAGACCAGACAGAGATTGACACTGCTGAGTTAGCGACTCAATAGCAAAGGTCAAGCCAGCACTCGTTTGATTGCCGTTAGAAACAACGGCATGAATTAACTCCCAAGAATCCTGACGAATAGCACGGCGATTTTCACGTTCGTCTAGAAAAACTTGCCGTACTTGCAAAAAGGTGAAAAATGCTGTGAAGACCACAGCTAAAATACTGAAACCAGCTCTAAAAAACTTCACCTGCTGATCGAGATGCTTAGCAAACTTTTCCGTTCGCTCAACGGCATCTGCTAACTGCTGCTGTAAAAACTGGGCTTGAATCTCCGGCCAATGTTGCCAATAGTACGTATCAGCATCTGTTGGCGGGTTTGGCGAATTGCTATCAGTGCTTGTTTCCGGTGGAACAGCGTCTGTGGGGGAGGGGGAGGCGGAGTGATGATCTGAATAACGGGGTGGAATGGGTTGAGTATGCGCTTGAGTATGGGGGGGCTGAGTACTCATAAGTCAGTTACTAATTCACTACATGGGGGTTTAAAGAACCTACAGAGTAGATGGTGGGCATTTCGAATGTTTGGGTTAAGTGGTAGATAGAGTGATGGGCTGGGGGGAAGGGAGCAGGGGAGCGAGGGAGCAGGGGAGTAAAGCAGTTTTGTTTGTGGTTGGGATCAGGGTGCTGGGTGCTGGGGCAGGGGAGCAGATGTTCATGGTCTGCCGTTGAATGATTCCCAGGCTGTAAGCGATATGACAACGCTATATAATGGCAAAGCCGTTTGGTCACGCTTACAACAACGCTTACGACGCTATTCAGAACGCTATGGCCGCTCCTTATGCTTGGATTGAAGAGTCTTTAGACACGATTCGTCGCGCCAATTGGCATCGCTCGGTGCGGACGGTTGAAAGTCAGTCGGGGGCAGTCGTGCTGTTAGAAGGGACGCCGCTGGTGAATTTTGCCAGCAATGATTATTTGGGACTAGCCAGCGATCCGAGATTAGCGAAAGCCGCGATCGCAGCTATCCAGGAATATGGCACCAGCAGCACCGGATCGCGCTTACTGAGCGGCCAGCGGGAACTGCACAGCCAACTGGAATTGGCTCTGGCTCGATTCAAGCAGACAGAAGATGCGCTGGTGTTCAGTTCTGGCTACTCGGCCAATATTGGCACTATCACAGCTTTGGTGGATCATCGCGATTTAGTACTGTCGGATCAATATAATCACTCCAGTCTGCGGAATGGGGCGGCAATGAGTGGAGCCACGGTTGTCGAGTATGCTCACTGCGATTTGGCAGATCTGAAGCAGCAGCTTGAACTCAATCGCGATCGCAAACGGCGCTGCCTGATTATTACCGACAGCGTGTTTAGCATGGATGGCGACCTCTGTCCGCTGCCGGGAATTTTGGACTTGGCAGATGAATTTGACTGCATGGTGCTGGTAGACGAGGCACACGGTACGGGAGTTTTAGGCGAAACCGGAGCAGGTTGCGTTGAGCATTTTGGCTGTACGCATCGTCCGCTGATTCAAATGGGGACGCTCAGCAAATCGCTGGGCAGTCTGGGTGGTTACGTCGCAGCATCGGCGCAGGTGATTGACTGGTTGCGGAATCGGGCACCGAGCTGGATTTATACGACTGCGTTGACTCCGGCGGATACTGCTGCTGCGCTGATGGGGCTGAAAATTGTCCAGGCTGAACCGGAACGGCGATCGCAACTCTGGAAAAACGTGCAGCAGTTCCAAACGGGATTAGACAAACTCTTTAGTAAAGAAACAATCTGTAAACTGGATGCGCCGCAGCGTATTCCATCCGAGTCAGCAATTGTGGGTCTGCGGGTGAAAGATGCCGAGACGGTCATGAGCATTGGCAATCGGCTGAAAGATCACGGGATTTTCGCGGCGGCAGTGCGTCCTCCCACCGTGCCCACCAGTCGCCTGCGGTTCACGCTGATGGCGACCCACACACCAGAGCATATTCGCTATTTATTAGATGCGATCGCATGTTTAAATCAAATGGTTGAGCGCGATCCGGTATCCCGCTAGGAGACCCATGACTGGTACCGTCGCGATTATCCTAGTGGCTGGCACGTCCACCCGCATGGGACAATGCAAAGCGCTGCTCCCCTGGCTGCATGGCTCAACCCTGCTGTCCTATCAAATTGCCCAACTCGATCAGTGCGGCGTTTATCCCATTGTCGTACTCAGTCCGCAGACGAAAGCAGAGTGCGATCGCGTTTTAGCTCAAGCGCAACAGGAAGTTCCAAATCTAACCTATGTCGTCAATCCCGACCCAACACGCGGCAAAACCAGCTCAATCCTGACCGGATTACAGGCCATCCCAATTCCCTGGCCAACGCTGATCGTTTCAGCCGTCGATCAGCCTCGCCCCGCTTGGTTCTACCAACAGTTACTCCACGCTCATCATCAGCACAAAGCGTTGATCACCCTTCCTACATTCCAAGGCCGCTCCGGCCATCCGGTTGTATTTAACGCGGAACTGCGATCGCAGTTAGAAACGATTCAAGACGAAACGCTCGGACTGCGAGCCATTGTGCAAGAGTTTGCCGATCGCGTACAAAAAGTTGACATGGAAAGTGCGATCGCACTTTCCGACCTAAACACGCCATCAACCTATCAGCAAGCTCTTAGCCAAGCTTAGGTTACTCAGTGCTGAGTGCTGAGGACGGAGTGCTGAGTTATCAATTCACCGCATTTTTATACGCCTCACGCCTCGCCTTACGCCTCACCTTACGCCTCACCTCCCAAACATTCCCCTCATCTCCCTTTACAGCCTCTACAGCCTCTACAGCCTCAAAACCCTCTCCAACCTAAAACTCTCCCTGCTCCAAAATGCTATCTAGCGACGTAATCCGCAAGACGCGATCGCCATTGTCGGGACTAAAAACTTCTACATTATTACCGCCCTGATAGACGTAATACACGCCGCTGCTGACTGGGATGGCTCGGACGGATACGGCATTCAGTTCTAGTGTTTGAGTTGTTGTATTAAATACGTTCAGGCGGATATCGTTACCAACTCGAAAGACGCGTACCGCATAATCTTCGGTTTGAAAAGCGAAGGGCAGATCATTGTTGCCAATTTCCAATCGATTGTTATTGGCGGCAATGACAGAGTAGCCCTGACTGTAGCCTCGACGATAGGCATCTGCTTCTTCCGTTCGCAAACCCTGAGCTTGAATAGTCAGATCTTGAATACGACCTGCCAGGGCGTCAGTTTGGCCCCGCTCGAAGCCGCGATTGTAATAGTATTCGGTATTAATCGGTCGGCTGCCACCCGTTCCTTGTGACGAGGATGGCACTCCGGTTGAAGGAGAGTTGCCTGCCAAAACGTAGTTGTAGCCCGTCTCGTAGCCCAACCGATAAGCGGTTCTCAGTTCTGTTCCCAAAAACGTGAGTTGGGCAGTTGGCTCGCGCTGAATGCCAGCGGCGGCATCAGATTGGCCCTGCTGATAACCTTGGTTATAAAAATATTCGCGATCGCTAATGGTGTCGGGGCGAACGCTGCCGCCTGTGCCTTGTCCCGGCAAGGGCAAACTACCCGGCTGAATGGCCACAAAGTCGCTGCGTACCCATCCCGCTAAGTTGCGATCGCGCAGCTCAACGTAGTACCAAACCAAACCATCGTCACCAACTTCCTGAAATCGCGCTTCGACAATATCGCCGGATAGGCCAGTACCTGGAGAATAGGCTTGAGTGGAGGGGCGCGATCGCAAATTAATTGCGCTTCCTGTCTGTCGTGCTGATAAGTAGGCTGTCACGGCCCAACCCGGCAGTGTGGTTCCAATGATTAGCCCAGAAGCGGTTAATAAACTGAGGGCAATTGATCGTAGTTTCATAGCCATGACGACGGTAGTGACTCCAAAAACGATTCTGTGACAGCGGGGCAAAGGCAGCAGGTGGACATGCCATAACCATACTGAAGAGATACAGAATTTTAGCGAGAAATTCTTTAATTCTTCACCTATAAGGGAGGCTGAGAGGGCGGTAGAGGGCGGTAGAGGCTGTAAAGGGCTGTAAAGGCTGTAGAGGGAGGAGTTGAAGGGGCTGTTTAGTGTTGAATTTTAAGTGTTTAGTTTTGAATGATTGATTTAACTCAAAATTCAACACTCAAAACTTAGAACTCAAGCATTAAGGCGTGAGGTGTGAGGAGTAAGGCGTAAGGCGTATCTCTACTAACTCAGCACTTTTCCATATTTAGCCCGTGAATTTGAGATCAGTGGGTTCATCAGACGTAACAATTAAAATTGGCTCTAAATTATGAGTCTGAAAAGCAATCCGGACGGTAGGAGGAGATTGTGTTAGCAGCGGTGCTGTATGGCAAAGAGGATTTGCGGTTAGAGACGGTTGATGATCCGACGCCGGGTGAGGGAGAAGTGGTGATTCGGGTTAAGGCTGCGACGACCTGTGGGACAGACCTGAAGGTGTGGCGGCGGGGTGGACATGCCAAGATGCTGAAGCCACCGACGCTGTTTGGGCATGAAGCGGCAGGGGAAGTGGTTGCTTTTGGTAAAGGGGTGACGGATTGGCAGATTGGCGATCGCGTTGTTGCCAACAATTCGGCTCCCTGTATGGACTGCTTTTTTTGCCAGCGTCAGGAGTTTTCGCTCTGCCCAGATTTGACGTTCAATAACGGGACGTTTGCTGAGTTCTTGAGAATTCCGGCGGCAATTGTTCAGCACAACTTGCTGCCGATTCCGGATGGGATGCCAACTGCGATCGCAGCGATGACTGAACCGCTGGCCTGTGTGTTGCACGGTATTGCCCGCTCCAATGTTAAACCGGGTGACCGAGTGGTTTTACTGGGTGATGGGGCGATTGGATTAATGTTTGTAGCAGCGCTGGCGCAGCAGCAGGTTGAAGTGATTCAGTTTGGCGGCAGCGATCCGCGTCTCACGATTGGCCAAAAACTCGGTGCCGCCCAGACGTTTAACTATCATAGCGTGGACGATATTCCCGATTTGGTGAAGAGTCTGACCGACGGCTGGGGCGCTGATATTGTGATTGAAGCAACCGGAGTACCCTCTGCCTGGGAAACTGCGATCGCATGTGCTCGTCCGGGTGCTACGGTCAATTTATTCGGTGGCTGTCCGCGTAACACCAGCATCTCTGTTGATACGGAACAGCTCCACTACAGTGAGTTGACGCTCAAGGGAGTATTCCACAACACCCCTAAATACGTGCGCGAGTCGCTGAATTTTCTAACTGAATATGCCGATCTGATGCAGTTGCTAATTTCAGGCCAGCAGCCGCTAACCGAACTAGAGCAGGTATTTCAAGCCATGAAAGCGCGTCAAGTGATCAAAGTTGCGATCGCGCCCTAATTCATCCTCCCGTAGAGGCAGGTTTGGCTAGCAGATAGCGAAACCCAACTAGAATTGTTAGCCAAAACCTGCCCCTACCCAAAGGCATCACTTACCCATATTGCGTTTCATCTCGTTCAGCTCATCTTCCATTTCCCACTGGCGGAACTGAGCCTCTAGAGGGTCAGCCGCAGTCCGCGTGGAACGATAGGACGACGCCCCATAATCTGCCGAGGGGTTCCAGTTGGTTGACCAGCTTGCCGCCTGTGCCGCCTGTGCCGCCCGTGCTGCTTCCACTTCCTGAAGCTTGGCTTTTACTTCTTTCCGCCGCGTTTGAATACGCTTATACAGCTCTTTGGTCTGCTGAATCCGGTCTTTAATCCCGGTCATTTGTCCCCAAAGCTGGTTGCCCTCTCGCAAAAGTGCCGCTTCACGCTCTTCAGCAGGTTTAACCAGATCCCATCGCTGAGCCGTTTTTGCTTTTTCAATCCGGACATGCCACCGCTGCACTTCTTGTGCGGTGCTTAGAATACTGGCCTCGGTGTTTTTCTCCTGACGCTGCAAATCTGCAATTAGCCGTAGCGTATCGGCTTCCTGCTCCCGTAGCTGCTCGTCGATAGCCTGTAGTTCTAGGTGCGGATTATTGCGGAGAAATTCTTCGAGCCGCGTTTCTAGAAAACGGCTGAAATCTTCAAATAAACCCATAACACAAGCTCCTAGCAGCAGTCAGCGTTGGTTAGACAACAAGCATTCCAGATCGTGAGCGGTCAAGTTGGTAATGAACTGATTCGCCCACTGTCTTGTTTACACCTTTTACACCTTAACCTGCCACTGCCAAAGGTTACTGGATCAGGGTTACTGGATCACGGGCTTAAAACTTTTGGCCAACGAAAACTGAACGAATTTCACCGTTGCGACGAATGATCGCTTCTTGATTGGACACCGTCACCAATGTCCAGCCGCTGGATGCGATCGCTTCTCCAGCAAAGAACCGCTGTGTAACGCCATCAATGTCAAACAGCGCCGCTGAGCGATCGCCCAGTTCCATAATGCCGACCAGTGTATGGTTGCTGACGGGAGCTGTAGACGTTCCAGATGCCGCTGCCTGTTGATCGCTGTTGGCAGGGGGATTGGTGGTGGCACTATTGCTAGCAGCGGAACCACCGCTGGGAGACGGCAGCGATGAGGTGACGTTGCCATAGGTTTCAGCAATATTGCGAAACGGTATGGTTCCAGGAGCCGTTGCTGTCGCTGTTCCTGATGCACTGCCGGGTGGTTGATAAAGCGGCACGTATACCCGCTCAATGCTGCGCTGCCCTGAACCCGATCCTTGCGGAATCAGTGGTTGTCCGGTGCTGCTGCCTGGAACGAGAACAGGAGGCAGTGAACTAGATGTCGTGGCCGTTGCTCCGGCTGCTCCAGCCGAATTGGCATTAGCTGTGGGAGGCTGCATCGCCGCACGCCGATCAATCATCTCCAAGGAGCGATCGAGATAGGCTAAAAATTCAGCATCTGATTGAGCTTGAATTTCTTCGGGGGATAAGCGGGGATTGCTGCTAGTGGTCGGCGCACCCTGAGAATTTTGTCGATTTGAGAGCCAAATGCCAGCAGTTAGCACCAGCGCTGTAAAAGCGGCTCCTAACAGCAGAAAGTCGAGTCGTCGCTCCCGCCGTTTAGCTTTTTCCAACTCATCGCGAATTAACGCTAACTCTGAGCTACTCTCGTCGTCCTCAATTTTCGTTAACGCCGAGGAAGGATGGGTTAAGGCCGCAGGCAGAACAATCTGAGGAGTGGCAATCAGTTCTGGTTCTTCAACCTGCGCTGTCTCAGTGGGCAGTTCTAAACCTTCGTCAAGGGCATACTCCACATCGTTAAACAGCTCGTCCATTAATCCATTGGCATAGCTGTCCATCAGAGTGGACGCATCAGGGACTTCAATGCCGGACACCGTATTAGGCGCTGTATGGGACGCTGTGGTGTCGGGAGTGACGGCGGATTCAGGATAGGTGCTGACGTCTTTGGACATCGGTGGTTAACGAATAGAGTGCAACGAATATAAAGCTGGAATATCAAGTTTGGCTGGAAGCTATCTTTCGACGCAAAGCCTGTAGTACAAGCTTTGCGGGAAAACAGTCGGGTTCTTACATACAAACTTGGTGCAAAAGCTACCTGAAACGGTAATCAAAGGTGCTGAAATCGTCAATAGCGATCGCAGATTATTTTCGATACTTCAGTTAGGTTATTTACGTAATTGGCTTCAGGATAGCCAAACTTTGCCAGGATAGTTCAGCGGTGGCTAAAACTGTAGCAACGGATGACTAAAGTGACTCAGGTGCGATCGCAATTACTAACCAAACTTAACCAAAGCAAAAGGTGATCTGCGGCTGAGTTGCCGACAGATCACCTGATTTGGGAAGTAAAGGCTGTAGAGGGAGCGAGGGGGATGTTTAGGGTTGAATTCTAAGTGTTTAGTTTTGAATGACTTAACCCAAAATTCAAATTTTAGAACTCAACACTTAATCCTCAGCACTCTTCCTACTCCATAAAACTAGTCGCGGTAAAAAAGCCGTGTAGGCTATAAGGCACGTGGTGCTTGAGTTTGAGTGTAGCAACTGGGCCGCGGATCAAGTCGTTGCTGTCCAAAATGACGATGTCGGTGCGTTGCCGTTCGGCGTTGTAGACAAAGCCAATCAGCCAACCGTCGTCTTCGCGGTCAGCACCGGGACGGGGCACAAAGTTGGGCTCGCCCGTAAAACCGCGCGGGGCGGCGCTCCAGATTTGCTGCTCTCCGGTTTCCAGATCGACTTTCATGTAGGCTTGCAGCGGTGCGTTGCCGTGGGGTCGATTGGCGGCTCCCATAAACAGGTAGCGGTAGGGGTGTCCGGCTCGGTCGGGATGCAGCAGGGGGAATTCGCAGCAGCGGCTGACCAGGCATTCCGAGGTAACGGATTTTTGGTCTACGTCAATTCGAAAGCGCCAAAGCTGACCTTCGGGCACTGCTTCAAAGTCAACTTCTTTATAGTTGGTATCCGTCTCAACCTGAGGGAAAGACGCATAGCAAACGGAGTCCAGAATCACCTGTCCTGCTTGCTCAAAGGCCGTGGCGTGGTGGAAAACAAAGTATGGATCAACATCCACGATGGTCATCTCGCCTTCGCCATAGCGGGGAATCAGGACGATTTGACCGGGCTTGTTCTTCTCAAAGCTGATGCACTGTGCGGCACCCTTCATACCCAACAGGAACGGCAGCGGGTTAAACGAAATTGGATTTTGATAGAAGATGTAGTAGTTGGGCGTCAGGGCAAAATCGTGCAGAAAGGCGAAGCCGGGGACGCTGTGGGACGACTGATGGAACAGTTTACCTTGCGGATCGAACTCGTACATCGTAATCGTGCTGGATAGTCCGGGCTTGACGCCAAAGCCAACTAAGCTGGGCTGACCACCGATGCGATCGCAACTGGGGTCGATGCGGGGATGAGCGGTAAATGACTGTTCCTCTTCCAGCACACCGTCGAGCGTATCGCGACCGATGGTTTCCAGCGTATGAGGATTAATCTGATGGGGATTGCCGCCTTCCCAAAGAGCGAGCAGCTTATCGCCCCAGTACATCATGCTGGTGTTGGCAATATTTTTCCGGTTGAGGTCAAAGGCATTGGCTAGCCAGCCACCGGGTTTTTGAGTGCCGAATACGCCCCGATACAAAGGCTTCCCTGCTTGCTGTTCTTCCACGTATGCCTTTGTCCGCACATAGCGATTGCGATAAAAGGCGCGACCGTCGCGAAATGCGATCGCGTTGACCATGCCATCGCCATCGAAGGGATGATGCACCGGGTATTTGGGATTACCTGCCACTTCGAGCAGACCTGGACCAACCCGGAAGATTGTACCCTCCAGCTCCGGCGGAATCTGACCTTCAATGTCTTCGACCGGATAGGCATATTCTTCAGTTTGTGAACGATAGCCGCTGGCCCAGTCTTCGCGGGTATAGGAACGATCGGGCTGGGTTGCATAGGTGGAATTCGGTAGAGTTTGCATGTGCGATCGCACTCCAATTCATCAACAACGAATAGTCAAAACGGAAGTCAAAAAAGGGGTTAACCGAGACTCTGTCTCGATTTCAATTCAACTCAAAACTCAAATCAGAATTCATGTTTTATGAGCATCACGCGTCGGCTTCATCTGGCGGGGCTGGCGTATTTTTGCCTGACGCATTTGTGCCTGCTGACGTCAAAATTTCAACGGGTGCATCAATGGGTACCCGCTCGGCCAAGTTTGGCGTTTGCAGCCCGCTGGCATCGATGGCTGATTCAACTGCTGGCTGTAGATTCGGAGTGTGATCCGATGATTCTCCCGTGTCACCATCGTCACCACCAGCACTGGCATCCGGTAGCCAGCCCAACAGCGG
Organism: uncultured bacterium; assembly: GCA_966674685.1. Lineage (GTDB taxonomy): Bacteria > Cyanobacteriota > Cyanobacteriia > Phormidesmidales > Phormidesmidaceae > Thainema. Next base: position 87,128 of record CBKWJC010000002.1, read on the forward strand.
TAGCGGCAGCAGCGTACTGAGATTTGTCAGCACCACCAGCAGCCAGAGCTTATCGAACTGGTTTTCGGTAATGCCAAACAGGTGCATCAGTCCCGCGCCAAACTCGTAGGACAGCAGACCCGCCAGGTTTGTCACCGACATCAACAGGGCAAACAGGGTTGCTTCCACTCCCGGCGGACAAAGCCGCGCCGCCAGTACCAATACGGGCATAAAGGCGATTTCGCCCATAACGGTGAGAATCAAACTGTCGCCCAGGCTGAACCAGTGGTCGTCAATGCCGATCGCCCGATTAGCATGAGTCACCAGCAGCAGTGTTGTCATGCCCAAAAGGGCGGATAACACTGTTGTCCAGCCAAAAATGGTGCGAAACGGCACTGCCTTGAGAAAGCGCTGAAAAATCCAGATACCTGCGATCGCGGCGATGCTCGTCACTAGCCGCACTCGACCGAGAAATTCAGGTTGAAACCCTAGTTCATTGGTGGTGAAAAAGAAAAAGGCAGAATCTGCGGTCGGTGTTGCCTGCCAGAGAAATAAGAACGCAGTCGGCATCCAGATCGACTTTTTGCTGACGGCCTGCTTGAGCTGTTTAACCTGTCCCCAAATGACAGAAAAATTGGCAGGTTCGGTTACAGGGGACTCGTCAATTAACCAAGCAACGGCAGCCACCAGCAGCGGAAACGTCGCGGTGATGCCAAATACCACGCTGACGCTAAACTGCTCCAGCAGAAATCCGCTGAGATAAGCCGTGACCAAACCACCAAAGGCCGATGTGCCCCAGCACAGCGACTGCAATGAACCAATTTGGCTTTGCGACTCCGATCGCGCCCGCTCAACCACCAGAGAGTCCACAATCACGTCGCTAATCGCCACCGACAGGGATGTCGCTAAAATCGCCAGCGTCGCCGCCCACACTGTATGTACAACGGTAGCCAGCGCAATCCAAGATCCTGCGCCTAAAATGCCTGACAGGATGAGATAGGGACGGCGACGGTAGCGAAATAGGGGAAATCCGTCCGAAATAAAGCCAAACAGCGGCTTAATCGTCCACGGCAGCGAAGCAATTCCCATCAGTGCCGACACAGCGGCTGGACTCATGGCAATGTCATCTTTCAGGAAAAAGCTCACGGCCAACCGAGCCAGTCCCAAAATGCCCTGCACAAAGTAGACCATCAGGATGGCAACCAGTTCGGTACTTAGCTCGTTGCCAAACAGTAACCGCCGCGAAACGGTGTCTTTCAGCCGGGTTAAGTCGAACGGAGACGCTGTCATGTAAAAAGTTTTGTAAAGAAATTTCAACTTTCCTCATGATAGCCTTGTTGTCCAATCAGGGTTTGGATCGATGGTTAGATTATGCTTTTTCGGCATCAGCTAATGAGATCACATCGATCTGACACAGATCATTGATCTGATAGGCAAAGTTGCGGATAATGAAAAGAATATGAAAACCGATCGCAAGCAGCCATTTTTCTGTGACTGGATTATCTTCTCCACCGCCAACCACCCAGCTCATTCCTGAGCCGATTGCTGAACTCGCTTCTGATGCCGATCTAACAGACAATTCCCAATCTGTGGCCGATCGACTCCCTTCATCAAATCAGTCCGCTCCACGGCGTCCATCTGGAGCATTTCAGGTTTTTCTGTCAACGTTTGTCACTATTTTGTTTGCCGAGTTAGGCGATAAAACCCAGCTCACGACGCTGCTGATGAGCGCCGAGTCTCACTCTCCCTGGATTGTCTTTTTGGGAGCAGGTTCTGCGCTAATTGCGACGAGTCTCTTTGGCGTCTTGCTGGGCCGCTGGCTCTCGACGCGGGTATCACCCCGGACGATTGAAACCGCGGCTGGGGCAACGCTGCTCCTGATCGCGGTACTGCTGCTGTGGGATATCACTCATCTGTAACACATATATTTTCGACCTTCATATCTCAGGTGTCAGTATGGACTGGAATTTGCTTGGACTAAGCTTTGTGGCAGTTTTTTTGTCTGAGTTGGGCGATAAAAGCCAGCTAGCTGCGATCGCACTTGGCGGCAGTTCCAAACATCCGAAGGCGGTTTTTCTGGGCACGGCTAGCGCTCTGGTTTTGACCAGCTTTTTAGGCGTTTGGCTGGGTGAAGGTGCAGCTCAGCTTTTGCCGACCTACTTTGTGAAAGCTGCGGCTGCAGTTGGATTTGCCATCTTGGGCGTGCGGCTTCTGTGGCCAGGTGTGGCTGAGGTAGAAGAAGACTAATCGAGTGTCGGTATGGGTTGAGCGCAGTTATCCGATCCCCCGCTGTCGCCGCCCCCTTGAAAAAGGGGCTATTTCAACGCTAGCTTCGAGTCTCTCTTGTCATCAGCGCAGCCATGCCCGAAGGACTATGGGGGATTTAGGGAAATCGAGCAGAGTTTCACGCTAAGTAAGGACGTACACCGTAGGCTTTTCTAACTTGATGCAAGAAAAGATGCAAGAAAAAAGGGGTGATGCTTATGCATCGCCCCTTTCCTCTATCTCAGGAAGATTAACCTACGAAAGACTAATCATTGAGTTGTACTTGGACAGGTATCCTAGCCGAGCAGAAGCTGATTCGTGGAACCCTCGTCATCAGCCCGGAAGCCAACTAGCCGTACCAGTGCCGCTGCTGCCACCAGCTTGATAACTTCGAGTAGCCAATATTCGACATGGAGCCGATTCATGGCGGCGGGAACTTCTGCGATCGCATCAAACGGCTGAAGCTGTAGACCCAAACTGCTCATTTCTGGCGTGAGTCCATAGGTATAAATGACTGCGATTGAAAACAGCAAACCTGCGATCGCAAGTATGTGTTTGGTTTGAGATTTGATGGCTGATTTACTAGCTGCATTGAAACCCCAATTTGCTAAAGCAATTGTTAAAATTGTTGCTCCGCAAACCAGTTCTAAACGATTAAATACTCCAAATATTGAATAACCAGCTGATGCAAAGCCAGACTCAGCCATCATGCCTGATGCGTATAGACTTGGCATGATCACAAAGTCCAGTAAAATGCTGCTGCTTAGCCAAAATAAAAGGCTAACAATTAGCACGTTGTGCCAGGTCGAGCGTTTTGACCAAAACTGAGAAAACATAATGACGTACTCGTTTTTATGATGAGTTATGAGCTTACGTTTAGCTTATCGAATCTATGGAGTGTTTACAGTGAACTATTCTTGCGAAAACCGAACCAAGAAACGTTACTTGAATTTACATAATGTTGAAGTGATGACTAATAGCGACTGAGTTCGTAATATTTGCGAAATATTTGCTAATTAATTAACTGTATTTTGCCAGCTAAAACAGCTTGTTACGTCAAAATAGATCTCCGAAAATAGCTGACATGGCTGCGATACAGCCAAATGGTTCGTTCCTCTCGTTCAACACATGAATGTTCAAGTTGCTATTATTTTGCTTCGGTTATCCTCACCGTCGCAGTGACTGAAATGCTAAATATTTCTTAGTGATTTGTGTGCGCTGGCTTCATCCTTCGTCATACTTTATAGAGCTGTTGTGCCGACTCGCCGCTTAGAATGCCCCCTTTTGGTTGAGGTGGCGTCTTTGTCTTCAGCGCTAAACCTTTGATATGAATTTGCACGGATTGGACTTACATGGATCAAACGCCGCTTCTCCAGCCTGAAACGCCCGATCAATCTGCTACTCCGAACAATGGGGTGGCGATATCGTCTCCATTGGCGACTTCTCCTCAAGAACCTGCAACTAAAACCATTGCCCTCAGCGTGGATGGGATGCGCTGTGCAGGTTGCGTCAAAGTGGTTGAGGATCGGCTAAAGACTTGTGATGGCGTCGTGGCCGCAACGGTTAATTTAGTCACCCAAACGGCCATTGTGGAGGGGTGGGCTGATGCCATTCAAGCCGAAGACCTAGCCCAGGTCGTGACTGATGCTGGCTTTCCCACTCAGCCGCGATCGCAAACCAGTACCGCTGCCTCAATGGCGGAACGCGAGGAAAAACGACGGCAAGAAACCCGTCAGTACTATTGGCGAGGTGCGATCGCAGGTTTTCTGCTTTTATTCTCGGCCTTTGGTCATCTGGAGCATCTAGGCTGGGTTTCCAGCGTACCGGGTCTGAGCAATATTTGGTTTCACTGGGGATTGGCGACGTTGGCCCTGGCGATCCCCGGTCGCGATTTGCTGCGGGACGGCTGGAAGGGACTGCGGCATGGCGCACCCAATATGAACACACTAGTGGGGCTGGGGACACTGAGTGCCTACACCGCCAGCGTGGTGGCGCTACTGTGGCCGCAGTTGGGCTGGGAGTGCTTCTTTGATGAACCCGTCATGCTGCTCAGCTTTATTCTGATTGGTCGAACGCTGGAACATCGCGCCCGCAGTCGAGCAGCACGGGCGTTTGAGTCCCTAGTTCAGCTTCAGCCCAACACGGCGCGGCTGGTGTCTGATCCCAGTCGTTCTGGCCCGCCAGCTAGCGTTGAGTTGCCAATTGAGCAGATTCAAGTGGGCGAATGGGTGCAGGTGCTACCGAGCGAGAAATTTCCGGTCGATGGCGACGTGGTGCAGGGGCAGACGACCGTTGATGAGTCGATGCTGACGGGCGAGTCTACCCCCGTACTCAAGCAGGCGGGCGATGCCGTTGCTGCGGGTACTGTTAACCAGTCTGGAGCCGTGATTCTACAGGTCACTCGCACCGGGGCCGATACGACGCTAGCTCAGATGATTGCCCTGGTGGAAGAGGCCCAAACCCGCAAAGCGCCGATTCAGCGGCTAGCCGATACGGTGGCGGGCTATTTTACCTACGGTGTCCTGACCATTGCGGCCTTGACCTTTGCCTTTTGGTACTTCATTGGCCTGTCGATTTGGCCGGACGTGCTGGCCGTTCCGTCTGAAATGCCTGCGATGATGACAGGCATGGTGCATCATGCGACGACCCACACATCGCCGCTGCTGTTTAGCCTTAAACTTGCGATCGCAGTTATGGTGGTGGCCTGTCCCTGCGCCTTGGGCTTGGCGACACCAACGGCAATTTTGGTGGGTACTGGACTGGGAGCCGAGCGGGGCTTGCTGATTCGCGGCGGCGACGTGCTGGAAACGGTGCATCAGCTCGATACGGTGGTATTCGACAAAACCGGAACGCTGACGACTGGCCAGCCTAAGCTAACTGACTGTATGCCGCTTCAGCCCGACTACGACGAGGAACGGCTGATTCAACTGGCGGCAACGGTCGAAAGCGGCACCCGTCATCCGCTGGCCGAAGCGATCCGCCGAGCGGCTGACGAGCGAGGACTGGCTATCTGCGCCGCTGATGAATTTACGACTCAGCCCGGATTGGGGATTTCGGCTGTAATTGACCAGCAGCAGGTTTACCTAGGCAATCGCGACTGGCTAGTGCGCCAGGACATTCTGATCGACGATGCCGTCACTCAGCAGGCAGAATCGCTGTCGGCCACGGGCACAACGGTCGTATTTATTGCTGTTGAGCAGCAGGTGGTTGGTCTGCTCGGCATCCGCGACACGCTGCGCCCCGATGCCATCGAAGTTGTCAAACAGCTTCAGCCGCTGCATATCATGCTGATTACGGGCGATCAGCTCACAACCGCAACTGCGATCGCAACCTCCCTCGGTCTAGACGAAACCGCTGTTCTCGCCAACGTCAAGCCGGATGAAAAGGTGAAAGCGATTACTCAGCTCCAGCAGCAGGGCCAGCGGGTGGCAATGGTGGGCGATGGCATCAACGATGCTCCGGCTCTGGCTCAAGCCGATGTGGGAATTGCGCTCAACTCCGGTACCGATATCGCCATTGAAGCCGCTGATATTATCCTGATGCGCGATCGCTTATTGGATGTCGTCGAGGCGATCAATCTCAGTCAAGCAACGTTTAACAAAATTCGGCAAAATCTCTTTTGGGCACTGGCCTACAACGCCGTAGGAATTCCAGTGGCGGCAGGGGTGTTGCTCCCCGCTTTTGGCATCGCCTTCAGTCCTGCGATCGCAGGTGCACTGATGGCCTTTAGCTCAGTTAGTGTTGTAACCAACTCCCTACTATTGCGTCGTCGGTAGAGCATCCATTTGCCCTATTTAGACGTACCAGGAATAGTTCACCAGTTTTTGGAAGTTGAGCTGTTACTATAGAAGGCGCGCAGTGTCTGCTTCGCCAGCGATGAAATTAAGTTCTCTTCGACGGGTTCAGCACTGACGTTGATTGCTCTCACCTGTATAGCGTTCTCACCTTATCTAGTGTCACCTTACATCACGATAGTTACACGGGTTAGGACGTCTTTGGGGTGCGGCTTCGCTTTGTACAACACCATCCATGTCCGAAACAAAACTGACTACGGCTATCTGATGCTTAGCGGGACGCCGGATATTACCCAATATGGGCGATGCGTGTCAGCTCGCTGCGCTCTATAGTAAGGCTTAATTTGGATCGCTCATTCTCAATCATTTTTTACGTCTAACCCGCAACTGTTTCCCAAATCTGGGAACTCTAAAACTAGCTAAGATGCAAGTATTTTGTATCAATAGCGTTGCTCATCATATCCCCCGGTTTGAACATGGCTTCAGAACCTCACCAAAACCATCTATTCATCATTGAAGACAGCAAGGGTCGGCGAGAATACATCTTGGACAGTCCTGTATATACGATTGGGCGCGATCCAAAGTGTGATATTCGCTTAGTTTCTCAATTTGTCTCTCGCCGCCATGCCACCCTGGTTCAACTGCCTAATGAGGATGGCAGCTACTATTACCGAATTGTTGATGGCAACTTGAAAGGAAAGCCGAGTGCAAATGGGTTGTTGATTAATGGGCGCAAGCTCCAGGCTCACGACCTGCAAAATGAGGATGAAATCGTCTTCGGGCCTCAAGTCCGAGCTATTTACTACCTGCTTCAGCGAGAGGCGATTACTACGGTGCCGCCCGATGAATTTGATATTACGCTGATCAGTCCCAATATGGTGGGTGATCCAGAAGATTAAAGCCCGCTTTGTGAGCAAGCATGGTCAGTATCGGGACGACATCCAATTTGGCTTATCAAGCGCAAAGCCCAGAACTAGGCACATGCCTAGTTCTGGGCTTTACCCTTATTTAGGTATTTAGAGTATTTAGAGCGAGTTGTTTGCTACTCATATGAAATCCGGCTAAAAAACCGCTGTTTAGTTTGTGTGAAACGCTTGCTTGGCAAGCGTTTCACACAAACTAAACAGGGTTCCTATACACGGATTTAATATTATGACCAGTAGCCAACGCTGAGTACTAAAGAATCACAGGGCTCACAAAAACTCGGTAGGAGCTAGGTGAGGCTCTCAATGAGTGTCCACTGCTGGCGATCTGCGATCGCTTTATTCAGGTGATCAAAAATTCGGTGACAGTGATTGTCAGCCTTAAGCGGCAGTTCTTCATTCTTAACCACGAAGTTCATGCGAGTTTCGTCATTAACCGCCGACTGATCAAGCAGTACTTCTACGGTGACCAATCGGGCAAAGCTGACCTTACCTGGTTTTTCTCGCGCCACAAGATAGTCGCCTGTGTCATAGATAATGTCAAAGCTACAGGATTCTAACGTCTTGTGTAAAGCCTCGCGCAGGCTCTCGATTGCGGTATTGGTAGTAAACAAACTGGTATAACGAGCCATAAGTAATCCTTAGCATGTGAGGTTTCCACAACGGTATTTGGAAACGATGTTTGGCTATCGGCCTTTCTTAAATTTGAGGCACTAGAGACAACTGTGCGCTGACTCCAACCTACAGAATAGCAACCTTTGATTGAATCAGATATCGAATCAGAGGGTGAGTTAACTGCAAAACCTGGCTCGATTTTAAAGCGAAACGTCCGCTAAGTGCTAAGCATCCCTATCTTTTGAACGACGACAGGGCGCAAGCTGATCGCTACAACGAAGTAAGCTGTCGGAAAATGTGCAGTCGCACTGTGGAAACAGTCTCCCCCCGTTGATTGCTGTTGATTAGGCTCTAGGCTATGCAGGTTTGGATGTTACGTTCAGTATGGTCCTTGATAGTGCGATCGCACCGTATCCGCAGCGCTTATCACGATAACGATAAACGCCAAATGTACCTCAACAATTCTCTCCACAAGCATTCAGCAACTCAATCCGGAACGTTTCAGGCTTGGGCAGCTCAGTATCGGTCATCGGGTTGGTCGAATTGGATGTCGGCAATTCAAATGGCTATTGTATATGCTGTGGTGCTGCTCTGCTGCTGCATCGTCTGGCTGATCGCTCCTGCTGCCGCCGCTGCTAGACCCTTACTAGCCATGCCATCGTCCACCCTACCGCCGAATGCGCTATCTCATCCGCTTGTTGACTATCCCATCCAGATTGCCCAAGCCGATCAGGTGATCGAAGGTAAGCCGACTACAGACCCTGATTCATCCTTTGACTTAGATGAAGCTGCTGATAAAGCTGAAGAAGCCTCTGAGAAGGTCTATCAGGGTTTAGAAGATACACAGAAGCTCTACGGGAAAGATCAGGAGCCAGTTCATGCGGTAATCGAAGATGCCCGAGAGCGCGCCAGCGGGAAGTGGCAAAATCTAGCGGACAAAGCCCGCGCCGCCGAAAAAGATGATGACGTTTCTCTATCTCCGGCTGAAAAACACATACTGAAGCGGTTTGTTAATCGCCAAAGCCAGCAAGAAGCAGTGCAGTAATCGTCAACCCGTAACCGGGTGCCCAGTGAGTTTTAGAAAAAGTGCTGAATGATTGGGAATTTAGTGCTGAGTTCTGAACACCAAAGTACTGAATCTCTGAATCTATTCCTAAAAGTGACCGCATCATAAAAGTGACCGCACCGTCGTATACGACGATGCGGTCACTTTTATGGATTATGCACCTTGAGTATCAAGGGGGGATGGCTTACTACATCATGCCCATGCCGCCCATGCCGCCCATACCATCCATGCCGCCCATGCCGCCCATGCCAGCATCAGCGGGCATGGGGGGTTCGGGTTCAGGCTTTTCGACAACAAGGACTTCCGTGGTCAACACCATACCTGCGATTGAACCTGCATCCTGTAGGGCAGAGCGCACTACTTTCGCGGGATCAATAATGCCGCTGGCAATCAGGTCTTCAAACTGGCCTGTCAGGGCGTTGTAGCCAATGTTAAAGTCCATACTGCGAACTTTTTCAACGATTACTGAGCCTTCAACACCAGCGTTATCGGCGATCTGGCACAGAGGAGCCTCTAGTGCCCGCAGGACGATGTTTGCCCCTACTTTCTCTTCGGCGCTGAGGGTCTCTTTGAGCTGCTCGACTTTGGGAGCCAAGTGAATGAGGGTTGTACCACCACCGGGAACAATGCCTTCTTCTACGGCTGCCTTGGTGGCGCTGAGCGCATCCTCAATTCGTAGCTTCCGGTCTTTCAACTCAGTTTCAGTGGCTGCGCCGACTTTGATCACCGCAACACCGCCGACCAAGCGAGCAATCCGCTCTTGTAGCTTTTCTTTGTCGTATTCAGAGTCAGAATTGCTGAGTTCTTGGCGCAGTTGGGCAACCCGCTTTTCAATGTCGGCCTTGTTGCCTGTATCTGTCACCATGACGGTGGTGTCCTTGAAGATGGTGACTTTGCGAGCGGTACCCAGCATGTCGAGGTCAGCCATTTCAATGCTGAGGCCAACATCTTCAGAAATGACCTGACCACCTGTGATCACAGCCAAATCTTGCAGCATGGATTTACGACGTTCGCCGAATCCAGGCGCTTTGATGGCACAGGTATTTAGTACACCGCGCATCCGGTTGACAACCAGCGTTGCGAGGGCTTCCCCTTCTACATCTTCTGCAATGATGATCAGAGCTTGACCAGAGCGAGCCACTTTTTCTAGGATGGGAACTAGATCCTGGATGGAGCTAATCTTGGAGTCGGTCAGCAGAATGCGAGCGTTTTCGAACTCGGCAATCATCCGCTCTTGGTCAGTGACAAAGTAGGGAGACATGTAGCCGCGATCGAACTGCATCCCTTCGACCACTTCCAGTTCGGTGGCGAGGGACTTGGATTCCTCAACGGTGATCACACCATCGGTGGTGACGCGATCCATTGCTTCGGTGATCATCTGGCCAACTTCTTCATCGTTACCAGAGGATACGGTTGCAACTTGAGTAATCGCGTTGCCTTCGACGGGCTTTGCGATCGCACTAATCTCATTCACCAAAACTGCGATCGCTTTTTCCATACCGCGGCGCAGATTGACTGGATTCGTCCCTGCGGCCACGTTCTTAAGACCTTCTTTGATCATGGCTTGCGCCAGAACGGTCGCCGTGGTCGTACCGTCACCTGCTAGATCCTTGGTCTTGGATGCAACTTCTCGAATCAGTTGCGCTCCGGTATTCTCTAGGGGATCTTCTAGCTCAATTTCTTTGGCAATGGTGATACCGTCGTTAACGATGTGAGGCGCACCAAATTTTTTCTCTAGTACGACATTGCGCCCTCTAGGGCCGAGGGTGATTTTCACCGCATCGGCTAGCGCATTGACGCCCCGCTCTAGGGCCTGCCGTGATTCTTCGTCGAATACTACAATCTTTGCCATATCGCCTTTACAGCTCTCCAATGTCCTAAATTAGCACTCTGTTGAGATGAGTGCTAATCCGAAAGAGGACGGATAACCGAACGTAGGCTAGACAAAGCTGATAAACCCAAAAGATTACTTGGCCCAAATGTACACAACGCGCACGTTTGAGCCAAGCATTAAAGTTCCTTTAAGCTAACCCTAAAGATTGTGGATTAACTGGTCTGCAAACCGCTCCATCTGTAGAGACACGGCATTGCCGTGTCCCTACCTCAAAGATTTCACCTTATTAAGTTCATTAAGTCCGCGTTCCTAAGTTAACGCCGCTGCTCTAGCAGTCCGCCCTCGTTGCTGTCGCGCTCTGGTAACCGCTGTTCAAGCAAGCCCTCAGCGTCACTGTCATCGCTTTCTTCTAAAGGCTGATCCTCTGTCGGCTGACGCTGTTCTAGCAATCCATCACCACCATCCGGTTCGGCGGTTGGTTCTGTGGCGGGTGCAGCTTGTTCTGGGATCATTGCCCCTGATAGCAGATCTTGCACTTGCGGCGTATTGAGTAGCTGTTCCGTATCGGCGATCAGCGCTTCACCCCAGAGGTTGTCCCGCAGAAACTGAATATCGGCATAGCGGCTGTCGAGGGTGAGTGCATTAATTGCTTGGTCGATGCCTGTCTGCTGCTGTCCCTGTGCATAGAGTGCAACTGCGATCGCAAGTTGGGGTTCGGCTTCTTCGCTGGCAATGGCAACTGATTCTTCCCACTTTTCCACCGCGTCATCGACCTGATTCATTTCGTAGAGCACCAAGCCAATGTTGTTGACCGCAGGCCAAAATTCGTCGTCTTGGTCAACCGCATCTTCATAAGCTGCGATCGCATCATCATAGCGCTGTAGCTTGTAGTAGGCATTGCCCAAATCAAACAGCGCACCTGGCGTATCCGGTTCAATCTTCAGCCCCTGCTGAATGTAGTCTGCGGCTGTTGTGTACTCTTCCATGCGGAAGTAGGTTGAACCGAGTGCAAATAAAACCGATGAGTTTTCTGGATTCAGGCTCTGCGCTTTTTTGAGAGCGCTGACGGCATCTTCATACTCTTCAACTTGCAAATAGAGACTGCCCAGCAGACCCCACACGTCAGCATTTTGCGGCACTAGTTGGGATGCCAACTGCGCCCGAGCCAGCGCCAAATCGTATTGCTGGAACTGGGCGAGCTGAGTCGCTTCCTGCGCCAGGATTAAACCCTGTTCCTCCAGTAGCTCAAAATCCAGCTCAGGCGTGTAGGGAACCAGCACCTGAGCAGAAACGGGCTGAGCCGGAGCCCATAGTCCAAGCAGCATCAGCAGTGATGCGATGGGCAGGGTTCGGCGGACGGATTTGTGCAATGGACGACTCATAAAGCGCACTATGACTACTAAATTATTTTGATTGTGTGTAGGGATAGACAAGCTAGTCATGTCCCATCCTGACAGAAATTTTCTAAATTGGCACGAGCATTGCGCCGAAACATGTCTGGCTTGATTCGCCGCAGTGCCGAAGCCCGAAATTGCCGATCGTGTTCTTCGTCGGTTAACTGGGCCAATTCTGCCAGAGTCGGCGCGACATTTCCCGGATAGGGCTGAAAATCTTCAACATTGGTTGGTTGTGCAAACCGCTGATTCCAGGGACACACATCCTGACAAATATCGCAGCCAGCGACCCATCCTTGGGCCTGAGACGCAATTTCCGGCGGCAATGTTTCAGCCCGATTCTCGATCGTGTGATAGGCCAGACAGCGATTGGCATCCACAACGAAGGGTTTGGTGATCGCCTGCGTTGGACAGGCTTCCAGGCAGCGGGTGCAGGTGCCGCAGTGCTGGGTATGGGGTGCATCGGGTGACAGGGCCAAATTAGTCAAAATCTCGCCCAGGAACACCCACGAGCCGTAGTCGCGGGTAATTAAATTACCATTTTTGGCGATCCAGCCTAGGCCCGCTCGCTCGGCCCAGACTTTATCTTGAACGGGGCCAGTATCAGCGTAGTAGCGCAGTTGTAGATCGGGATAGGTATCAGAAAAGTGCGATCGCAGCCAGCCTGTCAATTCTTTCAGCCGCTTCTCCATCACGCGATGGTAATCCCGACCCCAGCCGTAGCGGGAGATCTTAGCGTACTGCTTATCTGCGGGGCGCTGATGAGGCGTGTAGTAATTGAGCGCCACGCAAATCACCGATTTCACCTCTGGCATAATTTCGCGAATATTCTGCCGCCGCGAGTGGTGCATCCAGGCCATATCCGCTTCATAGCCCTGTGCCAACCAGTCTTGCAGCGCGGCAACTGGATTGTAAGCGGCACTCAACTGGGCCAGATCGTCGGGCACTGTGGCAATGCCAACCCGGTGAAATCCAATGGCTAAAGCCTGCTGCTTGATTTGATCTGCGTTCGTGTGAGAATTCGTGTGAGAAAGCGGATAAGCTGTCATGCCAAGCCTGATTTTCGAATTAAAAACTAGTTCGGTGGTGCTATTTCCACATCTTGCCTCAAATCTGAAACGACAGGTTGCGGCTACGGTCGAGTCAACAGCAGGATATTTCTACCGTCTGCATGATGCGGTTTAAGAGCCAAACGTGAAATGCTGATAGGGCTTGTACTTTAATTTTCTTTAACTATGTCTTCAGCCCGTTCCTCCTACTCTCAGTCCACCGCTGCGCTGTCTAGTCAGCCGGATATTAGTCGAGGGGAACTGACTGAGTACCAAACTTGTATTCGCCAGGTTGCCGCTCAGTCTGAGCTACAAATTGCTGGCATTGAGCATCCTACGGTGATTTGCTATTTCGATTGGCTGAATCAGGAAGCCTACGATCAGGCCGTCACCCTGTTTACAGAAGATGGCATCCTCTACGCGCCGTTTGAGTCTGGCATTCAAGGCAGAAATGCGATCGCAGATTATCTGAAAACTGAGGCCAAAGGAATGCAGCTCCAGCCCCGTGAAGGTGTGGTGCAGCCTACTAACGATGAGGCCGATGAGGAATCTGAAAGTGAACCCGACGATACGTATCAAATTCTAGTCACAGGTAAGGTGCAAACATCAGTATTTGGCGTAAACGTCCAGTGGACATTTACCTTAACCCCAGATGATCAGCTCACCGCTGTCCGCGTGAAATTGCTAGCCTCTCCTAAGGAACTGCTCAACCTACGACGATAAGTAATATGAAGTCCGGTTGGAAACCCATAATTTATTTTTTGAGAAACGCTTGCGGAGCAAGCGTTTCTCAAAAAATAAATTATGTTCTCTTATACGCGGACTTGACATAACGGGTGCGTCGTATATCCAAAATCCAGCGTAGGGGCGGGTTTAGCCAATACATCCTGGCTCTGCATTGAAATTGATCAACAAAACCCGCCCTTACAGAGGTATCCCGCCCTACAGAAGTGCATTTTGTAGGATTGGGGCGCGTGTCAGAGACTAAACGTTGCCTAGCTTAATCAGTTCAACCGAGTCGCGGCCATCTTCAGCCTGTAGATGAACCTTGACTTGCTCATCTTTCGATGTGGGTAGCTCTTTGCCGACAAAGTCCGCATGAATGGGCAGCGCCCGATGTCCTCGATCCACCAGAACCGCTAGCCAAATTGTCTCAGGCCGACCATATTCATTCACAGCATTCAGCGCTGCCCGAATCGTGCGACCGCTGTAAATCACGTCGTCAACCAGCACGACGTTGTGAGCGGAAAGGTCAAACGGAATTTTGGATTTGGCCGGAGTGCGGGCACCGATCTTATCGAGATCATCGCGAAAAAAGGTAATATCAATCGCTCCGATCGCAGGTCGCATTCCTTCTAACATTTCAATTTGATCGGCTAAGCGATGGGCCAGCGGCACTCCACGAGTGTAGATGCCGATCAGGATTAAATTCTCGACGCTGCCAGCTTTCTCCAAAATTTGCGACGCCAATCGGGTGATGGTACGACGAATTTCTTCTTCAGAGAGGATTTCAATCGGTTCGGGGGTCATGGGGGTTAAAACCATCCGCTCAAACGCATACATCCAAATCCTAAACCAGAAGACGCCATTCGCCGCTGCAGCGCAGCGGCGAATGGCGTCTTCTATCAGGTGCAAGAGTTTAGATAGTTAGGTGGAAAACTCGATACATCCAGTGAATTAGGCAGAAGCAGGTGAATCGGATTCACCCGCAGGCGTGGATTGGTCTTCGCTGCTGAGAAAATCGCGTGCTTTCAGCGAGAGTCCCACCCGAGAAATGCCTGTAAACAGGATGCTCACACCGAGCAGTGTACCTAGTAGCCACGGCGCATTAAAGGGAAACTGGAACCAGATCATGCCACCTAAAATCAGGGTGATGATGCCGTTCATTAGCGCCCATGTCCAGTTTTGTCGGGGTCGCAAGCGGAAGGCCAGAATCAGCTCAAACACGCCTTCGGTGAGCAAGAAGCTACCCAGCAGCAGCGTTAATGTCAAAATTCCGGTACGCGGATAGAAAAACAGCATGAGTCCGGTAGCAATATACAGAACACCCAATAGAGCTTTCCAAATGGTGTTACCTTCATCGTGGGTTTGATAGGCATAAACTAGCTTAGCGACCCCGGCTGAAACCAGAATGAGTGCTATCCAGGTTTCGACAAAGACGGTTGAAACGATAGGAAGCGCGATCGCAATTACCCCTAATACGGTCAATACAATCCCAGTCCAAAGCGTGCGGTTACTAACTTGTTTTGGATTCGCTGGAGCATCAGTTGCCATAAAAAATCTCTTCCAGTTCTAACTGCATTACGCATAGGCTAGAGAATTTTTTATAGGCGTTGATAGATCCCAAGACAGATTGTCAGTGATTTCCGGTCTCAACTCTCAATCTTAGAAGGAAAGGGAGTTTGAGTCGGATCTGGTTCCCTTCTCTCAAACGTGGGAGAAGGACTGGGAACGAGGGCAAATGCAGTTTATAAGAAAGCAGTGTAATCTTCACCCAAAAACAGTGCCCGCTCAGCCCGTCGCCGCCGAGTTAGGCCAGCTAGTACGCGACCGCCACCTTTATTCCAGCGCAAAAACTCCTCTGCCGCTGCACTGTAGTTGTTTTGGTTAAGCACTCGCCGCAGGGTTGAACTGGCCAATGCACCAGCCCCGACGTTATACGTAAAAGACACGAGCGCGGAAAACTGGTCAGAATTGAGCGGTGCTTGAATACTGCTCGACACCGCCTGCTCAAATTTGCGGAGGTCATCTCGAAGGAAAGCTTCCGCCTCGGCCTCAGTGATCTGCATGCCGGGACGCACCCCGCGAGTCGTGCCATAGCCAATTGTCCAAACGCCGACCGCATCTAGATAGGCTTTCAATTCCAACCCCTCAAAGGATTTCAGCAGGTGCAGTCCTTTTTCGTTAATCTGTTTCTCGTTGATTTGCCCAGTGGAACGTGCCAAAGCCGCTGTCGCGGGTTGAGACAAATTGACGACTTTTCCTGCCTGCAATACCTCGACGTGAGCAGCATAGACATACCAGGTGTTGCGGCCTTGTAAATGAATTTGCTTACCGTCTTGATCTTGACCCAGCGCCAGTTTCAGATGATACCCATCCAGGGTGTAGCTATTGAGCGGCATAGTTGTATTGGCCTTCACCAGGCACTTCTGACCATCCGGTAGAGCAGAACTTTGGTCAGTGTTGAGCTTAAACCAGGTATCAGATTTGATTCTGAGTTGAAGCACACTTGGCTCGTCGTCCGTCGTGGGTGGAAAAAGATTAATCTCCTCGCCATCACGCAAGATATCAACGGCTGGTTCATAGACAAACCAAGTGTTGCGACCCTTAAAGAAAATCTGCTTGCCCTCGTCATCTTGACCCAGCGTAATCCGCAGATGATTGCCAACGAGAGAATAGGCGGCTAGCGGCAGTTCTGTTCCAGATTCAATATATTGCCGCTGACTGTCGGGTAGTTTTGATCCCTGATCGGTTGTCAGTTTTAACCAAGTATCGAGCACAAACTTGACGGAGTAAGGCATGGTAGGGCACCTTCCATAAAATGAAAATTGTGGTGAGACTGTTGGAACACAGTGCTGATAAAACGCGTGATACAACAGCTTCAACCTATAGTGACCTATCAAGTTTGCAAAATTAGTATTGGTCAGATTTTTTTTAAGGAATTGCTTTTATGGGCATGACCAGCATTTTATCGACGCGGTTGCCGTCCATATCCATCACTTCAAACCGCAAACCGCCCCATTCAAAATGGTCAGCAGCAACCGGAATGCGACCCAGGTGAGTAATCACAAAACCACCGAGAGTTTGATAATTGCCCATTTCTTCACCTGGTAGGCGACCCAGTTCAAATAAATCTTTGAACTTGTCAATCGACACCATCCCGTCTAGCAGCCAAGAGCCATCTTCTCGCTGTACGGCAGAGGTGTCTTCCGACTGCCCAACCGAGGGGAGATCGCCAATGATCGCTTCCAGAATGTCATTGAGCGTGACGATGCCCTGAATTACACCGTACTCATCGACTGCGATCGCAATATGAGTATCCGACTGCTTGAACATTTCCATAATCCGCAGTGCCCGAGTGGTTTCCGGCACAAACAGCGGTTGGCGCAGAGCCGAAGTCAAATCCATCGGTTCGCCCGCCATGCTGCGAGCCAGCAGATCGGTGATATGTACCACACCTAGCACGTTGTCCAGCGTGTTCTGACAAACGGGAAAGCGCGAGTGATCACTCTGGGTAATTTTGAGCCGATTCTCGTCGGCAGAGCTGTTGAGGTTCAGCCAAACGATGTCGGGACGCGGCGTCATCAAGGCGCTAATTGGCTGATCGTCGAGGCGGAAAATGCGCTCCACCATATCCTGCTCAGCCGCTTCAAACATGCCCGCTTCGCGCCCCTGCTCTAGCAAGACTTTGATTTCATCTTCGGTCACCAGCGGCTCGGTTTCCGTGGGGCCAACCCCAAACAGCTTCAACCCCAGTTCTGTAGACGCGCTGAGCAAGCGGACAGCCGGAGATGCGATCGCAGATAGCAACTGCATCGGAATTGCGATCGCAGTGGCAATTTTCTCGGGCGCATTTAAGGCGAGACGCTTCGGCACCAGTTCCCCCACCACCAGGGATAAGTAGGTAATGAGGAGGACAACAAACAGCAGGCTCAGAGTGCTGCTGAACGGTGCAAGAGCCGGAATTTGGTTGAGCAGTTCGGCAATTGACTGAGACAGAGTTGCACCACCAAACGCACCCGCCAAAATGCCAACTAGCGTGATGCCAATTTGCACGGTTGAGAGAAAGCGATTGGGGCTATTCGCTAGATCCAATGCCGCTTGTGCTCGTAAATCGCCTTGATTGGCCAAGTGCTGGAGGCGAGTTTTGCGGGCAGAGACAACTGCCATCTCGGACATCGCGAACAGGCCATTGGCCAGTACCAGCAGCAAGATAACTAAAATTTCACTCGTTGTGGACATGCCTCAATTGGCCTCGCGTCTCCAAAGTTAAGTAGGTTAATTCATATCTTGCACCTTGTAAGACTAAAACCAGCAGAGGTAAATTTTGCTGCCGCAACGCGGCGACAAAATCACCTATTTGGGTGTGGTGCAAGATGCAAGTTAAATCAGTCTAATCAGACTAGTGATGCTTCATCATTAAAGCGTGATTTCGCTGCACTTGGCGCTGAGGAGTCAGGTCTCTCTTCAGGTACTCCTGATCTAACCGCAACCTATGACTACAATAAGATGCATAAAGAAAGATTAAAGAGACCTCAAGTGGGTCTGCAACCCTCTGGCACTGACGAATCCTCATGTCCTTTTCTTCGATTACTCGCGCCCTCGGACGATCAAAACTGGCTGTAGAACTGCTGGAAAAGCTGCATCAGCAGGGTGAACTGACGCTCAATGGGGTGGCTCGTTTGCCCAAAGGTCTGGTCAGTTCGGCGCTGGCTCAATCTCAGTCTCGACCCTTGGTAGTTGTAACCGCAACCCTTGAAGAAGCTGGACGCTGGGCGGCTCAACTCGATGCAATGGGCTGGCAGACGGTGCATTTTTATCCCACGTCAGAATCCTCGCCCTACGAGCCGTTTGATACCGAGGCGGAAATGACCTGGGGGCAGATGCAGGTACTGGCGGATTTAATTCGTAGCCGTACCGCTCAGAACACAGATACGCCAGTAGATAGCCAAGCCAATGGCAAAGCTAATGGTAAATCCGGCGGCAAACCCAATGCTCCGTTTGCCATTGTCGCAACTGAACGAGCGCTTCAGCCGCTATTGCCACCCGTCCAGATTTTTCAAGACTATTGCGTCAATGTGCGGCAGGGGGATGAACTGAATCTCAAATCCCTTTCCCATCGGCTTGCTCGTTTGGGTTACGAGAAAGTTTCTCAGGTGGAACTGGAAGGCCAGTGGAGCCAGCGGGGCGACATCATCGACGTGTTTCCCGTGGCCTCTGAGCTACCCGTTCGTTTAGAGCTATTTGGTGATGAGGTGGATCGGATTCGTGAATTTGATCCCGCCAGTCAGCGATCGCTAGACAAAATCAACCAGATTACGCTGACGGCCACCAGCTTTTCGCCCATCGTCTTCGATGCCCTCCAGGAAAACGACCTGCTAAATCGCCTGCCTGTTTCCGACGAAGAAAAGGAGCAGTTGAGCACCGGACAGCCGATTGACGGGATGCGGCGGTTCTTGGGGCTAGCCTTTGGTCAAACGGCTTCGCTGCTGGATTACTTACCGGACAATACGCTGATTGCGCTGGATGAACCGGAACAGTGTCGCGCCCACAGCGATCGCTGGTTAGAGCACGTCGAAGATCACTGGCTGGAAGTCAATCCCCACCTGTTGTCAGGCTCCGATGCTCAGTCCGATCAGTACGCCTTTGTCAAAATCCATCGTGCCTTTGACGAATCGCTGGCTGAAATGGAGCGGTTCCAGCGGCTGAATCTGTCGGAGATTGCTGAAGCGAATACTGGTTTAAATCTGGCTAGTCGCCCCGTGCCTGCGATTCCCCACCAGTTTGGCAAGCTAGCCGAGACGCTGAGAGAGGAGCGCGATCGCAACTTCTCAATTTGGTTAGTATCAGCTCAGCCGTCCCGCTGTGTCGCGCTGCTGCAAGAGCACGACTGTCCCGCCCAGTTTGTACCCAATCCGCGCGACTATCCGGCGATTGACAAGCTGCAAACGCAGCATACGCCTGTGGCGGTCAAGTATTCGGGACTGGCGGAGTTAGAAGGGTTTGTGCTGCCCACTTTCCGTTTAGTGGTGGTGACTGACCGGGAATTCTTTGGTCAGCATACGCTAGCGACGCCGAGCTATGTGCGGAAGCGGCGACGGGCGGCCTCCAAGCAGGTCGATCCGAACAAGCTGCGCCCCGGTGACTTTGTCGTGCATCGCAACCACGGCATCGGCCAGTTCATCAAGCTGGAAAGTCTGACGATTAACAACGAAACGCGGGAATACTTGGTCTTAAAGTATGAAGACGGGCTGCTGCGAGTGGCTGCCGATCAGGTGGGTTCCCTCTCCCGCTTCCGCAGCACGGGCGGTGAGCGCCCAACGCTGAACAAGATGTCCGGCAAAGCCTGGGAGCGCACCAAGAGCAAAGTCCGCAAGGCGATTAAGAAAGTAGCAGTGGATCTGCTCCAGCTCTACGCGCAGCGGGCGCAGAATACAGGTTATGCTTACCCCACTGACATGCCCTGGCAGGAGGAACTAGAGGACTCGTTCCCCTATCAGCCGACGCCGGATCAGCTCAAGTCGGTGCAGGACGTGAAGCGGGATATGGAGAGCGATCGGCCAATGGATCGGCTGGTCTGCGGCGACGTGGGCTTTGGCAAAACTGAGGTGGCGATTCGCGCCATTTTTAAGGCGGTCACTGCCGGAAAGCAAGTGGCGCTGCTGGCTCCCACCACGATTTTGACGCAGCAGCACTATCACACGCTGAAGGAGCGATTTGCCCCCTACCCCATCCAGGTCGGCTTGCTAAACCGTTTCCGGACGGCCAGTGAGCGCAAGGACATCCAGCAGCGGCTGGCGACGGGTGAGCTAGACGTGGTGGTGGGTACGCACCAGCTTTTGGGCAAAGCTGTCCAGTTCAAAGACCTGGGCCTACTCGTGGTGGACGAAGAGCAGCGATTCGGCGTCAACCAAAAAGAAAAGATCAAGGCCATGAAGACGCAGGTGGACGTGCTCACCCTCAGCGCCACGCCAATTCCCCGGACGCTCTACATGGCGCTGTCTGGGGTGCGGGAAATGAGCCTGATCACCACGCCGCCGCCGTCCCGTCGTCCGATTAAAACCCATCTCTCACCCTACGATCCGGAAACGGTGCGCTCGGCCATTCGCCAAGAGCTGGATCGGGGCGGTCAGGTGTTTTACGTTGTGCCCCGCGTCGAGGGCATTGAAGAGATTTCCGCTCGGCTGCGGGAGATGGTGCCCAGTGCCCGACTTGCGATCGCACATGGTCAAATGCCCGAAGGTGAACTGGAGGCGACAATGCTGGCCTTCAGCACGGGCGAGGCGGATATTCTCCTCTGTACAACAATTATCGAATCCGGACTCGATATTCCCCGCGTCAACACCATCCTGATTGAAGACGCCCAGCGATTTGGTCTGTCGCAGCTCTATCAGTTGCGGGGTCGCGTCGGGCGGGCGGGCATTCAAGCCCATGCTTGGCTGCTTTATCCTAAGCAGAGTTCGCTGACCGACAAAGCGCGTAAACGTCTACGAGCCATCCAGGAATTTACTCAGCTTGGCTCTGGCTATCAATTAGCGATGCGCGATATGGAAATTCGCGGCGTGGGTAATCTGCTCGGTGCCGAACAGTCCGGTCAGATGGAGGCGATTGGCTTTGACCTCTATATGGAAATGCTGGAAGAGTCGTTGGCCGAAATTCGCGGTCAGGAAATCCCGCAGGTGGACGAGACTCAAATCGACCTCAACTTCACGGCTTTTATCCCTGCCGACTACATTCCGGATCTGGATCAGAAGATGAGCGCCTATCGTGCGATCGCATCGGCTCAATCGAAGAAGGAACTGACCGAAATTGCCGCCGACTGGAACGATCGCTATGGCCCGATCCCGGTAGCTGCCAGTCAACTGATTCGGATTATGGAGCTGAAGCAGGTGGCGCGCAAGCTCGGTTTCTCGCGGATTGCGCCCGAAGGCAAGCAGCATGTAGTGCTGGAAACGCCAATGGAAGAACCTGCCTGGAACCTGCTGAAGGAGAATCTGCCCGCTCACCTGCACTCGCGCTTTGTCTATTCGCCGGGTAAGGTGACGGTGCGCGGCTTGGGTTCGCTCAAACCCGATCAGCAGCTTGATAACTTGGTGGACTGGCTGAGCCGTATGCAGGGCGCATTACCAGAACCCGCTCTAGCTGAAAGGTAAATTCCTCCACATCAGATTACGGCGACGCCGTTTCTGCAATTTATCTTGATATTTGCTGTGATCTGTGTCAGCTCTTGATGACTTGGGCACTCTAATTTTATGTTCCTTTAAGATCTGCCCTTGATCTTTCTTGGGTATCTCAGGGTGGAAAGATTCTACTCTCCGAATCCCAAGTAGACAAATTAACTGATATGGAAACACCCAAATATCCAGAACAAGAAGTCGAACGCCTTGACACACTCAAAGCGCTGCATTTATTGGATACAGACCCAGAAGAGCGTTTTGATCGACTGACCCGTTTAGCCAAACGCTTATTTGGTGTTCCTATTGCCTTGGTGAGCCTAGTTGACTTTAATCGGCAGTGGTTCAAATCCAGTCAGGGATTATCCGCCCAAGAAACCCCACGGGAAATCTCGTTCTGTGGTCACACTATTTTGGGAAATGATGTCTTGGTCGTACCTGACACGCTATTAGACAAACGGTTTTACAATAATCCGCTGGTTGTCAACGATCCGCATATTCGCTTTTATGCAGGTGTGCCGCTGCAAGTACCCAACGGAAGTAAGCTGGGTACATTGTGTTTAATTGATCGCGATCCGCGAGCAATGAGCCAAGAGGATTTGGAGTTGCTCCGCGATTTGGGACACATGGCCGAGCGGGAACTAGCAGCCGTTCAGCTTGCCACACTAGATGATTTGACGCTGATTTCCAATCGGCGCGGGCTGATGGCGCTCGGTTCGCATACTCTAAATCTCTGTACGCGTCTGGAAAAGAAGGCGATTTTACTGCTGTTTGATCTGAATAGCTTTAAAGCCATTAATGATCGCTATGGCCATGCGGAGGGCGATCGCGCCCTCGTTGCTTTTGCTCAAATTCTCAGGGATACGTTTCGCGAATCTGATGTGATTGCCAGACTGGGGGGAGACGAATTTGTGGTGTTACTGAGCCAGGTTGATGTGGCTGACATTGAACTGATCTTCAAGCGGCTCACGCAAGCTTGTGATGACCACAATCTTCAAATGGCTCGCGGTTATCAGTTGTCCTACAGCGTGGGTTTAGCGGAATTTGATTGGGAGCGATCGCAGTCTATCGATGACTTATTACAAATAGCCGATCAGCAAATGTATGTGAATAAAAAGAGTCGCTGTTCTTAGATTCTCTATTACCAATACCTGTATGAGTAGAAGCGGTTGGAATATCTGGACAATATTGGGTATTCTCACAATCCTGACGACTGTTTTGTTCTTGGCCGGAGTGCCAGAGCGGCTGGCAGTTTTGCCACCGGATCAGCATCCCAAACTCATTATTGGTGTTGCTATTTTCACTTGTCTGTTAATTGCGATCGCACTGGCCTGCTTAGTGCCAAAGAGCCGTCCATTTACACTGCGAATTTTGGGCACGATTGGGCTGATAGGAAGTGTGTTTATTTTGGTAGACGGTTTTCAACAGCGCAATTTTTCCCAGTTTCCGATTACTCTTGTATTTTGGTTGCCCGGTTCGATTTATTTACTCCTCAAGGGCAAGATGAACAGCGAATCTTCTGAATAGGTGAAAGTGCGATCGCAGTTTTTGGAAAAGTGCGATCGCATCAGTAAAAGTAGCCAAATTCTTGCTAATGGTTAAATAACTCTATCAGTATCAAGTTGCACTACACCGACTAGGCTTTGAGTCCAGGGATCGAGACTAGCGAGAAACTGTTTATCCAAATCGGATGAAGTGTTGATGTTGGACGCTGTTTCTTGCTGAATGGACGCTAAGAGAGACTGGACAAGGTACCAGCGGTCTTGGAGGGGGAGCTGCAATATTTGCTGCTGCAATTCTTGTAGAGTCATCACCGATAAGCCTTGGCTGATGTCATCTGTACTTAAAGCATAACCAATTGTCTGCCAGAGAAAGGAATAGCGCGATCGCACTTCCATCCTTCAAAACCGCGATCGCACTTCGTTACACGCGAGGGCCAAAATTTCCCCTGATCACAGGCTTACAGCTAGAAGATTGGAGTCAGGGCAGGTTAAAGAACATACATTGCGCCGGAAACAGATTATTTTCAGTTATCTCCAGGGAATACTAAAAGGCGAAACAGGAAAACGCCCGAATCTTGTGTAGTTGCAGCAAAATAGCCCAAGTCAATAGGTGGAACAGATGCTAGGTAAAGCTAATTACTCAAAGCTGGTTATTGGAGATATAGACAATCCTTTTGCTGAAATTGAGCCATTTGAGCCAGAAACACACCAAGGAACTCATAAAAAGATTCCTTTGACTTCTACTCAAATGGGAGATTTGGGAGCCATTTTTCAGCATATTCCGGCACTTGCAAGTAATCTTCTGACTGCTACCAGTAGCACCTACATCATGCGATTTTCACCTGAGGTTGCTAAAGGAATAGCAGATGGAACATATTCCATAATGAAAGCTACTGAAGGAGGTGTGAGAGCGATCGCTGTAGATTCTCAAGGAAGAATAGTAGGGCAGGCTGCTTTATTATCTGCATCAAGTATTCAACTAGCAGCAGCCGTTACAGTTGTATGGCAAGGTTTGGCTATTATCACAGCACAACATTATTTGTCAGAAATAAACTCTAAACTAGAAGACATCAAAAAAGAGCTGATCGCAATTAAAGAGCATATGGAGGCTAAAGACTATTCAGTCTTGCAAAGCAGCTTAAAGCAAATCAAAGAAATCAGTCTAACACTTGAAAGCTCTGACTTAGATAAAGATGAAAGAAACGCCAGCATAAATGAATTGAAAAGGATTGAGCGGGATTGCGGAGAAGTCTATTATACTTATCACAAACTAATGGAAAAAGAATTTCAGATATTTGGCAAGTCTGATTTCTCTGATTTTTGGCAACCTAAGTTTGGAGAGGCTATTCAGAAAGGGCTGAGCTATGTCAATTATGCAGAGGTTACAATCAAAGCTATCTTTGTTCAAATACTCTCTGTTTTATTGCGTTGCTCAATACCTGGAAACAAGCTAGCAAAAATTCATGCATTAGAAGTTTTGAACAAAGAGTTAGACACTTGGCTTTCCTTACAGAATAAATTTCATTCCTTATTTCAAGACAAAATAATTAACGATGCGGATTCCTTTGTTCCTGTAGATATGATTCAAAATTTCTTCGGACAAGGAAAGCCTTTAGCAAAGGCAAGACGGCACATCTTAGACGGAGCAATGGAAAAGAAAGACGAAGCAATGGAAATGCACTACAGCCTTAAGCTAGCAGTAGAAGATAAGCTGGAATTCTTATCGGATAATAAACCGCAAGCATTGCCAATGGCTTTGTCAATTTCGGTAGATAGTAACTACCGTGTAACTCAAGTCCGTGAGTATAAACCAAGCAACTAGCCTAAGAAAATTGGTTGGAAAGATTGAGACTTTAGCTAACTGGCCCTAAATCATCTGGTAAATCTTCAATTGTCCACTGCAAAATGCGACAGAGCGCTTTAACCTGCGGCAGCGTTAGCTTCGCCTCCTTATAGCGCCCCGTTTCCCAATTACTCACCGTCTGCACCGACACATTCGCCGCCGTTGCCACATCTCGCTGCGTCAAACCCAGCTCCTCGCGGCGCTGCTTCAGGACAGAATCAGACATTTCGAATCAAGCACTGAATTTTCAGGGTTGCTAAAATTTTGGTCATAGGTTCTATGAAAAGGACTCAACTACATGACAATTGTCGTCACCCTCAGCCCCGAACTAGAAGCAATCTTAATTAATAAAGCTGCCCAACGAGGTGAAGATGTAAATCTCGTTGCCTCTGAACTGCTGGCAAATGCTCTAGAGTGGGAAGTACAAGACTCAGCCGAAGCAATCCAGGGTATTCAACAAGGACTAGACGATTTCGAAGCTGGCCGATTTCGCTCATTTGACGAATTTACGCAAGAACAACGTCATAAATACAATTTGCCAGCAGACGAATGAAATACCGCATCGAAATTTCGAGCATTGCAGAAGCCGAGGCAGATCGAGCTTTTCTACGGTTATCTCAAATTGCTTCCCCAGCTACAGCCAAGCAATGGTATGCAGGCTTAATACAGGCAATTGAGTCTTTGTCTCAGATGCCGAAACGCTGTTCACTAGCTAGAGAAAACACACATTTTAGCCAAGAAATTCGACAGCTCGTTTACGGCAAGGGACGAAATTCTTACCGTATCCTTTTCACAATTCTTGAACAAGAAACGCCAACCGTACGCATTTTACATATTCGACATGCTGCTCAGCAAACGCTTGGCGAAAACGCAGATGATGACTAATGGCTTGAGCAACAGCTAAATGTTTGATTACTCCAAACGCTTATCACCTATTGGGATTTCTCAGTTGCCTTCACTAACTCCTCCATTGAACAATTCAGCAACTCAATCAGCTTTTGTACCTGGGCAACCGTCATCTTCGGCGTCTTCGCGCTCGTTTCCCATACATAAATTGTTTTTTCCGTAACCCCCAGCGCCAACGCCACTTCACGGCGCGTCAAATTCGCACGATTACGCAAATCCATCAGAGAGACTTGATCGCTCTGGTTCGTCATACTATACTGCTTGGTAATTACCGTTCGGTATAGAAAGAACGGTGTGGTCAACTAATCTTCAACTGGCAAGTCGTCCCAGAAGCCGGGGCTTCGAGCCGATTGCCTTATTTAGTTTCTCATCAAGTGGTGAGCCTGTCGCCCATCGCTTCAAATTCGTATGTCTGGAAATAGTCCTATGAACTACCGCGACCAACTCCATCCCTGGTGCATCATCCGTATGCTGCCCAAAGCCCAGCGCATCACCATTGCCCGCTTTCGCCAGCGCAGTGCCGCTGAAGAACATCTCAAAGCCCTGCGTCGCCTCATGCCCAACGCTATCTTCGTCATCCTCTTTGAGCCACCCCCAACCTCGCCCAATCAAACCAGCCAGTTATCCCAAAATGAACCAGCCGAATCCACACCGCTAGATCAGTGTTAATAAAATAGGTCAACTTGTATGCTGCTTATGCCAGTCTTCTGCCTGTTGATGAATGGCGTCTAACTCTTCCGCTGTCATCTTTTTCAGGTTCGCCAAGATCAGATTCATCCGGCCTTGGGACTTCAGCTTCTCAGACTGGCGCGAGAGAAAGTCCCAGTAGAAAAAATTAAACGGACAGGCATCTTTCCCCGTCCGCTTTGTGCGGCTGTAGGCGCAGCTTTGGCAATAGTCGCTCATCTTGTTGATGTAATTGGCCGATGACGCATAGGGCTTCGAGGCTAGCATTCCGCCATCGGCAAACAGCCCCATGCCGATCACATTCGTCTGCATCACCCAGTCGTAGGCATCAATAAACGTCGCATGAAACCAGCTTTCCACTTCCTGCGGCGACAATCCCGCAATCAGCGAAAAGTTGGCCAGCACCATTAAGCGCTGAATGTGGTGGGCGTAACCCGTGCGCTCCAACTGCGATAGCACCTGCTTCAGACAGTTCATGTCCGCCTGCGCTGCATCCCAGAAAAACTGGGGCAGCGGGTGATTATGCTCAAAAAAGTTCTTGGCCGGATAGTCATCACTGACATAGCTATACAGTCCCCGCATGTACTCCCGCCAGCCCAGCACTTGGCGAATAAAGCCCTCGACGCTGTTCAGCGGGAGTTTGCGATCGCGCCACGCCTGTTCAACCGCTCGCACAATTTCTTCCGGATGCAGCAGCCCCACATTCATATAGGGCGAAATCAGTCCGTGCCACATGGTTTCCTCGCCCGTCACCATCGCGTCTTGATATGGCCCAAAGGTGGGTAGGCGCACCTCAACAAAATACTGAAGCACTTGGAGCGCCTGTTCCCGCGTCGTGCCCCAGCGGAAAGGAGTGGCTTGACCGTAGGTAGGATAATCTGCCGCGTTGACTTGATCAATCACGGCTTGAGTCATCTCATCCGGCTCGAACCACAGCGGATCGGGCGGGTTCAGATCGCCCTTGGGCGGTTTGCGATTCTGCTTATCAAAATTCCACTGGTTGCCTGCTGGCTCATCACCGTCCATCATCACATCGAACCGCTTGCGCCCCTCGCGGTAGAACGTCTCCATCAGCAGACTCTTGCGTCCCTTAGCCCACTGGGCAAAAGCGGCGTCTGACCAGAAAAACTGGTTGTTGGGTGTGATGGTCAACTCGCAAGCTAATTTGAGCGTCTTGAGGTAGCGCTGAAAGGTGCGATCGCAGGGCTGCATCAGCCGCAGTTCAGTAATATTCTGTTCGCGAATCCACTGGTTGAGCGGCGTTTGAAAATCCTCAGCCTGTTCAACATAGGTGACTGACCAGCCCTGTTGCCGCAGTTCCTCCGCAAAGTGCCGCATGGCTGACCAAACCAGCACCAGCTTTTGCTTGTGGTAGGGGCGTTCTTTTACATGGCTCAAAGACTCGATCAAAATAACGGCTACTTGATCGTTTCCTGGCTCACAGCTTGCCAGCGCCGACTGCCCCAGCGAGAGCTGATCGCCCAATACCCAAATCCCAATTGTCATCTTGCTGTTTAACTAAACCTACTTATATAAAATCCGGTTAAGAACCCATTTTGATTTTTGTGAAATGCTTGCTAAGCAAGCATTTCACAAAAATCAAAATGGGTTCTTACACACAGACTAGATATTAATACTCAACTTCCGATTTGAAGCGTAAATCATTCTCGGTCATGTTGTGAACGATTCACACAGGAAGCGACTACACTTTCTGTATTCAGCTTTTTTGAGGAACTGCTATGTCTTATTCCTGGCCCGCTCTGCCGTTGGACGACTGGCAAGACACCTACACCACGCTGCACATGTGGACTCAAATTGTCGGCAAAATCCGCCTCGTGCAAACGCCCTGGATCAATCACTCCTGGCACGTACCGCTCTATTTAACGGTGCGCGGATTGACAACTAGTCCCATCCCCTACGGTGATCGCATATTTCAAATTGACTTTGATTTGGTTGATCATCAGCTTCAGATTGCGACCAGCGATCGCAGTTCTCAAACGATTGATTTACGACCCCGCTCCGTTGCCGACTTCTACCAGGCAGTGATGACGGCTCTAACCGCGCTGGATATTCCGGTCACGATTAATACTCGCCCCAATGAAATTCCCGATCCGATTCCCTTCGAACAAGATACGATCCACGCCAGCTATGACGCCAACGCTGCTCATCGATTCTGGCAGATTTTATTGCAGTGCGATCGCGTTTTTCACGAGTTTCGCTCCCACTTTTGCGGCAAGGTCAGTCCCGTGCATTTCTTTTGGGGCAGCTTCGATTTAGCGGTGACTCGCTTTTCAGGTCGTCCCGCGCCCGAACATCCCGGCGGTGTGCCCAACATGCCTGACGCGGTGGCCAAAGAAGCCTACAACCAGGAGGTCAGCAGCGCTGGCTTCTGGCCTGGAGTCGGACTCGGCTATCCAGCGTTTTATTCCTATGCCTATCCAACCCCCGAGGGCTTTAAGGATGCTCCAGTGTCACCCAAAGACGCTTTCTTCCACGATGGGTTAGGAGAATTTATCCTCCCCTATGACGCCGTACGCACGGCGCCTGATCCGGATCAGGCGTTACTGAGTTTTCTGCACAGTACCTATGACGCTGCGGCCAACCTAGCGGACTGGAACAAAGCAGCCCTACAGCAAACCTGGTTCAAGTGATCCAGAACGAGAAGGGGGCGACGCAAAGCGTCGCCCCCTTCTCGTTGTCTAAAGCAATATCATTGACGCTAACCTAGCGGCCAATGCCTTGATATTGGAAGCCAGCCTCAATCAAGAGCTGAGGATTGAGGAAGTTGCGGCCATCGATCATGACGGGTGTGTGCATCAGCTTCGCCATCTTGGTATAGTCCAGCGCCTGGAATTTCTGCCAGTCGGTGACTAGAACTAGCGCATCACAACCGTCTGCCAACCGCTCAGGATCGGTTTCAACAATGACACCCGATAGACCATGCCGCATCCCGCTTTGGGACACAATCGGGTCGTATGCCTTTACTTTGGCACCAAGACGATTCAACTGCTCAATTAGAATCAGAGCAGGTGCATCGCGCATGTCATCGGTGTCGGGCTTGAAAGTTAAGCCCAGCAAGCCAATCGTTTTACCTTTAAGAATCTTGAGCACTTGCTGAAGCTTTTCAACAGTCAGCACACGCTGACGGCTATTAACTTCGATAGTGGCCTTCAGCAGTTGAGCTTCATAACCGTAGTCATCTGCAGTGTGAACCAGCGCAGATACGTCCTTCGGGAAGCAGGAACCACCCCAGCCGATACCCGCCTGTAAGAACTTGCTGCCGATCCGGGAATCTAGACCAATGCCCTTCGCAACTTGGGTGACATCAGCACCGACGCGATCGCAGATATTCGCCACTTCATTGATGAAGCTAATCTTGGTGGCAAGGAACGCATTGGAGGCGTACTTTACCATCTCAGCAGAACTGAGGTCAGTGGTGACAACTGGAACAGGTGGCAAAGACTTGTCTTCAGCAACTTCCCGATTGACGATAGGCGCATAGAGCTGCTTCATCATCTCCATTGCCTTCTGGCTGTTGCTGCCCAAAACAATCCGGTCAGGGTTAAAGGTATCGTAAATTGCAGATCCTTCCCGCAAAAATTCAGGATTGCTGACTACGTCAAATTCAACATCGACTGTAGCTGTGGCAGCACCAACACCAGCAGTGACGGGTACTTTCTCACGCTCAGCAATGCCATCCAGAACAATCATCCGCACCCAGTCACCGGAGCCAATGGGTACCGTAGACTTGTTGACAATGACTTTGTAGCCAGACGTCAAATTTTCACCAATGCCACGGGCAACTGCTTCAACATAGCGGGTATCACTTTCACCCGTTGGCAAAGCTGGTGTCCCAACCGCAATGAACAGGATCTCGCCATGATCCACCCCTGCGCCCAAATCTGATGTGAATTGAATCTTGCCATTCTGGATAGCTTGCTGCATCAGTTCTGACAGGCCCGGTTCATAGATCGGAGATTGACCAGACTGCATGAGTTTAACTTTTTCTTCGTTGTTGTCAACGCAGATCACATCATGACCTGTGTGAGCTAAGCAAACACCTGTAACGAGGCCAACATATCCGGTACCAATGACACAAACGCGCATAAACTGAATCCTCTTCTTAATGATTGGGCAGGGTTGGAGATCAATTGCTAATTAACAGCAACGATCCTGCACATCCTTAAACAATGTCAAAGAACAGTGTCAAATTGCAGATGTTGCAAGATGAAGGAAAACGAATGCTCCTTAGCTAGAAACTGCCTGCTTAGGCAGATGAGAAACCTCTGAACTAAAGCGATCGCGAAAATCGTCGATCATGGCTTTTAGTCCATCCCGGAGTGGAACCGTGGGTTGCCAACCTAGATACTCTTTAGCCCGAGTAATATCAGGTTGCCGTCGGCGCGGATCATCTTGGGGCAGAGGTTCAAACTTGATTTCGAGATTGGGATTAATCATCTCGCGCACCGTCTCAGCGAGTTCCAGAATGGTGTATTCCCCTGGATTACCCAGATTAACTGGGCCGATGAAATCTCCATTCATTAATCGCATGAGTCCATCAACTAAATCCGAGACATAGCAAAAGCTACGAGTTTGTGACCCATCTCCATAAACGGTCAATGACTGTCCACGCAGGGCTTGAGCAACGAAATTGCTAACAACACGTCCGTCATTCTCTAGCATTCGTGGGCCATAGGTGTTGAAAATTCGAGCAACCCGAATTTCCACATCATTTTGGCGGTGATAGTCAAATGCTAGCGTCTCGGCAACTCGTTTACCCTCGTCGTAACAGCTTCGAATGCCAATTGGATTCACGTTGCCGCGATAGGTTTCGGTCTGCGGATGAATCTCTGGATCTCCGTAGACTTCTGAGGTAGACGCTAACAAAAATCGAGCTTTAACACGCTTGGCCAAGCCCAGCATGTTAATCGTTCCCATCACGTTAGTTTTGATGGTTTTGACCGGATTGTACTGATAATGTACGGGGGATGCAGGGCAAGCCAAATGATAGATCTGCTCAGTTTCGAGCCGAATGGGTTCGGTAATATCGTGGCGGATTAACTCAAAATTGTAGTAGTCAAACCACCGCAATAAGTTTTCCTTGCGGCCTGTGTAGAAGTTATCAAGACAAACAACCTCATTCCCTTCTTCTAAGAGCCGATCTATCAAGTGAGAGCCGATAAAACCAGCGCCACCTGTAACCAGAATTCTCATGATCCTAACTGCTCGAAACTATGGATTAACAACGAACGTAACCACCGTAAGACATGTTTGCAGTCTCTTATCCCAATTCAACTTGAGGATGAATTGAATAGCCCCTTGTCGGGCATGGGGCTTAAGCCCCTTATTCAACGCAGCCTCACGATTGATATTAGAACACCCCGTGAGCAGCCATCAGTATTCACCAATGGCACGACTGGAGACATTCATAAGAACCCTAGCGCTCATTTTGGGTCAGATTAGCTCATGCTAACCATCACCATCGAATGGTACTCAATCAAACATCGGCCTAACAGTGGATGAAAGCAGTATACCGAGAAACAAATCGGGCTACACGCTGACTGGTAAGAGAGACAGATGAAAGATATGTATTAAACAAGTTGCACTAGTTCCAGGATGCCCAAACTTACTTCATAAATCGCAAACCATCGTGCTAGCACGTATCTTTCGAATTTGCTTTTAGTTAACTTGATCTCCCTAGAATTATTCAATTTAACTACAAACACAAGCTATCGGACGGCATTCAATGCAGCCAATACGATCTGCGGGATTTTACGGAAACTTCAAAGCCTCAAAGAGATAAACTCGGCTAAACTTCAATTTTCTTCATAATGGTTAATACCGAATCCGGCTAGAAAGAACCCGAGTTATATTTTTTGTAATCAGATTTTGGATCAAGCGACAAAAGAGTCAAAAAGGAGAGTGCGATCGCACTCTCCTTTTTGACTCTTCATTACACTAGCCCGGTAAATTACCGCTTAACCAGTTTTTTTGCCATCTTCCGCAAACGAATTGACTCTGGTGTCACCTCTAGCATCTCATCGGGGCCGATATATTCCAGTGCTCGCTCTAGGGTCATATCAACCGGAGTTTGCAACTGGACGAGTTCGTCGCCCGTAGCTGAACGGTGGTTCGTCAACTGCTTGGTTTTGCAGATATTCAGCTCTAGATCTTGGGGCCGATTATGTTCGCCGATGATCATGCCTTTGTAGACCTTTGTTCCAGGCGAGATGAAGAAGACGCCCCGGTCTTCAGCATTCTTGAGTGCATAGAAGGTAGCTGTGCCTTCTTCAAACGCGATCAGTACACCATTGCGACGGGTATCGACATCGCCCACCAGCGGACGGTAGTCGAGGAAGCTGTGGTTCATAATGCCGTCACCACGGGTGAGGCGGATGAAATCACCCCGGAAGCCGATTAGACCACGCGCTGGAACAATGAACTCCAGTTGAGCGCGACCATCGCTGTTGACGCGCATGTCCTGCATTTCGCCGCGTCGCTGACCGATGGTTTCAATGCAGCCACCGACGGCTTCTTCAGGAATGTCTAGAACCAGTAGCTCGTATGGTTCACAGGGCTGACCGCTAACTTCTCGATAGATCACCTGCGGCTGAGAAACTTGGAACTCATAGCCTTCCCGACGCATGGTTTCAATCAAAATGCCTAGGTGCAGTTCACCCCGACCGGAAACGGCAAACTTATCCGGTGAATCCGTGGGTTCAACCCGCAGCGCCACATTGGTTTCGAGTTCGCGCATTAAGCGATCGCGCAGTTGACGCGAGGTAACAAAGTCGCCTTCCTGCCCAGCAAACGGTGAGTCGTTGACGCAGAAGGTCATTTGTAAGGT
The DNA here is from genome assembly GCA_966674685.1 of uncultured bacterium. Classification (GTDB taxonomy): domain Bacteria; phylum Cyanobacteriota; class Cyanobacteriia; order Phormidesmidales; family Phormidesmidaceae; genus Thainema. The sequence continues at coordinate 120,726 of CBKWJC010000002.1, forward strand.
CGGCTCGTCTACTTTGATCAGCGGTAGTGCCTGTGGCTCATTGGGACAGGTGATGGTTTCGCCAATGTTGGCATCAGCAAAGCCAGCAACGGCAACGATCTGCCCAGCAGAGGCTTGTTCAATCTCGATGCGTTGTAGACCTTCAAAGCCCATCAGCTTGGTGATTTTACCTTTAGTGATGCTGCCGTCTTCTTTGACGAGTGCAGCTTGCTGGCTGGCATTAATCGTACCGTTGTGAATCCGGCCAATCACGATCCGGCCCAGGTACTCTGAGTAATCTAGTGTGGTGACTTGAAGCTGGAGCGGCTTTTCTGGATCGCCGACTGGCGGCGGAACGTGATCCAAAATCGCTCCAAACAGAGGCCGCATGTCTTCACTTTCATCGTCGAGGTTACTCTTGGCAAATCCTGCTAGACCAGAAGCGAATAGGTAAGGAAACTCACACTGATCGTCATCAGCACCGAGTTCTAAAAACAAGTCGAGTACTTTGTCGATCGCACCGTAGGGATCGGCCTGGGGACGGTCAATCTTGTTGACAACGACGATGGGGCGTAGACCTTTTTCCAGTGCTTTCCGCAGCACGAAGCGAGTTTGCGGCATAGGGCCTTCGTTGGCATCGACGATCAGCAAGCAGCCATCGACCATGCCAAGTACCCGCTCAACTTCACCACCGAAGTCGGCGTGACCGGGAGTGTCTACGATATTAATCAGCGTGTCTCCGTAGCGAACCGCTGTATTTTTAGACAAAATGGTGATGCCCCGTTCCCGTTCTAGGTCGTTGGAGTCCATGACGCAGTCCGGGATGTCCTCGCCCTCGCGAAAAATGCCAGACTGCTTCAGCAGTGCATCGACAAGTGTGGTTTTACCGTGGTCAACGTGGGCGATGATGGCAACGTTACGGATAGGTAGCGTCATGGCAAATTAGAGATCCGTTTATAGTAGTGAACGTGCTGCTGCCGAGGGGCAGCAATGGGTTTATTTTGTTCGGAGTGACCGATAGGTGAAAATAACCTCTACCGATTGCAGAACAGTTTGTCTGTTTAGAAACAACAAGTTGTCCCTGCTCTGTATCGGGAATCGTATAGATAAATTAAAGAGATTGATTGAACCGTCGCGAACGGTCTCTACTCCCAAACAAATGTAAACAAGCCTTAATAAGTCTAGCGTACCCACTTGCTGATTGATCAGAAACGTGCTGGGAATTCGCTAAGGTTTTAAGGGTAAACGACTTTCGCTGCCGTGCTTGTTATACCAGGACATCAATGGGCGAGCGCTAACTCCATGCAGCACAATAGAAATCACAATGGTTAGATAGGTAATCCAGCGCAGATCATCGGTAATTGCACCTGGTAAACCATAACTGATGGCATAGGACAAATAGTAAATTGAGCCAACGCCGCGAATGCCAAACCAGCCAAACAGAAATCGGGTGTTCCATTTAAGCTGATCTCCCATTGTGCTGATCCAGGCTGCTAATGGTCGAATGATGAAAATTAGACTGCCTGCAATCAGTAAGGTTTCAGGTAAAAATTGCACGGTTTGATTAACGCGTAGCAGGGCACCTAGCAGTAACATCGCTCCGACTTCCATCAGTTTTTCGAGCTGAGTGATGAAACCAAGCTGTGACTGGAGTTTTTCATAGGTATGACAATATTTTTGCATGGCCACCCCTGCAACAAATACTGCTAAAAATCCATATCCATTCACCAGTTCAGTTAATGAGTAGGAAAGCAAGATTGTGCCGATGGCAATTAAGTCGCTCATCGTTTGGTTGATGGCTTTGGCTCGATACAGCCGTTCACTAATCCAGACAATGCCTTTCGCGACTATGATGCCCATGCCCATGCCTGCGACAATGGCCCACAGCAAATCCACAATCACCCACTGGCGAAACCAATCGTCTAGATTGGGCTGGGCAATCCAGTAAATACCGCAGTAGACAAATGGAAAAGCGAGTGCATCATTTAGCCCGCCCTCTGACGTTAGACCAAACCGGAGTTCATCCGTATCATGACGGTGCTCAAGCTGCACCTCTGAGGCCAATACCGGATCGGTGGGAGCGAGAATTGCGCCTAGCAAAATGGATTCTCCCCAGCTAAACCCTAACCCCCAATGACTGACTGCTGCGATCGCAAAAATTGACAGCGGCATCAAAATTCCGATCAGTCGGATGGTGGAATTCCAGGCCCACAACTGGAGCGGACGATTCATTTTCAGGCCACAGCTAAACAGAGACACGATCACAACCAGTTCGGTAGCTCGCTCCAGAAACTGTGAATCGGGTTGAATGTTGATTAACTCAATTCCATAGGGGCCTAATGCAACACCAATCACCACGTAGATTAGGGCGTAAGAAAGCGGTAGCCGCGCAATCCACTCGGAACACCAGGTGACTGCTAACAACAACAGCCCAATCACCAGCATCCCCACAATATAAACATTCATACAGCGTTACATCGTGCCTCAATAACTCAACTCATCATCCCTACGGGTTCTTCTAGGGTAGGAGGCCACAAAACAACGCAAATCCGCACGGAGAGGGAAACTAGCTAGCCATAAGGTATTGACGGAACAGCTCTCTAAGGGAGTTTTAACCGCTCACCACCACATCACCCAAAGTTAACTGTAGGGTTGAGTCGTTATCAGCTACTTAGGTTTTAGCTTCTAGAGATCGATTAGCAGAGCGTCTAGTTTATCAATCAAAATTTCGAGCAACATATGATTTGTATCGTTTTACGAATCTGATTCTTTACAAGAAAGAAACGTTTCACACATCTATCTGCATATAGATATACACTTTCCACACTGCTCCTATTTTCTCTATTCATCTGGAGACGCTAGGAGCTATCTTTAGCTGTTGTAATTTCTTCCTTGAAGGGGTTGTTCATAATGTTTAACCTTGTGGGACTTTCCGTATATTCACTTATAGATAGTGCTTCCCTTACTTTGGCACAAGCAACATATGAGGACGCTGGGTTTGGTATTATCCAACTCATTATCTACATCATTATTTATGTCATCTTTGCGTTTTTACTCCAGAAGATTTTGGAAAGATGTAGAGTTGAAAATGCTTGGTTTGCCTGGATTCCTATTCTCAATACCTATAAAATTTTTGAAGCAGGTGATAATGAGAATCCCGTTTTATGGACAATCCTGTCTATCATTCCATGTATTAATATTGTTGCCATTGTTTTCTTAATTATTGCTTGGGTGAAAATTTGTCAAAAACTAGGAAAATCACCTTGGCTATTGCTGTTGGTTCTTATTCCTGTTTTGGGCGCTATTGCTTGTTTTGGCATGCTTGCATTCGGCTAATTCCATCTTTGTTGCGATTGATAAATCGATGTGGAGTATAAGCAGAAATAGATTGCATGCTAAAACTAAAAACCCGAAAAATTATTTTTTTGTTCTTGATTGCCACCTTAGCGGGCGGATCAATGGCGGTTTATTCGACTTCCTCCGCTAACTTTTGGCTGAAAACTGTTGAGGTTGTTATATTTCAACAAGTGGCAACTGTTGTTATTTTCTTGAGCTGTTTTGGCTGGGATTTGCTAAAAGCGAGTAATCAAGCTGATAATCAGTCAGAACCTTAATGTGAACTGAACCTGGCGGGATGAAGACTTTAGCTCAGGTAAACTCGACTCAAGCAGAATTGACGCGGTCAGAGCGAAAGCAACGATTGATTTATCTTGCGATCGCACTTATCCCGTTAATCGGCAGCATCGTATTCAACTTAGGGCTGCGGCTGTCGTTCTTAGGCTGTCCCCTGATGCGTTATGTGGGAGTTCCCTGTCCCGGTTGGGGCTTGACCCGCTCGTTTATGGCAGTGGCCAGAGGCGATTTAGCTCAGGCTGTTTCCTATCATCTGTTCGGGCCAGTTTTGTTTCTTGGATTTGCGATCGCAACTCTTCATTTAGTCACAGAACTGATTCGCAACCAAAAGATTCCGATCTTTTATGGGCCAACATTGCGGAATCCCAAATTCCAGGTTTTTTGTTTCCTAGTGCTGGTGGGATACCACAGCGTTCGGCTGAATCAGCTCTGGCAATCAGGAGAACTCTACCATTCAATCTTGCAGTCCCCTTGGGGACACTGGTTAATTAGCGTATCGGCTATTTTGCCAAACTAATCGACCATCAATACATCCGTAAAAGACTGAAGAGGGACTTCAACGCACGTTGAAGTCCCTCTTCAGTCTTTTCCGGCAAAATGTGAAGTACAGCGTACAAGCAGTAAACAGAGGGACTGATTATGTCTCCGAAACCGTTTAATTTCAGCTTTCGTCCCCGCGCCCTGCCGCCTGGACTGATTATCCGATTGGGCAAATGGGTTTGGACAACCATATGGCATCTGATGATGTCCCGCCTCGCGCCGCGCAATCAGACGGGTGAATACATTCGTCCACAAAGTGAATTTCGCGATCGCATTTCAACCGATGCCAACAGCACCTATCCAGCAGAGCGCGATCGCTATCATCTCATCGTTGGCTATGGCTGTCCGTGGGCACACCGTACATTGGTGGTTCGGGCATTAAAAGGATTGGAAGATGTTATTCCGGTGCAGGTGGTTAAACCATCGCCGGATCAAGGTATTTGGCAGTTTGAAGCACCGTTTATGGATTGCCAAACCCTGCCAGAACTGTATCAGCTTGCTAAACCGGGCTACACCGGACGCAGCACGGTTCCGGTGCTATGGGATCAGCAAAAGCAGACGATTGTGAACAACGAAAGCGCTGAAATTATTGAAATTCTCAATGCGGCGTTTAACGCATTTGCTCGACTGGCTGAGATTGAACTGTATCCTGAAGGACTGCGATCGCAGATTGATGCCTGGAACGACCGCATCTATCCGGCGGTGAACAACGGTGTTTATCGCTGCGGCTTTGCCCAAACTCAAGCGGCTTACGACAAAGCTTGTGATGAACTCTTTTACACCCTAGATGAAATCGATCAGGTTTTAGCGAACCAGCGCTATCTCTGCGGCAATCAGCTCACCCTCGCCGATGTGCGGCTGTTCACCACCCTATTTCGCTTCGATATTGTTTACTACGGTCTATTCAAGTGCAACCGTCGCCGCATTCAGGATTATCAGCACCTGGGCGCTTATCTACGCGATATCTATCAGCAGCCCGGTGTCGCTGAAACCTGCAACTTAGAAGCCGTGAAGCAAGACTATTACCGCAACCTGTTCCCGCTGAATCCCGGCGGCATTATCCCCAGCGGCCCTGACATCAGCGATTTAAACGAGCCGCACAACCGCGATCGCTTTAGTTCCGCATCTACATCGACTACGGCAGCATTAAGCTAGTAGCGGTACAAACCCAAATTGCCCTAAATAATATGAGCAGACTGCAAGCCAAACAGCACCAAGCGGATTAAATTCGCGACAATAAACGTCAGCAGGAGCAAACTAATCACGATGCTAAGGGTTTTCTTCAAAGATTCCAGCATGAGTCGCAGTCCTTTATGCTATTTCAATTGTCAGCATTAAATGATAATAATATTGCTCACTGTAGCATTAATTGAAATCGCGCCAGTTTGTGAACTAATGCATCCATTTGCGGCCTTCAGCCTGACAGGGTTTGCGGTTCTCGGTAGGCTTATGAAGGTATGCAGCAACCCTATGAATCTGTCTTGATTCTGTTTCTATGACTTCTCAAACGACTATTCCGGCGCTCAGCCAGCTTGAATTTCTCCCTTATTTACAAGACGGTCAGATTTCAACTGACTTTGAGCGAAAAGTGGGCGTCTATGCCATTTTTGACGCTGATCAAATTCTGCGATATATCGGCTACTCCCGCAACGTCTACCTCAGCCTCAAGCAGCATCTTGTGCGCCAACCGGGAGCCTGCTACTGGATCAAGGCACAGTGCATCGAACGACCCAGCCGCGCGATTCTCGAAGAAATCCAATCAGCTTGGATCGCTGAGAACGGCGAGTTACCCAACGGCAACGGTGCGATCGCGCATTTATGGAATCAGCCCATCGACGCTAAGCAAACGCTGACCGATGCCGAGAAAGCTCAGTATGAACAGCTTGACGATTTAGGCAAAATCAAGTTTCTCAAACAAACCGCTCGTCGCGTAGAAGCGCAAGTTCTAGACAAACTTCAGGCCAGAGGCGTCGAAATGGATTTGCGCTTTAATCCGAAACTCAAGGAAGAGGGGTTACTTGACTTAAAGTGAGTTTGTCTATTTCAGAACGTGAGGCGATAGGAGTGAGGAGTGAGGGGTATAAAAGGCGGCAAAGGGCTGTAGAGGCTGTAAAGGTTGTAAAGGGCTGTAAAGACTTAGAGCCTGATACTTTCCTCACTCCTCTCGCCTTACTCCTCACTCAATCACCGAATCAGACCACCACTTAGCCGCTTCAGCGCCCGATCTACTGCATCGCTGTAGTGCAGTGTGCCGCAGAAAATTCTGCCCATTGTGTGGGGTGCGGAAGGACGCTTCACCCCGACGCGATAGCTGACTGCTGGCAGTCGATAGAATGCTCCTGCGAGTCGCTGTGCCCAGCGCATTTCTGTGCCCCAGGTTTGCTGCATGACCTGACTATAGGTTGCCAGAGAGTCTGTCTGACCTGTAATTACGCTGTCAATGGCTTCGGCAGCTTTTACGCCGCTATACATTGAGGGACGAATTCCCTCAGCGGTAAACGGATCGACCACACAGGCCGCCTCGCCCACCAGGAGCGCCTGCTGGGTATGGAGCGGTTGGTCGCCATTCCAGACGCAAATTGGATGGCCGCAGCGCTTAGCCGCTGCTGGATCGACGTTGAAGCTAGCCGCATACTGCTCCAGAATTGGCCGATAGTCCTGTCCCTTGCTCTTGCTGCGAAATGCGCCCGCTCCGATAGAGTAGCCGTCTGCCTTGGGAAAATTCCAGGCATAGCCATTTTTCACCATGCCGAGTTCCAAATGCATCGTCAACGGGTCGTGATCTGCCGGAGCTGGATACTCAATTTCCAGTGCTCCGGCCATCTGTACCTGACGCTGCTTGAAGCCCAACCACTTAGCCACTGAGCCTCTCGCTCCGTCTGCTGCGACGAGGTAGGTGCCTGCAAAATCACCTTGCGTTGTGTGAACCAACCAGCGATCGCACTCAAAGGTGATTCCCTTGGCGACGGTTTGTTCCTTCAAAACCGCCCCTTGCTTTTGCGCCTGCTGCACTAAAAAATGGTCAAACACCTCGCGGCGCACCATCCAGATGGGCTCAATCGTGTCCAGGTCGGCCTCGACTGGATCGGCCATATTCCAGGTCAGCCGCAGCCGCTGCACCTTGAGCGAAATGGCTGGCGTAAAGTCAAAGTCAAACCACTGAGCAATTTCTGGCGAAACTCCTCCCCCACAGGGCTTGTAGCGCGGCAGCGTTTCCCGCTCTAGGATCAGCACTGAATGTCCACGCTTGGCCAGGTGATAGGCGGCGCTGCTGCCTGCTGGGCCTGCGCCAACGATAATGCAATCGTATCTGCTGTTTTGCATAGGGGAGTTTTGAATGAGTTCACAGCAACTAATATGAAGTCCGCCTATAAGAACCCGATTTATTTTGTGGAACGTTTGCTCCGCAAGCGTTTCACAAAAAATAAATTATGGGTTTTCGACCAAACTTCATATAATCTCAGATTTGACACCTTGCGAGTTAAGAACTCGAAGACGCTACTGTGTCGCCGCACGCAGCGGCATAGTAAACCGTCTGTTTTTTGGTGCCAAAGCTGAGCAGGTCAGGACTTTATTTTATAGCGTGGGTCAAATTGATGGTGGTTTGATGGTGATGAACCGTTGCGGACGATAAAATCACCGTCCCAAACTGACCTGAGCTAGATGTTAAGTGCGATAGATTAGGAGTAAATAAACACATGCGAGTTGTGATCCAGCGCGTACAGTCATCGTCAGTAGAGGTAGATGGCGAATTCGTCGGCAAAATTGGGCGCGGTCTCAATCTGCTGGTTGGCATTGCCGCTACCGATACGGAGGCTGAACTGGAGTGGATGGCGCAGAAATGCCTGGGGTTACGAATCTTTCCTGATCCAGAAACCCAGCGTTTTAGCCAATCTGTCCAGGATATTCGAGGAGAACTGCTGGTCGTCAGCCAGTTCACTCTCTACGGAGACTGCCGCAAAGGTCGCCGCCCCTCGTTTGATCAAGCCGCGCCACCTGAGCAGGCTGAAGCACTTTATAACCAGTTTGTCAGCAAGCTGAGACAGAGCGGGTTGAACGTAGAAACGGGCGTATTCGGTGCCATGATGCAAGTTGCGATCGCAAACGATGGCCCTGTAACACTGATCATCGACCGCGACGCAGCCAGCGAATAGCCGCAGTTCATGACTGAGTAACGCATCCAATCCAGATCGGCTGTGATCTCATCCAGCAAATCTGTCAAAAATATAAAATTTGCTGGATAAACCGTTAGTTTGATCTGCGTTTTGGTCACTCTATTACTAGAAAGACATCAACCGTGTTGTGCTGCACATACGGAGAGATGAAGGTATCATAAGTTTTAATATTGGTCATGAAGAAACGAATCGTTTCGCGATCGCATCTCTATATCATCTGCTAGCCCATAGGTCGCCAAATGCTTCAAGATACTCAAACTGTTCGCCACTATCAAAAGCTCACGGATTCTCTCGTTGAGCAATGGAATCGAGGATATCGTACGGATGATTTGCGCTTGTATATAGACGGCTATTTGGCCGCGCTACGCCATTCTGGCGTTCTCGAAGCCTTCCTAATCCACCGACTTGAAGAAGAAGTGATCCGTTATCTATACGATCCATCTAATTTTGAAACGCCTGAACCCCGTCCAGATTTTTACTGACCCAGGCGTTTACTAAATACGTTTACTGAAGCGTCCCCTCTTTCTAAATGGCCATCTGCCGTCTACTCATAGTGGCCAAAAAGACGGCTAATAATAGCCTGCTCACTTTTTAATGGGACTGAAATAGCACCTTGGATTTAGCACAACAATAGATCAATGGGAGGTTAGCTAAACTAATCTCCCATTTCGTGTTTTAGGTGTTGCTTAATCTGGATATGAATTGTGATGTGGGGGCACCGCTCCACATCACAATTCATACTTAAAATTGCAGCCCTGTTTCAAGTAGCTGCTACTGGGCAATGGCAGGTGGAGTTAGAGGCACAGTTGGTTCAACCGAGATTGAATCAGATAGCGTCAATTTTGGCTGAGTGGCCTTTGACGACGCCACGTTTGGTGCTAGAAAAAACGGAGAAAATTCCTGGCGACATGAGGTGCAAAATAGTACAATGCTGCCTTTGTTAACGTGTCGTAGTAGTGGATGATCACAAACAGGACAAAACGCCTGCTGATTACGTTTGGGATTCATTAAATTGCTCATGAGAGTAAGGGATTCGGAAATAGATGGTTTAAGACTGCCAAACCTTATTAAGCCCTAGCCACAAAATTTCAATCATCAGCTATTCAGGTCAGAAAACGATATTTTTGACACTAAAGGCTTATATTGAATAGCCACCGGAATATATCAATATGCCAATTACTCCAGTGTTTTCCACGCTAGTGGAGTACGGAAGTATTTCTCTACCTCCGGCAGGGAAATATTTCTACGCGCCTCACGAGGTTGAAAAATGCTATATGGTCTACGAACCTATTGCGAATGAGTTGACCACCGCTATCAAAATCTATAAAACGGCAAAACGGGTTCAACATAATGTATCCAAGTGAGCAAACAATGACGTTCTTAACAGAAATGATGATGAAACGATGACCAAACTTGCAATTAGTTGGAATAAAAAGAGTTTATAACTAGAGTTAAGGAATGAGTACGAACAATCACGGAACTTTCATTAGGTTTTATCTTGGATTTTTGCAACAGATTTATTACAAACTTGTTGCAGTCAGGCAGTTGATAGTGGCCTTGTAGCTCATTTCGCTGAATGCAGTTGAAGCATATAGACTCGTGAGATACGCTCAAACAAATACGATGAGCGCTGTGTAAACCGTCTTGAATACGGTAGGAAAAACGTTTTGTTCTTATCGGGATGAAATTTTGTTCTTATCGGGATAAAAACCGAACGCATTGGGAACGGATATTACACATCGGCTAAATGATGGTTAAAGAATAAGATGAAGCAATCTAAGTTGCTTTAGTCTTTATCATTTACTATTTCTGATAGTTCGGAGTCTATCTAGGGAACGATATAGGCAAGACTTAAGACAATTCTTGAGCAAACTTAATCAAGATAAGGTAGCCTTGTCTGGGTGAGTTTGTTTTAGATCCATCGCAATTCACCGCAGCGATGCTAGCTGTCAGGCATGACTTGCCTCTGCATGACAAGCCGTTTGGCCGCTGCTAACTCCAAATCCAGAATCACATCTTGCACCACAACCGTCAGATGTTGAGCTGCTACCGTAATGCAGCAGCCTCAGCGGATTCCGGTTCTAGATTGCTCAGGCGTAATGTCAGCAAACTGAAAGGGTGAACGCTTGTTCTCAGTGATGGCAGTCGTTTTTTCGGCGTCTTCATGGCAGAATCTTGCGCTCAGTTTCATTTGTTTTCGTGAAATGATTTTGTTTGGGGTTAATATTCATCATTTGTCATGTATTGATGCATTAATTTACTTTTTCTGGAGGTTCTCATGGTACATTCGTCCAATTCTCGCTCAACCCGCTCTCAATCCCGCTCCGATCAAGAGATTCATCCGTTAGATGATTCTTTTGACTTTAGCCAGTGGGCCCAACTTGTGCGTCGGCAGATGATGGCTTCCATTCAGAAGCGGAATGGTCAGTAGACCGCAGAGATATTAGAAGAAGCAGAAGAGCAAACCCCAGAAGAGGAAATTTTGTAGGCCAGCGCGGCTGCAAAATCTCCTCTTCTGGGGTTTAATGCAAAATGCGGATTGTTGACGGCAATGTTTGAACATGAATCAATCTTGGCAAGATGAGTTTGTCATTCACCACACCCAGCGACTGCTTTATAGTTTTCAGCACTGGACAGGGCGACCACTGCTAGAGATTCAGGGTTCACCGATTGAACAGGCGCAGCAGGTTTTTCAAGCGTCTATCGCGGTGTTGTCCCACGGTATGGAAGCTGACCCAATTTTCAATTATGGCAATCAGTTGGCACTAGATATCTGGGAACTGAGCTGGGCTGAATTTGTTCAAATGCCGTCGCGCAAAACGGCTGAGGCAATTAGTCAAGAGACGCGATCGCAACTCTTTTCAACAGTGCAAAAGCAAGGTTACACTCCGTTTTCGGGTATTCGCATCTCCAGCACAGGTCGCCGCTTTCACATTGAGGACGGCATTCTCTGGAATGTGATTGACCAGCAGGGCAATCCGCACGGGCAGGCAGCAGTTTTCTCTCGCTACGAGTATCTATGAAGACGATTGCGAACAAATTCTGGGTGAATTCCGCTTCTCTCGAGAACAGATGCCACAATGGCTTCTATCCAGCATGTTCTCTTACTCACGCTTTTGAAGTCGTATGCCCGGCCCGGCCTTTCATCAAAACGGTATTTTTGCGAGTCACGTCTTTACCCGTCCATCTGCCAATCAAACCCTCACCTGCCCAGTTTTGATTGTGGGTGGGTCAACCGCAGCCTATTCAGCGGCGCTGACGGTGCTGAAGTACAGCGAATTAGAGGTTTATCTCGTGCAGCCCCGGCATATTGTTGGTGGGCAGTTCACTACCCAGGGTTTACCCGCTTCGGACGATGGGAATTTAATTCAGCAGGCAGCCACCAGTGAAACCGTGGAGGGAGAGCGATTTGCCATCTCTCAATCCCAGCGCCAGTTTCGGCAGCGACAGCGACAACTCCAACCGCTTCAGGGGCAGGTGGTTAGCAATCCGGGCGGAGGCTGGGTGAGTCCCCTCTGTACCACGCCCGTTGTCGCAGCTACGGCACTGAATGATGCGATCGCACCTTTCCTCAATCAAAATCGACTCAAGTTAGTGCCCTATGCTGTGCCAGTTCAGGTGTTTAAGACCAACTCGGTGGAGCGCGATCGCATCACGGGCGTTATCTTTCGCGACGTTCAGCGCAATCACACCTTTACGATTAGTGCTACTGTCATTATCGAAGCCACTGATCTCGGCGATCTGCTGGAACTCGGCAACATTCCGTCCCACATTGGCCAAGAATCTCGCCAGCAAACCAATGAGCGGATCTTGCCTATCGTGCCGCATCCAGAATGCCAGCAGTCGTTCACTTACGGCGTTGCGGTAGAACGAGTCGCTGGACGCGGACAACCCATGCCTGCACCCAGTACTGAGTATGGCCGCGACCCGTTTACGACAACGTACTACAAACAAACGGGCGGCGAGTGGAAACTGCTCGACTTCTATCACGACTTTGGCACCTTCCGCTATCGACGGATGCGGCGGCAGCAGCTTGCTGAAAAACAGATCAGCGATGGCGATATCACGGTGCTGAACTGGGGCGTTTCCCATGATCCGGCAGGCAAACTCTACTGTGGCAATGACTATCGGCCTGGTTACTTAGTTGGCGTTGATGCCGCCACTCGGCAGCGCTATCTGCGGGAAGGCCACAGTCGCGCTCGGGCCTACGTGCGCTATTTGCAGGCGAATGGCTTGGCGGAACTGCAACCCCGTGGCGATGTCATGTGGACAAGTGACGGGGTTGCCCTTGATCCGTACATTCGAGAAGCACGCCGAGGACAGGCATTGACCACGATTCGCCATGAAGACGTAGCCGAGGCATTTTTCCCGACCACTACTGCCCGCGCCACCTGCTTCGACGACAGCGTTGGCATCGGGGACTATCACTATATTGACCTGCATGGCAATGATGCCCAAGGACATGTTGCGCCGACAGGAACAGAAATACTTGCCAAACCCTTTTCGCTGCCGCTGGGAGCTTTGGTGCCGCGCTATACCGACGGCTTGATTCTGTCGTCTAAAAGTATCGGCACTACCCATTTAACCAACGCGATTTATCGGATGCACCCCATTGAGTGGGCAATTGGAGAAGCCAGCGGATTTCTGGCCATGTTTACGATTTGGACAGGGCTACAGCCGCGTGAAATTGCTCAGTCGTTGGCACTGGTACGCAAGATTCAGGGCTTTATGACCCGCAATCGCATCCCGATTTTTTGGTTTGATGATGTCGCCCATGATGATCCGGATTTTGAGCCGATTCAAGTGCTGGCGACGGCGGGAATTGTCCGCAGTGAGCTGAATGGTTCGCTGCATTTTCGCCCCGAAGCCAGCGTCAATCGAGCCGTTGTCTGTGCGGCGTTAGTTAATCTGCTGGGTTTAACCATTATCGTGCCGAATCGACCGACGTTCACTGATGTACCGAAAACCCACTGGGCCTATGGTGTAGTTGAAACGCTAGCCGACAAAAACATCGTCAGCGGCGTTGATCCGGGACTGTTTGCGCCGGATCGACCGATGATTCGAGAGCATCTATCATTTTTAGTGGCTCGCGTGTTGGAGCGAACCAATTTAGTCGTGGCCTACGATGTGTTCCAGCGCACGGGCACACCGAAAGATAGCGCAGTCGTGAAACGGCGCGACCTGTCGCGGATTTTTTACGAGCTGCTAAAGGCAAAATTGAATATTGCATAATGCACTGTTTGCACCACTGCGTTTCCACGGGAGCATTGAGGACTCTGTTGTATGGAGTACGACATTTTTGCTGCAATTGAAGAAAATGATTACAGCCAGTTAAGGGAGTTAATTAACGCTGGATATGATGTCAATGCCCAAAATGAAGAAGGCATCACTCCTCTGATGCTGGCAGCATCTTTAGGACATGTGCAAATTATTCAACTGCTGGTTGAAGCAGGTGCAAATGTTGACCAAGTTAATCAGTATGCTCAGACGGTTGACGAGTATCATCCTTTATCCGCTGCGGTTGTTAAATGTAATCAAGAGGCTGCTGCTGAGTTGGCGTTCAAAACTAAGCCAAAGCTCAAAAAGCAAGTATTGAAAATGGCTCTATTTCAAGCTGTTGAAGAGGAAAATGCTGAGACTGTCGAAACCTTACTCAACACCTATGAGGTTGACGTTAATATCTTTAGATCTGGAGTATGGAGCAAACGCGGCTGGTCGATTTTAATGGATGCATCTGAAGCTGGAAACCTAGCTATTGTTAAGATGCTGGTTGAAGCAGGCGCTGATCCTAATTATGCAGATGGAGATGAAGGAAAAACTCCTCTTATGTGTGCGATCGCAACTCAAAACCTAGAGCTTGTACGCTATTTGATTAAAGCAGGTGCAAATGTAAATACTCCGAACATGAATGGAAAAACGCCGTTGATGAGAGCGGCAGAACTGGGCACTATTCAAGTTGCTGAAGCGCTAATTAATGCTGGTGCAAATATAAGCGCTAGTGACAAAGCGGGTATGAATGCCGTTTGGTATGCAGAAAAAATGGGAAATGTAGAAGCTATAAATTTTATACAGAAGAGATGATGTAGATCTAAATGCTTTGTAGAGCGCGATTTCTGCAGTGTTGGGTTTCGCGTTGCTCAACCCAACCTACTCAAGAGCTGCGGCAACATCCTCAATTTGGGTTTAGAAACATTCCACAAAAGAGCACCGTCTGCACTAGAATCAAGGCGAACTGGTGCGGATTGTTTAAGCCATTATGGTGTCTTCCTCAGCCCCAACTGAATTGTTCCGGTTCTCACGGCGACATCACCACGAGCATCCCTACCTCTGGCTGTGGCTGGCGTCCGGATCAGTCTTAGCCCATTTGGTGCTGATGCTTGTGCTGCGTCCGTGGATGGTGCAAACTGCGATCGCACCTGCGTCCTCCTCTGATTCGGAGGTTACGTCCATTCAGCTCATTGATGCCGCTTCGCTCCCTCCCGCACCTGCGGCCTCATCACCTCCAGCTCAAGCGACAGCAGCAGACGCTGAGGTTGCAAAAACTGCGATCGCAAAACCAGCTCCCGCACCCACCGCTCCGCAAACGGTAATTTTGCCAGAGCAACCTGCTAAAGCGCCATCAGAAGATGCGATCGCAAAACCCAGTCCCCAAACCCAGGAACGCCCCGTTACAGCACCTGTACCGCCGCCGATTCTGTCACCCTTTCCCAAAGCACCGGAACCCGACCCAAATCTCAATCCCAATAGTCCGTTACCGAGTCAGGGTCAACCCATTCCAGCCGCTCCACCTGCACCCACACCAGCACCTTCTCCGGCTGCCTCTCCTTCACCACCTATAGCTCCACCAGCCGCAGCTTCGCCAACTGTCGATCCAAGCACAGTGCCGCTAGGAGATGAGTTTACGGGTGAAAGCGAACTGATCGAAGCTGAGCAAACGCCATCACCACTGCCTTCTCTATCACCGTCAGATCCAGTTCCGCCGCGGCCGATTCAAACCACCCCGACTCCTGCGCCATCCCAACCTGAGCGTCTACCCGATGTGCCAACTACCTATGACACGTCACAAGGGTTGAATACTGCGTCAAATCCACCTTTAGGATCAATCCCGGTGCAGCCTGAAGTGGCACCGAGTGAAGTTGTTGCCAGCGTCAGTGCTACACCGACACCGATTACCGATACGTCGCGCGATATTTTAGACACCTATGCTGCGCCGCGCCAGACCCAGGAAACGTTTTTGCTCAGCGATGCTCAGTCTTCCTGTTCATTAAGTGATCCAGCGGCTTGGCAAATGATGGGGCGACCTGTTTCGGCTCAGATTGTTGTAGACGCAGATGGTCAAGCTGAGGTGATTCCAGGTACACAGCAGGGTACGGGCAACGTAGATTATGATCAGTTTGCGATGTGTCTCGTGGAGCAGCACTGGCAGTTTGAACCCGCCACGATGGATGGTCAGCCTGTGTGGTCGGATAATTTGGTGGTTGAAGTGATGCTTAATCGCATTTAATTTTGGGTGAACTGTTCGGTTTGAATGAAATTGTGCTAACCTAGTTTAGGTCAAACGCCTTGCGGGCGTAGTTTAGTGGTAAAACCTCAGCCTTCCAAGCTGATGATGCGGGTTCGATTCCCGCCGCCCGCTTTGATTCTCAAAATCGTAAATACATAGTAATTCAAGCGGTTTAAGCCTGTTCTGATGGGCGCATCCCGTTTTTGCAAATGGCCCTCATCCCCCATCTCTTCTCGCAAAATGCAGGGTGGTTTCATTTTGCCAAAATAAATTCTAGAGTCGCCATTTCACATATCTGGTAGGGGCGAATGGCCATTCGCCTCTACGCAACGTTGATGGTTCCAAATTATTCTTTGCCTAAATGAAACCACCCTGCACCTCTATCTCACAAAATGGGAGAAGAGGTGGGGGATGAGAGCAAAGATCTATGTACACGGTAGCCCACTTCGGGAGAAGGGGCGTAGGTTCAGTACTTTCAAAGTTCCTCTGCCAAGCTTGGCAGAGGACTTGATGTAAGGCGCGATCGCACTTCCCAAACCGCGATCGCAGTTGGGTCACCTCCGCTTCAGGTCTGTGGCTTCTGAAAGACAATGAAGTTGTTCAACATCAAGTACCTTAGTGCAAGTCTTAGGTGTGCAAATTTATCCGTCGGTCAGACCGTTAGTCCATACGCGATACTTAATGTTTTTTTAGCTATTTTTGTGTTTTTTAATACAGTTACTTGATTCGGATCTGCGCGATTCGCTCTAGGGGAGCAAGAACATCGATCTCATCAGGGATCAGGCAAATATGGGCTTGATTTATTGTTCAAATGCATGAAATTTTTGCAAGAAAAACTAAAGAAAATATATTTTTTGTTTGAGTTTAAGGGTCTGGCTGAACGGTTAAATCATAACTGATACTGCATTACAGGGATTTCGGGGATCATCTATCGGTGGGCGATCCCCAGTTTTATATCTGGGGTATTATTGCAATCTAGAGATGCCCTTGACATAATAAGGAGAGTTCCTGGGTACTCGGGTTTTAGAAACTCAAACGCATTCAATTCTTCTTAACTGTTGTTTACTTCATCGGCTGACACGGCGATCGCAATTTAACACATAAAAAGTTCAGTTTTCTGTAACAACCATTTAACAATTGCCCTGTTGTTGCGATCGCGACCAGTTGAATTTCAGTTGAATTGCTGCCAATTTGTGGTTCGGAGGAGTGGCCTGAGAGTGGCTTTCAAATGAATATTGATTGTCTCCAATCCTATTTCAAGAGAAAGCTTTATCTCTATTTCATGTTTAGGCTGTTTAAGCAGCAATCTGAAAACTTCAGTGGCTTGCACGATTAAAAAAAGGCTTTAGGTTATGAAAATGATTCAGCAGACGGATTTAGTCCAGGTCATTCACTGCCCCAACTGTGGCAGTTATGCTGAGCGGGAACATGTCACTGAGCGCAATGTTGTTCGGACGGAGTGCCCCTCTTGCGACTATCTCATGGTGATTCATGCTGAGACGGCTCAAGTTGTGGAGGCTTATGCACCCGGTCTTCCAGCCGTGTTCCGCTAATGTTGTTAGTCAAAACCTAAAGGCGGGCTGTTGCGACACAACAACCCGCCTTTAGGTTTTGTGAATAGTGTTCTGCTATGCAAGTTTTGAGGGTTTAGGTGCTGCGCTCCACGCAGCACCTAAACCACGACTAGTTTACGCTTGCTGCTGTTTGACCAGCAGCGGCGCAGCCTGGAGCAGCACTTGGGTATAGGGATGCTGAGGCTGAGTGAAAAGCCGCTGAGTGGGGCCGATTTCTACGATTTTGCCCTGATTCATCACTGCAATGCGATCGCACAAGAAGCGAGCCACCCACAGGTCATGGGTAATAAACAAATAGGTCAAATCCAGTTCCCGCTTCAGCTCCAGCATGAGTTCCAGCACCTGAGCCTGCACGCTGGCATCAAGCATACTGACGGGTTCATCGCAGATCAGCAGCTTAGGACGGGTGATCAGTGCGCGTGCGATCGCAACTCGCTGCTGCTGGCCGCCAGAGAGGTCGCTGGGAAAGTAATCGTAATACTGCTCTGCCGGAGTGAGGCCGACGCGCGTCAGCATGTTGAGTACCTGCTGACGCGCTTTCGCGGAATCGGCCAAACCGTGAATCAGCAGCGGATCGGCGATGCTCTGGCCAACGGTCATCGTCGGATTTAAGCAGGCGTGGGGGTCTTGAAACACCATCTGCATGTGGCGGCGCTGTTTACGCACCTGGGACTTTGGCAAACGGGTTAAGTCTTCACCCAGAAACTCAACGCTGCCGCCCGTCGGCTCAATCAGGCGCAGAATCGTGCGGGACAGGGTCGATTTGCCGCAGCCGGATTCGCCCACCAGCCCCAAAATTTCGCCTGCATACAGCTCCAGCGTCACCCCATCTACGGCTGGAATGGTTTGATTAGGCTGCTTGGCGAACCAGCGGGCCAGGATACCTGGCTCAATTGTGTAATGCTTTTGCAAATCGCTGAGCTTGAGTAGCGGTGCCTGATCTGGAACCGAATCGAGCAGCGTCTGACGGTTTTCAGCGGAGGTTTGCAGATGAAACGCGGCATTAAGCAGGGATTTCGTGTACTCATGCTGCGGATTGGCCAGAATGTCGGCTGTGTCGCGCAGTTCCACCAGCTTGCCGTTGTACATGACCGCAATGCGATCGCAATATTCCCCCACCAACGCCAGATCGTGAGAAATCAGCATCAGCGCCATACCCCGTTCTTCGCACAGGCGAGTCAGCTCTTGTAGAATTTGGGCGGAAACCGTGACATCTAAGCTAGTAGTCGGCTCATCGGCCACAATCAGCTTGGGGTTGAGCAACAGCGCCAGTGCGATCGCAACCCGCTGGCGCATACCGCCGCTGAATTCGTGAGGATACTGATTCCAGCGATCCGCCGGAATATTCACTGCTGCTAGGGTGGAAATGGCCACTTCTTTGGCTTGCGATCGCGACAGTTTAGGCTGGTGAGCGCGCAGCGTTTCAATACAGTGCTCCCCAATCGTCATCAGCGGATCGAGGCGGGTCATTGGGTCTTGGAAGACCAGCGCTACCGCTTCACCGCGAAAGTGGCGCAGTTCGACATCGTTCAGATCCAGGACTGGCTTCCCCTCGAAGGTGACGCGACCTTCAACTTGACTGGATGGCGGCAGCAGGCGCATGACGGCGCGACCCAGCGTGGATTTGCCGCAGCCGGATTCCCCCACCAATCCCAGCTTTTCGCCTGGACGCAGCGTAAATGAAACATCGTCAACCGCCCATTCAATCGCCGCATCGCTGGTACGATTGCCCGAACGGCTGGGGTAGGCGACCCGCAAATGCTCAATACAGAATAGGTCGTCGCTCATCGGCTTATCCATTGGTTTTCTGCTGATCCGCACTAGTCAAATTATTCGGAATCGAAGCGGCGCATAAGATAGGCCACGCCAAAGTCGCCGTTGGGATGCTTTTCCAGCAGTTCAGCCAGTTCAAACACCTTGGCCGCCAAGTCGTCACCCAGCTTTTCAATGGTGGCCTGTCGTTCGCGGTGGCTGTAGGTTAGTTCCTTGACCCGCTCTTGCCAGGTGTTAGAAAACAGTTTTTCAATTGAGGTATGCAGACCCAGGGTTTCTAGCACGTCCCACTCGCCGCGATCGCACCAGATGCCGCCGCAGGCCATGCAGCGTTCTACGTAAAACGGTGTTTTCAGGCTGACCTTAGCGCGGGAGAGATAGCGGTTACAGTCAGGACAAAGCGCCGCGCGGGTATCTTGCGGCGGCTGCTTAAATTCCACATCCAGAATTTTGGGCAGCAGGGCTTCAGCAGACATGTCTATTGGCGGTTGCTTGGCTTGCCAACTTTGATACTGTTCGGCGGGAATCCAGGTGCCTTTGCAGTCTGGACAACACATTACCGACAAGTCACCCGCGATTGTTTGGGGTTCCAGGGTGACAGCTTTATCTTTGGGACACTGTACCAATCGTGCGTTCTCCGTTCACTTGCGCTCAATAAAATCAGTCTGCAACTAGTTTTCCAAATTTTTGCACTGGCTGACACCGATTTCATTGTTATTAATCTGTTCTATTAAACCATTGGATAGCGATGTCGTCCCAAGCCGTTTTACCGAACGCTGACTTGAACCAAAACATGGCCTCTTTGGGGCATACCGTTGCGATCGCAGATCCATTAATCTGTATCTAAATGAATCCCCCCTGTGAACTATGACGCAACTCGATACTTGGCGGAATTTAGCGGCTGGTACGCTTGACTCTCTAATTCGCCGCATCAACAGTTCAACCTTCACCGTAGAAGATGGCCTGGTTGACGATTTGCTACGCACGCTGGCCGGACAGTCCCCCCGTCCACTCGGTCGCGACCCCTACGTCGGTCTGTTTGGTGCTGGATCAGTGGCTAATTTACGCAGCCGCGCCGCTAGTGGAGTGCGCGTTTATTTAGAACAGCTCGATGCGCCAAATTTGGTCAAGGCCGATGAAGAAGCGGATCGGCTGATTCGAGAGTTGCGAGATTTACCCACTGAGCGCCCCACAGGTGTCTTGCCCTACGAATCGCTGTTTGGCTACACCGATGCCAACGTTAGCGAAACTCAGATTCAGCTCTGGCGACGACAGGCGGCCAATCGCTTGCAGGCGCTGATTGATGATTTGTCCAGTCCAGCACCAGTGGAAGCTGACTTTTTGGCAGACTCATTGCTGCGGGCGCTCAGTAGCCAACCTGCCCGCCCCTCCGACCGCGATCCCTATCGGGGACTGGTTATGCTACCGGAGAGTGCGCCGTTTACGGACTATCGCGTGCGGGCCGCAGATGCGCTGAAAATCTACATTGACAGCATCAATGAGCCAAAGCTGGGTTCTAAGGATGCCGTGATTGATGATGTGATTCGCAAAGTCACTCCCAACCCATTGCCCGGTCGCCCTATTAATCGCCTGCCCTATGAGGGGCTGTTTCCGACCGCCACGGGCATTACGGCGGCTCAACTGCGCCAAGTTGCGCCGGAAGCGCCGGGAGATGTAGAAAAGTTTGTCGCTCCGCTTAACGTCACCATTGCTGAATTCAATATCAGTACGCCGCTCCGTCAGGCTCATTTTCTGGCTCAAATTGCTCATGAATCCGGTGGTTTCCGCTTTGTGGAAGAACTGGCTAGTGGTGATCAGTATGAGGGACGGCTCGATTTGGGCAACACTCAACCGGGTGATGGTCGCCGCTTTAAGGGGCGGGGCCTGATCCAAATTACCGGACGCAGCAACTATACGGCCTGTAGCTTGGGTTTGGGACTGGGCAATGCGCTGATTAATCAGCCGGATTTGCTGGAGCGGAGCGACTTGGCGGCTCGCAGTGCGGGCTGGTTCTGGAATTCCCGCAACATCAATCGCTTTGCTGATCGCGATGATCTAAACTCCGTCACCCGCACGATCAACGGTGGTTTGACGAATATTGAGGATCGTGCTCTGCGTTTGAGTCGGGCTAAGCGATCGCTGGGCATCTAGTCGTCAACTTTCGTTACAAACTGGGAATACTGTCAGAAGTAAGATTCTGCTCGCGCCCACCGCTATGCCAAACTCTGAACCTCCGTCCTCTCAGCGATCTGCGATCGCACAACAGTGGGTGCAGTCACCCCTTCAACTGGCAGTTTTTCTGGAGCAAACAGGTAGCCTCCGCACCAAGATCATGCGCGGCTACCTGTTGGCATTGGGCATCGCGGTTTTGGGCACTACAACCGGATTGGTAATCGGCAATCAGCTCCAGCAGCAGGCTTTAGCGGCCAGAAATGCTGCTGCCCGCGAGCGTCAACTGGTCAATCAGCTCCAGGTTGATATTCTCTATAATCGGCCAGCCAAGCAGCTTTCGCCCTATGTGCAGGAGCCGCAGCGCTTTCGGCAAGAGAGCCGCGCCATGATTGAGCGAATTAATGGGATTGGGCAACTGCTGCGGCAGCACAATCAGTCGGCGGAGCCGCTACAGCTTCCGGGACTACAGGCGCTCCTCACAGACTATGAGCAAAGCGTTCAGGCGTTTTCCGACAGGCTGGAGACTGCGATCGCGCAGTTGCTGCCGATGACGGCTGATCCAGCGCAGCGAGTCCAGGCTGAGCAGACGCTGCTGAATTTGGTCAAAAGTCCGGAGTTTGTGGCTTTTATTGAGTTTCCGGATCAGCTCGTGGAGTACAGCAACCGTGCTACTACGCTAGAGCAGACGGCTGAAACGAACCTGCTGCGGGCTGAAACGCTGCGGATGCAGATTATTATTTTGAGCTTAGTGATTTCAAGTGCGATCGCAGTTGTGCTGGCTTTACGCACCAGCCGGATTATCACTCAGCCGCTACAGCAGGTGACCCATGTGGCTCAGCAGGCGGCCAGGGAGTCTAATTTTGATCTGCGGGCCGATGTTTATACCCATGATGAAGTGGGAACCCTGGCCCAGTCGCTGAATCAGCTGATTGAGCGGGTCAAAATTTTACTGGCTGAACAAAAGGCGGCAGAAGCGCAACTGGTGCATAGTGAGAAAATGTCCAGCCTGGGTCAACTGGTGGGGGGCGTCGCCCATGAGGTGAATAATCCGGTCAACTTTATTCACGGTAACCTCAATCATGCAGGCACTTATATCACTGACCTGCTGGAAATTATTGACCTGTATCAGCAGCACTATCCTCAACCCGCAGATGCAATTACCGAAAAGCTGGCCGATGCTGACCTTGAGTTTATCCGCAGCGACTTGCCGCAGCTCCTCGCTTCTATGCAGGTTGGCACGGAACGAATTCGCAAGATTATCACGTCTCTACGCACGTTTGCGCGGTTGGATGAAGCTGAACGGAAAACGGTTGATATTCACGAGGGGATTGACAGCACGCTGATGATCCTGCGAGTTCGCCTCAAATCTCATCAGCCGCCGATTCAGGTGGAAAAGCACTATGGTCAACTGCCGCTGGTTGAGTGCTTTCCGGGTCAGTTGAATCAGGTGTTTATGAACATTCTGATGAATGCGATTGATGCGCTGGATAGTTGCGATCGCAGTCCCTTGACGGACTATTACGATCAGCAGCCAAACACGATCACGATTTCCACAGCGATTTGCGATTCAAGTGGCCGTTCTACGGGTGAAGAATCTGCACCAAACCTGGGTGTGAGTCAGGTGTCTCCTCTGGCGCAAGATTGGGTTGAAATTCGAATTTCTGACACGGGGCCTGGTATTCCGGCCAATATTCAGAAAAAACTATTTGATCCGTTTTTTACGACGAAGCAGGTTGGCAAAGGTACGGGTCTGGGTCTCTCAATCAGTCACCAGATTATTGTTGATATGCATCAAGGTCAGCTAAGCTGCCAATCTACGCCGGGGCGAGGGGCAATGTTTATGATCCGAATTCCGGTGCGGCAACCGAAGGTGTTGTTGGATGCGATCGCAACATCTGCATCTCAACCTACAACTGTTTAGTTGGTTTTGTCGGTTGGGTTGAGCAACGCGAAACCCAACAAAATCCTTCCTCTACTAGTTTTGTCGGTTGGGTTGAGCAGCGCGAAACCCAACATTTACTAGATTGGTTCGGAAAGGTTGCTTCTGAGGGGACTAGCCCCCTCAGACTCCCCCACTGGTGCGTGCCGTCGCCCCAGGCCCCCACGGACGAGGTAATCGGTGGGGGGTGTTCACGCGCTTCGCTTTGCAGGGGTGGATCGGGCGTTATCTGTGAAGGCTTTTGGGGTTTGGCGTTCCGCCAATCCTGTCTGTTGGGCGATGGGTTTTATCTATTTCCCAAACTAGGACAATACAATCAGCCCCGTCGCCCCCTTTCCCCCTCGCCCCGTCGCCCCCCTGCCCCGTCGCTCCCTCTCCCCAGTTTTTAGGCTGTTCCCAGAGTTTTCTCAGCCGAAACTCAGGCAGGATGGGTTTAATCGAGTGAGTTGAAGGTTGTCGGGCCAATAATTTCAGTAACAATTTCAGTAAATTGATAGCCGACTAATTGGAAACAAATCGTCTACAGTTGAAACGTTTGTGTTGCACTGGGTTGCAATGTTTAGTAGAACGCTTGATTAAGGAAGACTTATGGTTCAATCGCCCGATTTCACAACTGCTAATCCGGATCAATTGTCTCAATCGGATCAATCGTCAGTGGGGAAGTCCCCAGTTACGCCGTTTGAGCGGAAGCTGGGGCAAGTGTTAGCGAAGCAGTCGATTACGGTTTTGCAGGTGAATTTAGGCCGACGCTGCAATTTGAGCTGTAGCCACTGTCATGTTGAGGCGGGGCCGCATCGGACGGAGGAGCTGTCGCCGGAGGTGTGCGATCGCATTATCGCGTTAATTGAGCAGTTCCCGCAGATTCAAACGGTGGATCTGACGGGGGGTGCGCCGGAGATGAACTATGGGTTTCGGCCAATTGTGGAGGCGGCGCGAGGGGCTGGTAAGGAGGTGATCGTGCGCTCCAATCTGACGATTTTCTTTGAGCCGGGGTATGAGGAGCTGCCGGAGTATTTAGCACAGCAGCAGGTGCGGGTGGTGGCGTCTCTGCCCTGTTACAGCGCTAAGAATGTGGATCAGATGCGCGGTCAGGGTGTGTTTGACGGTTCGATTCGGGCGTTGCAGAGGCTGAATGAGCTGGGCTATGCCCAAGACCCGAATTTGATCTTGGATTTGGTCTACAACCCGCAGATTCCGTCAACTACCAATTTTTCACTGACGCCGGATCAGCAAAAGCTTCAGGGTGACTACCAGACGCGGCTGTTTGAGGATTTTGGCGTTCGGTTTAACAATTTGTTCACGATTACCAATTTGCCGATTGGCCGCACGAAGTTTCATCTCCAGCACCGCCAGCTGCATCAGCCGTATTTAGAGTTTCTGGAAGCGAACTTTAATACCAGTACGGTGGAGCATTTGATGTGCCGCAATGAGCTGTCGATTGACTATTTGGGCAATGTCTATGATTGCGACTTCAACCAAATGGAAAATCTGCCTGCTCGGACGGCTGATGGTGCGCCTGTGACGGTGCAGCGCTTACTGGAGGCGGGCACGCTGGATTTGATTGAGACCGTGAAAACCGCGCCCTACTGCTACGGCTGCACGGCTGGTAGCGGGTCAAGCTGTGGTGGTGCCCTGTTATAGCCCTTTATGAGGTTCAATCCCCATGTCCAAGCTCATTTCTCACCGAAGCCCGTCGTTTCGTTCTCCGTTTCGTTCTCCGTTTCGTTCTAAAGGTTGGAACCGGATTATGTCATTTAGTGCGATCGCAACTCTCACAACTGTCGCGATAACTCTCCTCTCCTCCCCAGCACAGGCACAGACCACCAGCGGTTTCAACCCGCAGGACTGGATGCAGGCGGCGCTGCAGTGGGTAGACGGCTTAGGCTTTTGGGGGCCATTTGCCTTTATCGTGCTCTACGTCGTGGCGGCGGTGGCGTTTTTGCCCGGTTCGATTCTGACCCTGGGTGCAGGGGTGGTGTTTGGCGTCGTTAAAGGCTCGCTGTTTGTGTTTATTGGCGCAATGCTGGGCGCAACGGCGGCGTTTATCGTCGGTCGCTATGTGGCGCGGGACTGGGTGAGCAAAAAAGTCAGCCGCAATCCCAAGTTCAAGGCGCTGGATGATGCCATTGGTCGCGAAGGCCGCAAAATTCTGCTTTTACTACGACTGTCGCCTGCCTTTCCGTTCAATTTGCTCAACTATGCAATGGGGCTGACTCGGATTTCCCTACCCGATTACGTGACGGGCACGGCAGGCATTATTCCCGGCACCATCATGTACGTCTATCTCGGTTCGCTGGCTGGCAGCATCGCCATGATTGGCGCAGGCGATACACCCAGTAATCCCGCCGTGCAGTGGATCATTCGCATCGTCGGGTTTATTGCAACTGTAGCCGTTACGGTATACGTCACCAAGATTGCTCGCAAAGCCCTTCAAGAAGCCGCTCCTGAAATCGCCCAATCATCAGAACAACCGGAAGCATCTGCTTAGGATCTCTGCTGATAATCCTGGCTACTAAATATACACAAGTCCCTTCGGCTTCATTTCAATGTTGAGATCCCCCCTTAGCTCCCCCTAAAAAGGGGGGAATTGGTTCAAAGTTCCCCCTTTTTAAGGGGGATTTAGCAGGGTGGTTTCATTTTGCCAAACTAAATTCCAGAGCCGCCATTTCAGATACCTGGTAGGGG
>CBKWJC010000003.1:0-130743 GCA_966674685.1 uncultured bacterium
ACGACCGGAGGAAAAAAAAAACAACAAAAACCCTCGCACCCCCCCCCCCCCCCCCCCCCCAAAACTACCTCTTTGGGTTTTGGTGCAAGATGTGAGAATACAAAAAAGAGGGTGTAGGCTTCGCTCACACCCTCTTGGAGGCGACAGATTTGTTATGCGCCGACGGCCTCTTTAGCGGCATAGAGGACTTCAGCACTGATTTCCGAGATGCCGCGATCGCGGGCGAATTTCTCGGTGTTGCGCTTCACTTTGCCGCGCACGAAACCAGGAATTCGGTTCAGCTCGGTTAGGCCATCCTTTGTCCACATCAGGTCAGAATCAGCGGACATGGTTTTGGTAATCGCTTCTTTGGTATCGTGACCGCCGAAGATTTCCAGCAGGTGATCTTCCATGCCCAGGGTGAAGGAGTTGTAAACCAAATCCACAACCTGGTTTGCGCCTTCGTAGCCGACGAATGGCTTGTAGCCCACTGGGAAATTCTGAATGTGAATCGGGGCGGCAATTACACCACAGGGGATGTTCAGCCGCTTGCCGACGTGGCGCTCCATTTGGGTGCCAAAGATAGCAGACGGCTCCGCTTTGGCGATTTTATCTGCGATCGCACCATTGTCATCGCTGATCAAAATCTCATCACAGTATTCGCCGACCTGCTCTCGGAACCAGTCAGCATCGTACTTGCAGTAGGTACCCGCTAGAACTACGTGAATCCCCATCTCCCGCGCCAGAATCTTTGTCATGGCGGCAGCGTGGGTATTGTCGCCAAACACGACCGCTTTCTTGCCCGTCAGGTTCTGGCAGTCAATCGAGCGCGAGAACCAAGCCGCTTGCGAGACAAACCGGGTTTGATTGTCGATGTACTCTTCGTAATCGACCGCCACGCCTTGCTCATTCAGCAGTTTCTGAATGGTGCGGATAAAGCGAGCTGTTTCCACAATCCCCATCGGCGTGATGTCCACATGGGGCATACCGAACTGCTCTTGCAGATAATCGGCTGTCATTGGGCCAATTTCGCGATAGGGCACCAGGTTAAACCAGGCGCGAGATAAATTCTTCAGGTTATGCACCGATGCGCCTTCGGGAATAATTTCGTTGATTTCAATCCCCAAGTCGGCCATCAAGCGCTTTAGCTCGGTGGTGTCGTGGTTGTTGTGGAAGCCCAGCGTGGTCATGCCGAGGATGTTGACCGATGGCTTTTCGGTCTTGCCTTCAGGCAGCTCGCCTTTCTTGCGGGCCTTTTCGGTGTAGTACTGGACGATTTGGTGCAGGGTGCGGTCTGCTGCCTGAATTTCGTTAACGCGGTAATGGTTGACATCGGCCAGCATTACGTCGCCCTGGGACTCAATTTGTGCCCGCTCGACGAAGTTCTGCAAATCTTCCTGCAAAATGCTGGAGGTGCAGGTCGGCGTCAGCACAATCAGGTCGGGATGCTCTTCTTGGTCTTTGCGGGTAATGTTGTCCACCACTTTTTCCTGCGACCCCCGCGCCAAGACGTTGCGATCGACGACGCTGGTGGTTACAGGGGTGTAGTTCCGCTCCCGCGACAGCATAGAACGCATGACGTTAAAGTAGTCGTCGCCTAAGGGGGCGTGCATAATTGCGTGGACGTTCTGGAAGGAACTGGCAATGCGGAGGGTGCCAATGTGGGCGGGGCCTGCATACATCCAATAAGCCAGTTTCATACACAATTCTCCCTAGTGTTCTCTAAATATCGCTTGGTTAATGGGCCACGCTGAATAAGCTTTTCTGTCACGTTTTTAAGTAGGTAAAAAAGCCTAAATCAGAACTCGATCATGTTGTTGAGGCATGTTGTTGAGGATGAGTTCGATTGTCTCAAACAGGCTGACGATATGAGTTATTACTGTTAAGCGAAGTGAAGCACGATAAACAAAGAAACGATCGCTGAAGTGATGAGTGTGTAATGACTTTGGGAGACTGCGATCGCACTTTACCCTCAACTAATTGAAACACTTCTTGATGCTTCGTTGTAAATCTAACACCTTAGAAACTGAGGTTTCTGCGATCGCGGTTCACGAATATCGCAATCTAGTACAGCAATTAGCTGATGGCTTATGATCCAGAGTTTGAGCAGGTTATGGAAGCCTATCGGCAAGGTGCATCGGAGTATCGCAATGCCATGCAGCAGTTAGCGGATGGCTGATCTGATTTGGATTACGTCAGTTATGCAGGCTCTTGCTGCTAGTGAGTTGTCTGACGAAGAGTTGGCGCAATGGCTCAAGCGGTACTCTTGATGATAAAAGCGGAATCGCAATTTTTGCCAAAGATATAATTGTGATGTGCGTTGAGCTAGGGCGAAATATGGCAGTTCGACAGCGGCGATATAGCAAAGAGGAATTGGCTCGACGAGGGCAAGAGCTGTACGAATCGGGTATTCGGCAGCAGGTTGAGGCTGGCAACGAGGGCAGAATTGTTGCGATTGATATTGAGACGGGTGCGTTTGAGGTTGCGGATCAGGTTTTGCCTGCGACGAATCGCTTGTTTGAACGATATGCTAATGCTCAACCTTGGGTGATTCGGATTGGGCATCGTGCGGTTTATCACTTCGGCTGATGGAATATGATGTACGTTCCCCAAACATCAGTGTTATGGGCAACAGAGTTGTATTGAGGAATGCACTTTATAGAATCTACTGTCTCATTAAAAAATTTGATTTAGTACTTGCTCGGTATACACGGGTAAAGCATCCCAAGTTCTGCCATCTAAAACTCGCCCATTTTTTTTCTTTTGTACCCCGCCCCACTGTTTAAAGAAGAAAGGTACATCGGCTTGAATACACTGTTCTCGAATACTCCTAACCCACTCAATATTGATAGGTCTAGCACCAGTCCCTGATTCTCCTCCAACGATAACCCAGTGAATATCGTCTAGCTTAAGGTGTAATGGCCCAAGTAAAGGTTCACAAGACAAAAACCTAATTTGAGCTGGTACCTGTCTGAGAATATCAATTCTTTTTGTCCATGCCTGAGATTCAACACTTACACCTAGCCAAATATTAGAAGGCAGCTCTTGAATTTGACTGACGATTTCCAACATTCGTTCAGGTCGCTTTGTAAGCAATTGAAACTGATGCCAATCCGCTTGCCCCATCACTTTAAAGACATCTTTGACGAACTGGTCTGGAATTTCTGGATGAAATAAGTCGCTCATAGAATTAACAAAGATTAGACGCGGCTTTTTCCAACGCAGAGGCATTTCTAAACGTTCAGGCCAAATTCTAATGTCGAACCCTTGTTCATAAGGATGGCCTGGAATACCACGCCAACGTTCAGCAAAACGTTTGGCATAGCAGTGTTGACAACCAGGACTAACCTCGTTACATCCAGTTGTAGGATTCCAAGTAGATTCCGTCCATTCAATTGATGAGGTTGCTGACATAGATATTTTTAGATCAAAATTACTATATTTAATTATTATTGCACAATTCTTATTCTGTCTTTCAACGTCGGCTCTCCCTTTTTTCCGACAGATTCAGCCTCAATGATTCCTTGCTTGAATAATGTAATAAATAAAGCCCGGTAATCAGCCCTTTTTAAATAACCAAGATCATATCCCTGCTGCCCAAGTTCAAGAATGACATTAGTAATAGTTTCTTCTAAAGGAATCCACTCCTTTTTTCTGTTTTCTAATATATTAATAATCTCTGTTCTGACATCAATCTTTCTCTTTTCCACTTGCCGACTCCATTCTTGATCAAGAAATTTTTGATTGAGTCCGCTTTTATCTTCTTCGTAAAAAAGATAATTATTTTCAGCTGCAAAGATATCATTTAGGAGATCTCCAAATGCTTTTCGTGGATGGTTACTACAAACTACAATGCTGTACTGTGGACGCGCATCATTATATTTTTCTTTGATTTCATAACTAGCTACGCCTTTAAATTTACTCTCGTTGTAAACTCTGTTCACAAAATACTGAAGTGCCCATCGTTCAAAATGCTGTGGTCTGGTTCTTAGTTCATACCATTTAGGTTGCCAATCTTTATCCGAGTTTGATCCCAGCAACCTTGTTAAATTTTTCATATACGATTCAGCAGTCTTTTTTATCCTTTCACTGTCTGACTTGGGTGTTAGAAAGCCGGCACTACGTGCAATTGCTCTGTTATGTAGAAGCAAGAAAAGCTCTCCTTTATACTTACTAACATAATCGCCGATTTGACAGATTTGCTCAAAGGAAAGTCCTTTTACTCCAAAAGAATCAAGGAAGAATAACGTTGGATATCCATCCAACTCAGGCATTATCTGTGATAGGATTTCGCTAAATGCTTTTGGTTCATAAATTTTGTAATCCAAACCCATACCAATCTCTTCGCAATTTTTGCGTAATTTTTGATTGGTTTCTTTCTTTTCCTCGGCAAAGAAGCAGCGTAAGTTTACACGATCTTCTTCGCGAAATATCCTGGCACATTTGAGGGCGATTAAAGGCGAACCATCTGTATCAAATACGTTTATATTATAGCGATTCCAAAAAGAGGATTTTCTTATGAAATCTTCCATTCCTAAACCTTCATCATAACTGCCCTCACCAGCAAATCCATCTACATAATTGATATGTTCTGACTGAAAGTTTTTGTTTCCTCCCAAATTATAACAATGGGCTTGAAGGTACTTTAAAATAATGCGGTGTTTAGAGGCTGACCAAGAACGTTTACAAACAAAAAACTGCTGTGAGCTTTCCGAATCGGAATTAAAGTTTAGTGAGAGTTGGTCATCAGACATGTCTATTTTCAAAAACTTACTGCGATAAATAAGAATCATAAATCAGCTCATAGTACAAACTGATTATTGAACATAATAATTACATCGAAAATTTAATAAAGTTTTGATTTTATGAGTAAATTAATAAAAAAACTCAGCACTCTAAAATTTCTTTACTATACGAAAAGCTAAATATGGTTTCCGTAAGTCAGCCTGTATTGACTCCACAGGCCAGATACCGTACTGTGAAACGTTAAGTTGTCGTAGCCCTAAACCCGTGCGGCGACTGATACCAAAAATCTAGTCACGCTACCCAGAGTTGTTGCGACCAACCCTGGATAGCTAACCCCCGGTTGTACTCGGCAACGCGGAGGCTGTGGAGGATTATAACCTTCTCCAAAGCCACCCTGCATTGCGCTGCACGTTTGCGGGGTGGCTAGATTTTTGGCTTTCCTCAAAAAGTCAGAAACAGGAGAACCACAATGACATATTTCATTCTCGGTGCTGCCTCCGATGCAGCGCCACAGTCCAGTGTGCCCAATTCCAGCAGCTTCCAGCGCGACGGTCGCCATCCCCTGCGGATTATTCTGCTCGGCACCCGCCCCGACATCATCATCACGATCAAAAACCTGCATCGACGCGGCTTTGCCGAAGCCAACGAATGGAGCCAGCCGATGCCCTGTCCCAGTGCAGTCGATGTAGCGCGACTGTTACCTAGGCAACCGGATGATCAGATGAGCATTCTGACCCGGTACTTGAACTGATTGCCCTCACCCTAAATCCCTCTCCCACAGGCGAGGGACTTTGAAAAACTAACTTTCCGGCTCCCCTTCTCCCGTGGGAGAAGGGGCAGGGGGATGAGGGCAAAGATTGATCGGTGAAATAAGCGCGATCGCACTTCTTGTTTCCAGGGATGAGAATGTGCGATCGCATCGTCTTTCCAACCATTTAAGCGCCCAAAAGGGTACAACTAAATTAAAAGTTCCCGGACGATTTATACCGTGCGCCAACAACCCTCCACTCAGCCAAGTCCAGCCAAGCGATCGCCAATCGCGAGACTCTTTGCTCGGGTGCAGTATCTTCTGTTTGGCAATCTCCCCGCCATGCGAGCAGCCAACTATGATGAGTGGCGGCGTCACTTCATGCACAAGCGATTGCGCCTGGGGCTGGTGCTTGCCTTTTGCTCCTTCCTCACATTCATGGGGCTGGAACTCTACGACTGGCTGTTTCAGCCAGAGGAATTCATTGGCAGTTGGTTTATTACCCAATTAGTCGGCGAATTGTGCCTGATCGTCTGGTATGTCTTACTGCGATCGCCGTTTGGCCATCGCTATCCCGATGTTATTTTCCTACTGACCTCCTGGTCAATTAACCTCAACGCCCAAGTCGCTGGCATCGTCGAAGGCAAAATGGAACCGTCTCTGCTGGTTTGGCCGCTGATGTTTCTCGGTCAGGCCACGCTGATCCCCGTCCGCTGGCGATTACATGTGGGATCGCAACTGGGACTGTTCGGGCTGTGCGCGGTATTGACCGTTATTCTTCAACTCGACCTCACCATGCCAACGGAATGGATGACTCCGCCCGTCACGTTTCTGTACTTTTTCTGGCTATTCGGCACGTGCGACCTATCGGTGTATCTCTACGATCGCTTGCAGCGCTCAGACTTTAACTCGCGCCGTGCCCTTGAAAGCGCCTATGAACAGCTATCGGTCGAGCAAGAACGCTCCGAACGCCTGCTGCTCAACATCCTGCCCGAACCAATTGCCAAGCGGCTGAAGCAACAAGACAGCACCATCGCCGACAGCTTTAGCGACGTGGCCGTCCTATTTGGTGATATCGTTGGCTTTACCGAACTCTCTTCGCGAATTGAGCCGCCCGACCTGGTGGAGTTGTTGAACCAAATCTTTTCGGAATTCGACCGTCTAGCCGACTTGCACGGACTGGAGAAAATTAAAACCATTGGCGACTCGTACATGGTGGTGGCAGGTCTGCCGATTCCCCGCGACGACTATGCCGAAGCGATCGCAGATATGGCGCTCGACATGCAGCGCACCCTGCACGAGTTCAACCAGCGTACCGGACAGGATTTCCACATTCGCATCGGCATCGCCACCGGGCCAGTGGTAGCTGGCGTGATCGGCATCAAGAAATTTATTTACGACCTGTGGGGCGATACGGTCAATCTGGCCAGCCGCATGGAATCTCACGGCATCGCCAACCGCATTCAAGTCACCGAAGCCACCTACGAATGTTTAAAAGATAAATACTTTCTCGAAAAACGAGGTGCGATCGCAGTCAAGGGCAAGGGGGAAATGACCACGTACCTGCTGCTGATGAAGCGCGATCCGTCTCATGCGAGTGAGGCGAGAGGAGTGAGGAGTGAGGCGTAGTGGAGTGATGGGGTAGATAGGTGGATGAGTGATGGGGTGGCTGGTTTGCAAGCGATCGCACGTCCAACACTACCAGTTCATTGAGTGATTGCGAATGCCTTGCTCCATCCAAGCCGGATAGCCCTCGGCATCACGCAGTTGCACAACCTGATCGCCATACTTGATTTCCGAAGCCATCACCCTCGATTGATTGTTGAACTGAGTGCGAAAACCCGTCACCGCTAGCGAACTGCCAGGAGTGACTTCAATTTCCTGATCTTCCAGATACCAATCTGGCCCCAAGTGAACCTCAACCGTTCCTTGACTGGTTTGCATCAGAACAAAAACACCATGATGGCCGCTGTACTGGTTGACCTCAAGAGCCGTGCCCTCCAGGGTTTCCAGTGTAGCTGGGTCAAACGCAGCGCTATTTCCGCAAGGCATGCCACCTAAGCCTGGATCGCCACGATGCTGGTGTTCCTGCCATTGCGCCGAGTTCATCTGTCTGCCCATTGGCATCCAATCCCACTGCGGTTCTGCCCGTAGCGGTGTCATGGCAAACGCAAGCGTAGCGAAACTTGCACCAGCCAAAGCCACAAATGCAACTTGGAAAAACTTGATAGACATGATGCAGCCCTCCTTCGTAGAGAGTAGAGCTAAGTCTTTCTACCTTTATGCTAGAACCTCTACTCGACTAGAGAGTCTAGGATTGCAACAAAACGATAAGCAATTGTGCTCATGCCAGCGGGACTGCGATCGCAGGTTCCAGCATCGCCAGCGCCATTGGATCGGGTTGCGCCGCCAGCAACTCCGGGGCATCGGCCTCAAACTGCTGGAAGTTTTCGATAAATCGCTCTGCGAGCGTCTGCGCCTGCTGCTCATAGGCTGCGGCGCTGATCCAGGTTTGATGCGGATTCAGCAATCGTGTCGGCACTCCTGGCACCTGTTCCGGAATCAGCACTTTAAAGATGGGATGAGCATGACAGGGAACGTGCTCCAGTGCGCCCGTCAGTGCTGCCGTCACCATTGCCCGCGTATAGGTCAGCGGAATGCGGTGCCCCACACCGTAAGCCCCACCTGACCAGCCTGTGTTGATCAGGTACACCGTCGCGTCGTGTTCCGAAATCCGATCGCCCAGCATTCGCGCATACACAGCCGGAGATCGCGGCATAAAGGGTTTACCGAAGCAGGCCGAAAAGACCGCTTGCGGCTCGGTGATCCCCCGCTCCGTTCCGGCCAGTTTACTGGTGTAGCCGGAGATGAAATGGTACATGGCCTGCCGTTTGGTCAGTTTGGCAATCGGTGGCAGCACGCCGAATGCATCTGCGGTTAGGAAAATAATCACCTTGGGATGGCGACCGATGCTAGGAATCACCGCATTGGGAATGTAATGCAATGGATAGGCTGCACGGGTATTCTCGGTTAAACTGCCGTCGTTGTAGTCCGGCTCACGCGTGCGAGCATCTAGCACCACGTTTTCCATCAGCGCCCCAAAGCGAATCGCGTCCCAAATTTGCGGCTCGGTCTCCGGCGACAGGCGAATGGTTTTGGCGTAGCAGCCGCCTTCAAAATTGAAAATGCCGTTGGGCGACCAGCCGTGCTCGTCATCGCCAATCAGTCGTCGATGCGGATCAGCAGACAGCGTGGTCTTGCCCGTTCCCGATAGGCCAAAGAATAGCGCCGTATTGCCCGCATCATCGACATTGGCAGAACTGTGCATCGGCAATACACCCCGCTCCGTCAGGAAGAAGTTCATCATTGAAAAGACGGACTTTTTCATCTCGCCAGCATACTTGGAGCCGCCAATAATCACCAAGCGCTGCTCAATATTCATCACGATAAACGCTTCACTGCGGATTCCCGCCGTTAGTTCCGGATCACCATGCAGTCCCGGCATTGAAATCACGGTAATTTCCGGCTGGTGCTGCTTCAGATCCTCTGGCGTCGGTCGAATGAACATCTGATGGGCAAACAGATTATGGGTGGCCAACCCATTAATCACCCGTATTCCAACCCGATACTCTGGATCGGCTCCAGCAAAGCCATCAAATACATACACATCTCGTCCCTGCACATAGGCACAAACCTGCTGATAAAGCTGATCAAACTGGGCTTGGGCAATCGGCACGTTGACCGCGTTCCAGTCCACCTGATCGTGAATGCTGGGCTGATCGACAATAAAGCGATCGCAAGGTGATCGTCCGGTATAGCGTCCCGTTTCCACACATAACGCACCATTGGCGGCAAACTGGGCTTCGTGATGTGCGATCGCATGTTCGACCAGTTGCGGCACCGAGAGATTGTAATAAACCTGACCGATATTCTTTAAGCTGAGAGCGGCAAGAGCCTCCGAGGGATTAAACATAGACCTATCTCCGCTGTAGCGCTGCGGGGCCAAACTTAGAGAATCCCTAGATGATCAATCGTGTAGTGTCTGCTTCTCTATTTCTGACCTTATATGTCAATGTTCCCTAATTTATTGCGATTGGCATTATTTTGTATCGGGAAATACATAATTAACATCAGTTTGTGCAGTGAATGAAGAGCAGGCAAAGGGCTGTAGAGGGATTTGAGGCTGTAGAGGGCTGTAAAGGGAGTCGTCGGGTGTGTTGCAGCGAAGCGAAACGCACCGAATAGGGGGGGTCAAGGAATCAAAGTATGAGTTTTGAGTTAAGCCAATCATTCAAAACTCAAAACTCAAAACTCAAAACTCCTCTCGCCTCACTCTCCAAAGATCTATAAACGGAGTCAACTCCAAAGATGGATAAGTGGCTTCCTATGCCGTTGCTGATGTGAATGACAAATTCTGATCGCTCTCTTGCAGTAGTTCGCGATACAGGTTACTCAGCTCTGTAGCAACGCCGTCCCAACTGAACCGTTGTTCAACGTGCTGGCGCGCAGTTTGGCCAAGCTGGTTTTGCCAGTCGGGATTGTCTAAAATGCGCTGAATGGCCTGTGCAAAGCCCGCTACATCTTTGGCCGGAACTCGTAACCCCGTTTGTTCTGACAGAACGGTGAACTGAAGACCACCCACATCGCTAGCGACCACGGGTGTGCCGCTTGCCATCGCTTCGATTGCCACCAGTCCAAAGGGTTCATAGTGACTCGGCACCACCACTACATCGGCAGCAGCGTAGTAAATTGGCAAGTCGTCATCGCTGATTCGGCCTGGAAATTCGGTAAACGATTCCATGCCCAGACGGTTCACAATGCCTGCGATGCGATCGCGTTCTTGGCCATCGCTGCGACCGGGACGACTGCCGCCCCCAATCACCAGACGGAGGTCGCGATCGCACTTCGCTGACTGGAGCTGATCCACCGCTCGCACCAGAGTTTCAATTCCCTTGCGCGGGTCAAAGCGGCCCACGTAAACAACCATTTTTGTATCTAAATCAATGCCCAAATGCTGGCGGGCTTCAATGCGGCTGATGGAACCAAAGCGCTCAACATCCGTGGCGCAGGGAATCACCTCGATTTGGCCTTGCTGGGAAACCTGCGATCGCAGATGCTGCTTTTCTTGAGGACTGGTTGCTATCACGCGATTAGCCTGCTCCAAACAGGCTTTCTCAACGGCCAATCGAGTTTTGGCAATCAGCGGCACCATCGACGTATTTTGGTACTTCACAGCTCCCAAAGAGTGATAAGTATGCACCATCTGAACGGCTTGACGCTGTTGCAACTCTAGGCCAACCCAGCCCGATAGCCAGTAATTGGTATGAACGAGGGGATAGTGAATCCCAAACTCTCGCTGGATGTCTAAAAACTGCTCAACGAAAGTCGGCAAGCAATTAAAAATTTCATCACGGGGAATAAAGTCTGCACTGCCCGCCGTCAGGCGGATAGTGCGACAGTTCTCAGAATGCTGAACGACACGTTCCTGTTCAGAACTGGTGCGGCGAGTCAATAGATCAACTTGCCAGCCTTGACGCGCCAATGCCTCTCCAACACAGCGGACATAGACATTTTGGCCACCCGCTTCTTCTTGTCCAATCTCAACGGCAGGGTCGCCATGAACAGAAATCAGGGCGATATGGTTTGAATTTGGGGATAACATGATGGTTTTGTAAATGCTTTCCAGGATTGAATTCACAGCAACTCTGCTAAGCCAACTGGCCAACCAGCGGAAGAAAACACATGCAGCAGTCGGTAGTCGGTATGAATAAAAAACTACGAAAACAAAAATGAGGATAAAAATTGAGATTTAGAATGCAGAGCATAATCTGCAACCGAAGGTGCTGTGAGTGCTGCATCTGGGCGCTGTCAGTACGCACGAATGAGTGGGTTAGCCAGAATGACCGATGGGCAACAATACCGTCAAGACAGTCAGGATTGACGAGTCAAGTTGAACAGTGTTGTCATGCTTTTGTTCTAAGTCGTAGCGTTAAGGAACTTCATCAGTCTAAAAGTGCATTTATATTGTATAGAGCGGCCCTGTGGGCATACGTTAACTTTGATTGCAAATCTAGATAAAATCTGTATTTATTCATCTAAGTTTGATGGGTCATACAGGTCAAGCTTTGACAAATAAATATCAGCTAAATATCAGCACGATGTCAGTGGTTCTAAATTGCCTCTGATCCTGAACTGACTAGCGGTTAAGCAATTTAAAGCGTTGGTATTGGCAAAAATCTGTGCGATCGCATTTAGTTTTGGCAGCGTCATCTGCTATCATAGTTATCCAGTTCCGCTTGGAGAGATGGCTGAGTGGTTGAAAGCGGCTCCCTGCTAAGGAGTTATGGGGGTTAAACTCCATCGAGGGTTCGAATCCCTCTCTCTCCGTTGAAAAACAGTTAAAAAACTAAAGGTAGGGGCGGATGGCCATCCGCCCCTATTTGTCTAAACTACGGCACCTACACACAACAGGTTTGCACCACCGATAGCAGCGCGTCTACGGGTGCATTGTGAGATAAGAACGAGAACAGGTGGGCATACTGCAAACGTCCAGCTTTATCCAGCAAAAACTGAGCGGGTAGTGGCGCACCGAGCGCTTGCCCTAATCCGTAGCGGCGAAATACGTCACAGGTTGGATCGCTGAGCAGCGGAATTTCTAGCGACAAATCTCGCACGACAATTTCGCTTTGAGCATAGTCTGTACTCGTAATCATCAACACATCTATGCCCAGTTGCTGAAACTGTTGATAGCTCTGGTTAAGCGCCTTGATATGGGGAAAACAGAGCGGGCAGTACTGATTTTCGGTAAAGATGCGGGTAAATGCTAAAAGAATTGGGCGTCTAGCCTGAATTTGCTGAGACAGCCGAATGAACTGCTGCTGTTGAATGCAAAAAAGTTCAAAATCAGGCGTCAGTTGGTTCACTGAGAACACTGGCGTAGCGGGCTGAGGAAACAGGTTCTGTAAGAATCGGCGGTTGACCAGTCCCTCAAAGTTGGTGGAGGTCAAGATAGGCATTGATCAAGGACTTTATCACTAACAACAGCAAACGACACGAATAAGAGCGATCGCAGATATAACGCTAAAACACCTGCCACTTCGTCTAGAAACAGCAGGTGCATCAAATTGATTGGCGTTGATCTAAATTGATCGTTTTTGTTGATCTGTTGATCTTTAAAAGAGATTCAAACGGTCGAAACAACCGATGAGTACTGGCTATGACACAGAAGCAGCTACAAAAAACAGGCCGCCAACCAGTGCGATCGCACCAATTCCTAAAATGACATAGTTAACCATCTGCCCTTTAGAAGGGGGTTCTGCCTGATACATTTTCGGTTCGACCGCGAAGTTATTTAGGCGACCACCCTCTTCACTTGTATATGGCATGTGAAATCCTCAATACATTTCTTATTAGACCCAATGTAACTTAACTTAACAAAAAACACAAATGCACCATCGGGTATATTTCGAGATGTAATGCAAAGTCTGTCTGCCCATCGCGTCACGTATCGCCCACAACATCGCTGGGGATCATCGCCTCAATTTGAATGTTTGGTACTACAATCCAAGCACGACTGTTAGGAACGGCTGTCAAGTCCAACTGTCAAGATTTGCTCACTCGCTCAACCTCAATGCCCGACTGCGGGGGGAGATTCGATTTTGCTGCTCCACGTATTATGACTCTGCGAAGTTATGTGGCAGCGTCAATCGGTCTTGACCAGACTATGCCAGATTTTTGACAGACCCAAATAACCAATACTACTGTTGACATTACATTTGTGTAGGCAATCGATTATGGGCGATTCTGGGCTATCCATTGGAATTATTGGTGCGTCAGGTTACGGCGGCATTCAACTGGTTAGGCTGCTCAGTGAACATCCTAAAACAGAGATTGTGTATCTCGGTGGTGACAGCAGCGCGGGACAGGCATTTTCCGATATTTATCCGCACTTGACGCGCCAGTTTGACCTCAAAGTAGAAGCGATTGATCTAGATGAAATCGCCCGTCGCTGCGATGTCGTTTTCCTATCCCTACCCAACGGTTTAGCCTGTGAGATGGCTCCGCCCCTGCTGGAAAAAGGGTGCAAGGTGCTTGACCTGTCAGCCGACTATCGCTTCTCGGATTTGGGCACCTATGAAATGTGGTACGGCAAAGAACGACAGGATAAAGCCGCTGCGGAAACAGCAGTGTATGGTCTGCCAGAGCTGTATCGCGATCGCATTGCTGAAGCACAACTCATTGGCTGTCCGGGCTGCTATCCGACTGCCAGCCTATTAGCTCTATCGCCGTTAATGAAGCAGGGGCTGATCCTGACCGAAACCGCGATTGTCGATGCCAAATCCGGTACATCCGGTGGCGGGCGGCAGGCCAAAACGCACTTGCTGCTGGCCGAAGCAGATAATTCTCTAGCCGCTTATGGCGTGGCTCGTCACCGCCACACGCCCGAAATCGAGCAAATCTGTAGCCGCTTAGCCGGACATGAGGTGTTGGTGCAGTTTACACCCCACCTAATCCCGATGGTGCGCGGTATCCTAGCTACGGTTTATGCCACGCTGCGCGATCCAGGGCTGGTGCGCGACGATTTATTGACAATCTATAGCGCCTTCTACCGCAACTGCCCCTGGGTCAAGATGCTGCCCAATGGCGTTTATCCCCAAACGAAATGGGCCTACGGCACCAATAATTGCTACATCGGGATTGAGGTCGATCCCCGCACCGACCGCGTCATCGTCATGTCGGCAATTGATAATCTCATGAAGGGACAAGCCGGACAGGCCGTACAGTGTCTCAACATCATGATGGGCTGGGACGAAACCCTAGGGTTGCCCCAAATGAGCTTCTATCCTTAGCGTTACGCCCATAGATCTAACGGTTGATGTGCCACACTGGGCGCGACACATCAACCCTCAAACTGATTACAATGAAGTTGACAGACGGCTCAAATTAAGATTGACCCTCCCAAATCCGCATCTATACTCTGGCAGGGGAAATCTAAAAATGGTATAAAAAAACAGAACATGCGAACTAAAGGTGGCATGGCTATGGGTTTATTTCAGCGCATACAAGATTCCTTGGGCTGGAGCGAAACAAGTCAATACGACTATATCTACGACGCCAACCAGGATGCCGATTATGACAATGGCTATGATGCACCGACCGCATCAGCCTATTCGACTCCGCCGCAAGCTGCCCCGAGTGCTTCCCTGCCGCCTACTACTCATTCAATGCCTGCTGGCAATCCCGCCAATAACAATATCGTGGCGATGCCCGGTTTGGGATTAAAGCAGGTTGAGTTTATGGTGCTAGAACCCGAGTCGTTTGAAGATATGCCACGCGCGATCGCAGCTTTGCGAGAGCGCAAAGCCGTTATTTTAAATCTCGATCGGATGGATCCAGATCAGGCCCAGCGCGCCGTTGATTATGTTGCTGGCGGCACCTTTGCCATTGATGGTGACCAAGAACGCCTCGGTGAAACCATCTTTCTCTTCACGCCCAGCTTTGTCCATATCAATCGTCCTGGCAGCGCAGATACCGCAGCCCAGTCTGCTACATCAACCACTCATCAAGCTTCTTCTCAACCCAGACCCACCTCATCGGGTGTACCACCCTTTGTACCCAATGCATCTAGTGGCTACCCCTATCCAGCAGCCTACTCGCAGCAAGAGTACTAGATTCAGCAGTCCCAAGATGTCTACAGCCTGCCGCAGAATAGCAATACTCACTTCACAAGCGTTTCACCAATAGCTAATCATGAGC
Source organism: uncultured bacterium (assembly GCA_966674685.1). Classification (GTDB taxonomy): domain Bacteria; phylum Cyanobacteriota; class Cyanobacteriia; order Phormidesmidales; family Phormidesmidaceae; genus Thainema. Next base: position 15,230 of record CBKWJC010000003.1, read on the forward strand.
AGCCAATAGGCTGATCTATAGCTCAAAGTTAAACCCTTTTTGCTTAAGCTGTTTATACTTGGCCTCGTCAAACTGGTAAAGCTTGGCAGCGCGATGGGCCACCCCCTGCTGCTTTTCATCTAGTTCAAGTAGCAAATCCATCTTGAGGATTTTTTTGCGAAAGTTACGTTTGTCCAGTGGTGCTTCTAGAACCGTTTCATAGAGCCGCTGTAGTTCCGTCAGTGTAAACTTATCAGGCAAAAGTTCAAACCCAATCGGTTCATAACGGACTTTGCCCTTGAGCCGCTGCAACGCAGCGTGCAAAATAGCTTCGTGATCAAATGCCAGCGGCGGCAATTCCTGTACCGGAAACCACTCTGCCGCACTGGCATCGGTTGCGGCTTGAACTGCATGTTCGACCAAATTAACCAGCGCATAGTACGCCACTGAAACAACGCGATCGCCAGGGTGGCGATCGGGCTGGCTAAAGGTATAAAGCTGTTCTAGAAAAATATTGTGTAATCCAGTTTCTTCAGCCAACTCACGGCGAGCGGCATCCTCTAGCGATTCGTCAATATGCACGAAGCCTCCCGGTAGTGCCCACTGTCCTTTGAACGGTTCTAGATTGCGCTGAATCAGCATAATTTGGAGCTGATAGCGGTCGTCAAAGCCGAAGATTACACAGTCAACGGCGAGAGCAGGGCGCGGAAATTCATAGGTGTAAGGCATACGAACGAGCTGAATGGTAAGGCTATATCCGAAACGGATTCTAGCCTAGTCCAGCGGTCAGTGTATGTTACTAGGTCAATCAGAGCATTGCATATCGCGACTGCAATCTTGCCACAAAAACCAAAACGGTAATGTTGCCGCCGCATTGCGGCGGCAACATTACCGTTTCTGATTACCATGAATAGGTTCAGACCGTTCAGACCAATTTTCTAGTTCTAATCAAGCTCCCTCGCCCCTGTCTCCCCTGCTCCTAACCGATTAACATCACAGCGGAAAAAAGAGTAAAGGTTTACTGACGCTACAGTTGCTTCACTTCAGCCACTAGCTCTGACACGACGTCCTTCGCGCTGCCAAACATCATCATAGTTTTGTTCTTGTAGAAGAGTTCGTTATCGATGCCTGCAAATCCGGTATTCAGGCTGCGCTTAATCACAATCGTGTTCTTCGCCTTATCGACTTCCAGAATTGGCATACCGTAGATAGGACTGCTTTGGCTGTCTCGTGCAGCAGGATTCACCACGTCATTGGCCCCAATGACCAGGACAACATCTGTTCGGTCGAACTCAGGATTAATGTCATCCATATCGGCGAGCTGCGTGTAGGGTACATTGGCTTCTGCCAGCAGTACGTTCATGTGACCTGGCATCCGGCCTGCAACCGGGTGAATCGCATATTTCACGCCGACACCTAGCCGCTCTAGCTGATCAGCCAGTTCCCGCACAGAATGCTGCGCTTGAGCAACGGCCATCCCGTAACCGGGTACGATCACCACGCTGCGAGCATAACCTAGCATCATTGCGCCTTCTTCTGCTTCGATGGAGCGTACCACTTTGTCGGTTGCAGTACCGCCGCCGCTCGCTGTGCTGCCTGCTGCACCATCGGTACCAAAGGCACTAAATAGGACATTGGTAATCGATCGGTTCATCGCCTTACACATAATCTGGGTCAGGATAATACCTGATGCGCCAACCAACGCACCCGCAATGATCAGCATGTTGTTACCCAAGATAAAACCAGCTGCACTCGCAGCCAAACCGGAATAGGAGTTCAACAGCGAAATCACGACGGGCATGTCAGCTCCGCCAATGGGAATGACAAACAAAACACCCAGTACGGCAGAAACAGCTACTAATCCCAAAAACAGAGCAGAGTTGGCCGGATTCCACAGCAGATAGCCGCTGCCTGCAACAAACAGAGCTGCTAGCACAATGCTGACGACCCGCTGCCCCGGAAACAGGATGGGGCTACCGGACATGATCCCCTGTAATTTTGCAAAGGCAATTAAGCTTCCGGTCAGGGTGACGCCACCGATAAATACGCCAATCACGGCAATTAGTGTGGCATCGAAGGGTACGCGCCCCGGTTCGCCCAGCAGCCGATAAAATTCACCCACGGCGACGAGAGCCGATGCTGCACCACCCAAGCCGTTGAGCAAGCCGACCATCTGGGGCATATCGGTCATTTCAACTTTCCGAGCTGCGATCGCACCAATCAGCGAACCAAGGATGATCCCCACCAGGATCATTTCGTAGTTCAGAACATTTTGGTTCAACAGCGTGGCGACTACAGCCGCCAACATGCCAACTGAAGCGAGAATATTGCCCTGCCGCGCCGTAGCAGGCGATCCTAGCCGCTTGAGCCCAACAATAAATAAAGAGGCAGCCAGCAAATATGTGAGTTCGATTCCAGTACTTAACATTGAATTCATGCCTTCACCTCCCTATTTCTTGAACATTTGCAGCATCCGGTCAGTCACCAAGAAACCACCGACCACGTTCACCGTCGCCAGGACAACGGCAATCAAACCCAAAATGACAGTGATATTCCATTCTCGTGGCCCTGCAATCAGCAAAGCACCCACGACAGCGATGCCTGAAATGGCGTTTGCGCCCGACATCAGCGGTGTATGAAGCGTTGGCGGAACTTTATTGATTACCTCAAATCCCACAAACGAGGCCAGCACAAACACAAATAAGCTAGCGATCAATAATCCGGTCATAATCCTTTTGTTACGTCCTGTTGATGTCCTTAAGGTGTCAGCCCTAACGTTTAAGTTCAAAATCAACCGAGCCTTCTAGAGGCGCACGGCTACGCGCCCTGTGCAAAATTCGTCAGAGCCTGAGTCGTTACATTAGGGCCACTTCCAGTGCATCCTGCACCCGCTGATTTAGAATTTCGCCGTTGTGGGTAATGCAGGCTCCACTGATAATGTCGTCGCCAAAATCGAGATTCAGCTCGCCATCTTTAACGATCAGCTGCACCAGCGTTTGCAAATTTTTGGCGTAGAGCTGGCTCGCATGTACGGGCATTGAAGAGGGCAAATTCGTTGGGCCAATAATCGTGACTCCATGCCGCACCACATCGCGCCCAGATTCTGAGCCGACTACGTTGCCACCCTGATCTGCCGCTAAGTCCACAATCACGGAACCCGGAGCCATGCTGGCGACCATTTCGTCCGTAACTAGAATGGGGGCTTTTTTACCCGGCACTTGAGCGGTTGTGATAACAACATCAGCTTGGCTAACATGTTCAGCCACCAGCTCACGCGATCGCTGTTTGGATTGCTCCGATAGCTCCTTGGCATAACCGCCTGCCGCCGCTGTTTCTTCATCCAGCGTCACTTCAACAAATCGAGCGCCCAAACTTTGTACTTCTTCTTTTACCGCTGGCCGAATATCAAAGGCTTCCACCACGGCTCCCAATCGACGAGCAGTTGCGATCGCTTGCAAACCAGCCACCCCAGCCCCCATAACAAAGACCTTAGCCGGACGGATCGTTCCCGCTGCCGTGGTCAACATTGGGAAATACTTAGGTAGTGCAGTTGCTGCCATCAAAGCGGCTTTATAACCAGCAATACTAGCCTGAGATGACAGCGCATCCATACTTTGTGCCCGCGTCGTCCGAGGGATCATTTCCATGCTGAATGCTGTCACACGGCGATTTGCTAAGCGACGCGCAATTTCAGGCTGTCCCAAGGGATCCATAAAGCCAACTAGCACCGACCCATCCCGGAGTAAATCCACTTCTGAACGACCATCTTGATCGAGTTGGGGAGGTCGCACCTTGAGTAGAATATCGGCTTCTCTCCAGAGCTTTTCTCGATCTGCAACAATTTGGGCACCCACTGCTTCATAGTCAGCATCAGGAAAATAAGCGCGATCCCCTGCCCCAGCTTCAATCCACACGTCAAATCCCTGCTTAACCAGCCGTGATACGACATCTGGAATTAAAGCAACTCGACGTTCACTAACTTCGATCTCTTTTGCAACTGCAAGTCTCATAGATATAGATATTCCTCAATAAACGATGCTAGACCTCAAGATTTCAGGCCAAAGCAGGACCAATGGTGTGCAATCGGCAAAAATTATTAATTACAACCATGCTGCTGCAATATCTGCGTCAAATTGCTTTCGTCTCAACAACCTCAATAAAGCGCTAAACGATAAAGCGCTAAACGATTATTTTTCGTTCTTCAAATCGCAGCCTTGAAAGCACAAATTCGAAACTATAAATTTTCAAAGCAGCGACCAGTTGATTAAATAGCACTTACTCTCAATTCTAAGAAACTCTTAAAGGCAGTGGCCTGTTCTTTAGCTTGTTTTATAGATTGACTTTTATTGGTTCATACTCATTGGATAGATTGATATAGAATCGGCTGGCAAAAGTCATCTCCGTTTCCTCGCTTAATTTATAAAAATAAATTCAACACTTTAAGAGTTCCCCAGCATTCAGAACAATGCTCCACTTGTTCCTCATTTTTATTCTCGGACTTTATGGACTCCTAAGCTTATAATGCAATCTCATCCCGATCAAACCTCACGCGATCGCAAGAAGCTGATTGAAGTTTTTCATGCTGAGTGCTTCAGGTGTATTCCAACACGATTTTCAACAGAAAATGATAATCGATCAATTTCATTTACAATGTCATGTTTCTCTGATGCTCAGTAAGACAGACATGCAGAGATAAACGAATAGCTCTAGTGTCAGAGTGCAATAATATAGAATTTTTAAATCAAAGATTTTTGAAAGTTATCTAGAAATAGAAATATAGCGAATGCAGCTTGTTCTCAGCTCTTTTCATTTTCAAAGGATAGTTTAATAACTGTTGGACATTAAGATAGGGCTTGATCAAGGCTTGTTCATTCTTTTTATTATTCATAAAGCCTGCTGATTTAAGTGCTAATCCTAATAACTCAAGATGAATTGTGCTTGAGGTCAAATCCATCAATTCGGATTGGCCGTTGAGTTAATCAATGCTTCTCTTATTTAGATTGCTGATGCACGACTAATCAATCTAAGTTTCAACCTCGCTGACTAAAAAAGGGTTGATCCAAAATCACTGGCTGAAAAATTAAACTGACTGAATCTAGCCATTTGATCGTTTGTATGGGGCCAAGAGAACCACAGAAGTGAGTATTGCCTATGTGGCGTGCAGTGCAGCGTACCTATAGTGTGGTGATGTGAAGCAGATCGTGGCTTTCGTTCTAGCGCTTCCTGTGAGGAACAATTTGTCTGAGTCTCTAGTCAATACTCTTGACGTTCAGTCAAAATTTTAGTCCTGCGTGCTGTTTGACAGAGCAGCATTGAGCTGTCTCTGTAGTTTGATTCTGCCGAGTCTGTCGGCAATTCGACAACATAACTGCTACATTCATTAAGATTGAGCAATGTTCTGTAATAGTTGCCAAGTGCGGTGAAAGAAGTGTTGCGATTCCTGCGTTCGTCTTGCTTCTGGTTGATCTTGCTGTGGCGCTATGTCGTGTTTGCGGGCTATACCCGTTAATCTCAATGAGTGTAGATTCACGCCGATTCATGCTTAGCTAGTTTGTGAGGAGCTGAATTCAATTTATGAATATTCGCCATTTATCAAAAACAGGGCTTATTGCAGGGCTTGCGATCGCAACCTGCTTGACCAGCACCTTGCCACTTGTTGCCCATGCCCAAAGTGGCGGACTTCCTGGACTGACCATTTTCGGCGGCCCCGAAGAGGAACTAAGCTATCGCTTTGATTTCGGTGGCACCCGTGCAACACGAGATCGTCTACGGTTACGGTTACCGGGCGATAAATTAGAACTGGGTGTCAGCGAGATCCTGATTACATACCCAGAAACCTACAGCGGAAATTTCAAAACCGACAAAATTGACGTTCGAGTCGATGGTGACAACCAGTCAATCGACGAAATCGTTTGGGATGAAGATCGGCGAGAAATTAGAATTTATCTAGTAGAACCAATTCCGGCTCAAACTAGCATCGAGGTGGTAATGTCTGATCTCTATCTACCTCGTCGCCGAGGCATGCACTTCTTCGAAGGCTATATTTATGCCCCAGGAGACGTTAGCATTAGCCGCAAGATCGGGACATGGGTTGTTACCGTAGACTAAACGAGACATCGATTGCATCCAGAAAACGCACTGGCTCAAGAGTGACCCGCAACGGAAGAGTCGTGTAAATCGGCACGATTAAGGTTCTTGAATTACTGAATTCAGAACTAGGTTTTGGTGCCAGCCATTTAGTGCTAACATAATAGACTGCGTCTTCATAATAGTCACAAAGCAAGCAGGAGGATAAAGATGACTAAGCGTACGCTGGGAGGCACCGTCCGCAAGCGGAAAAGAACATCTGGATTTCGCGCACGAATGCGAACCAAAACCGGGCAGCGTGTAATTAAGGCTCGCCGCCGTAAGGGACGCCATCGGTTGAGCGTCTAACTCTGTTCAGCAGATTTGGTTCGCTACTTATAAAGCTTGATCAAGCGGTTAGGTTGTTGGTTTCCTTCGCGTTCGCTTTGTGAAGTTTATCGAGAGCCAGTCCCTAACTGAGTTATTTCTTCACAAGAGATCGCAGAGACTATAGTTCTGCGATCTCTTGTTGGTTTAGACCTGAGCAAGCTAGATGAGCATCTTGAGGAGAGATTTAGGTGGGACTGCCGCGAGAGCATCGGTTGACGCATCGACGAGATTTTTCAGCGGTTTATAGACAAGGAACTCGTCTGGGTTCCCCACACCTGATTTTGAGAACATTGCCGATCGCAGCATCCCCATTACAAACACTGCAAACTAAGCCCAATCATTCACAAAATACTGCTACTGAAACCCAACTGCTACCTACTCGCGTTGGCATTGTTGTCAGCCAGAAAGTAGATAAGCGAGCCGTTGTACGTAACCGAATCCGGCGGCGTTTACAAGCAGCTTTTATGGTGTTGCGATCGCGACTCAAGCCCGGTTGGTTATTGGTCGTTGGTGTTCGCCCTCAAGCGGTTCAATGCGAATATGAACAATTTCTGCAAGAATTAGAGCAGTTATTGGCCGATGCGGAGGTATTGAATGGCAATTAAAGAAGAGGTGTATTTCGAGGGGAGGCCACACATCGGTGATCTGATCATCAACCTTCTCCTGGCCTTCACCATCATTTGCATTCCCTTAACCATTGGAGCCATTGTTCGCGCTCTATGGCTGCGCTATCGAATTACAAATCGGCGCATTTCTATCAACGGAGGTTGGTTAGGTCGCGATCGCACCGATGTGATTTACCAAGAGATCTCCAAAGTTGTCACCGTTCCCCGTGGTCTCGGACTTTGGGGCGATATGGTTTTGACACTAAAAGACGGTAGCCGCCTAGAAATGAAAGCTGTCCCCAATTTCCGCGATGTTTATGACTACATCAACGAGAAGCTTTCCCCTAGCGCAAAAACCGTCAGTGGAGCAATTGGCAGTTAACATCCGCAGCTAACATAACCGTATAGCAAACGCAGATAACAGACATTGATTTGAATGTGCGGCCCAACAGCCTGAAAATATTTCTTGGAAAGCTGGCACGCCAGCCTACCGCAAAAATGATCAGGTTCTTACACGCGAACTCAATATCAGACGTAAGATAGTCCTAGATGTAAGGCTGTAGGGCTTTCATTGAATTACTGATAAACGTACTAGAAAGTACTAGGGGTGGTTTTCCGACCCTATTCACAATTCGCAATCTGATCCGGATTCGGATAGATTAGAGTTCAGGCGATTTCGCCGTCGATTTATACAGCAGATTAAACAACGAGACGCATGGATTTCGGTATCGGATTTCTTTCCAACAATGTCATGCTGCCAATCCTGGATTTTTTCTACGGGATTGTGCCGAGCTATGGCCTCGCTATTGTCGCATTAACACTAGTGATTCGCTTCGCGCTGTATCCGCTCAGTGCCGGATCTATCCGAAACATGCGCCGCATGAAAGTGACGCAGCCCATGATGCAGAAGCGAGTGAAGGAAATCCAAGCTCGCTACAAGGACGATCCGACCAAGCAGCAAGAGGAAATGAGCAAAGTCTACAAGGAGTTTGGTAACCCCTTGGCGGGCTGTTTCCCTGTCTTGCTACAAATGCCGATTCTATTTGCGCTGTTTGCAACACTCCGAGGATCACCGTTCTCAGATGTTGCTTATACCTTTAATCTGCAAGTCTTGCCTCAGACGCAAATTGAGCAGATCCAGCCCCAAACCTTCTCAACAAAGCCGCAAAACATCTATGTCACAGACGGCATCCACGAGAAAGTGGCGGCGATTCTGCCAGGTGGCAACAAATTGGCAGTTGGCGAAAAAACCAACGTAGAGTTTCAAACGCCAGATGGGAAACCCCTGAGTACCCTTGTTGGCGAGTATGGGCAAACGGCTGATCTAACCCCCCACCTAGAGGTAACGAAAGGACAAGAGCGGGTTCAAATTGATGAGAATGGCAACATCCAGGCAGTACAGCCAGGTGATGTCACCATTCAAGCTAAAATCCCAGGCTTAGCATCCAATAAGGGCTTCTTGTTTATTGAAGCTCTGGGTCGGGTCGGTGCCGTCGGTGAAAACGGAGACATCCACTGGGATATTGCGGGCATGATTCTCTTCTTTGGCATCAGCTTATACATTAACCAACTGCTGTCTGGTCAGGGAGCCAGCGACAATCCACAGCAGGCAACAGTTAACAAGCTGACCCCCGTATTGTTTTCAGGCATGTTCTTCTTTTTCCCTCTGCCCGCTGGTGTGCTGATGTACATGGTGATTGCCAACATCTTCCAGACGGTTCAGACGTTCATTCTCTCTAGAGAACCACTGCCGGAGAATTTACAGAAATTGGCAGAGGCTGGCGCTGGTGCATCGGGTGGTAGCGGAAAAGCCGATAGTAATGGAGACTCAGGCCGAGAAGCACTGCCGTTTGAGCCTGGACAAGGCAAGAGCCAAAGCAAGAAGAAAAAGAAAGAAAAGGCGTAGGATACTAAACCCATGAATGAGAGCCAACAGCGCGGCATTGAATGGATGGAATCATTCCTAAATCTCGCTAATTTGTCTGCTCAGGTTCAGGCTCATGATGATGAGCATGCAGGCGAAGAAACTAGCTGTTGGCTCACGATTAATGAGTCTCAGATGACCCCAGAGCAGATCGAGGGGTTGACTGGTTCAAATGGTGAAGTACTGGATGCCGTGCAGTATTTGGTGAATACGGTACTTAATATTGGTCGTGATAAGGGTGAACAGCAACCCTACACCGTTGAGCTAGCGGGATATCGCGTGCGGCGGCAGGCCGAACTGATTCAAATGGCGGAACGGGCGGCTCAAGAAGCTCGCGAAACTCAGCAGGAGGTGGAGCTGTCTTCTCTATCGGCGGCGGAACGACGACAGATTCATACCCTCTTGAAAGAGTATGAGGGTTTAGAAACCTATAGTCGTGGCAAAGAGCCTCATCGCCTGCTAGTTGTGCGTTTAGCTTCATCCGAGTCGGATGAGGAGCAGTGAATACAATGGCTGAGCCCTAAAGCTGCTAGCTTAAAGTGATAGTGGTGTTTAGGGGATAATGAGGAGCAGACAACCTCTAACGTCAGCAGCGTGCCTGGGAGTAAGGGTTGATTGTGTCACCCCAGGTAAGGTTAGAGCCTGAGGCTCCATTAGCAGGAGGATAGTTAGGATGATGCGTGCAATTTATATTCCCGAACTGCGTCAGGCACCGGATCAAACTCGCGTTTTAGAAGTCCAAGAGTATTTATCTGATCTTGAAAGCCTAACTCCCGTCCAGGGAACCATGAAAATTAGCCATGGCGGTAACTATATAGAGGTAGAAGCACAGGTCGAAACGATTGTGACGCTGACCTGTAATCGCTGTCTCCAGCAGTATAACCATCGGCTTAAGGCAAATATGAAGGAGCTGATTTGGTTACAGGATGAGCTACCCGAAGCCGATCAGCCTGGTTTAGAGATTGAAGTTCCGCTCGAAGATCTGGTTGAAACGCTACCGCCGAAAGGGTATTTTCAGCCTGCTGACTGGCTATATCAACAGCTTTGTTTGACGCTGCCTGCACGGCAGTTGTGCGATCGCAACTGTCCCGGCATTGACACCTCAGAGGTGGATGCTCAATCTATGATTGATGCTCGCTGGTCAGCGCTAGAAATTTTGAAACAGCAACTGTCCAATAACTAGTGGCTTCATATCTTAGCCCCAAGAATCATGAGCTTTAGCCAAGAGCTAGAACTGCTGCTGAGAGCGCGCTACTCTGTGCTGTATTTGCCAACTCGCGAAGAAGAGCGAGTGGAATCTGAAATTTCGGCTCTCGCCCAGCGCCAGGGTAATCGCGCCGTTTATATCTGGGACTTTGTCGATGGCTATCAGGGCAATCCCAACGATGCTGGATTTGGGCGGCGTAATCCGCTGCAAGCGCTAGAACTGGTTGAAAAGCTACCATCGTCAGCAGCGGCAATTTTTGTGCTGCGTGACTTCCATCGGTTTCTAGACGATGTTGCGATCGCGCGTAAGCTCCGTAATTTAGCCCGCCTTCTCAAATCACAGCCCAAAAACATCATCATCATTGCGCCGACGGTCTCTATTCCAGATGATCTCAGCGAAGTGATTACGGTACTGGAATTTCCGCTGCCAACATTGGATGAAATTACTGCTGAAGTGCGATCGCTCCTGACTGCTACTAACAGTGATTTAGACAGCCGCACCGAAGATGAACTGATTCGATCCTGCCAAGGGCTTTCGATTGAGCGAATTCGCCGCGTAATTGCCCGCTCCGTTGCTACCCACGGCCAGTTTCAAGCGGAAGATATTGATCTAATTTTGGAAGAAAAACGCCAAACTATTCGTCAGACTCAGATTTTGGACTTCTATCCGGCCAGCGAGAAAATTTCTGATATTGGTGGCCTAGAAAATTTGAAAGATTGGCTGCTGAAGCGGGGCGGCGCGTTTTCTGAGCGCGCACGGCAGTACGGCCTGCCCCACCCCAGAGGACTCCTGCTGGTCGGTATTCAAGGAACAGGTAAATCCCTCACCGCCAAAGCGATTGCCCATCACTGGCACCTACCGCTGCTGCGGCTGGATGTTGGTCGCCTCTTTGCTGGTTTGGTGGGCGAATCGGAATCTCGTACGCGGCAAATGATTCAACTGGCTGAGGCTCTAGCGCCCTGCGTTCTGTGGATTGACGAAATCGATAAAGCTTTCGCAGGATTTGACAGTCGGGGCGACTCCGGAACAACCAGCCGCGTGTTTGGCACTTTCATTACCTGGCTGGCGGAAAAAACCTCCCCTGTTTTTGTGGTGGCAACGGCAAACAACATCCAAGCACTGCCACCCGAAATGCTGCGTCGCGGGCGATTTGATGAGATTTTCTTTGTTGGCTTACCGAGTCAAGAGGAACGTAAAGCTATTTTTGATGTTCATCTCGGTCGCTTACGACCTCATAATGTCAGCCAGTACGATTGCGATCGCTTAGCCTACGAAACTCCCGATTTTTCTGGGGCTGAAATTGAGCAGACGATTATTGAAGCGATGCACATTGGCTTTAGCCAAAATCGTGACTTCAGTAATGACGACATTTTAGAAGCTGCGAGTCAGGTGATCCCCTTGGCCCGTACCGCTCATGATCAAATCCAGCGGCTACAGGAATGGGCAAATTCGGGTCGAGCCAGACTCGCGTCTCGACACAGCAGCCTTAGCGATCGCATTCAGCGACAAATGGAATCCCCGGACTGAGCTTTTTAATCATCGGTTAGAACATTGATTTGGTCTAACCCTATCGCTGCAAAGGCCGCCAGTCGCCAGCCATGACAAAGGCTGCCCAGTAGTACGGATGGCTGTAGTTGCCTGCTTCCGCTAGCATATCGAGCTGGGCGGCACGGAGAGCCTCGCTGCGTCCCATCCCTGCGGTCAGTTTTTCGTAATAGCGTGCCATTAAACTTTGGGTGCCAAAATCACTCACTTGCCACAGACTCAGGAGTTGAGTTTCAGCGCCTGCGATCGCAAATGCCCGCCGCAGGCCGTACACCCCTTCACCATTAGCAATATCTCCCAAGCCCGTGTCACAGGCAGAAAGCACCACCAGTTGAGTACCCGTCAGGTTCAATTGGGAGGCTTCTAGCGCTGTTAATATGCCATCATCACTGCTGCGGGTGCTGGAGCTGCGGGTATTGAACCCAGCTAACGCTAGCCCAGAGCGCAAAAGGGGATTTTCCACGGTTACCCGTAGATCAGTCTCTGGAGCCGTCCCAGTCCCAGTCATAGCTAGGGAAGTATCGTCAAATACCACACCTATCCCTCGCGTGGCTAGCCCAGTGCGATCAACATTCGCGAGAAAGAAACCGTGAGTGGCGATATGCAAAATTTGAGGTGACTCGACTTGTTTCAAAGCTGTTTCAGTCGCCGCCTGTTGATCCAGCACAATTGGATTTGTCAGTAAGGGGCGGATAGCCTCTAGTTCAGTTGCAGTACCGGGTAGGGGACTAAACCGAAGCTGGCTGATGCTCGCCGCCCGCTGTTGGTCGCCACTGCTCTGACTGGCAAGTAGGGTGGGTGCAGCCGTTTCATAGTCCGGATTCGCCACAATTACCGCCGGATTGCGGCTGGGTTGTACCGTTCCAAACCGCAGCAGGTCACGTCCAGAGTTGAGGTAGCTGATTTGGTAGCGCTGTACCAGATAGTCTGCTCCCGTTTCTGTTTGGAGGGCCTCAAAGGGCAGCAGGTTGAGCTGTCCATCGGGAGAAATCAGCAGGTGATCAACGCCTTGTAGATACGGAGTAATTGGGTCAACCAGCAGCGACTCCAGCTCTCTGGTGGATTGAAACGGCACATGCGGAAGTTGTAATTGCTGGATAAAAGCTTGCACAGCTCCATCGATCTGATCGGCATCCCCTAGATCGACGGCTTGAATCCGGCCATTGGGGAAAAGCAAGTAGGCAACGTAGCGCGGAGCAGCAAAGCGATCAGAGGCTGGAACTGTCGGATTAGCGCTGCCAAACCGATCGCTGGCTGGATTGGTGGGATCAAAGGGACTATAGCGGGCATATTCAATCAGCACAGCACTGTCGGGAATCTGCGCTTGAACAGCAGCGATTTCAACGGTTTGGGAATCGAGAGCCAGTGCTGCACTGCGGCGCGCCAAGCGGGTTTCGAGCTGATTGAGTTGACTCGTTAATTGAGCTAGTCGGGTGCGTTGTTCTGCCGCCGATAAGGTGTTCAGTGGTTGTGCCGTCAGATTGGCAATTTCTTGTCTGAGTTGAGCTAGCTGATCTAATAAAGCTAGGTCTTCTGGCTCGGCTCGATGGCGCAGTACCTCCTGGGTTCTTAACCCAGCCTCCAAGACCCGTCCCTTACGCCGGAGCAGCGTAGTTATGGCTAATTGAGCAGCCTCCGATGAGTTGGGAGCTGAATCCAGGTGAAGGGAAAGAACGTAATTTAGGGTGTTTGAGAGGCCAGCCATATAAGCAATCCGGTTGCTCTCTCCTGCGTTGGCTAAAACGATATCAAGATCACGTTCTTCTAAATCTAAACCTGTTCTCAGATGCGCGATCGCAGCCGGAATATTATTAGTCAACCGATATAAGCCAGCCAAATTGAAATACATCGGAATCATGCTTGTACGCTGATTCTCGGCGAAATTCTGTCGTTCAGGCGTGGTGTAGCCGCTGTCTCCCTGGGTAGATACCCAGCCGATATAGGCGTCATAAACAGCTAATGCCTGTTGATATAAATCTTCCGCCTCGGCGTAGCGTCCCTGAGTTTGGTAGAGCAGCGCTAAATTATTGAAACTGGTGGCTAAACTGGGGTGTTGTTGCCCCCCATAGACTAGACGGTGATCGGAATAGTCAAGCCGACGGCGGAGTTCTGCCGCTTCCAGATAAAGCGATTCAGCCTCGCTGTAGCGGCCTTGTCGATAATAGAGATTGCCAAGAATATCGATTTGATTCGCTAACTCAAACGGTTCGGAATCCTGCCGTGCTGTTGCGATCGCTTGAACCAACAGCGCTTCAATCTCCGTTGCATGGTGTTGGACAGATCCATCCGTAGCAGTTTCATAAGCGGCAGTTTCATGAGCGGCGATACTATTAGCTTGTGCCCGAGCATCGCGCAAGAATGCCAGTTGCTGTTGAATCGCGGGAATTAGATCCTCCCTATCACCTGCATCTTCCCTTAAAACAGCCAGTGCTTCCTGATATAGCGCCTCTGCCTGGTCAACTCGTCCCTGTTCATAAACAATTCCGCCTAAACTACTGAGGATGGATGCAGTCTCAACGGGGTGATTCCCAGGAGACTCCCGATAGATGGCTAGTGCCTCTGCCAATAGCGGCTCTGCCTCGCTTGATCGCCCTTGCATATTGTAGATAGTGGCTAGGTAATATAACTGCTCTGCTACATCCGGATGCCGATCGCCTAACTGCTGCCGTAACACCGTGATATTTTCTTCAAACATTAGCGCAGCTGCAACCCAACCATCTTGCAGCAGAGTCTGATCAATCCTGTCACTCGGTAAAAAGCCTAAGGAATCCAGGAATCGCTGGTATTGAGGGTAGGCATAGGCAGGAATCTCGGCGGGTAACTGAATTTGCGCGAGTTCTTCCGGGCTGGGCGATCGCCAAGATAAGACATAGCTACCGCTTTGTCGGGGTCTGTGGGAACTGGCAATGATTTGATAGGTTCCTGTAGTCGGCAAAACTGCAACAATTTTGGCATTAGCCCCTTCACTACCATCGTTATTACGGGTGATGATGCTGCCATCTGGCCCAATCAAAATCAGATCTGCGTCCACCTGATCGCTGATCATTTCGATGATTAGCGCTTCGTTCTCTGTCCCCTCAAGCGTGTACGTGTTGTAGTAGCTGCCATTGTCAAGCGTGCTGCTCTGCTCGTTAAGTTGTCCGCTCATTGATGCAGATGGAATAGATGCAGGTGAAATACCTCCAGCGCTTTGTGCAGCAGCAACGTTATGGATTAGACTCCAGCTCAAGTCATAACTGCCAGTGATACCTGCCTCTAGTGTGCGGACTACAACTTGATACTCGCCATAGGTCGGTAAGTCCGCTGTCAATACGGCAAAAGAGGCTCTCGTTTCCTCGGTCGAAGTTGTGGCAACGATGACATTGTTTGGGCCAATTAAGAAGATTTCCGCCTCTACTCCATCGGTGCGAATCTCGACAAATAACCATTCGCCAACTGCACCCTGGAACGTATAGTCAATACTTTCATAGCGATTGCCGCTCGCTGCAATTTGTCGAGTCACCGATCCCCGTGTGGGTGCTGGTAGTGAGGCCGCGTTTTGATTCAATTGACTGGTTCCCCTAGGAGTAGGAATCTGCGCCCGCATGGATAAACCAGGCGCGATCGCATCTGCAAACGAGTATGCAGGGGGAACACTGATCAATATCGCGATCCAACCACCTATTATGCTGACGGATAGCCGCATCAGTCTTTTTCTCCTAAGCACAGAACTGTGAGTATCGGTAAATATTCTTCTTGCAGAAGATGAACCCCAGTTTATTCCCATTAAGTGTGATTATTGACTGCGATCGCACGTGCTATGCCAAATCCCCAATTATTAAACCCAAATATTAAAAGTTGGATCGATTCCAGCAATGGGTATTACACTTGTGTTCTAGCAGGGCATTCAGCCTGTCCGCATCACAATTTTGGCGGCTACGACTTCCTCAATTTGTTGCCTAAATACTGTTCGTGGTGCATGTCTCGCTACTCTTATCGGGAATCAAACGTTCATGAAACTGCTGACTGGATTAGTCAAACTGACGTTAGGCATCTTTTTCGCCCTCGTGCTGATGTCTCTAGTGGGCGTTGCGGCGACTCGATACTTCATCGCGCGTCTGACTGCGGTGCCACCAAAGCCTGCCTTTGCCAACGATACTGAGGAAACCTATGGTGCTCCCCTCAATCAGCCAGAGGTAGAAGAACCCGCAGCAGAACTGCAACCCTTAGGCGACAACGCCCCGCCAGAAACCCCACAGCCAGAGGCTGCACCTGCGGAACCACAGTCAGAGGCTGCTCCGGCAGAGGAAGCAGAAGGCTATACTGCCCGTGTGACTCAACCCATTGGTCTGATTCTGCGACAAGATCCGTCACAGGAGGCTGAACATATTGGTGGTGTTGAATATGAGTCTGAACTGGTTGTTTTAGAAGAAAGCGACGATGGCAACTGGCAAAAGGTCAAGCTCAGCAACGATCAGGTTGGTTGGGTAAAAGCAGGCAACATAGAACCTTTAAGCGAATAATTACCATCGAAATATTTAACGCTCAGGGGGCTGTCCTACAGCCCCCTGAGCGTTTGGGTGATCAGCAAATATATTAAGAAATATGTGTAAAAATCAACCTTGATTGCGTAGGCTGCACTTTCGGTTTTCTTCCTCAAAAGCCGATGATACCTTGATCAACAGCTTGATAAGCATTATTTGATCTAAGGATAATTCAGCGTTCTGATGTATAAAAATTCAAACAAAGATTGGGTTAGCTCTGTCGTAACGGCTGGTTTGGGTGCTGGAGTCGTTACCTCTTTCGCAATTAGCCAGGGACAACATCCGCTCTTGGCGTTTGGAATTACCGTTTTTGCCATTCTGCTTGCACTCCTGATTGATCACTACACCTAATACCGTTTCTCTTAACTGCTCTCAGCACTCAACTCATGCCCTATTTAGACCATTCACAACAAGCAATCAAACTTGTCGTTCGACGAAGATAACGTTTTCCGTTACCTTCTCGAAGGTGTCGTCGTGACTAATGACAAAGATTTGGCGGAAGGTTTTAATCCGGGCAATTGCTTCGGCGAGGCTGTCGCGGCGGGGGCGATCCATGTTGGTAGTGGGTTCATCGAAAAAGGCAATATCCAAATCGGCTAGCACTTTTAGCAGCGCCAACCGAACAGCCAGGGCAGCACACATCTGTTCTCCGCCTGAGAGGTTGGTAAAGCGACGGGTATTAGCCCCCTCTTGCACTACAATCTCATAGTCCTGCGTCCAGTCCAGCGAAACATTGGGCCGATTGAGCAACTCTCGAAATAGGCGATCAGCCTCGCGGGAGATGGTATGAAGATAGAGCTGAGTGATTCTTGGCCCCGCTTCTTTATAGGTTTTACGGGCAAAGATGATAAAGCGCTTGGTGCGATCGCGTTTTTGGCGTTCTTGTTCAGCCTGATCTCGCTTGGCCGCAGTGTCCTTGAGGGCTGCGACCTGCTGATTAAGTTCGTGCAGTAGCTTTTGTTGTTGCGGCAGGCCACCCGTAATCTGGTCAGCCTGACTGCGAGTAGCGCTATAGGTTTGCTCAAGCTGAGTGAGGGCTTCGGCATCAAAGTTTGCCATTTGCTGATCGTACTGAGTTTGCAGTTCAGCCTGCTGTGTCTTTAAAGCCGCGATTTGTGCGGTAATCTGCTCAATTTCTTGAGTGACAGACGGTAGCGCTTGCGCTGCTTTCTCATGCTGCAAATAGCGCAGATAGCCGTTATGCTGCTGCTGTTGGCCCTGTTTTTCGGCATCGACCAGAGCATCTAGTTCTGCAAATTCGGCAATTTGCTGCTCAACCTGATTGAGTTGAGTTTGAATATCTTTGAGTGTTGCTTGCAGCGTGGCATACCGCTGCTGAACGGGTTGGAGCTGCTGAAGCTGCTGCTGGAGGAGTTGACGGCGGCCTTTGGGATTGCCTAACTGCTGAAGTTGCTGGCTGCAAGCCTGCTGCTGCCGTTGTTGTTCTGCCTCGGTTTGTAGCTGCTGCTGTTGCTGAGCCAACTGCTGCTGTAAACGGAGAATTTCCTGCTGGAGTGCGGCCTGCTGCTCAAGCTTTTGAGGTAAGGCCGCAGCTTGGGCTTTGGCCTGATAGGCAGCGGCCAAGTTTGACTGGTGCGATCGCAACTGCTGCTGCAACTGCGGTACGGATACCTGAGCCGATAAATCGGTCAAAATGCCATAGAGCGATCGCAGCATTTCCTGCGTTACTTCTATACCGGACTCGATTGCCGCTGCAATTGACTCAACTGGACTGGCCGCTATTAGCGGCATACTGCTTTGTAGTTCTTTTAAGGTTGCCAGTGCTGCTGCTGCCTGAGTTTGGTAGCGATCATGGCGCTCCTGTCCGGTACCGACTAGCTGGTGCAGTTCGGCCTCAAACTGTTTAGCGGCTTCGACGCGGCTCAACTGCTCTTGAATGCGATCGCGTTTTTTCTCCAGATCAGGAATCTGCTGAATCTGCATATCGAGACGTTGAATTTGCTCAATTTCAGCCTGTAACGTCTCAATCTGGCGGTTAACTTGCTGAAGCTGCTGCTTGGTAGCTTGAGCCTGCACAGCCATTGACTGAAGCTGTTGCAGTACCTCATTAAACTCGGAAAGCTGTTGTTCAAGCTGCTCTTGCTGCTCGATCAATGGTTGCAACTGAATTAGATCCTGCTCAGCCGCTGCTAATTGCTCTAGCTGGACTTTGAGCCGGGTCAAACTTGTATCGCGATCGCGCATCTGCTGGCGATACTGCTCACGCTGATTCCAGAGCACTTGTCGCTTGCGGATCTGCTGCTCAAGCTGTTTCAACCTATCCGTTGCCGTTTGATAGCCTTCATAGGCAGCACGATTTGCCTCACAAATCTGCACCGCCTCTTTCGCCTGTTGCACTGCCTGATCGAGCCGAATGGTCTGCTGTTCTTGTCCTTGAATCTGAGCAGTTAAGGTAGAAAGCTGAGCATTGAGAGTTTGGATCTGCTGCTGCTGAGCTAGTCGCTGTTGGCGTTCAGCTTCGAGCTGTTCGAGTTGAGTTTTTAATGCCTTTAACGTGGCTTCATTCTGTTCAAATTCTTGCTGCGCTTGGGCTTGCCGCTGCTGCAGCTCGTCCCACTGCTCCAAGGTTTCGTTGTACTGAGCAATCCGATCTGCGATCGCAGCCGATTGCGCTTCGGCATACTTCCGCAATCCGTTCAGCGCCTTAAAGACTTTTTCGTATTCTTCAACTTTGAGAATTGTGTCGAATACCTTTTTTCGATCAGCACTCGACTTGAGAAAATCGGCAGTAAAGGTGCCCTGCGGTACGCCAATGGTATTCGCAAAAAGCTGACCTAAGTCAACATTAGGAGCGACACCCATGTGTTCTCGCAGCCAGGGAATAATTTCATCCTCAATCCGGCTGTAGGACAATCGCTGATCGAGCTGAGGATCATAAATGGCGTAGCCTTTGCTGGTGGAGCGATGCACTTGATATGTTCGACCATCACGGCTAGACACGAACTCCACTACCGCTTGAGCGCTACCCGCACCATTACGAACCAAGTCCGACGTAACGTAGTTACCCTTGTAGTTGAACAGCACCCAAGCAATCGCTTCCAGAATGCTAGTTTTACCTGCTCCATTTTCGCCACAAATGGCATTTGTACCCGGCTGAAACTGAAAATGGCGATCTTGATGGGTCTTGAAATTCGTTAGCGTTACGGACAGAATCTGCATGATTCTCGTTCGAATTCTCGTTCAAAATGGTACAGAAGATCTTCAATTTTAGCTGCACCAATCTTAGCGTTTGGAGGAACAAATGATGATGGCTAAATTTTGTCTTGCGATCGCACCTATCCTAGCCGGAATAGCCGTAGCTGCCGGAGCCTTTGCGGCTCATGCACTCAAATCCAAGCTGTCAGAAAGTGCGCTAGAAATTTTTGAAACAGGTGCTCGCTATCAGATGTATCACGCGCTGGGATTGCTGCTAATTGGTATTCTGCTGCTGATAGCTCCGTCTGGACAAGCCTGGATGACGACGGCAGGATTTGCGTTTTTAGCCGGAATCGTCTTGTTCTCAGGTAGCCTGTATGGTCTGAGCCTGACGGGGATGAAGTGGCTAGGGCCAATCACTCCGCTCGGTGGTATTGCTTTTATGCTGGGCTGGGGCTGTCTTGCGATCGCAGCTCTAAGCTTCAAAGTATAGAACGTTCCAACCGCAAAGCTTGATGCCGTTTCTTTTGACTGTGGCTAACCTGTCAATTCTCAACCGTGAAGAGTTAAGAGTGAGGCGTGGGGCATGTTAAATGTTGAGTACTGAGTGCTGAGGTAGAACTCGCCTCACTCCTCGCGATATTGACAATTGATGTGTAGCCATAGTTAAGAGAAACGATATAAATTGCAGAATTGATATGACTAGGCAAAAAGGGAGGCTGAGCAGCCTCCCTTTTTGATTTTGTGCTTTTGCTTTCAGAGCTTACGAATTAGTACGCTGAGTGCTCAGATCTTAACGCTCAATCGTTGAGCTAACTGAAGCAGCACCAATGGCGCTGGATTCTTTCAGGAAACCACTGTAAGCTTCCATGCCGTGCTCGCTGATATCTAGACCAATCAGTTCTTCTTCTTCGGTTACGCGGATGCCCAAAGTAGACTTGAGCGCCAACCAGAAGATGGAGCTGAGTACAACAGTAAACAGTCCAACGGACAGAATACCAATGATCTGAGCAATGAGTTGGGCAATACCGCCACCATAGAAAAGACCCGTTTCAGTGTTGAAGAAACCAACCGCAAGAGTTCCCCAAACACCACAAACTAAGTGAACCGAGGTTGCACCAACAGGGTCATCGATTCTGATGCGGTCAAAGAAGAGAACGGAGAAGACAACCAGTACGCCTGCGATCGCACCAATAATGACAGCGCCCAGGTAGCTGACACCAGCACAGCCAGCAGTAATACCAACTAGACCAGCTAAGATGCCATTAATAATCATTGATAGGTCGGGCTTACCGGAGGTAACCCAAGACGTAATCGTGGCAGTCACACCACCCGCAGCTGCGGCCAAATTAGTCGTAACCGCAATGTAAGGAACAGCAGCGTCAGCAGCCAGCTGTGAACCTGGGTTAAATCCAAACCAGCCAATCCACAGAATCAGGCATCCTAACATCGCTAAGCTCATGTTGTGACCGGGGATGGCATTAGTTTGCCCACCTGAGTACTTACCGATCCGAGGGCCGAGGAATGCTGCACCCATCAGAGCTGCCCAACCACCAACGGAGTGAACAACAGTTGAGCCCGCAAAGTCAGAGAAGCCAACTCCCATAACACCGCTGAGCCAGCCTCCACCCCAAACCCAATGGCCTGTGATGGGATACGCAATGGCAGTTAGTAGAATGCTGAAAATTAGGAAGTCTACAAACTTGACGCGTTCAGCAACTGCACCAGAAACGATGGTTGCTGCTGTGGCAGCAAATGCCACCTGGAACAGGAAGAAAACAGGTATAGTCAGTGTGCTTTCCTCTAATCCATAAGCCGCTGCGTCACCAGTCAAGAAGAAACCACCTAGACCGATAAAGCCGTTGCCGCTGCTGCCGAACATGAAAGAGTAGCCAAGTGCCCAAAACGCCAACGTCGCTAGCGCGAAAACGATTAGGTTCTTAGACAGAATGTTGACTGCATTCTTCTGACGGCAGAATCCGGTTTCTAACATACCGAATCCAGCGTTCATGAAGATGACAAGTATCGCTGCAACCGTAATCCAAATATTGTCCAGGGCAGCCTGAACACTTTCAACAGTGAGTTCTTCTTGGGCGTGAGCTGCAGTTCCCCAAACAACTGCGATTGTAATTGCCAGTGGTAGGCAAGCAACCCATGTCCAAGACTTCATGCTACGAGGCAGTGCAATCTGATTGAAGATTGACACTGGTGAATAAAAATTAATCCCTGAGGACGCCCGTTTTGCTCGCCCCCTAGATTTATGTGTCATTTCTCTAGACATCATTACTGGAGATTCCTTCTCTTAGGGTCAACACATCTACTCTCCGCTGGATGAGATTACCTCACCCATTTTGAACTCAAGGAGAATCGGTAGTACACGTCAGCGGGAGGCCCAGCTCCCGGTCAATTTCCGGCAGGCTTTAGTGACAGCTTTAGTTAGGAAAATATTGGTCTTACCCCAGACAAATCCAAGGAATTCCCCAAGGTTTAGACCAAATCTGACAGTGTTAATGCACTCAAATGCAAAATTTGTGTAAAAAAAGAGTCAAACTGATTGCACCAATTCCACTGAGTTAATTCTGTATTTCCTGATACACTTTCAAATCGAGGATCGCCAAAACTCTTGTCATTAGGTTATTTAGAAAAATCTGAATAATCCCAAAAGCCAGGCTGACTTACGTATGGTATGAGTAATAAAAAACACGTTACTTTAGTGCAGCGTTTAGGGACAAGATTGAACGTATGTATCGAACTCGGTGGCCAGCAATTTGTTTCGAATTACTTATAATTCCCATCAGCTAAGGCTTAGGCCAGTTTTTGGTTGGGCAATCGAAGCGCCAATTTTGAGTCATGCAGTCCCAATGCGATCGCAATTTGGTCTCGTACTGAAGGCAAAATTGGCTACACTCGCTACATTTGCGCTAGGTAAGCTTGATGACCCAATTGGTCTAACTCGGCTTGCTTTTGCATTACCATTTCCGATAGTGACTGCCGATATTTCACGACTCGATTTAAGAGTTCCGGTTGCTGGCTCGCTAAAATTTGCACCGCTAGCAGGCCCGCATTTTTAGCGTTACCAATGGCGACGGTTGCCACTGGAATTCCTCCTGGCATTTGCACAATTGAGTAAAGCGAGTCGATGCCGCTGAGAGTACTGGTTTTAACAGGCACACCGACCACAGGCAGTGGTGTCAAAGCCGCCACCATGCCGGGTAAATGAGCCGCACCGCCTGCTCCCGCAATGATCACTTTTAGACCCCGCTCATGAGCGGTTTTAGCATATTCCACCATCCGCTCCGGGGTGCGATGGGCTGAGACGATCGCAACTTCGTGAGCAATTTCAAACTCCTCGCAAATCTGAATGGCCGCTTGCATCGTTGGCAGATCAGAATCACTGCCCATAATGATGCCAATTTGAGGTTGAGACATAGGTATTCACTAGTTTGGAAAGCACTCGATTCAAGTATTCTAGTGGCTGATTGTTCTGTAAACTGCCATGCCGGATCAACAGTCTGCTCAGACCATTTATCTGATTAATGCTCGGGTTGTGGGCTACGACGGCCTACAGTGCATTCAAATTTGCGATCGCAGCATCCAGTCCATCCAGCCGATGCCGCTATCCTCAGCGCCAGAATTGAGCAAATCAACGCTAGATATGAACGGCGATTGGCTCTCCTTGGGTGGCATTGACCTGCAAATTAATGGTGCATTGGGCTTAGCGTTTCCAGATCTAGATGCTCAGAATGCGTCGAAATTAGTTGAAATTGGCTATTTTCTGTGGAATCAAGGCGTAGATGGCTATTTACCCACTCTGGTCACAACTTCCATTGATAAGATTCAAACTGCGTTAGCTGCGATCGCACCCGTTGTCCGCCAGCCGCAACCCGATGCAACAACCGCTCAGATCCTCGGCGTTCACCTGGAAGGCCCCTGTTTGAACGCTGAAAAACGCGGTGCCCATCCGGCGGAACACTTGCAGCCGCTTTCTTTGGATAGTATCCAGCGAATTTTGGGAGACTATGCCGACGTGGTGAAAGTGATCACCTTGGCACCAGAATTAGACCCGACTGGAGAGGTAATTCCCTATCTGCGATCGCACGGCATTACCGTCAGCCTTGGCCACTCGCAAGCGACAGCCGCACAGGCTCAAGCAGCGTTTGATCAGGGGGCGACGATGGTGACACACGCGTTTAACGCCATGCCGGGACTGCACCACCGCGAACCAGGCTTGCTGGGAGCGGCGATCGCTGATCCGCGCGTTCAGTGTGGCCTAATTGCCGATGGTCAGCATGTATGTTCCACAATGATGGACATTCTGCTGCGCGCCTCCCGCTACGAACAGGGCATTTTCCTAGTCAGCGATGCCCTGTCGCCGTTGGGCCTGCCCGACGGTCGCTATCCCTGGGATGAACGTGAGATTGAAGTAGTTCAAGGGACAGCGCGGCTGCTAAACGGGACTCTTTCTGGCACGACGCGCCCGCTGCTGGATGGCGTGAAAAATCTAGTCAATTGGCGCTTATGTGATTTGGAAACTGCGATCGCACTGGCTACCCTGGCACCACGTCGCGCCATTGGTTTAACCGATAGTTACATTGGCCAACCCGCCCATCTGCTGCGCTGGCAGGATACGACTGGGTCGCGGCTGGTTACGTCGTAAAAGTATTAACAAAACGTAATCAACAAACACCCCCGCATCTTGGCATGCTTGTAAACGTGTGCTAATTTCGGTAACGCTTTAATACACGTTTTCATCCCGCACTTAAATTCATCCTGCACTTAAGACTATGCCGACGACCACTGACGATAAAACTGTTGTTCGCGAATATTTCAACTCTACAGGCTTCGACCGCTGGCGACGCATCTACGGCGAAGGCGAAGTGAACAAAGTGCAATTGGATATTCGCAAAGGTCATCAGCAGACGATTGATACTGTTCTAAGCTGGCTACGCGACGATGGCGATACGGCTGGCCGCAGCATTTGTGACGCTGGCTGTGGCACAGGTAGCCTCAGCATCCCCCTAGCGGAAATGGGTGCTAAAGTTTACGCCACTGATATTTCGGAAAAAATGGTCGGAGAAGCCAAAGAGCGGGCAGCCAGCTTGAATGGTCAAGCGCCAACCTTTGAAGTGAAGGATTTGGAAAGCCTCTCCGGCAGCTATCACACGGTTGTTTGTCTAGACGTACTGATCCACTATCCTCAGGACAAAGCAGCCGATATGATTCAGCACCTCAGCTCACTGGCTGAATCGCGCCTAATCCTCAGCTTTGCGCCTAAAACCTTTGCTTACAGCCTGCTGAAGAAAATTGGTGAATTTTTTCCTGGCCCTAGCAAAACCACGCGGGCTTACTTACACAAAGAGTCTGACGTAGTCGCTATCTTGGAGCGCAATGGCTGGCATATTAAGCGCAACGGCATGACCAAAACCCAGTTTTACTTCTCTCGGATTTTGGAAGCCACTAAGTAACCTCGCATTTTGTATCAAAACTAGAAGGGAGGTGTTGTAGCCGTATCGCGACTGCAACACCTCCTTTTGAGTTTCTAATCTGTGCAGGCCACCGTTAACATATCTCGGAAAGAGAGACCTCAACGTGGCGTTCTTCGGTTTTGAGATTTTAAGTTTATGACTACCAATTAATTGGGGCAGGCTAAGATCGCGGATATTTTAGACTTGGACTTGAATCTTGACGAATAACATTTGCGATCGCAGCTAGGTACGGCAATGAAGGTAGTGAAGTGGATATCGGGGGGAGTATTAGCCACAGTGGGTCTGTGCTTTTCGTTGCTGTTCTTTATTTTGGCTATCGTTGAGCCACCGGAAGATCCATCAGAACGGACTGGACTGATCGCGGCTGGATTTCTCTTTGGCTTGCCTCCTGGTCTGCTGGGAGGAGTGCTGCTGTGGAGTGCTCACCATCAAACCCAGCGCGAATATCGAGACAAGCTCTGGACGGCCTTCTATGACCTGATTCAGACCCAAGATGGTCATGTCTCCGTACTGAGCTATGCCATGCAGGCTAAAGTAACAGGCGAGGTAGCACGGCAGTTCTTAGATGCGCGATCGCAAGAATTCAACGGTCATTTTCGCGTCAGTGCTGAAGGCGATATCTCCTACTGGTTTAATCCTCGGATTGGCCAGGACAAATCTCAACCTCAGCTCAATGAGGTCCCTGATCCATTACCATTGGATGCGCTGCCGCCAAAATCTTCCCCAGACCTGATCTATCCGGAGCAAGAGCCATGAAACTGGTCAAGCGGATTGCCGCTGGAGTACTCCTGACGTGGGGCTTTATCCTTGCCGTCCAAGCCGTTAATGTATCGCTAGATCGGCGAATCGATCCACTGGATCGGCGTAACATTATCGTGGCCTGCTTAATGCTGGGCACCCCAGCTCTGGCTAGTGGTGGTTGGCTGGTATGGAATGACCATCAACAACGACAGCGACAGACCGAGCAGCGTCTTCAGGCCATCTTTTTCCAACTGTTGCGCCAAGGACAAGGATACATTTCAGTCCTCCCCTTTGCCATGCAGACCGAGTTGAATGCAGCAGCAGCCAAAGCTTACCTCGATCAGCGCGCTAGAGAATTTTGTGCGGACTTTCAGGTCAGTGATACGGGACAAATGTTTTACTACTTTGATGTGAACGGCATTAGCCCTAAGCAGCTTGGTGGAGCCGTTGCCTTAGAGCAATTTGATGTAGTGTTAGAAGCCTTTCCCCTGCATGAGCAGCATTCAG
Source organism: uncultured bacterium (assembly GCA_966674685.1). GTDB lineage: Bacteria > Cyanobacteriota > Cyanobacteriia > Phormidesmidales > Phormidesmidaceae > Thainema. The sequence goes on from CBKWJC010000003.1 coordinate 41,359, forward strand.
TGATTCGCGCTATTAAGCAGCTCCGGGATTGCTCTTGGAAAGAGGCAAAAGCGCTCATCAAATATGTACCCTTTCCGGTACAACAAAATGTTGATCGGTTGATGGCAGAGAAGGCTCAGCGGAAACTGGCTGCTACTGGAGCGAGGGTTGTCCTGGTTGTAAAAAATACGTAAATGCTAATGTACGACGAAAGCCGCATGAGAGCTATAAACTCTTATACGGCTTGATTCAACTAAGCAACGGGAGATCTATTTCAGTCCCATAAAGTAGCGTTCAAAGCGATCGCTATTCTGCATGAGTAGACGACATGGATTGCTGCAATGACTTCAGCCCTTTTTTAATTCGGCGTGAAACGGTGACAGCACTGATACCTAACCGTTCTGCTGTCTCCTTCTGGGTCAAATCCTGTAAGAAAACAAATTCGAGGACTTCGCGGGTGCGATTTTCCAGTTGGGAAAGGCACTGCTGGAGGCGAATCTGGTCTTCTTGCGCCAGTTGAAAACTGCGATAGCGAGCATCGGGAATCAAATCTCCCAAAGAGGCCGTGTTTTCATCGTCTTCTCGCATGGGGGCATCCAAGCTGAGAGGCTCTTTGTTGCGGCCTGCTAGCTTGATTTCCTGCCATTCAGGAACTTCAATTTCTAAATAGGATGCAACTTCTAGGTCGGAGGGATAACGGCCTACTTCAGATTGAAATTGGCGCGTGAACCGAATAGCCTGTCGCTGTAGACGCTGCCAGCGCCTTGGAATACGCAGTGAACTCGCTTTATCTCTCAAATAGTGTTGAATTTCGCCTCGGATGTAGGGAATCGCAAACGAACTAAATGCGTGTCCTTTGGATAGATCAAATCTTTCTATTGCCCGAATTAAGCCCAGACTACCGATTTGAACAAGGTCATCATACAGTTCAGTACACTGGTTGACCCAATGATGAGCTTCTTTACGGGCCAATCCAATATTGAGCTGTACCAGCCGATTTCGGAGTTCCGGTGAAGGTGATTGTTGATATTGACGCAATAACTCAAGGGTTTCGCTTTTCAGTTCGTGATGACAGGTAATAGACATGACGACATCAGGAGGTAGATTGCAGGACTGGTATCAGAGGAAGATCAACTGTTGCTGGTGCTTCCTGAAATGGCAAGAGGCCAGACAGTACGCAAAGACAATTCAAACTTAGTACTAACACTATTCATTTAGGGTTAGGTTTATCAACCTCATTTTTACTGAATCCTGTATCAACAGAGTGGTTGCGGTAGTTTACAAAAAGCTGTCTCTTACAGTTAGAAAATGATGCAATCCAGTTTGGGTAGATGATTGGAATAGATGCAACAAAGTGTAACTCTTGTACTTAATTCTACGGAGAAGAGCAGCAAGCTTGTTCAAGGAGCACCAGATCACACAGAAAAATAATAATCCCTCCCATATGTTTAAGCAAAATTTGCAGAGTTGGAAGTTTGTACTGTGATGAGTTCTGACCTCAACGAAATCAAGGGAGAATCTCCACTGCAGCTAGATATCAGTTTTAGTGAGGTGGTACGACAGGAATCAGTGACGTGGGTCAACAGAATAAGCAGCGAGGGGTAAGGGCTATAACGGGAGTTAGAGATGTCGAGAGAGAAGATCTAGAGGGGATCTTTAAGCATCCCAGGCTTGGTATTGAGCAATTTTGTTGAAATTTCCGGTGGCATAGCATAGCATCCTCAATTTGTTGAGGGCCTGCTGTTCGAGACGAGTGTCCTTCATATGCTGTGCAATAATCAATCGTTGTTCGCAGCAGTTGAGCGACTCGGCCTGCTGCCCCAACGCGCTGTAGGCGGTACTGAGGCTTTCTAGGGTTTGTTCTTCACTGCGGAAGTCCTCGTGCTGCTGAGCGAGTTCTAACCGCTGCTGTAGGTAATAAATCGTTTTCTGATAGTCGCCGATTGTGCTACAAGCATTGGCTAAATTCCGTAGAATTTGATTCATGCTGCGGTGATCTTGCTGTTGATGGGCAATATTGAGTACTTGTTCGTAGTAGTAAACTGTATCGGCATAGTTGCCCATTGCATGAGCGGCATTGCCGAGGTTGCGTAAGATTTGCTTTTCAATGGCATGTTCTTGTAGGTTATGCGCGATCGCAAGACTCGCCCTGTAGTAGGTAATGGCCGTGTCATAGTCACCCCGTGCCCGATAGATCATGCCCAGATTATTCAAGGCTGCCATTTCTTTCATCGGATCATTGAGATGCTGTGCTAGATCCAAAGCCTGCTGCTTATACTGAATGGCTTTACCGTAATCCTGTAAGTGCCGATATGCATTACCTAAATTGGCCAGCGCCTGATGCTCAAGTTCCGCATCCCCAAGGGTTTGGGCAATCATCAAGCTCTGGCGGCCACAGGTAATAGACGAACCATACTCGGCGAGTGAATAATAAGTTAGGGCTAGCCAGCTTAAAATCTTTCCTTCCAGAGGTGAGCCATTTGGGTTAAACTGACGGCACTGTTCCAGCGCCATCTCCAGTGACGTGCAGGCTGATTGAAAGTGACCACTGCGATATTGCTGAATACCATTGCGGCACTGAGATTCCGCTGTATAGTTCAATGCTTCAGCCGAAGTGGCAGAACTATTCCTCTCCAGGTCACTGGTTGTGTCTACTTGGCTGCGGGATAGAGATGGGATTGTACCACGCGCCAGTCGGGTAAAGCGCTCTGGACTATTACTAGGGTAATCATCCACTGGAAAGGGTTTTGCGTTCATTGCAAGCAACGTATCTTTTACAACGATATCAAGTCCGTGTACAAGAGCCCGATTTATTCTTATAGAAAGCATGCCACACAAGCTTTTATGAAAAATAAATACTGGGGTTTAAGCGAACTTCATATAAATAAGGTACTCGGGCAAGAAAATAGGAGTGTGCAATAGTTTTCCAGTTGGAATTCGATCGCGAACCACTCCTCTACTTCACATTCTTCGATTTGTTCTTTAACTTTAGATAAATCAGCAATTGGTACCCACCGTGATATTCCGCATTTCTGAAAACGGCTAATTCATAAGGATGTCGTAGAAAATACGGGATATTCTATTGAGTTTAAAGTTTAGACAGTCTGTATTGAACAGTATCACAATCTTCAGCAGTAAGTAGCTGCATGTCGGTAAACGCATTTTGCGCCAAAACCCAAAGCGGTTACTTTACCGCCGCGATGTAGTGAAAAAGCAACTTTACCCAAGCAGCTACTTGTTGCGATCGCAAGCTTGGGCCCAATCTTTCAATTGGGGATAAATTCTGTGATAGAGATCACACTCTTAGTTGATTAAGATCGTATTTCCCCAACAATGAATCGCGCATACTCTATATAGACTCAACTCTAGCCGAGTCATCAACAGGGAACACACAACTGCCGACAGCTTTCTTCATGAGAGATGTCGGTTTTTTATTGTCCAAAAATAGAAGAGGCGTTTGTCGGCCTGACAAACGCCTCTTCTATTTTTAGACAGACAGAGCTTATACAATTTCAACTAGCTCAATATCAAATATGAGATTTTCCCCAGCTAATGGATGATTTGCATCCAGCGTCACTTTGCTGTCCGAAACGTCCGTAACCAGAACCGGGATAGCTTGACCATTCGGCTGACCAATTTGAAGCTGTTGTCCTACAGCTAAGGGGATATCGGCTGGAATTTGCTGCCGTTCAACTACAACAACGCGCTCTGGATTATGCGCTCCATAAGCTTGGTCAGGGGGAATATTAGTTGTTTTTGACTCCCCTGGACTCATCCCCATTACAGCGGATTCAAACCCCGGAATGATACCACCTGATCCGACTGAAAACTCTAGTGGCTCTCGGTTAGCGGAAGAATCGAAAACCGTTCCATCTTCAAGCTTTCCGGTGTAGTGAACCTTAACCGTATCACCGTTTTTAACTTGTGTCATAAGAAGTTGCCTCGTTATCTAGTGCTAGATTAACAACTCCTTGACGATTACCCGTCATGCCTTAGGCATTTCTAGAGATTTCCACATCTTGCAACATTGTCACTCAAGAGGGCCATTTCACTACGCTGCGATAGCAAAATGACCCTCTTGAGTTTTAGTTGTGACTGTGTAAAGTCCGTCTTAGCCGACTGCTGGACGACTACCCACCGCATGACGATCAATAACCTGATCAATCAGACCGTATTCCATTGCCTCTACAGGCGACATGAAGAAATCACGCTCGGTATCTTCCTGAATTTTGTCGAGCGGCTGTCCCGTATGATGCGCTAGTGCCGAATTGAGATAGCTCTTGAGATATAGAATTTCACGAGCCTGAATTTCAATATCAGTTGCTTGCCCTTGAGCACCACCGATTGGCTGGTGAATCATAATTCGGGAGTTGGGTAGGCTCATCCGTTTGCCCTTGGTGCCACCACTGAGCAAAAACGCTCCCATGCTGGCTGCCAATCCTACGCAAATGGTGCACACATCTGGGCGAATGTGTTTCATCGTATCGTAAATGCCGAGTCCGGCCAAGACGGAACCCCCCGGTGAGTTGATATAGAGGTAGATGTCCTTTTCTGGATCTTCAGCTTCCAGGAACAGCATTTGTGCCACGATCAGATTCGCGACATCGGACGTGACCTGTTCACCCAGAAAGACAATACGCTCTCGCAGTAGTCGAGAATAAATATCAAAGGCGCGCTCACCACGACCTGACTGCTCGATAACGGTTGGAATCATGGAAGTTCTGCGTCCCCAAGTAAACGTTTCACTAATTCTAGCGATTTCCGGCTCAGAACGCGTACAGGCATGAAGTTCGGACAACCCTAAGTGGTTTGGAAAGTGCTGAGTGCTGAGTACGACGCTATAGTAGCCCTCGTTCTCGCATTCTTAACTGGTAATGACTATACCCCTCTTTTATTACTCCGCCCAGAGAAAAGCCGAGCCCTGCATTCGCTCGGCCTGTATGGCTGATGATTCCATCATATCCAGCGACGGAATTTGGACCCCTCAGATTCCCTCTGAACAGAGGGATAAAAATCGAAGCAGCGCCCATCCCCGGTTTTAGATGCGTTTATTTGTATGCAGAGCTAATGGTGAAATGGCACTGTTAGGAGCGGCAGCACGATCCATCCCAGCCAGCACCATTCCCAGCGGCTGATTGGATGCTGCCAGTCAAATTCTGGGGATTCTGACAGCAGGGCATTAATTCGCTCTTGCATCCGGTCACCGATGGCTTGACAGCTAAATGCTGCTGACAACGCGCTGGTTTGCATGAGGGGCGCTTTGGCAACTTGAACTAGGGATTCCGCTAACACCAGTTGATCTACTTGCTGCGCGGCCCACTGGTCGGCTCGAATTTCCCGTAGAAGCAACAGTTCCTCCCATAGCGCCTGAGTATGTGGTAGCCAAACCGTGAGTTTTCGCAACCAGCCGAGCCAGAAAAACCAAAAGGTATCACGATACGCATAGTGGCCTATTTCATGCACCAGTACTGCCTGAAGCTGGGTAGGGGTTAAGGACTCAATCAGTCCCTGGCTTACCATCAGTTCCGGTTCCCAAAAGCCAACTTGGGCGCTGTAGGGCAGATGTGTATCTAAGATACGACAGCGATAACCGTGGAGTTCCTGACAAGGCTGCGCTTTAGCGGATCGCACTGCTTGCCAACCGGATACACCTGAGCACAACCCTACCACTAGCGCTAGGCCAATGAAACTCCAGGCCAAACTGTAAATGCTCCAGCCTTCCCAGTAGGTGACCATGTGCCCCGATGGCCCCATCAGGATGATTGCGATCGCAGTCATCACGGGTAAACAAGCGGGCACTAAAAAGCGAATCAGCGCCTGCTGCCACCGCTGTTGATATGAACCGGACACGCGCCAGCTTAGCCGGAGAATGGCCGACACAATCAGCGTGGCAAGTACTAAGCCCAAATGCATCCAGCCAAACTGCATGATGCTAGAGTGCATCATCATGATCGCGCCTCCCGCCGCTGTCGTGCGGCTTGAATGCGCTGTGCGATCGCATCCAGTTGTTCTAGGCTAGCCGCATCTAAACTGTCAGCAAATGCCGCCACGATATCGGGATTGCTGACCGCCAGAAATTTCTGAAGCTGGTCGTGGGCGTGCAGCATGTTTGCTTCTGCCTGTGAAATGCGCGGTTGCCAGCAAAAGGCTTTGCCCTGTTTTTGTCGTCTCACCCAGCCTTTCTTGGCCAATCGATTTAATACAGTGGTGACGGAAGCATAGGCTAATTCCCGGTCTGGATCAGCCAGAATCTGATCGTGTATCTCTTTCACGGTAGCCATCTGGCGCTGCCAAAGAATGCTCATGATCTCAGCTTCGAGCGAGCCAAGACTGAGATGTTTCGGAGTGTAATCCGGTAAGGGCGGCATGAGATGAAGAAACGTCAGGATAGTCACTTTTACTGTATCAGCAATCCCTCAGAAACTGGATTTCTGCGATCGCATGTTCTCAATCAGCACGTTTGCTGAGCAACCTGGCTTCCGACGAATACTTCTGTGGAGTTTGAAATATCGCTGTAGCCGCTTGGTTAGGACAAGGGCGTTTGGGTGGCACGGCGAAGCCGTACCACCCAAAAATCTCGATTAATAGGACGATTCTTATAGACGATTCCTATAAATGAAAGTGCAAGGAAATCTCGGTCTCCTTGCCCTTGGACTAGGGTATTGTCTAGGTTTTCCGTGAGTGATATGGGTTCTGCGATCGCAGCAGACCTACCTCCACAACCTAAACATTTGCGACGGATTCTGCTCGTGCTGTTTCGATTGGCTCTGATACGTTTTGACGAGGAACCGACGGTAGCTCATCGTCACCAGTAATGAGACGGGCACCGCGCTTGCGGGTGAAGTAGTTCCAGCTCCACTGGAGCATCACCAACAGCTTGTTATCAAATTCGATCAGGTAGTAGATGTGGACAAAAATCCAGATCAACCAAGCCGGGAAGCCCTTCATCTTGACGCCCTTGAGATTCACAACCGCCGCATGACGACCAATCACCGCCAAGCTGCCCATGTCGCTATAGCGGAAGGGTTGGATCTGATCGCCCTTCAGCCGATAGCGAATCGCTTTGGCAACATACTTACCCTGCTGCATGGCAACTGGCGCTACACCCGGTAATGGGCGATTGTCTTGATGGGCATAGTGGGCCAAGTCACCGATGACGAAAATATCGGGATAGGTTGGCAAACTCAAATCAGGACTGACAATCACGCGTCCCACTCGGTCTAGCTCAGCCCCTGTCCGTTCAGCCAGCTTGCGACCCATAGGCGATGCTTTCACGCCAGCCGCCCATAAAACGGTGCAGGAACGTAGCTCATCGACTTCTTCGCCACGCTTAATGGTTACAACATCACCATCGATGTTGGTGACGAGTGACTGGGTTTGCACCGTAACACCAAGCTGTTTAAGAGACGCTTCAGCTTCGGCAGATAGCTCCGGTGGATAAGGAGGCAGTACCCGATCCATTCCTTCCAGCAGCAAAATGCGCGTTTCGGATGTGTTAATCGAGTGGAAGTCATCACGCAGCGTAACGTAAGCCAGTTCAGCCAGTGCGCCAGCTAGCTCAACCCCCGTCGGGCCGCCGCCAACGACAACAAACGTGAGTAAGGCTTTCCGCTTCTCTGGATCGGTTTCTTTTTCTGCTGCTTCAAACGCCAGGAAAATGCGACGACGCACTTCGAGCGCATCTTCGACTGTTTTCATCCCAGGTGCAACATCGGCCCAGTGGTCGTTGCCGAAGTAGTGATGGCTAACGCCTGTAGCCAGAATCAGGCTATCGTAGCTAATTTCGTTACCCTCTCTGAGGATAACTTTCTTATCATCTGCATCAATGTCAATCACCTCACCCATCAGCACCTGCACGTTTTTCTGGTTGTTGAGTACAGCACGGATCGGCGAGGAAATATCACCAGCAGACAGACCACCTGTAGCGACTTGATAAAGCAATGGCTGGAAGAGGTGGAAATTCCGCTTATCAATTAAGGTAACTTTGACGGGTAAACCGCTAAACGCTTTAGCTGCATACAAGCCACCAAATCCTCCACCTACAATTACGACATGGTGTGGATTTGGGGCTGTTGGTCTCAATGGGCGAGAGAGCTGTTGCTGCGTCTGTTGCTGGGTCATGGCGGTCGCGTCCTTAGTACCTAGTCCTGGATTGATGGATAACGGATTCGGCTACTCGATTCGTTGCAAAAGTTAACCTAATCGCTGCCAATATTTTACACAAGTTTATGTTCCTCGGTTTAAAAGAGGAGTGTCTGCCGATACGGAGCGATTTAACTTCATAAGTTGTACCATTTCTTTGCAAAATTGATACATAGCGACAGCAAAAGGAATGGCAGGTAGACGTGGCAGATGGGAACACTGAATGATAAAGGTGCGTCGTGGCTGAACAAGTTTATGGATTATATGAATCTAGATCACAGCGATAAAGACGTATCAATTGTCACCATGTAACTTGGGTTGTAATGCCGCTGTTCCCGTGGCTTAATTTCAACCGAATCACGCGCATCTACAATCATGCGGCAACCAATTTAAGCAGCTCGTCTGAAAAGGCTTGTAGACTTTTTATTTTGGATTTTGCCTCTGATATGGATTCAAGCCCCCGGAACTCGTTTATGCGTCAGTATTGGCATACAGCGGATTTGATGTAAGTTACGGTGCTGTTTAGCTAGGGATGCGTCAGGCTGAATATTATGCTGGGTGACACAATTGGTGGACGATATCAAATTCAAGAATATTTGGGTGGTGGTGGCTTTGGGCAGACTTATTTAGCTCAGGATATTCACTTACCGGGTTATCCACGCTGTGTTATCAAGCAACTCAAACCGAAAGTGGCTGACCCAATTACGCTACAGTCGGCTCGTCGCCTATTCGATACAGAGGCGCAAGCGCTTTATGCGTTGGGTAATCACGATCGCATTCCTCGTTTACTGGCTCACTTTGAGGAAAACCAGCAGTTTTATCTGGCGCAGGAGCTGATTGATGGCCAGTTGCTCAGCCAAGAACTGGGGGCTGGGCGCTGCTGGAGTGAAGCGAAATTAATTGAAGTCCTGGACGATTTGCTCTCGACGCTGGCCTTTGTGCATGAGCAGGGTGTGATTCATCGCGATATCAAGCCGTCTAATTTGATTCGGCGACGGTCAGATCAAAAAATTGTGATGATTGACTTTGGCTCGGTTAAGCAGGTGGGCCATTTGTCTGCGATCGCACAGGAGCAGGGCCAGGTGAGTATCACCATTGCCGTGGGTTCACTGGGCTATATGCCGAATGAGCAGCTTGCAGGGCAACCCTGTCTGAGCAGCGATATCTATGCTGTGGGCATGCTAGCGATTCAGGCACTGACGGGCATTGATCCGAAAACGCTGAAAAAAGATGTGCGGACGAGCGAAATTCTCTGGCGCGATCAGGCTGTGGTGAGTGATTGGCTGGCCGATATCATTGACCGCATGGTGCGTTACGACTTTCGCCAGCGGTACTCATCTGCGGGTGAGGCGCTGGCGGCACTGCGACAGACTGAGGAGGATGCGTTTGAGGCCGACGAAACCATTGCGATCGCACCAGCCGTCTCCAGCCCAGCCGCAAATCCAGCCCGTGGATCTGATGTAGATACGCTGCTGGATGATTTCGCCATCGACGATACGACATCCGGTGACGAGCCGACCCTCGAACTCTATCAGGGCAGCGTCATCTTCAACCCGTCTGACGGGCACCTGCTAGTGTGGATGGAGCGGGGCGATGAGCTGTTTCAGAGCCAGCGATTTGGGGCAGCGCTGTCCTGCTATGAGCGAATTATCAAAGCGCGACCGGAGGATTATCTGACCTGGTTTAAGCACGCGATCGCACTAGAAAATATGCAGCAGTATGCCGATGCCGTCGAGTCCTATCAGCAGGTGATCCGGCTGCGCCCCAATGATTACCTGGCCTGGTATCGACAGGGCAAAGCGCTGGAAATTTTAGAGCGCTGGGCAGACGCACTGGCAGCGTATAAAGAAGTGATTCGTCTCCAGCCCAATAACTACTGGGTCTGGCACGATCGCGGTCAGGTGCTGGAACGCTTGCATAACCAGGAAGCCGCGATCGCAGCCTACACCAAAGCGGTGCAGATCAAGCCGGACTTTCAACTCGCCATCGACAGCCGTAAACGCCTGCTCAACCAGCTTGAACGAGTCGAACAGCTCTATCAGCTTCAGCACTATGAAGATGCGATCGCATCCTGTGATCAATTAATTGAGCAGGAACCTGACAATTCTCTGGCCTGGCTGATGCGCGGCATGGCAATGGAAAACTTAGGCCAGCTCAAGGCTGCAGCATCTTCCTATGCCCGAGTGACGCGACTCCAGCCCTCGGATCATCTGGCTTGGTACAAGCAAGCCTCTGTCCTAGAAAAAATCGAGCGCTACTCAGACGCACTGACGGCCTATAACCAAGTGGTAGCGCTCCAGCCGGATAACTGTTGGGCCTGGCACGATCGCGGTCGCATTCTGGAACAGATTGGTCAGCTCGAAGAGGCTATCGTATCCTACGATCGCGCTGTTCAGCTCAAGTCCGGCTTTCAGGAAGCGCTACAAAGCTGTGAACGCGTGATGAATCGGCTGAAACATCGCCAAGTGTTACGCTAATTGGGGCTGTTCTACCATTTTTCATTTTCCTATCGATAGACTATCGATAGAGCTACAGCTCTGATGGTGTGGGCATTGCAGCAGGGAGCAAGGGACTCCGTGTGTATAGTGGTTCTAAATAAGAACGGGAGAGGAGAGTGCCTCAGGATGAGGCCCTCTCCTCTCCCGTTCTCTCATTCTTAACTGGAATGGCATATGAATCGTTATGACGAAATCGCAGGTCTGTTGGACGATTGCAGGGGTTTAGCCGTGGCGGGCGTCAGCAACGGCAGCATGAGCCGCACTAGCGTCCCCTTACCCTGACCATCGCTATGCAGCGTGATATATCCACTCATCAACTGCATCAGATTGCGCGAAATTGCTAAGCCCAGCCCTGTACCCTCATGCCGACGAGTGGTGGAGCCATCCACCATCACAAAAGGCTTGAACAGCCTGGACTGCTGCTCTGGTGCAATGCCAATTCCAGTATCTTTAATGTCAACTACGACCCACTGATCAATGTCACGACTAATCGCTTTGCGATCGCGCGGTGGTAATCCCTCGATTAAAGATTTGCGATCGCTGAGGCTAACCGCCAAAGTAATGCTACCCTGCTCCGTAAATTTAACTGCATTGTAGATAACGTTGAGCAAAACCTGTTTCAGCTTTGAGCGATCCACCTGTACCATCGGCTTATCTAATAGCGGCACATTAGATGATGACTGACTAGACAATGACGAATGCAGCCGTGGCTTATAGATCAACTGCAGCCCTTTTTGTTGGGCATGCACCTTTTGTAGGTGGATCACCTCACCCAATAACTCATGCAGATCAACCGTTTCTACATGTAACGAGAGAGCACCCGCTTCCACACGGGCAATATCGAGAATATCGTTAATAATTTTGAGCAAATGAACCGCAGAATCATAAGCTCGCTGCAAAAATTCTTCTTCTTCCGCTTCATCATCACAACAGTCATCCAACACCAACCGAATGCAGCCAATAATGCCGTTGAGAGGCGTTCTGAGTTCATGGGACGTTGTGGCCAAAAACTCGCTTTTTAATTGATTAGCAAGCTCTGCTTCTCGACGTGCTTCATCCAGTTCATTCGCTCGATGTTCCAATCGATGCATCATATCTTCTAGAGCATCAGCCAGATAATTCAACTCTCGAATCCGAAAGTTTTTGGGGACTGGCCCAGCCCCAGCCAAACTGTTAATACGACGAGCATAAACACCAAGCTTTTCAATCGGCGGCGACAAATATTGGGCAATCCAGATTGCCGCCAAAATATACGCGCCAATGAGCCCGATCGTAAGTCCGACTAGAACCCGCTGAATTCGGTGTAAACCGTTAAGAGCACCCTCCGTCGGCAACACCGAAAAAACCGTCCAGGTTAAGGGAGCACTATTCTCTGCAACTTGAATTTTGGCGGCACTATAGCCTGCAATCCATTCCTGCTGCTCACCCAAAACATTAAACAGGCGAGTTATACCGCCTTGTCCCGCACTAACCGTATTCTCAATGATGATCGAAAGCGGCTGAGCATCAGCGCCGAGTGCTTGACTCTTCCGGCCAATTTTGCTGGGGTTAGGATGGCTAACAATCGTGCCATCTTCAGTAATAACAATGATTGAACCCTTCAATGAACCCTGAACAGATGGTTGAGCGCGCAATAGCTTGGTATGTAGCACCAGGCGATAGCGCAACTGGTTGTCTGGATAGTAAATCGGCATACCGAGCACAACATCGAGTTCAGCGGGCTTCAGCGCTGAATTCTCCCGCTGCTTTTGGGCTAATTCTGAAACCCCACTTACTTCTCCACCTTGCACTGGATTAGGAATCGGTATGACTTGTGACGATTCATTTGAGCTAGACGATGCTGGTTTCACTTTGCTGCCAACTGACAAGATTTGAACGCTGGTTTCCCCAGATGGAGAGGACAAATCTCCAGTATCAATTAACGTCAGAGCAGCATTTGCTCCTAGGGCTTTTTCATTACAGGTACTAGCTGCGATCGCTTTTGGAGATGGGCGAATCGAACTATCTTTGGGTTTAATGAGCTGAATACAAGTGACATCCGTCAGTAGACGCGCTTCTAATTCCTGCAAAAAAGCGAGTGCTTCTGGCTGAGAACCGCTTTGGAGAGCGCTACTTTGGGCAGCCGTTAATAAGTTATTTTGTAACGTCTGGATTTCTTGCTCAATCTCACTAGCCTGACGCGCTGAACTTTCTTGCATGCTTTGCTCAGCAATTTTCAACAGTTCAATGCGTGCGATCCGGAGGGCTACAAACTCCCCGATCAGCAAGATGGGAATGCTGAGCACGATTATTTGCATGAGCAAGAGCCAGCGAAATGACGCTTGGCCGACAAATCTAGCCATGAGTACGCTTAGCAATGAATCGATTAGAGAGCTAGCCCAGAATTCCACGACGTAATCTTTGGTCAATTTAACATTTTTGTTTGCAGTGACTCTGAGGTTAAATCTTGCTTAATAGAGGGTAAGCAACTGCTAAAGCCCTACCGATAGCGTGAGTTGTACTGAAATTCTCTGTTCCTAGCGTTTGAGCGTGGATTTTGCTGAAATATAAAGCCTGAAAGTTTATTGATCTCTGTTATGACTATCGCCGCTTCGGTTGAGCCATTGACGGACTTTACTGTTGAAACGTTTGAACGTTGTGTCGCGATTGCCATACATCAAGTTTCATCAGTGCAGTGGTCATGCCCTAATCTTTACTTCTATCCTGGTAGATAACTGTGGTTTAGTCAGTTGGTTACTAACTCAACACCTCAAGCTAGCAGTCGGGGCGCTTCCCTGATGTTTAGCTTATGGGGTTTCACGAGCGGATTTTGATATCAACTCATCTGAAAGGAGTTTGGCGCTATGCCAGGATTTGGAGAACTCGTGCAAAAGGCATTTTATTTAGGGGTTGGAGTTGCATCCTATGCCGGAGAGAAAGCGGGCAGTAAGCTAGGTGAATTTCGGTCACAGGCACAGAAAATTGCCGATGAAATGGTGGCTCGGGGCGAGATGACGACGGAAGAAGCACGGCGACTGGTGAATGAAGTGGTGCAGCGGGCACAGCAACAGCCGGAGTCGAATGGAGATGCGACGGTGCGAGAACCCAGACGGATTGAGATTTTGGATGATAGTGAAATTGTTCGCCACGGTGGCTCGACGGATGTAAATGACTTGCGCCATCAAGTTGCAGATCTCCGAGATGAACTGCGACGGTTACGGGATCAAAATCGATAGAAGAACAGGAGCGTTTGGCGTTATGGAAGACTGGCAGCGAGAGATGTATCGGCAATTTGAGCAGTGGGCGGATGAGGCTGAGCAGTTTTGGACAGAAACAACTCAGGCTATGCTGGACACGATTGATGAAGCTTGTCAGCTTTCAGACGCGATCGCAAAAGATTTAGAAGATATTTTTTGGGACGAAATAGAGCGATTAGGAGAATGGTTTGGCTCTCCCGCAGACCCAGGTTCTATTTATCGCTACGATGCCCATATTGAGTTTCATCAGGATATGGATCTACCTGATTTCCGGCTGTGGCGAACTCCAGCCGTTTGTGCCAACTGCCGTCACTATCACGGGCAGGTGTATGGCGGCAATTTGCTGGTTTGCGGCATGCATCCCTATGGCCCTGGAGAAGAGGCTATGTCCTGTCCTGACCGAGAGCTGTATTGAAGTGCTGAGTGATGGGTGATGGAGCCATTGAGTGGCGGAGTGATGGGGTGCCAAAGTCGGGCTAGTTTATGCCTTGAGCCAGCCTAAAATTGTGAACCAAATAAGCTCGATATGTGGTGAGGGCGGGTTTTGCCCTCAAATCGATAACACGGTGCAGATTGGTCTACTAAACCCGCTCCTACCGTTTGCGAATTGATTAAATCCACAGTTCTTAGTGGATGAGTAGAAAATAGTGTCCGACGGGGCCTTGTCCCTGGCCGATGCGTAGGGAGTGGTGGAGTGCTTTGGTGACGTACTGTTTGGCCAGTTGAATGGCTGTAAGGGTGTCGTAACCTTGGGCGAGGTTGGCTGCGATCGCAGCCGACAGTGTACAGCCTGTGCCATGGGTGTCGATTGTATCAACCTGTTCTATTTTCAAGACTTCCAGCGTATCAGCACTGGCGAACACATCAACACCGCGCAGGTCGTCCGGCATCGCGCCACCTTTGACCACAACGGACGCGACGCCGAGATCGAGAATGCGCTGAGCGGCAGATTTCATGTCGTCTAGGGTGTTGATCTCACAACCGCTGAGGATTTGCGCTTCGTAGCGGTTGGGAGTTAATACCTGTGCTAACGGTAATAAAGACTGTTTGAGAGTTGCGATCGCACCGTCGTCAATTAACTGTGCTCCGGTACGCGATACCATCACCGGATCAATGACCAACTGGGGAATGGGATTAGCTCCTAAAAACTCAGCCACTGCTGTCATAATCTCGGCATTCAGCAACATACCCGTTTTAGCAGCAGCAACGGGCATATCGCTAGTAACGGATTGAATTTGGGCAATCACGGCTTCCGGCGGCAGGGCATCGACTCGCTGTACACCTTGGGTATTCTGGGCCGTAATGCAAGTTAGCGCACAGGTGCCATGTACCTGGTGAAAGGAAAACGTGCGTAGGTCGGCTTGAATGCCTGCGCCGCCACCGCTATCTGAACCTGCAATTGTCAGTGCGATCGCAGGTGTTTGAGATGATGGCTGGATAGGCATGATCGGATGCTTCTTGGCAATGCAGCTAGAGAGATAGTGTAACTAAGTTAGTAAGATAGCCTCTTCTGTGGCTGTAATATGTCGAAAATTTAAAGAGTTTCCCTAAAAACAGCCGTTTATCCTGAAGGCGGCCGAGATTTCAGTATGAGTGGTTAGGTTAGCTAAACGGTGGTGAACGCAGACGACAAATTCCAGAACGCTCAAATTCAGGAACAGAGCAGTGTTAAACCGCCCATTCCTGAACACGCAATCTCAAGTCGCCCCACGCTTTAGGTTTACAGTTTAGGGATCTGGCCTAATCGTGAACAGCCGAGTCAACACGACCGACCTGTGCGTCGCTGTTAGCGAGGTCGCCGTCGCTGGAGAAATTCAGGAATATCTAACCCTGGCCGGGTGGGCTTGGGTTCCTCGGCAGGTTGAGGTGTGGTTTGGATAGGACGTCGCGGTGGCGGAGCTGTGGGCCGATTAATCGGAGCAACTCTTGCAGCCGGAGGTGCCTGCACCTCTCCCGTAAAGCCTGTGGCAATGACGGTAATGCGGACTTCACCCTGGAGCCGATCATCAATTACCGCACCAAAGATAATATTGGCATTGGGATCAACGGCTTCATAAATAATTTCTGCCGCTGCGTTCACCTCATGCAGGGTTAAGTCGCTGCCGCCTGTGATGTTGAATACGGCTCCCCGTGCGCCATCGATGGAGGATTCTAGCAATGGTGAAGAAATAGCTGCGATCGCAGCTTCCCGCGCTCTCGACTTGCCAGAACCCTGACCAATGCCCATCAGCGCCGAACCCGCGTCGGCCATCACCGCCCGAACGTCAGCAAAGTCAACATTGACCAAACCGGGAATAGTAATAATGTCGGAAATGCCCTGCACACCCTGACGCAGAATGTCATCAGCAATTCGGAATGCTTCCTGCACTGGTGTCTGTTCCGAGATAACCGTCAGCAGCTTATCGTTGGGAATCACGATCAGCGTATCGACCCGACTCTGTAGCGCTTCGATGCCTTCCTCGGCCTGCCCCGTGCGGCGACGACCTTCAAACGTAAAGGGACGCGTGACAACGCCAACGGTCAATGCACCCACTTCTTTGGCCACCTCTGCTACCACAGGTGCGGCACCTGTTCCCGTACCGCCGCCCATACCTGCCGTGATGAACACCAGGTCAGACTGCTCTAGTGAGCTAGCAATCTCATCCCGCGATTCCTCTGCCGCCTTTTGACCAATAGCCGGATTACCACCTGCACCCAATCCCCGCGTCAGCTTCTGGCCAACTTGGAGGCGATTGATGGCGCTTGCATTGGTTAAAGCCTGTGCATCTGTATTAATCGCCCAGAACTCAACTCCAGCTACGCCACTCGAAATCATGCGGTTGACTGCATTACAACCACCGCCGCCAACACCGATTACTTTAATTCGGGCTACGCTACCTGGCACAATATCACCGTCCCTCATATCTTCTCCCATCATTAAACGTGCATCATGGGACTGACTGGAGTTAAAGCTTGAGCTTGTAAAAGGATTATTAGAGTTGGATGCCATAGCCATTTCAGCTGCGATGGGTATAGGAGATGGGTTCTCTGGCCGATCGCTTTCGTTATAAATAAAAGCGTTGTCATCTATATTGGTCATCTTATCTATCAATCAATGTTCCGGCTTTGGAATTTTGGGGGTTGTCAAAAAAATTGAGACTGGAAAACTAGGTAACTTTTAAGCAGGGTTGATTCTAGTCAAATATAGGGTAAGTTCCCTGAAAACCCAAGCGATTGCAAATGAACGCTGCCAGATCAAGACAATAGTCTATGATTACCCAACTCTAGAAACAGCAACAGAGAAAAAATTGCTCAATGCCTGAGCGCTATCAATGGATGAGAGTCATCAAAAGTTACTATGCTCAGCCTGCATAATGCAAGATTGTTCAGGATCTCTCAATCCTTTCGGGTGAATCGCTAATTTTTCGTCATTATTTGTAACTTCGGCGCTTGAGGGTTGCGAAGGTCAATATAGTCGATTGTTTGTCCATTTAGTTGTTCTGGCAGTTGACGCATCTGGTTCAGCGCAGCAAGCTGTGTCGAAAAGTAGCTGGATGAGTAGGAACCAAAATGTACGACTCCTAGCTCTGTATGCAGAATCAAATTAGAGGGAATGCGCCAGTCAACAGCTTTAATTTGGACAGGACTGTTTTGTAGATGCTGATAGAGGCTATTCCACGCGGCCTGCTGTGCTGTTTGCTGAGCGCTAAATCCATAAACGTGCAGGGGGGGCAATTCCTCGGCTTGATCGAGTTCGGTTAACTGGCTCAGCGGCATCCAAAGACCGCTAGCATCTAACAAACCTGTTTGGTTCGCATCCAGCGTACTCAGATCGATCGTATCTGAAATTTCAGCTTGCTTGGGGAGTGCGATCGCAACGGGTTGCCGTTCTTCTACCTGCACAACGAGTCGGGGCGGCAGGAGACGGCGCGTGACTTTAGCTTGAACAATGGGAGTCAGCGTTTCCAACTCCGCTTCGATGGCTTCAGGTTCAATTTCGAGCAGCGCTTTTGGATAGTCAATGGGCAGCAGTGACTGAATTTTTTCCGGCGATAGAAGCTGGTTACCCTGCACGGTGACTTGACTCGGCTGCCGAATCAGCCAGACAGGCCGCGTCATCAGCCATGCGGAACCAACAGCGATCCCACTTATGGCGCAGGCACGCCATAGGTTTTGCATGAATCGCCAGCGCCGCTGTCGCCGCAGTGACCGTCGCCGCTCGGTCAGTTCATTACGAGAGGTGGGAGAAATGGGCGTCATCTAAGTCAAACGAGGTGAGGAGTGCAGTGATGAGGACTCATCCTCAATCTAGCAGCCATAACAATAGCGCTAAGTTGATGACTTGTGTTGATGAGTTCAGGAAATTCAAAGAGGTGGGTGGATGAGTGGATGGGAGGGAGAAAGGGATGTAAAGGGAGTCGAGGAGTGTTGAGTGTTGAGTGTTGAGTTGAGCCAATTAGCTAAAACTCAACACTCAAAATTAAAAATTCAAAACTTAACGTTCAAACTCCTCACTCTTCACTCCTTCCCCAAAAAACGCTAGAAATTAAAGAGATTGACGCCGTAGAGCTGAGATGCGATCGCACCGAATAATCCAAGTAATCCCAGGGTGCGGCGGAAGTAGTTGACGCCTTGGAACAGTTCCAGCCAGGCCCAGGTAAAGAATGCGCCAAATGCGATCGCGCCAAATAGATGCTCTAGGTCACGATTGGTGGAGAACAGGTACAGGACGGTCGCGGCGATGGCCGTCAAAATCGGCAGATTGGGTGGTTGAGCGATGACGATATCGCCTTTTTTATCGCGGAAAAAGCGATCAAATAAGCTTGTACTTATCGATGATGTTGTGTCGTTCATGGGTTTGAGTAGTCTCTTGCAAGTCGGTCTGCTTTATTAAAATTGGGTTGAGTTGCGAAGACCTGTTGCTAGAGAGGGATTTAGGGACAGGGAAGGGTGTGGAGGGGTGTTAAAAGCTGTAAAGGGCTGTAGAGGGAGTCGAGGGAGTCGGGGAACGGGGGTGGCGTGACCTATGGCGAACTTCAGAACTCAAAACTCATAATTCAAAACTCAAAACTCAAAACTCACTTCCCCTAAGTCTATTGATACGTCTGCCGCAGTTGTTCGAGCTGTTTGGCCCATTTGCCCGCCAGTTCGGCATCGGTGAAGGGAATGGATACCGTTTCGTTGGGTAGATGAAGCGCGATCGCAACTTTGCGCCCTTGGGTTGGCAAATTCAGCCCATTATCTTGCCGTTCACCAAGTCCGCTCCCTTGATCCCCTTGATTACTTTGATCCTGATCCCCACTCTTACCAGTTGATTGACTCGATGACTGAATCGGAAACTCCTGCCCATCTACGGTCAAGCTGATGGATTGTGCCTCTCTCAGCGAAACGGTTTTGAGATCAACAGGCCCCTTGCGGGATGGCGATCCCCAGATGATTTGGTCGGCTTTTTGACCCAGTACTGCATAGATGTCGTATTTGGCTCGTTCAAAATCTGCGGCCCAGGTTTTGTAGGCTTCAACTTTTTGGTATTCGTTCCAACCCGCCCAGGCTAGCCAGATAAATAAACCCAGTAGCGGCAACCACATCAAACCTCGTTCCATATTGCGTCAATCTCCCCAATGGTCAGCGCCTTTATTGTGACGTAATTTTATGACGCAATTTTGTGACGTAATCTTGCAGACTGAATTGCGATCGCAGCTCCATATTGCACCAAAAGCCCCTGAAATTGATGCATAACGGCTGAATTACAGGAGTGGCTGATTCAGGCGGCACTGGGCTATCGTGGTGGAGCATACTCCGCGTCATACCGCAGACTTACCCACCACAATTATGAAAAAGCTGTTACTAACTGGGCTGTTTTTGGCAGCCATGCTCTGGGCGCTGATGTCCTATCCTGGATTGGCGAATAAGGGTACCTATGACAGTTTGATCCTGAATTTTGCCAACGATATTCCCAATGAGCAGATTGAGCAGGAATTAAGTGCGATCGCGCAGCAGTACGGTACGTCTTTCCGGCTAAATAGCTCGTTTTCGGTTGATGAAAATCTCTATTTAGTTGAAGGGGATCAAGCGCTGCTCAAGCAATTGCGCCGTTCGGAGTTGGCCAAAGAAACAGAAGCGATTGAACCCAATTATCAGTACACCACGTTAGCGGCTCCCAATGATCCCGACTACAGCAAGCAGTGGAATCTGCGGGCAATCGGTATGGAAAAAGCCTGGGAAGAAACTCAGGGCGAAGGTGTGGTGGTTGCGGTAATCGATACGGGTGTAAGTCGCGTTCCAGATCTCAAAGACACCAAGTTTGTCAAAGGCTATGACTTTGTCAATGACCGTGAGGATGCTTCCGACGATAACGGGCACGGCACCCACGTTGCTGGAACAATTGCTCAATCTACTAATAATAGATATGGCGTCGCGGGGATCGCATTCAAAGCCAGCATCATGCCGCTGAAGGTGCTGTCCGGTTCTGGCGGCGGCAGCGTGGCCGATATTGCCGAAGCGATTCGCTATGCGGCGGACAATGGCGCAGACGTGATCAACATGAGTCTCGGTGGCCCTGGCGATACGGATTTGCTGCGGCAGGCAACGGAATATGCCTATCGCAAAGGAGTCGTAATCATCGCAGCGGCGGGCAATGAGCAGCGCAACTCTGCTTCCTATCCAGCTCGCTATCCCCATGTGCTAGCGGTTGCCGCGCTGGATGCGTCTGGGCAAAAAGCACCCTATTCCAACTTTGGTGCAGGTGTGGATATCTCTGCTCCAGGCGGATCGCTGGTCAGCGGTGAAGCGGGCGGTATTTTGCAGAACACAATTGATCCGCAAACTGGAGAGTCAAGGTTTTCAGCTTTCCAAGGCACTAGCATGGCCGCTCCTCATGTGGCAGGCGTAGCGGCCCTGATTAAAGCGCAAGGCGTTGAGACCCCTGACGAAGTGTATGAAGTCCTGCGCGAGTCGTCACAAAAGGTCGAAAATGACACGTTCAACCACTTTGGCGCGGGTCAACTGAATGCAGCGGAAGCGGTACGGTTTGCGGGTCACGGCAAGATTAGCCTGCGCCATTTCTTCCGCTGGTTGGTAGAAAATGGCTACCTCAATCTCAAGTTCTGGTTCGATGGCGGGGTCGTCGCGCTATTACCCAAACTGGCGATGGTGATTGGTTCATACCTCCTGGCTTGGCTGCTGCGAGTTTACCTACCGCTAGTTTGGACATGGCCGCTGTCTTGGGGATTAATCATGGGCAGCACGGGGCTGTTTTTATTCCGAGGTCTGTATATTTGGGATTTGCCGCAGTGGCCATTTCGAGTTGCAGGTAGCGCGATCGCAGAGTGGGGCAACGTCATCCAAGGCAGCAGTTTACTCAACCCAATTTTTGCCAGCGTTTTGGTTCCCTTCATCCTGATGGCGCTGCTCCTGAGTCAGCCCACCTGGAAATGGTTCATGATCGGCACCAGTTTGGGCATGGCTGTATTCTTGGGCGTAAGTGCGATCGCAGATCCGGGTGTAATGTGGCTGGGTCAGGGCATAATCGCCCGTGGGTATCTCGCGTTTAATGCGCTGCTCTGCTATGGTTTGGCGTATCTAGCCACCAAAACGGAGGTGAAGCCTGTATGAGCTTAAAACTAGAAGGCAAAATTCAAAAAGTTGCAATGGGATCGGGCACTTGGTCGCTCGCGACCGCCGATCAAACCTACGAAATCCATGACATTCCCGATGATCTAAAACAGGACGATCTCAGCGTCAAGGTAACGGGCAAGGTGCGCGACGATGTGATGACCTTCGCTATGATTGGCCCCGTGTTGCAAATCGATTCTTACGAAGTTCAGTAAGTGCAAACGTAATCATCAACAAAAAGGGCGATCGGCACCATACCGATCGCCCTTTTGTGTTTCTGTTGTCAGGAACAACCTATAGCTTGCCCTCAAAGCGCTGATACCAAATCCAGTTGCCCAGAACGGTAACAAAAAACACGATACCGCCGCCAACCAAAGCCAGCGTTGGATTGTAGCCACCACGGCTCAAGTTTTCCATCCAGAGGTGAGTGCGATCGGACGGCAGCAGCAGATTCATCATAAACGGCGACAGATACATCAGCGCCCCACCCACCAGCAGCCAGCCCACCATTGAGGTCAACAGAAAAATTGTTTTCGCAGTCGATTGAGTACCCATTTTTAACTATCTTCAGATGTGTCTTGCAAAATTTTTTCCAAAGTTGTCTTTAATCTTGGCAAGTCTACTTGAATGGTTGCCCAGATGATCTCTAGATCTACCTGAAAATATTCGTGAATAGCTACGTTCCTCATGCCTCGAATATCTAACCAAGGTACTTCAGGATAGGCCGCTTCCACTTCTATCAATATATTCGCTGTAGCCTCACCAATCACAGCTAGTCCGTACAAAACAGCTTTCAATGTGCGTCGATCCTGACAAAACTGAGCAAAAGTCATACCTTCAACAAACTGCTGAATTTCGATGACTTCATCCAACATGTCCTGGATTCTTGCCGCGAAATCCCTAGAAGGCACGCACTGCCTCCTTCAGCACTGTTTCCTTTAAAGTTGGTTTGAGAGAGTTAGGCGTGCCTAAATCCACTGAGCAGCCCAAAATATCCTCCAGATAGCGCTTTAATCCCAGAAACGTAAATAGGCCAACTGGTTTCTCGAACTCCACTAACAGATCTACATCGCTTTTAGGATGAGAGGCATCTCTCGCAACAGAGCCAAACAAAAACAGTGCTTTTACCGAGTACTGCTGTAGTTGCTCCCGATGTTCAGATAACAAATCTAAAACTGTCTGCCTGCGTAGCATTGATCAGCAGTCTCCGAGTACAGGAATCTAGCTTTTGGTAGGGCTTCTTGCGTCACTCAAATTACGACATCAAGCTCAAACTGACTTGACGAAGAAAAACATCATTTTGGAGACTCTAAGCCTGGTAGATCTTGACCTGTCATTAGCCTCATTAGTTCTTCTCTAACTCGAAAGTTGTTGCCAGTAGCGATACAAGTGTTTAACTTATCAAGGATGCCATGCCTGATAGTGTGATGAATACAATATTCTCGCTTAGCGTGCTTGAAAACTGAAACCTTGTCATTGAACATCGTAACGATTGCATAAACAAACTTGAGATCATGGAGTGAATCTACGTGAGTGATTTGAACTGCAAGTAGCCGAAGCTGTGTCGATAACGCCTGAGCTTGTTCTTGATTTAGCCCATGATCCTTATAATGGGAAGAAATTATTTCTGCTACCCATTGAGCATGTTTAGCAGCATTTTGGATGTCATGTTGTGCCTTCTCAATTGGATAGAGTATGCGATCAAGCAGTAACTGCTTTGTGTACTCGTCCTTAAGGTTGGAACTCTCGATGATCTGAAGTTCTTTCAGTCGGCGCTCATGTTCACGTTTATCTTTTGCACCCATCTCTTCAATAATTGAATCTAGGAGTCCTGCAATCATCGAGACTGGCATATCAATTTCTGAAGTCATAATGGACTTTTTATAAAAAATACTTGGAATTTGGATGGAGAAGTCTATGCAATATGGTTCCCTGATCAACGAAATCTATCGAGCTTGGATTCCATAAGTGTGCATATTCTTAACATCCATAAGCAAAGACGGAGCAGGTGATAACCCGCCCCGTCAAACCCATCAAATTAGAGCAAATACAGCCTAAACGGCTACGGTCTGTGCCGTTTTCAGGTCAAAGATTTTGGCGATGGTTTCTTCGACAGCTCGGTCAGGCGTAGACGCACCGGAGGTGATGCCAACTGTGATTTTGCCAGTAGGAAGCCAGTTTTGTGTCACTGTCAAATCCTCGTGCAGCGGCTTGTGCTCGATCTGTTGATCGGCACCAATCCGGTCGGCGCTGTCGATGTGATACGAGGGAATGCCGTGCTCTACGGCAATTTCCTGGAGGTGAGTTGTATTCGATGAGTTATAGCCACCGATAACGACCATTACGTCGATGTCTTCCTCAATGAGCTGGAACATGGCGTCCTGTCGTTCTTGCGTGGCATCGCAGATCGTGTTGAAGCTCTGGAAATGCTCGTTGACCTCGGTGGGGCCATACTTTTTCATCATCGTGCGTTCCAGCAGCTTGCCAATCTGCTCGGTTTCGCCTTTTAGCATGGTGGTTTGGTTGGCGATGCCAATGTAGTCCAAATCCACATCGGGATCAAAGCCTTCCGAGTGGGCGTGCTTGAACTTCTGCATGAATTCAGCTTTGTCGCCGCCGTTCAGGATGTAGTTGGCTACATACTCGGCTTCTTTCAAGTTCAGCACGACAAGGTACTTACCCGCGAAGGAACTGGTGGCGATGGTTTCCTCGTGCTTGTATTTGCCATGGATAATGGAAGTGAAATCTTTTTTCTTATGCTTTTCGACGGTGTTCCAGACTTTGGATACCCAGGGACAGGTGGTGTCTACAATCGTGCAGCCACGGTCATTCAGCAACTGCATTTCTTGGACGCTGGCACCAAAGGCAGGCAGAATCACCACATCGCCCTGTTCCACGACGGAAAAATCTTTTTGGCCATCGCGCACTTCAATGAAGCCAACGTTCATCTCTTTGAGCCGCTGATTGACGGAAGGATTGTGAATGATTTCATTCGTGATCCAGATGCGTTCCGTGGGAAAGTGCTGCCGCGTTTCGTAGGCCATTGCTACTGCCCGCTCCACGCCCCAGCAAAACCCGAAGGCTTCGGCTAGGCGAATGGTGACATCGCCGCGAGTGAGGGTGTAGTTATTGTTGCGAATTTCTTGGATCAGACTGCTCTGATACTCCGTCTGGAGCTGATCGGCAACAGCAGCTTCGTGGCCGAAGCCGCGCCGATGATAGTGTTCGGACTGCTGGAGTGAACGCTTAAAGGCTTTGGTATCCATAGGATGCATGTAAAGTTGCCGTTGCTAATCAGCCTATCAAAAAATAACGAACAGTTTTTCCAAATTGGGGCGATGTAGGGGGCAGGTTCCCTGACCCTGTTTAGGGGTTCAACCTAAAAATTCTGCATTGGGCACGAAAACCGTGCCCCTGCGGGAATTGGGACGATGCAGGGGGCAGGTTGCCTGACCCTGTTTAGGGGTTCGACTGATATGACTACAAATTTAGGGGTTTGGGTTAGCGGCAGTTTGCTGGGGTACTTCTAGCTGGCTATAGAGCTGAAAAGCGGTGCGCCAGACGAGATAGCCCTCTTCGTTGAGGTGCAAGCCATCAGTACTGAAAGCTGGATTGAGGTAGCCGTCATCGCCAACAAACAAAGGATACAGATTGAGGAAATAAATACCGTGTTCGGCTGCGATCGCAGCTAACTGTTCATTCACCGCTTCAATTCGATCATTGGGCAAAGCAGCCAGTTTCGCCTTTCCTTCCCAACTCGCAGTTTTTCCTTGGTGGGGCAGGATTGACTGGAGAATAATTGGTGTATCGGGATGTGTCCAGTTGAGATAGCGGACAATCTTGCGAATGTTGCGAACCACCTGATCGGGATCTTGGCCCTGAATCAAATCGTTGATGCCAATCATCAGCACGATGACGCTGGGATCGGTTTGGTCAAGGAAATGAACGCGATTGAGAACGCCTTCGCTGGTGTCGCCCGAAATGCCCTGATTTAACCAGGTGTAGCCATCGGGCAGTAGATCCGGCGGAAACCAAAGGCTAATCGAGTCGCCCAATAAAATGGCGAGATTGTCAGGCTGCTGCTCTTGCATGGCGATCGCTTCCTGCCGCAGCAGATCCGTCCACTGGTCATAGTCCAAATAATGCCTTGGCCCAAGCTGGGGAACGGTGCTGGACAACGTGGCCGATGGATTAGCTTTTGCCTCATCAGCAGTGAGAGATGCGATCGCAGTTTCTGGTTGAGACGCCTGCCGAATTTGACGAGGCAGCAGGCCAGCGATGCCCGCAAAACACAGCCCGCTGAGGATCAGCATCAATCGGATTAGTTGAGTTTGCCAGCCTGGATTAGACACACGCAGCCACCCATATTGAGACGATATCAAGACGGTTTGGCTCAGATTTTATAGCAATCTTCTGCGATCGGCATGGCCTTGTAACGGTAATCAAACCTTGAGCGCGATCTTAAAATCCTCAGAAAATCCTCAGAGACACCAACGCTTCGCTTGAATCATTCTTCAACCAAATAATCTGTTAGTCCTTCAACCTATCTGGGTACTCTACAGCTATCAAAAGGTGGAAAACACAGGGATAAACAGGCAGTAGTGCTGACTTGTAAGCCTTGACCTAATGAAATTTGCGTGTTTGTCCGCTCTCATCTCTAAACACGCTACCTGTGCTTTCTTTGTCTCAGATTCGCTCCACAAATAACCTGTCGCTATTCCCATTAATCCCATGCAGTTGCGCCTTAAATCAATTACGACTAGTCTCCTACTGGCCGTTCTCACGTTTACCCTCACCCTGAGCTGTAGCCGTTCTGATCCCAATCTGACTGCAACATCGTCTGAGTCGTCTGCAGCTAGCAATTTTCGCGTCGCGATGATTACCAGCGGTGCTCAAGATGACGGCAGTTGGAGCGAGTCGGGTTATAACGGCTTGCAGATGATTAAAGAAGAATTTAATGCTGAAGTCGATTTCAAAGGCGAAGTTAGTGACACCGATGCTGAACCACTGCTGCGTCAATATGCCGAAGAAGGTTATGACTTCATCATTGCTCATAGTGGTGGATATATCGAACCAGCGGAAAAAATAGCAGATGAGTTTCCCCGGACAAAGTTTGTAATTGTCACCACTTATCCCGGCAACAACCGTAACTTAGGAGCTGTAGCTTTTCGCTCCGGCGAAGTTGGCTATTTGAGCGGTGTACTTGCTGCCATGACGACTAAAACAAATAAAGTGGCCTACATTGTCGGAGCTGACTATCCCGTTTATGTCGAAGAAGCACAGCTTTTTCGTAAAGGCGCATTAGCGACAAATCCCAATCTAGAAGTTGCAACGGAATTTTTGCAAACCTGGACAGATGGTGAAATTGGTAGAGAAGTCGCGCTGGGATTAGCTGACCAAGGCTATGACGTGTTTGCGATTAACGCTGATGAGGCTGGGGTTGAGACAATTAAAGCGGTTGCTGAGCGAGACGGAACTCGTGTGATCGGTTGGACATCCGATCAGTATGAACTGGCTCCCGATCACGTCATTACCAGTATGTTGCAGGATATTCCCAAACTAGTTTTCAACTCAGCCGATTTGATGCAGCAGGGACGCTGGGAAGGCAGGCTGTACAAGTTTGGGCTGAAGGAAGGGATCTACAATATCGCCCCATTTCGCGGTTCTTTGACGCCGGAGCAGGAAGCGACCTTCAACGACATTCGCGAGAAGGTGATGACTGGAGAAATTGATATTTCGCCTAATTAAGCCTGGATCAGTTATGAATCAGTCAACCAAATTCAAATTCAAGCCGCTAAAGATGGCGAACGGCTGGCAGGGCTTGCGCTCGATCAGTAATCAAATTCGGCTGGGGCTGATCGGCACGGTGCTGCTGAGCATTGTGCCAATGGGCAGCATCCTGATCTATCTCAGCTTTCAGGACTATGCCAAACAGCTGGTAGCACTTCAGGAAGAACGCAGCGAACTAGCGGCTGGCAAGATTGAAAACTACCTGGATGATCTCCAGCGCAAGCTCAACTATTTGGCACGCGTGCCGGGTTTAACCACCTTTGATCCGGCACAGCAGCAGCAGTTATTAGAAGGGTTAGCCCGCCATAACGATGCCTATGAACTGATTGCGATCGCAAATAATCAAGGCCAAGTGACCACTGTGATTTCACCCTATGGTGAGGTTGCGTTAGAGAGCGTAGCCGATCAGCCTCTGTTTCAGCGAGCCTTTCGGCAACAGGAAGAATATGTTGATCTGGTACAAATCGATTCAGAAACCAATATCCCAATGGTGACGCTAGCAGTACCAATTCGCAATGCGGCTGACCAGGTGGATGGCGTGCTGTTTGCCCAGATCAATCTCAATTTCCTCTGGTACGTGGTGTCTCAAACCAAAGTGGGTGAAACCGGATCGGTCTACATTCTGGATGAACGCAGCTACGTTATCGCTCAAACAGGGGCCAATGCTGAAACCTTTAAGCTCGAAAACTTAAGTCGTTCTGCTTGGACAGAGGCACTGGCCGCAGTCAAACAGGGAGAAGTCTCTCTCTATCAGGGGCTGAAGGGCAAATCGGTTCTAGGCGCTGTCAGTCCCGTGCCGAGCGTGAGCTGGAATGTGGTGGTCGAGCTGCCTACCCAGGAAGCCTATGCGCCGCTGTATCAGATGCTGAGCATTCTGATCGGCACCGCAATTGTGCTGCTGCTGGTTGCGATCGCAGCCGGACTGGTTTTAGCAAGACGCATTACGTCACCCCTGCGACGGTTGACCGATGCGGCCATCGACATGAGTGCGGGCAACTACAACAGCCAGGTTGATGTGCGATCGGGCAATGAATTTGGTTTACTAGCCCAGGCATTTAACCAGATGGCCCAGCAAATTAAGCAGTCCTTCACTATCCTAGAAACGGCCAATGAAGAACTAGAGCAGCGGGTGGCCGAACGGACGGCTGAACTGCAAGCGGCTAAAGAAGCTGCCGATACCGCCAACCATGCCAAAAGCGAATTTTTGGCCAACATGAACCACGAGTTACGCACACCGCTCAACGGCATTCTCGGCTATGCCCAAATCCTAGAGCGCGATCCAGCGATTACGCCCAAACAGCTCAAAGGGGTGGATGTTATTCGCCAGTGCGGTGCCCACTTGCTGACGCTGATCAACGACATTCTGGATCTCTCCAAAATCGAAGCCCGCAAGATGGAACTCTATCCCCAAGATTTCCATCTGCCGAACTTCCTCATGGGTACTGCCGAAATCTGCCACGTCAAAGCCAAGCAGAAGGGCATTCGATTTGAGTACGATGCTCCTAGCAGCTTGCCGACGGCTGTTCACACCGATGATAAGCGGCTGCGGCAAGTGCTGCTCAATCTGCTCAGTAATGCCATCAAGTTCACCGATACAGGCACCGTCACGTTCCGCGTGGATACGGTCGCAGCAGATCCCGCTCTGGTGGATACTGCGACGCCGAATGCTGTGCCCGGAACGGAAGCGGTTGAGCGTTTATCGACCTGCCGATTACGGTTTACGGTACAGGATACGGGCATTGGGATTACGCCCGATCGCATTCAGCGCGTGTTCCATGCCTTTGAGCAGGCGGGAGATCGCGATCGCAACGCAGAAGGCACGGGTCTCGGTTTAGCGATCAGCCAGCAAATTGTCCAGATGATGGGCGGTGAGATCCAGGTAACGAGTCAGTTGGGGCAAGGCAGCACCTTCTCGTTTGAGATTGATCTTCCCTTTGCTAAAGATTGGGTTGATCTGTCGCCTGCCGCTGACAAACCCAAAGTGATTGCCTATCGGGGACAGCCATACCTGATTCTGGCCGTGGATGATCACCCAGAAAATCGGTCAGTCTTAGTGAATATGCTGGAGCCGCTGGGCTTTAAGATAGTTGAGGCCAAAGATGGTCAGCAGGGCTATGAACTGGCCTGTAAAATTCGCCCCGATTTGATTATTACCGATGTGGTCATGCCTCGGATGACGGGTTTGGAGATGGTGCAGAAGCTGCGGCTGCGCCCAGAATTTGCGGATACACCGATGATTGCATCTCCCGCTAGTCTTTCCCATGTGGAGCAGCAAGACAGTTTAGACGCAGGCTGCAACAGCTTTTTCCCCAAGCCCATCGAGTTTGAGGCCCTGCTGAAGCAAATTGAGTCTTTCCTGGATCTGGTCTGGGTGTATGAAGGTGATCCAGCAGCCGAAACCGTTTTATTTGACCTGACGATGACAGCCGCTCCGACCGAGTTTAAGGTGCCGCCAGCGGTAGAGCTGATGGGGCTATATGAGGCTGCTCAGGGCGGATTTATGGCAGAAATCCAGCAGGAAGCTAATCGTTTGAAAGCAATCGCTCCGGAGTATGAAGCCTTTGCCAATCGGCTGCTGGAACTGGCTCAAGATTTTGAGGATGAAGCCATCCTCCACTTACTAGAACAGTATGTTTAGCACGTTGAAGAAGATGTCTGGGGGCAGATTAGATGTATAGCGAATCCAATTCCATCCAATCCATATCAGCAGAGAACCAGTCCGCAAGGCCATCTCCGATTCAGGATGCGTCTACGCGAGGCACAATTTTAGTAGTGGATGATAATCCCACGAATATTCAGGTGCTGTTTGATCTGCTGAATGAGTCGGACTACCGAGTTGCGATCGCAAAAAGCGGTGAAATTGCGCTCAAGCGGCTCCAGGGAAATCTGCCGGATCTGATTCTGCTCGACGTGATGATGCCCGGTATTGATGGATTTGAAACCTGCCGTCGCCTCAAAGCCTCAGACCTGACCAAAGATATTCCAGTAATTTTCATGACGGCCCTGTCCGATACCATCGATAAGGTCAAAGGGCTGAAACTGGGCGCGGTAGACTACATTACGAAGCCGATTCAGCATGAAGAGGTACTGGCTCGCATCGACGTTCATCTCCAGTTGCGTCAATTAAATCAAACATTGGAACAGCGAGTGTGCGATCGCACGGCGGAACTGACTCAGGCACTGGATGAACTGCGGCGCACTCAGCTCCAGATGGTGCAAAGTGAGAAAATGTCGTCTCTGGGGCAGCTCGTGGCTGGAGTTGCCCATGAAATCAATAATCCGGTTAACTTCATTTACGGCAACCTGTTGCCTGCCGAAAACTATGTCAACGACTTGCTGGAACTGATTCAGCAGTATCAGACTCATGTGCCCACCACGCCCGTCCCGGTGCAAGACTGCATTGACGATATTGACCTTGATTTCATTCAAGTTGACCTACCGCGCTTGCTGACCTCGATGAAGCTGGGTGCCGACCGCATCCGCCAAATTGTGCTGTCGCTGCGTAATTTTTCCCGCTTAGACGAAGCAGAAATCAAAGCGGTTGATCTGCACGAAGGACTCGACAGCACTCTGCTGATTTTGCAGCATCGGCTCAAAACGATGCATTCCACCTTTCCCCAGATTCAAATTGTCAAGGACTACGGTGCCATTCCAATGGTGAAATGCTACGCCAGTCAGCTCAACCAGGTGTTTATGAATATCCTGGCCAATGCCATTGATGTGATTGATGAAACGCTCCAACAGCCAGCCGGACAATCCTGTTTTTCCAGCCAGCGTCCACCCACCATCCGCATCCAAACCCAGCAAGCAGGCGATGCGATCGCAATTCGGATTAGCGATAATGGCCCCGGCATTCCCGAATCGATTCGGGCCAAAATCTTTGACACCTTCTTCACCACGAAAGCGATTGGCAAAGGAACTGGATTAGGCTTGTCCATCAGTCATCAAATCGTCACCGAACGGCATGGCGGCGAGCTTTCGTGCCAATCGTCTCCCGAACAGGGCACCGAATTCACCATTCGCATTCCAGTGCATCAGCAAGCGGATAATCGGCCCGTTGAAGCGGCGCAACTATCTCATACGCCGTCAAGATAGATAGCAGTATCCTTGCCTGCTTGCTGTATCCTTTCTGAGGACGTGAGGCGAAAGGAGTGAGTCTGCCGCACTATGAAATACTGGCGCGAAACCTGGGCAATCGCTCAGCGTATTTTGCTTGAACTGCTGCGACGGCGACGCAGTCTGCTGTTTTGGATTATTTTTCCCGTGATTGTGTTAATTCTGAACGGGCTAATTATTGAAGAGCGATCGCAACTGGCTCGATCTGCCGCTTTTGAACTCGCTGCTCCGTCATCTCTAGTGGGTGCAGCCTTATTCTTTAGCTGTTTGGGCGGCAGCGTGGCTACGGTCGTATCTGAACGGGAACAGCGAACCCTGAAGCGCTTGTTTCTGTCTCCCCTCAGCGGCTTGTCCTATTTTCTAGGAATTTTTGTTGCTCACAGCGTGATTGGTCTGGGGCAGACCCTGCTGGTTTATGCGATCGCACTAAGCCTAGGCGCAAACTTCAACGGTTCAGTCCTACTTGGTGCCGTAATTATTCTGCTGAGCATTGTCGCCTATGTCGGTGCTGGGTTCATTTTGGGTACTCAACTGGCTCGACGCACTGAAGATGTTAACGCTCTGGTTGCTGCCTTTGGTGTGCCGCTGTTGATTCTCGGCGGGGCTTTTCTGCCCACGAGTTTATTTCCGGAATCACTGTTACGAATCGCCCGTTGGAATCCGATTTACCACATGAATGAAGCGTTACTCGACGTTTCTGCCGCTGGCGATGGTCTGGATGTGATGGGCGAACATGTAAGCTTTTTGGCTGCATTTGCGATCGCAGTTACAATCTTGGGCTGGCTCTCCTACCGCCGTATGCTAGCTGTAGAACGACAGCTATAATTTGCTAAACCTGACCCTTCAATTCCAGCAGCGCATCGTAAAACAGCGGCGGATCAAATCCCAGCGCAAACGCTTTGCTGCTGTCCATCGTCGCGTCTTTGGGGCGGGGTGCAGGCAAATTCACGTCAGCCTGAGTACAAGCGTGCAGCGTAGCATCCGGTAAATCCAAAGCCTGCACCATTTGGAGTCCCATCTCGTAGCGGGATAGCCGTTCTCGACTGCCCAGGTGCAGAATACCTGTCACAGACCGCTCCAGCACCATCAACAGGCCCTCTGCCGTCACCATCGCACTGACCGGGGAACGAAACTCATCGGTAAACAACTTAAGCGGTTTTCCCTCTCGCAAGGTCTGGACAAAAGACTGTAAAAAGCAATCCGCTGTCGGAGTTGCCGCCCCAAACAGCAGCGGTAAGCGACAAATGGTAGCGTTCTCATGACGCTCCAGAATGTTCTGCTCGGCTTCGGCTTTTTGCTGACCGTAGACGCTGACTGGACTATAGGGATCAGATTCACGGTAGGGAGCATGATTGCCGTCAAACACCAAATCCGTTGACGTAAACAGAAACGGAATCTGCGATTGGGTACACCAATCGACTAAAATCATCGTCGCGGTCACGTTAACCGCATAGGCCATCTCTGGATGCTGCTGGCATTGATTAACCTTCGACCAAGCGGCGGTATGAATGACAGCATCCGGACGTATTTGATCAAGGATGTCCTGAACGGTGGTGCGATCGCACAAATCCAACTGCACCATCTCCACCTGCGGCCAGGAAATCGAATGACGATGATAGGTGCCAACCACCTGCCAACCCCGATCAGGTGCGATCGCACACAGATGCCCACCCAAAAATCCGCTTGCCCCCGTCACCAATAGTTTCTTCATCCCATCCGATCCAGGTTATTTTTGTGAAAGTAGTCGCATATAGCCTGTCGTTTCCGTTATTGTATAGCCCTCAATTTCTGGAGCAAGGGAGCAGGGGAGCATCGGAGCAGGAAAGCCTAGTTGTAGCCTCAATCTCAGAGGATTTGCATCATCCAATTTCCTTATTCCCCTCCGAATCCCTCAAGTCTCTAATCTCCTCTAGCTCCCTGTCTCCCCCAGTTCCATCTCTCCTCCCCTAGCTCCCCCTCTCCCCTGCCCCCCTACCCCTTACAACCCTCTACAGCCTCTACAGCCTCTCCCCCGTCCATGCACGATCCCACCTCGCAAAATCCACCGCCCGATTCACTCAATCCCGAAACTGCTGATGCCGATGACTTTCGCTGGTCGGACGACAGCCGCTGGCCCAATGGCGTCATGCCGCTATCGACCAGTCCTCCACCCCTGCCGACTGATCAGACTCATACCCATGTCGATGATGAAGATCTCAACCCTGAAGCTCTTGCCGAACGGCAGCAACTAGCAGTGCTGCAAGCGAATGGAACTGTGCCTATGGATGCGTTAGAAGTCACTCGGTTAGTGATTAAGCGGTTTCCCAGCGTTCTCATCCTGTTTACAACGCTGTTCATGGTGTTGGGCTGGTCGCTCAATTTGAACGTGATTACGCTGCTGGGGGCGCTGATTACCTTTGGGCTGTCGCTGCGGCTGATCTGGCCCAATATTCAAGCGCTGACGAAGGATTTATCTTCACAGCAGAAAGCCCTGATTGTAGGACTGCCTGGACTTGCGATCGCGCTTGTTGGGCTGATGCAGGCATTTGGCATTATTCGCTGGCTGTTCCAGGTTGGGGATCAACTGCGTTGGGATGTAATCGGCGCACTGGGTGACTTCTTTGGCGCATTTGGGCAAATTTTAATTGCAGTTCTGGCGGTTTACGTGGCGTGGCGGCAGTACATCATTGAGCGCGACCTGACCACGCAGCAAAACCTGATTACGCAGCAGCAGACGATTGACTCCTATTTTCAAGGCGTATCTGATCTGGTGCTGGATGATGAGGGTTTACTGGAAGACTGGCCGCAGGAACGTGCGATCGCAGAAGGACGCACCGCTGCCATCCTCAGTAGCATCAATGCTGAGGGCAAAGCCAAGGTGATCCGCTTTCTCTCCCAGTCCCGTCTCCTCACGCCGCTCCAGCGCGATCGCCATTTGGGCCGACCGATTCTAGACGGCACAGGCGGCTACGCAGAAGACCGGGTGCATGGCGTGCGGGTGATTGATTTGGGCGTGATGCTGGCCAACTCTGACCTGTCCGGAACCGACCTCCGCTGGACGGATTTAAGCGATGTCAATCTCGTGCGGTCGAATTTAAGCAACTGCGACTTAGTACGGGTCAACTTTGCTCGCGCTATCCTCTACGAAGCCAAGCTCGTACAGGCTGATTTAATGGGGGCGCAGCTCTTTTACGGCGATGTGGAAAATGCGAGTCCGCGATCGCGGGTTGACCCGCCTAACTACCAAACGGGCGAAAATACAGGCGCAGTCGTCGAGGGCGCAGATTTCACCAACGTGCGCCGCATGACCGAAGAACAGCGCTACTACTGCTGCTGCTGGGGCGGCAGCAAAACCCGCAGCACCATCCCCGGCGGCTGCGGCGACATCCCCAACAAACTCGGACGCTAGCAGACTTTATCAGTGTTCCCGAAACATCCCGTAGGGGCGGGTTTAGCCGACCACGTTGCTGTTCTCGCCAGCCTATTAACAGCAAAACCCGCCCCTACAATGTCCCCACCAATCGGACAACACCCAATCCAAAATCGCAAATCCAAAATCCAAAATCAAATCGTGTCCCTATCCTGCCCCATTCCCATCCAGCAATACCCCACCGTTCTTCTCGCCCACGGCGGCGGCGGTCGCCTGATGCATCAGCTAATTGACCAGATGTTCCTGTCGGTCTTTGGTCAGCCCGAATCCGGTCAGCATGATGCCGCTGTGCTGGCCATAAGTTGCGATCGCATTGCTTTTACTACCGATTCCTACGTCGTCAGCCCCATAATCTTTCCCGGTGGCGACATTGGCACTCTGGCGGTTAACGGCACGGTCAACGACCTGGCGATGGCCGGAGCCAAGCCGCTCTATCTAAGCCTGGGCATGATTTTAGAAGAAGGCTTGCCGATGGAAACCCTCTGGCAGGTGGTGCAGTCGATTCACCGCGCCGCCGAGCAGACCAATGTCCGCATCGTCACGGGCGACACCAAGGTCGTCGATCGGGGCAAAGGGGACGGCATTTTCATCAACACCGCTGGCGTTGGCGTGCTGGAGCATCCGGTCAACATTGCCCCCACTGCCGTGCAGCCGGGAGATGTGGTGCTGCTGAATGGCGATATCGGTCGCCACGGGATTGCAATTATGGCGCTGCGAGAAGGATTAGCCTTTGAGTCTACAATCACCAGCGACACCGCTCCAGTGGCGCAAGCGGTCGGTCAGATGCTGGATGCCGGAATTGATATTCACTGCCTGCGCGATGCCACCCGTGGCGGACTGGCTAGCACGCTGAACGAAATTGCAGCGGCAGCGAACGTTGCCATTACGCTGGATGAATCCGCCATTCCCGTGCAGGACGACGTGCAGGGAGCCTGCGAAATTTTGGGACTTGACCCGCTCTATATCGCCAATGAAGGCCGCTTTCTCACCTTTGTTCCAGAATCAGACGCGGAACGTGCGATCGCAATTCTCAACGCCGATCAGCAAGCCAAAGGCAAACCCCCCAATGCCTGCGTTATCGGCCAAGTCACCGCAGCAGCCAGGCCCCTAGTCACGCTTAAAAATCGCATCGGCACCGAACGCATCCTCGATATGCTGAGTGGCGAACAGCTACCGCGCATTTGCTAGTAGGCCGTCAGGATAGAAATGAGGGATAGAAAAATTTTGACAATTCTTCTATCCCTCAAAACAAACTTGGCAACGTACTAGTACATATGGTGAACGCGCAGTGTAAGTCCTGAAAGCTGTACATCTGAAATCGTCATTGGGTGTACAGGGTTCGTCAAATGCTCAATCGCAGCATCCGTCATCAGAATCTCATTATGCTCCGCCAGATCTTCTCCCAGCTTTGATGCCCGATTCACCGTGTTTCCATACAGTTCTTGCTGTTCAATCAGCAACACATCGCCATAGTCAATCCCAATACTGACACTGATGGATTGAGTATGGAGATAATCGCGTAAGCTCATCGCGGCTGCCAGTGCCTGATCGGGTGTGTCAAACACCATATAAAGATTGTCGGCGTCGGCTTTAACAAGAATGCCCTGATGGTCTTCAATAATCGGGCGCGTCTGCGATCGCATCTGCTCGATTTGCGCTAGTGCCGAAATAATCCCCTCATCCTGCGTATGGCTGGAAAATCCAGCCATATCAACCACCATCACCGCCAGCGTTTGGTTGAATAGCGCGTAGATTTGGGCATCAATCTCTGCTGCCCGTTCAGGTTGCAGGACACGCGCTTGCAAAAGCTGGCGCAGAGTTTCCTCAGTGGCTGGCATGATGAGGCAATCGAAAGATTCCATCTCTTGTATTGGATCTTGAGCATAGACTGGTAGCGTTGCTGCACCCATCAGTAAGCTAGAAGCAATCGCTCCCAGCAACAAGCTTTTAGGCATGATGATTTTCAGAACTGATGTTCAGGACTCAATATTGTTTCCAGAGTGCCCAGATTCCTGCGGGGGGTTACGGCCTCTTGACATATTGTTTTAAATGCAAACCGTAGTTTATACCAGTTTTATAATCAAGCGCTACAGATGAAGGTCAGTGCTGAGTGCTGAGGATTAAGTGCTGAGAACTAGTTTATGGCTGTAGTGCAGAGAAACAGTCTTACTCCTGTATCAACCACTACCAACCATCAACTATCAACCCATTCCCCAACCAAATCCCCCCTTAACTAGACCCACTACCTCCTAAATGATGATGTAATGATGGGAACATCCAACCTGTGAACACCCAGCGCAACATCTGTAATGACCGATTTTTGGACAGCCGTACTCAATTTTGCCCAATCGACCGCTGAAACCGTAGGTCAGCAGTTACTACAAGATTTTGGTCACGCCAGTGCCGAAGAGAAATCTGACGGGAGTCTAGTTACCCGTTCTGATCAATGGGCCGATGCCACTATTCGGGATGCGATCGCAACTGCATTCCCCGATCACGGTATCTTGAGCGAAGAAGGTACTCACGTTTTTCCCGCTCAGGACTGGTGCTGGATTATTGATCCCATTGACGGTACGACCAACTTCACTCGCGGCGTACCGCTCTGGGGCATTTCGTTAGGACTGCTCTATCGAGGAACGCCTGTATTTGGCTATGTGTCTCTGCCGCCAATTCAACAGGCATTTCACGGTTATTGGCTGGCTGGCTCTGGCTTAGAAGGGCCATCCGGCGCTTATCTCAACGGCCAACCGATTCACACCAGCACCGATGCACCGTCTGGCAATCATTTCTTTAGTCTCTGTGCCCGCAGCACATTAGTCATGCGCGAACCGGATTTCCCCTGCAAGATTCGGATGCTGGGCGTCGCAACGTATAACCTGCTCACAGTGGCCGCAGGCATTGCTCTAGGCGGCATAGAGGCAACGCCCAAAATCTGGGATATCGCAGCCATCTGGGTAATCGTGCAGGCAGCAGGCGGCGTCTGGATACCCCTGGAATCACAGCCAATCTTTCCGCTACGGGTGGGTGAAAGCTATGGCAAACGACCCTACCCGACCCTAGTAACAGCCCGCGCCGATCTAATTCCCACATTTGAACCTCATGTAAAATTCTTAGGCCGCTGGAACTAAATTTAGCTCCTAAAATGCTCCCCCGCCCCCTTGCTCCCTTACCCCTTCGCTCCGCTTATCCAACCAACAGCGCCGCCCGAATCCCGTTAAAGCACCGCCGATGATCTTCGTGATACTGCTGGGCAACACGATTTGCTGCGATGGACAGATTGTGTAGGCAACAGACTTCAATTGTCATGTTGAAGTGATCTGCACTTTTGCTAAAGAAAACAGGATAGTAAAACCGCAAACCGTACCAACTGACGGGTTGGCTCAAAATGACGTACTGCTCTTTGGCATCAAAGTCTTCAATGTCATAATTGGACGCCTGGGCAAACTGTACGATCCGCTTCAGGACATCACGCTCAGCCATCCGGGTTTCAA
Organism: uncultured bacterium; assembly: GCA_966674685.1. Lineage (GTDB taxonomy): Bacteria > Cyanobacteriota > Cyanobacteriia > Phormidesmidales > Phormidesmidaceae > Thainema. The sequence goes on from CBKWJC010000003.1 coordinate 79,613, forward strand.
ACACTAACGGCTTGACCATTGAGCGAGCACTGTTTTTTAGCAGCTCAATGCTCATGACTTTAGGACGAGCAACGATCCCCAATGTCACACACATAATCGCTAATACCAGTGCGATCGCAAATCCCATAGGTTGGCTTTTAAGCCGCAGTTTGTAGCCAAGATGATGCGCCCTTATTGTATAGCGTTCATCATTGAGGTGAATCCAAATCAACCTCTTGCCAAATAAAGCTGTAGTCCGATAGGTTCCGATACGAACGTTTTCGGGGCACGGCTTCGCCGTGCCCCGAAAACGTTCTCATTATTATGACGATCGCTGTAGATTACAAATTGGTTTGGAAGATGCCCTTCAGCAGATCTTGCACATTTTCAGGTGTTCCCTGCTGGACTGTGGACTCTCGTAAATTCGCAATCTCCTGAAGCTCTTGCTGATTCACGTCTCCATAGGCAATCGGATAAACGCGCACCCCCGCATGAGTGATAATACTTTGCACGTCGTTGAAGTCGAAGCCTTCATTGGCCTCGCCATCCGTCAGCAGCAACAGATAAAAGCGCCCGTTGGGATCAGTTGCTTGAGCTTCTAACAGATCAGCCATCGCCACCATCGTCGCGTCATACATAGCCGTGCGGCCATCGGGCGTTAGACTGTCAATCGCGGCGAGGAAACGACGATGCTGATCATCATCAAATGGAGCAAGCGGCAGTCTGCGATATGTGCGATCGCCAAATGTCACCATGCCGACGTAGTTGCCCGGATTGATGTAGCTGCTGGCAATTTGCAGACCGTCTTTGACCGCAGCTATCGGTTCACCCACCATCGAACCACTGGTATCCACAACCAGCATCATATAAACCGTGCGTCCGCCATCTTTACGCAATTTCCAGTAGGACTGGGCCGCCTGTAGAACTTCGCCATTCGGCACAGGTGGCAGATTCGCGGCTTGCAAATAATCCGTTGCCTCAAAACCCTGCTGCTGGGCCAACTGCTGCATTTCTGACGAAGTAGCAAAGTCGCCAAATCGCTGCATGGCCTCTTGTTCCTCTGGCGTATTCCAGCTAAAGCCAACCAGTGGATTGTTATGCGGAAGACCAAACGGGACAAAGTGAACCGACTCAAATCCAGGTAGCTGCGTAAGGGACTGGAAGTTCTGATATTCCAGCGGAAACGCTTCTAGCACCTGCTGATCGCGAATGAAGATTTCCTGCAAATCCAGGGTCGTGATAGCGGTCAGAACCACCTGATCCTGAAAGGCTGAAAAGACAGAGTTGACCTGGGGCGATTCTAGGTCAGCAACCGTCAGCGCTTGTCCGTCTTCGTTATGGCCTGCGGCTCGCCAAAATAGCGTGTACAGCAGATTGAGCGCAGTTGAACTGGAATAGGGATTAGGATAGCCAATGCTCAAATCACCTGAGAGAATCTGAGTCAGAATTGCTTCAAAATCCACATTTCCAGCGGCCGCCAGCTCTTGATAAGCGGCATCCGCAACCACCCAGCCCGCCACGTTTGGTACTAATCGTGCTGCAACGGTTTGAGTTTCGACGCCGCCATTCTGAACAGCGGAAATCCATAAATCATTGGATGGTGAGTAGCCTTCTGGCTGGACGTTTCCCTCGGTCAACAGCCGCGCCGCAACGCCTGAGGCAACCTGACGGACGCCAACCTGAATGCGCTTGCCGGACGCAGTCGTGACATTTTGGTTGTTGAATGCTTGAGCCACTTCAACCAGCCAGCGCTCATTTTGCTTATCAACGTTCGCTTTTTCAGATGAGCTGTAGATTTCGATATAAACCGTATCTGGATTGCTGGTTGGCTGTGCGCCATAGATTGGGAATTCTTCGATATTGGGCAAAGGCTCAACGATGCCGTCGGTAGCGTATCGGGCAGCTACCCCATCAGGGATATAAGCCTCTTCAATCGCAATCTTTGGTAGTAAACGTTCCTGTAGAGCCTGAGCCGCACTTTCAGGCGAGTCTACGTTGGCAACACTGCCACCGCACGACCAGAGAACAGTCAGGCTAAGCCCGGTGAGGAACAGTAGCCAAAACCGCGATCGCAGTTTTTCAAAAGAGGTTAATAAACGTCGAATCCAGAGGCTCATGAGCTACTCCGTCATACCACTACCAACTTGTGCATTAAACGTAGATTACCCACGAGCCTCAGTGAATCGCACGGCATCGACATTTCTTGACATTCAAACTTCCGTCCATTTGCGGAGGGCAACCCATGTTATATAGATCACACTAGAAATATACAAAAGAGCTCTTTCAATCAACCAAACTGCAGTTTACATCACACCCACGAGGCCACTATCCGCAAACCTCGTGGGTCAGGCTTTTAAACAATCCACCTTACCATCAACTCGAACTCAAAACCCTTGGGAGGTTTGCGCGGCGCGCAAACCTCCCAAGGGTTCTTTAGATTCGCAACATAGCTACGATACCAGGGCAGGTGACAGAAACTCTTGTACAACCTGCAAATAGCGATCGCGATCTTCCAGCATCGGAAAATGAGACGTATTCGGAATCACAACCTGCATCACCTGATCGCTCAGCTCCGCTGCATTGCGCCCCATCTCAGCCGGAATAATTTGGTCATACTGGCCGGAAACCAGCAGCGTCGGCACCGTTAAACGGCGAAACTCTTTCGGCATGACCAGCGCCGCATTTTCGCTAACGGCGGTGTAAATTGTTCCCATCGCGGCCTTAAAATCAGCCATCAGATAATCTTCCATAAAGGCTCGCTGAATCGCGCCTGGAATCGACTGTTTCAAAAAGCGAGCCATGAAAATGCGGGGCATGAACGGGATTTTGGCCAGCCAATTGGGCCGAAAACGCACGACATAGCCGCTGAGCCGATGGAAAGTCTCAAAAGATTGTTTGTCGTACTCAAAAATGCCGTTGCAGGTCAAAATCGCTCGTTTAACTCGCTCTGGATAGCGATTCAAAAAATAGACGGCAATCGAAGCTCCGGTTGAGTGAGCATTGAGAAAAATTGGCTGATCAATCTCTAGCGTATCGAGCAATATGGCTAAATCGTGAGCATAACTTTCTAACTCCCAATCTAGGTTAGAGAGATGCTTCTCTTCCTGTGGTAGGGATGTGCGACCAAAACCGCGCAGGTCGTACAGCAGGCAATTAAACTGATCAGCCTGAGCTTTGGCAATTTCTTCCCAATAACGAGCAGAACCCGCCCAGCCATGAACAAAAACCATGACGGGCTTCTTTGCCGATTCATCTGCCGAGATCCATTCGTAGTAATGGCTAACGCCATTCACCAACGCATAGGGCATAATTCAACTCTAGCCAAACGTTCAGCTAAAACGATCTCACTGTCCGGTGTACAGCAGGATGATAAATACACAAATCTACAAATTCAATAGATGAGTGATCTTGCCCTTAAGCTGATTCTGGCTTGGGCAACGAAGACGGATGAACCAACAGTTCAGCCGTTGAGCGTTTCTCAACCATCTCGCGGGTAATTACACAGCGGGTAACATCCTTCCGAGAGGGCAGTTCATACATCACTTCCAGCATCAGTTCTTCAACGATGCCCCGCAAGGCGCGTGCCCCGGTTTTTCGACGATAGGCTTCTTTTGCGATCGCGCGCACTGCATCCTTTTCAAACTCAAGCTGGACATTGTCCATGTGCAGCAGCTTTTGATACTGCTTAACCAGCGCATTTCTCGGCTTAGTTAGAATTGCCGCTAGCGTGTCCTCATCTAGCGGTTCAATCACTGCCGCAGCCGGAATTCGACCAATAAATTCGGGAATCATCCCAAATCTCACCAGATCACCCGGTTCTAAATATTGCAAAATATCAGCCGCTCGCTTCTCACGAGGCTGATTTTCGCCCGGTTGAATAAAGCCAATCGACTTCTTACCGATCCGCTCTTCTACAACTTTTTCTAGGCCAACAAAAGCTCCACCGCAGATAAACAGGATGTTACTAGTGTCAATTTGAATGCAATCTTGATAGGGATGCTTACGTCCCCCTTGAGGTGGCACATTTGCGATCGTGCCTTCTAGCATCTTCAACAGCGCCTGCTGAACACCTTCACCAGATACATCTCGGGTAATCGATGGGTTCTCGCTCTTACGAGCGATCTTATCGATTTCATCAATGTAAATGATGCCGCGCTGCGCCTCTTCAACGTCTAAGTCAGCCACCTGTAACAGACGGAGAAGAATATTCTCGACATCCTCACCGACATAACCTGCCTCAGTCAAAGTCGTCGCATCGGCAACAGCAAACGGCACATCTAGCATTTTGGCTAGGGTCTGAGCTAGCAGCGTCTTACCGCATCCCGTCGGCCCGATGAGCAGAATATTAGACTTTTGTAGTTCAACAGCATCTTCACTATCTAAATCAGCATCGCCAGCCTGCTTGAAGCTGAGACGCTTATAGTGGTTATAAACCGCCACTGACAAAATCTTCTTAGCTTCATCCTGACCAATTACATGCTGATCAAGGTGCTGCTTGATTTCTCGTGGCTTGGGAATCTGATTTAAGGAAAGCTGAGCCGTCGAAACCCGACGCTTTTCCGTCTGCCCTTCTCGACGAGGCGTTGGCTGAGCAACTGATGCGCTGGAATCAAACAGTTCTTCGTCGAGAATTTCGTTGCACAGATCAACGCATTCATCGCAAATGTAGACTCCCGGCCCTGCAATGAGTTTTCGAACTTGTTCTTGTGATTTGCCGCAAAATGAACATTTAAGATGGGAGTCGTACTTAGACATGATTTCCCCTTCTACTTCAATGCAGTGATGGCCTGTCCAGCCGGCATGTCTTGCCGAGTAATGACCTGATCAATCAAACCATAGTTCTTTGCTTCTTCAGCAGACATGAAAAAGTCGCGCTCAGTATCTGTTTCAATCTTCTCAAGCGCTTGCCCAGTGTGATGAGCCAGTAGCTCGTTGAGTCGTCGCTTCAGATACAAGATTTCGCGAGCCTGAATTTCGATATCAATCGCCTGACCCTGTGCCCCGCCCAGCGGCTGGTGAATCATGATTCGAGAGCTCGGCAGTGATAGACGCTTCCCTGCTGCTCCACCCGCTAACAGAAATGCTCCCATGCTGGCAGCGAGTCCAAAACAAATCGTAACAACGTCCGGTCGAATTTGCTGCATCGTGTCATAAATAGCAAATCCAGCCGTCACTGATCCGCCCGGTGAGTTGATGTAGAGCTGAACATCTTTTTCTGGATCTTCTGCATCCAAAAACAGCAGTTGAGCCACGATAGAATCAGCCACCGCATCATCAACGGGCGTTCCTAAGAAGATGATCCGCTCTCTCAGCAACCGAGAGTAGATGTCAAATGCGCGCTCTCCTCGCCCCGACTGCTCCACAACCATGGGCACCACTCCCTGAGGAGCGATGGATGAGGCGTGCAGCGCCGCTGTACTGGTGAGGATAGGCTCAGACGATTGAGATGAAAGCATAAACTTCGAAAATGCCAAATTTAGAACCTACACAGTTGATGCAGCTTTACAAATAACCTTCCTCCTAATCTAGGTCAACACCAGTAAAGAAACTTAATAGTATCAACCCTAAATTTTCGAGGAACCTTACTCGTCATTATGCCTCAAGTCATTTAAACTCGCTGGATATTTGGCATCTCTGTAACCTTTAATGAAGGTTTAATTGGCTCCGGCTCTTGATGAACTAAGGAACGTGCAATCAATGATGCCTAATTAGCATTCTGTCAAACTCATGTTGTTGAGCGATGAGTCAGTGAACATGTGCTGCTGCCCCCATCGCTAGAAAGGCGGGTTCAGCTACCAAACCATTGGGTTGAATCAACGTGGTAATCAAAACCCGCCTCTATGATCGTATTTACTGCGTGAGCTACTTTGAGAGATAGTCTTGCGGGTTGTTTTATTCTTCCTCAGCGACCACTTCAGCTTCGGCTTCTACTGTTTCGTCTGATGCATTTGTACTCTCGGCTTCATCGGCTTCTTCCTCAGCACTGAGAGTACCCTCTGGTACAAGCTCAACTGTCCAGCTTTCTTCTAACCAAGCCAAAATTTTCTCTTTGAGTAAATCTTCTTGAACCACCTCATTTAAGCGATCCAAGTCGATGTCCTTACGCTGGCCTACTGGCACTTCCTGGAGCATTTCCTCAGCTTTAGCCTTGATTTCGTCTTCCTCAACTTTGATTTCTTGCTGCTTGGCGACTTCACCCAAGGCTAGTGTGCGCTGTAGACGATTGATGGCTTCTGGACGAGACTGCTCTCGCAAGCGAGGCAGCATTTCATCATTAAACAGTTGTTTCACATCAATGCCTTGCTGACTCAACCGCACGGCTGTTTGAGACAGCATATAGTTGACTTCTCGATCAATCAGGGTTTTGGGCAGGTCAACTTCGATATGTTTGACGAGTTCATCAAGAATGGCCTTTTCCTTATTGCCAGCGGTTTTATTCTCGGCCTCTTCCTTGTACTGAGTCTCTAGTGACTCCCTCAGTTCTTGCATTGTCTCAAACTCGCTCACTTCCTGAGCAAAGTCATCGTCAAGTTCTGGCAGTTCCTTCTCTTTGATTTCCTTGACCGTAATTGTGAAGACGACTGGCTTACCCGCTAGATCTTCTTGAGCGTACTGTTCAGGGAAAGTGACATTTACATCCTTTGTTTCGCCCGGTTTCATCCCAATGATGCCGTCAATGAAACCTTCGATGAAGCGGCCTTCTTCAAGCTCAAGCTGAAAATCTTCTGCACTACCGCCAGGAAACTCTTCGGGTTCAGCGTCAGCGTCTTCAGGAACAATCTTGCCGACAAAATCAACAACGGCTGAATCGCCTTTCTGGGCTGTCCGATCTTCAACGGGAACGAGGGTGGCGAAACGATTTTGGTATTCGCTCAGGACTTCATCTACGCGAGAGGCATCGTACTTTACTTCCTCAGCCTGTACCGATAATCCTTGGTAGTCCTTGAGCGTCACCTCTGGCGGCACATCAACGGAGGCTGAGAAGGTGAGCGGCTGACCGGGCTGAAACTGCTCCATCAACTCTTCAAATGAGGAGCGCAGTTGATAATTTCCGATCGCATCTACGTCTTCTTGTTTGATCGCCTGTTCAATGCCATTTTGAATCAGCTCTTCGATCACGGATGCGCTGATGCGGGAAGAGCCAAGACGCTGGATTAGAATATGCCGAGGTACCTTTCCACGACGAAACCCAGGAATATTAGCCGATCGCATCAATTGCCCCAAAACCTTGTCATAGGTTTTCTGAGACATTTCTGAAGGGATTTCAATCTCTAAGCCAACTCGGCTTTCGGGCAATCTCTCCTGGGTAACTTTCATAGGGTTCCTTGTAAACAGTGTGTCTGATCAGCAATTGTGCGATGGTTATGCGATCGCAGCAGAGCCGTAAGCTAAGCTACGTTTGATAAACCGCAGTTGACTATGATAACTGAAATTCGCCGTGTCGTGTCACTGCTCTATCTGGTTTTAAGAATTCCGACCGCGACTCAGATTAATTTCACTCAATCTGTTTCATTCGTTGAGCAGAGGTTGAGTATACTAGGCCAGTAAAGCAGTATCCTTAAGAGTAATGAAAGAGTGATGAAGAAAACGTCTACGTGAGCTTCTGCGGTTTTTGCTCTATCTGCGATCGCGGCTTGTTTTCAATGCTGAACTTTTGACGGCATGTTTGACGACATGGAAGCCAAAACAGAGGCCAGTAGCTTTATGTCTCAGTTGCTCATTGGCGGAATTGCAAGTAAAAGTGAAGAATAGCCCTTCGATCGAGTGCAGCTAGAGATTCAGTTGGCTTAACTCTTCAGTTAGATATAAATTTGAATAGTCGAATAGCATAAAACCGTTAATAAACTTGATTCTGAACTAATTTCATTAATGTTACTTATGGGTTGATATCAGCAAGATTCCATATCGCGAATATGGTCTAACCATGCAGGCTCAGGGTTTCGTTAATTTTCAGTTTTCCATTTGTCCCAAAATCAATTTGTCCTCAAACAAGTGTGATATCCAGTACTGTGGACGTTTTGACTCAATATTTTTTGATTTTTTGTAATTTAAATTGACGGAAGCTTGTTACATTAACCTATTTGATACATTAATTTTGACCTAATAAATTAGCTGTTCAAAAGCTTAGAAACTATTGCATTGTGTTTTGGAGGAACGAATTTGCCTCAATATCGAGTCGCTATTTTAGGTGCTACAGGTGCGGTTGGCACTGAGTTGCTAGAGTTACTGGAGCAGCGCAATTTTCCGCTAGCCAATCTGAAACTTTTGGCGTCTGAGCGGTCTGCGGGTCGCTCTCTGACGTTTCGCGGCGAGTCTGTTGTCGTGGAAGCACTCAATGACCGCGCCTTTGATGATGTGGACATTGTCTTAGCTTCTGCAGGTGGTTCCATTTCTAAAGAGTGGTTACCAAAAGCAGTGGCTGCTGGAGCTGTTGCGATTGATAATTCCAGCGCCTTTCGTATGGATACCGCAACGCCGCTCGTTGTGCCGGAAGTCAATCCCCAAGCGGCTGCCCAGCATCAGGGAATCATTGCTAATCCCAACTGTACGACGATTTTGATGACGGTGGCACTCTGGCCACTGCACCAAATTCAGCCGATCCAGCGCATTGTGGCCTCAACCTATCAATCGGCCAGTGGGGCTGGAGCATTGGCGATGGAAGAGGTTAAGCAGCAGGCTCAGCAGATTTTGAATGGCGAAACGCCGCAGACTAAAGCGTTTCCTTACCCATTGGCGTTTAATCTGTTCCCGCATAACTCACCGCTGAATGAGCAGGGTTATTGTCAAGAAGAGATGAAAATGGTGAATGAGACACGCAAGATTTTTAAGGTTCCGAATTTGCGTGTCACTGCCACCTGCGTACGGGTTCCCGTCCTACGCGCTCATTCAGAAGCTATTAATATAGAGTTTGCGTCACCTTTTGACTTACAGGCGGCAAAGGCAGCCTTGAATGAAGCCCCTGGGGTCAAGGTTGTGGAAGATTGGCAGGCTAATTATTTCCCGATGCCGATGGAAGCCAGCGGTCAAGATGATGTTTTGGTTGGACGTATCCGCCAGGATTTATCTAATCCAAATGCGATCGAACTTTGGCTTTGCGGTGACCAAATTCGTAAAGGCGCAGCTCTAAATGCGGTTCAAATTGCTGAATTGCTGGTTGCTGAGAACTGGCTGAAGGTCAATCAACCTGCGTTCTCAGGAGCCGAGAACTAGGTGGGAGCGTTCAGCTCAGTCTAAATCAAGTATTGAGTAGAAAGAGTTTTAGTTAATTTCACAGAGTTTGATTTCGCTGGAGAGGAGTGAAGAGAGTGTGACTGATTTTGGTCGTGTGCTGACGGCAATGATTACCCCTTTCAATCAGGATGGAGAGGTGGATTATGCGGTTGCCGAAAAACTGGCGGATCATTTGGTCGAGCATGGCACGGATACATTGGTTGTCTGTGGGACAACTGGCGAGTCGCCCACTCTAACCTGGGACGAAGAGTTTGAACTATTTCGAGTACTACAGAGCGCGATCGCAGGTCGGGCAAAAATCATGGCTGGAACAGGCTCAAACTCTACCCGAGAGGCGATTTCTGCTACTCAGAAAGCGGCTAAGTTGGGTATAGAAGGTTCATTACAGGTTGTTCCCTATTACAACAAGCCCCCCCAGGCTGGTTTATACGCGCACTTTAGTGCGATCGCGCAAGCAAACCCGGATATCGCTATCATGTTATATAACGTGCCGGGTCGTACTAGTCAGACCATTCTGCCGGAGACAGTGGCTCGACTTGCTGAACTGCCAAATATTGTGGCGATCAAAGAAGCGAGTGGTAACTTAGATCAGGCCAGCCAAATCCGGCGCATGACTTCCTCCGATTTCTCCATCTACTCTGGGGATGACTCGCTGACACTGCCGCTACTAGCGATTGGCGGTAAGGGCGTTGTTAGTGTTGCTAGTCACCTAGTTGGGGACGAGCTGCAGCATATGGTACAAGCCTTTGAAGTCGGGAATACTGAGACAGCAAGAGATATTCACTTAAAGCTCATGCCCTTGTTTAAAGCGCTGTTCGTGACAACCAATCCGATTCCAGTTAAGGCAATGCTTCAACTTCAGGGATGGACAGTTGGTTCACCCCGATTGCCCTTGAACCCAGCATCTGACGAAATCATCCAAACGTTACGTCAGGTCATGGATGAGCTGGGCCTATTTCACTCCCGCACGGCTCAATCTGAAACAGTTGTCTCATAAAACCGTTGAACCCGAGCGTTGTAGAACATACGAGGCAATAATCAAACCCATAGAAAACAGTTTTATCAGTAGAAGACTTTGAGCAGTAAAACGGAATAACTAAACAGCCAAGACAGAACCAAACCTAAACTTAATCTTGCGATCGCGTCACGACTTCATAACACAGCAGTCAGTGCTAGGGCGCGTATTTACAGACTTTCTCAACAACTGAATAGTAAGCAAATAAAAATATCCTCAGTCAAGCGGCCAAACTGGTTACAGACTGCTAGCTATCAACATCTTTGACTGGTTTACACATAACCTATTCTGTGCGATCGCAAACGTTTACCACCCGTTTACATCTCTACAGGTTAAACCTTAGCTCATGCTGAGTCGCTATCCAGCCGATCTACGACTGATCGGGAGCAGTTAGTCCTAGTGCAGACCTTTAGATATCCAATTGCTGAATCCCTATTTATTTGCTTAAAACCTTTCTTTTTGTTCAAATTTGACGTGTTGGAGTACATATGAGTCAAACTCAAGACCCGAATGCCCTTAAAGTAATCCCTCTCGGTGGACTACATGAAATTGGTAAGAACACCTGCGTGTTCGAAATCAACGACGAGATCATGCTGCTTGACGCTGGTCTCGCCTTTCCGACAGAGGATATGCATGGGGTCAACATTGTTTTGCCAGATACAACCTATCTGCGCGAAAATCGCCACAAAATCAAAGGCATGATCGTGACCCACGGGCACGAAGATCATATTGGCGGTATTGCATTTCACCTAAAGCAATTTGATATTCCCGTGATCTACGGGCCTCGACTAGCGATGGCCCTCCTAGAGGGCAAATTAGAAGAAGCAGGTGTGGCAAATCTGACTGAACTGCGGACGGTCATGCCCCGCGACATGGTTCGAATCGGCAATTCATTCTTCGTTGAATTTATCCGCAATACCCACTCGATTGCGGACAGTTTCTCGGTCGCCATTCACACTCCGGTAGGAATTGTCATTCATACGGGTGACTTCAAAATCGACCACACTCCTGTAGATGGTGAGTTTTTCGACTTCCAAAAGCTAGCCGAATATGGCGAAAAAGGCGTGCTTTGTCTGATTAGCGATTCAACTAATTCAGAGGTACCGGGATTTACTCCTTCAGAGCGTTCGGTTTATCCCAACTTGGAGCGCATTTTTAGTCAGGCAAAGGGACGGTTGCTTGTGACTACATTTGCGTCCTCGGTACATCGAGTCAATATGATCCTCAATATTGCCGAAAAGCAAGGCCGTTCGGTCTTTGTGCTGGGTCGCTCAATGCTAAATGTCATTGACCATGCGCGAAGGCTGGGCTACATCAAATGTAGCGATGAGCTATTTCAACCCCTTAATTCCCTACGTCAATGCCCTGACGAAAAAGCACTGATTTTGACCACAGGCTCACAAGGCGAACCTCTGGCAGCACTGACCCGCATTGCCAACAGTTCTCATCGCCATGTTCAAATCAAACAGGGTGACACAGTTGTCTTTTCGGCCAATCCTATTCCAGGCAACACCATCGCGGTTGTCAACACAATTGACAAGTTGATGATGAAGGGAGCCAATGTGGTCTATGGCAAGAATTTGGGGATTCACGTCTCTGGCCACGGTGCCCAGGAAGATCAGAAGCTGATGCTGGCGCTAACCCGTCCGAAGCTGTTCTTGCCCGTACATGGCGAGCACCGGATGCTGGTTAAACATGCCAAGACCGCCCAAAGCATGGGGATCCCAGCCGAAAATATGGTAATTGTGAATAATGGTGATGTCGTCGAGCTGACTGAAGAAACGATTCGCATTGCTGGACAGGTACCTTCTGGCATCGAACTTGTGGATTCCTCCCGTACAGGCATGGTAGCCGATGATGTCCTACGCCAGCGGCAGCGGATTGCCGAAGATGGCATCGTTACAGTGGCGGCAACCATCAATGCAACTGGTAAATTAGCCGCCAAACCATCGATTCATCTACATGGGGTGGCGCTGACGATGGAGCGATCGCAGTTTGAGCAAGATCTTACTGAGCTAGTTGAGTCTGCTTTGTCTAATCGCTGGACAGATTTCGCCCAAGACTTTAACGACGGCGAAGGATTGGAAATTAACTGGGAGGGTTTGCGTAACCAAATTGAAACGGAACTCTATCGGTTTATTAAGCGGGAACTACGGAGCCGTCCATCAGTTGTCTTATTGATGCAGACAGTCGAAGCCGCTGGAGCCGCTGAAGCAAATGGAAAGGTTAAATCCGCAGCTTCTATTCGGAAAAAGTCATCCCCCCGAGCTTCAGTACCGTCTCCATCAGCACCCTCTACAGCAGAGCCAGAAGTGCAGAAGCGGACGCGCCGCCGCTCAGCAGCCGTTGCCTCATAAGACGATTTGCAAGGGTGATGATATGTGTGAGAGCCGCGCGGTTCTCACACATATCATCTGCTTTAGTCGCGAACTTACATCCGTATTGCGTAAAGCAAGATAGTTTGATGTAGTGCTGTTGTGGAACCCGCGCAAAGCGCGAGTTCCACAACAGCACTTGTCCTAACCAACATTATGGTTGCAATAGGTTTTAATACGAAGCAAAATCCGTAGTTGGGTGAAGTTTATAAAGCATCCGTTAAGGGGAGTGAACTGTGTTTCACTCCCCTTTCGATTGGGCATATTAGGTCTAGTGTTACAAGGCTTAACAAATTGTGGTTCAGCCAAGATTCAGTTTGTCGGACTTGGTGTAACCAGTTGATTGGTTTCCTATTACAAATGTCATGAAATTGCCATTTAAAACCTAACCCAATGCAGTTCAAGCCCAAAACTCATGCAGTCTTTACCTAACGCGGGTCATTTTTCTCCTAATTTCAAATTGCAATGGCTAAGGTGTCGGATATGGCTTTCCTCAAGTCTGTAGATCAAAATATAGCGATTAGTACGTAGATAGAATCTGAAATTTACTGGGTAACCTTGTTGCTGGTGCAAGAGATTCTGAGCGATTTGCTAGACGCTATCGATCTATCCCTTCTATTACTTAGGACTAGCAGAATGAACGAATCCAATAGCATGGTGCAAAATCTCGCGCTCTTAAGCTGGGCATGGATACGGCCCAGCCATCAACGAACTAATCCCGAAACTCTTCATTTTCAACAGACTGATCAAAGAATGCATCAAACTGGCTTACTGTCTCCTATCCGCCGCTGGCTTGATCAGGTGCAAGTCAAAAATCCTCAGCTTGCTCATCGAATCTGTCAGCTCGTCCCAGCCCAATGTCCCTTTGAGCGAGATATCGTTTTATTTGGACGCCAGCTCGTACATATTCCACCCCTCTGTAAGCTCAATCCACTGTATGAAGAGGTGGTTGGTCTGCGCTTTCGGGCACTCTGCTATCTGGCCGATGAGTGTGGCGAGGATATTACACAGTACTGCTAAACCGTCAACAAAACTAAACTGAGAGCAAAATATCATTACCCATTAAGTCGGGTAGAAACCAGTAAGGGCAAGGGAGCAGGGGAGCAATAGAGCCTTTGATGAGGCTACAATTAAAAACGCTCAACACCCAGTTAACCCAATTAATAGATGGAATCGCGAATTGATGTTGAGGAATTTCCGGCAGAGCTATCTCTCAACTCATCAAAATTGCCGTCGAAATTATTAGTAGCGTGATTGTCGCTCATTGATTGACCGAGTTCTTGACGTAAACGCTCCAAGACCGAATCAGCATCAACCTGCCGCAGAATATCTTGAATCACCGTATTTGCGCCTTGGGGACCCCAGGTACAACCTTGCTCCAGATAGGCTTGAGCCGCACGTCCCACCGCATACGTTCCATAGCCGGACGCTCCAGCTTGCAGCGCCATCGTGCCCGCTACAGTAAATAAGCTGGCCGGATTTTCAAACGCACTAAAGATCGACGCCGTTTTCGACGCACCCATCAAAATGCCGCTGCCCACTTCACTCGCAAGCTGACCGCCAGAGCTTTTTAGGATGGTGCGCCACAGCTTACCCGCTTCGTAACCCGTCATCGGCAAACCATAGAGCCGAGACAGCGCCCGAATCAGCAATAAATCTGCGATCGCACCTCCAGCAAGGTCAAATAATGCAATGGGATTAACTGCGATCGCAATCGCTTTGTATCTGGCGTATTTCCAAATCAGGGCTTCCGCTTCGGTTTGCCGCAGGTCGGTAATGCGCTGAGCGATTCGAACTTCCAGCAGGCTGGACTGTCGCAACGCATTTAAAGCCAGTAGCGATCGACCTTCTGTTTGGATAATTTGGGTTAGCTTCTGCCGCAGCTCATCAATTTGCGGTGGTGGCGTTTCCCACTCCTGCGTAACTCGGCCATCGGGCCACTCCACTCGAACTTCCATGCCCACCGGGTCGGCGGCAACCATGACAATGTCATCTGGTGTGGAAATGGGAGCAGAATTCTCTTCTTCCAGGAGCTGCTGACCCAGCGTTTTCAGCTTTTGGAAAATTGTTTGCCGATCCTGATCAGGATACAGATCGGTTTTGTTAAACACCAGCAAAATCGGCTTGTGCTCTCGCCAAAGCTGCTGTAGCGCTTGATATTCTGTGCGGGTAATGTCGCCAGCGACCACAAACAGAATTAGATCGGACTGCCGCGCAATCGACTCGGCCATCTGTCCCCGCTCTTCGCCTTCGATTTCGTCGAGACCGGGGGTGTCAATCAATTCCACCTGGAACACCGCGTTAGGCTGTCCCGCATCCAGTGACCAGTAGACCGAGCGCGGCCATTGCGTAACACCGTGGGTCGGCCCCGTTTGGAACACGTCTTGACCCATCAGCGCATTCAGCACCGCCGACTTGCCGCGACTGACCAAGCCAAACACCGCAATTCGCAGCAGGGTTTGATTGAGCTTGCTCGACAGCGCCGAAAGCTGATCCAGATCGGCTTTAATTGCCGCTAGATTGCGACTGTCGAACGTTTGCCGCTCAATTTCCTGCAAAATCGCAGTATTGCGAGCAACAGCTTGCCGAATACTCGCCTGCGCCCGCTGCAAATGGGCTTCTTGCAGCGGGCGCTTAAGCGAATTCATCGATTGTAGAGGCTGGCTATCCTTTGGCATTAGGATGCAAGATTAGCGGTCGATAGATTAGACGGGTCTTCACTGGCGACATCGGCTGCCGTGAGGCGCTGGATACCTTTCTGGACAAGAGCTTGCACCCAAGCACCCTGCTGCATCTGCTGGAACGTGGCCTGGAGCTTCTGCGTAACTTGCTCAACTGAGGGAATCGGCGTTTCAGATTGAGCCGCTGCATTCAGGCTCTGCTCCTCAAAGAACTCAATTAGACTCAATCCAGCTAACCGAGTCAAATAAGCGGCACTCAAGCCCTGAATCATGCCGCCAGCCACATAGGTGAGGGCGTGGCCTTTGAGCACCAAACCCATCAGCATATTCGTGGACAGTTCCACTAAACCCAGCTTGACAGTTTGAGTCGCTAGCGTAGTTGCGATCGCTTTTGCCTGAGCCAGGGAGAAGCGCTGGCCATAAATCTGACCCACTTCTACAATCATCTGTGTACTCACAGCGGCAGTCGCGAGTAAATCTAAGCTGGGAAGGGGATTTGCAAAAGCCGCGCCAGCGGATACCCACTGATACTGTTCCAAAATTGGCATGGCGCGATCGCGGCGGAGCGAGTTGATCTGCTGCTGTGCAACGCGCTGTAGTGCCTGAGCTTGCCGCCAAACTGTGCCGTAGACGAGAGACTGCTGATCCTGCTGGACAATTTGCTGGAGTTGCTCAACCAGTGACTGCATCACGGGTTCTGGCTGCTCTAGCGATTCCTCGATCTGGCCATCGTCCTGATGGCGCTTCACTTTAATCGGACGCGGATCGGCAGCAGTGCCCATGATGTCGCTATGGGCAATGAGATCTTGTAATCGAGCTTGAATTTGCTGGAGGACGCGGGTGCGATCGCTCGGCGTGTACTGGTCTTGCTTATTGAACGCCAATACAACGCGATGGCGCAGAGACAGGAGCTGGCGGATGCGCTGGAAATCAGAGTCCGTTAGGTCGCTATCAACCACCACAACGGTTAAATCACTGGATTGCAGTAGCGGCTCAGTCGCAAGCTGCTGTAGGTCTGCCAAATTTGTGTAAATATTGCTGTCCAGCTCCAGCCAAGTCGCTGAACCAGTGGAATCAGACGAATCAGAGGCACTCACTAACTCAGTGCAGTGTTGAATCAGGCTAGTTTTGCCCGTGAGCGTGTTACCAGCAACTGTGATCTGAAGGGAACTGCGATCGCAACTTTCTTTCAAAGCTTCCAACTGCTGCCGCAGAGCCTGCACCTGCGGAAAATCCGGCTGTGGTGACGGCTCGGATTCAGTGGGGGATGCTGCCGTATCTTCAGTCAGCTTCACGGTTCCAGCCAGTTCAGCCTGGAGCGCGACAATGCGACTTTCGGTCTGCTGGAATGCCTGCTGTAGATCTGCGGGCGTTACCGGACGAGTGGGAATATTCAGCTCAACAGACGACTGGGGACGCAATTTACGCAGCCACCAAACCCCAGAGCCAACTGCGATCGCACCTAGAACTAAACTGCCATCAATCTCGCCGAGTGAGTGCTGTAAGCCGTTCAGCGCTAACAGCCCAAAGGACAGGCCAAGGCCGCCAACTAAAATCGGTCGCTCTAGCTTCATTCCCCTCAAATCCCTATTTCAATCGCCTATGAATCGTAAACAAGAATCATCAACGGATTGCGCTCAGTAGATTCACCGTGACTTGTACTAAAACAATGTCTAGATCTACTGATTTTCCGTTGCTATAACCTCATTCTATCTGGTCTGACTGAACGATATCCCATCTACCTTAGCCTGACGGTTCGCTCATATAAAACGTATCACTTCAAGCTGCTGGGTCTCACGCGCAATCCCTAAAAAGATAGGGGGCATCGCAAAGTGCTTTTGCGATGCCCCCTATCTGAGTTTAAGTGGCGGGGCGCGGATTTGAACCACGGACCTTCGGGTTATGAGCCCGACGAGCTACCAGACTGCTCTACCCCGCGTCGGCTTTAATAAGATAACAATAAAACTGCAAAAGTGACAACCTTATTTTCAAATAAATCGAAAATAATTCGGTTTTAGGGATTTTGAGGTGCGATCGCACCTGCTTCGCGCCGACCACGTAATATCTGTATCCCTGTCGGCATCCAAACCGATGAATCACTCCAACTCCGATAAAATAGGAGGCTGCACAACAGACGCAATTTGAGAGGCAATCGGGGGCTATGGCAGAAGCGAGACAGCCAAAGTTAATCATTCACGGTGGCGCAGGTAGTTCACTGCATAGCAAAGGAGGCGTGGAAGCGGTTCGAAAAGATCTGCACACCATTGTGCAGTTGATCTATCGAGAGCTGCAAAACGGTGCTTCTGCGATGGATGCAGTTGTGCAAGGCTGTCGGCTACTGGAAGATAATCCTCGATTTAATGCCGGAACTGGCTCCGTGCTGCAATCGGATGGGCAGGTGCGGATGAGTGCATCCCTGATGAATGGTGAGCAGCAGCGGTTCAGCGGCGTCATCAACGTCTCACGGGTCAAAAATCCAATTGATCTGGCTGTCTTCCTACAAGACTGTGGCGATCGCATTTTGTCGGATTATGGCGCAGCAGAGTTACTGCGAGAGCTAAACTTCCCGGTTCACGATCCGATTACCGATTTGCGGCTCCAGGAATGGATGCAAGAACGACAGCAGGGCTTTAAGCATGAAATGGCTGGCGTTGTCGCGGAACCGGATATGGCTCTGTCGGAATCGGCTGGACGCGGCACAATTGGCGTCGTGGCAATGGATATGGAAGGCCGAATTGCTGCCGGAACCTCTACAGGCGGGAAAGGGTTTGAGCGAATTGGTCGGGTTAGCGATTCGGCTATGCCCGCAGGTAATTACGCGACGGCTCACGCTGGCGTCAGTTGCACAGGCATTGGCGAAGACATCATTAATGAGTGCCTAGCAGCTCGTATCGTCGTGCGCGTAACAGACGGCTGCTCGCTTCAGGAAGCAATGGAGCGATCGTTTAAAGAAGCGGCTCAGCGTCAGTGTGATCTAGGTGCGATCGCAATTGATGCCAATGGTGCGATCGCATGGGGCAAAACCAGCGAAGTACTACTCGCCGCTTATCATGACGGCAATACAGTTGGGGACTCTCTTGAATGGGTAGACGACATGGCAGTCGGCACGATTTAGCGCAATCCAACCGTAATAACCGTACCCTTTTCAGCAACAGCACAGGATACACTGAGAGCTGAAATTCCCGCTGTATAAGAGTTCGAGTTATGGCTGAAGCGCCCAATATCCGACAGAGCCGATTCCTCAACCAGCTTGTTATTGACCGCAGTACAACGGAAATTGTCGGTCGAGTTGAACAAGTCTGGATGGATCCTGCCGTACATCGGGTGCTGGGCTTTGTCTGCAAACAAGGACTGTGGGGCACACGACGGGACGTATTCGCGCTGCCTCAAATTCACATGCTGGGCGAAGACAGCATCGTCCTGGCTTCCAGTCCAACCCGCGCCACCCTTGAGCAAGTGCGACAGCTTGAGTCTTTGATTAACTTGGAAGTTTGGAGCGAGGCTGGCGAACGCATTGGCAAAGTTGTGGATTGCGAGTTTAACTTAAAAACTGGCAAAGTCATTCGCTATCTGATGACGCTGGAAGGATTTCACAGCTTGACCAGTGGGCTATACCAAATTTTTCCGACGCAAATCGTCAGCTACGGCGATCAGCGGGTGCTAATTTGTAACGCCGCCACTGACAATCTAGAGCTATTTCAACCGGGGCTGGAACAGCGGCTCATTCACGCCAGTGAACATCTCAGTGAGCATCTCAAGGAAGATTACGGCCAGTGGTCTCAAAAGGCGCGGCAAATGGCGGAACAAGCCAAAGGCCGTCTACGCGTTTGGACAGAACAGGCGACGCAGCGCGTGCGTGATCTAGCCGAGCAGACGAGTGAATGGACAGAAGAATGGAAAGATACCGATGAGTTTCCAGCTCGCCGTCCTGCAAGGTATGCGTCACAGAATAGGATGCCGTCGCATAGAGCCGAACCAGATTTAGA
The DNA here is from genome assembly GCA_966674685.1 of uncultured bacterium. GTDB lineage: Bacteria > Cyanobacteriota > Cyanobacteriia > Phormidesmidales > Phormidesmidaceae > Thainema. Next base: position 98,880 of record CBKWJC010000003.1, read on the forward strand.
GCCGCTTGATGATAATTGGGACGATTGGGATGAAAATGCGCGATCGCACCCCACTGCACCTGTACCTCAATCTGTGGATGTCACCGATATCAGTGAGCCAGCCGACTATCCCTACGATGATCCTGACGATGTGTCCTCTGCTCAGCAATCACCTGATCCAGCCTCTAAGACTTCACTGTTTGATCATGTGATGGATCACAATCCATCTTTTAACCGCTGGATGGAAGACGCAGAGCAGTCAGCGGGACAAAATGGAGACGATCAAGAAACTGAATCTGTCTCACCTGAAGGCGCAGAACCGCTGATAAAAAATAAAGCTTCTGAACAAATTGAAGATGATGATGAGCCTTGGATATAAACTCAGTTTGAGCGTTCAAGTCACGGTTATTGAACTCAAATATCGCTTATCAAGCTAGTTCTATGGATCATGTCGATCAAAGCCAGTCGTCTTCATTCCAGCCAGAATCACAAACGGCATCAAAAGGAATGGAAGACCGACGAATTGCTATCGTCTGTAGTAGTAGTGCGATCGCGCATGATATTCAACTATTGAGCAGCTATCTGCGCCGCTCTGGCTATCAGGTTGAACTTTTTCACGCGGCGGCGAACTTGATTCAAATCGTCAAAGCGTTTCGTCCCCATGCCGTCTTGTTTGATTTGGAAGAACCCCGAGTTCAGGGATATGAATGTCTTCAGCGCCTACACGAAGAGTTGGGATGGCAACGTCCCCCATTAATCGTTTTGTCTTCGCTAGCGTTTCAGGCCGATTTACAGCAGGCCATTGATCTTGGCGCTAACCGATATCTGATTAAACCAATCGAAGCCCCATCGCTGCTCGCAATTTTGAGAGAAGAAACTGAAACTGGCTCAAATTTGCTCCATTGAATAAGTAGCTACATACAAATAAACGCATCTAAAAAACCGGGGCGCTTCCCCGGTTTTTTAGATGCGTTTATTTATGCCAATCTACTTATTAAGTTAGGACGAGGCATTGGTGAGATACATATAGCGCTATAGTCTTGATGCATAACGAGACCAGTCCAAAAATTAAAGCTTTGGAAGTCCGATTTTGAGACGGTTCCAAAGCTTTCAAAATTAGTTCAAATGACTCGCGCGACTGGCCCTTCTTGTGGTTCTAAGAGGAAGGATGCAATTTGCTGCCTTCAATAAACTCTTCAATTTTCAAGCTGAGCAGCTTAACTGAATCTCCAATTTGGCTGATGCTGCTTTTCATGCCGGATACGCTAGAGGTTAAGGTTTCTCCTGACGTAGATGAATGATCATCGCTAGCTGTTTGACCACTGATATCTTCTGCTAGCAGCTGTAGGACTTGTAACTGGCTTAACGTCTCGCTCATAGCGAAGCGGTAGTTTGTCTCTAATTCTTGTAAATTCATGACTGCCACCTACGTTAAGAGTTCAAACGGCTGCTTCAAACTTTGACTCAGAGAAATCCTCAATTAAACAACCTCTAGTGGCTGGATCATGGCATTCATTGGTTGCTTTCAAATTAGATGCATGAGTTCCGAACGATAAACCGATGACTGCTGACTGGATGAGTAGAGCTCCAGCGAGAAGAGGGAAAGCAAACGAAGTGGTAGATTTCTGCACCATGACTTTTACTGCCTGTGTGTAAATTTTGCGAGTTCTGAACCTATACTGAATGTCGATCTTTTACCTCTAAAATGGAAACCGTAGATATGCCCATCTTTCAGTAGTAGAACATTAAGCGGTTTTCACAAATACGTGAATTCTAGATAGTTGGAATTGCGGATTCGTCTGTGGAAAGCGGCTGGTGATGCAGTCCTCAAGATGTTAGCTACCAAGTCGTCCAAGAAAATAAGGTTCCGTACAAGCACTGAACACACACTAAATTAACTGAATAAATTTAGTGCGCTGTAAATTAAGTTTTGCTGGTTGATGTGCCGAGATTCGCGGGGTACATCAACCAGCAAAAACCATTAAAAAAATTTACAGAATACTTCGGATTCTTGCTTAATGTATGGGTGGGTTGGCATCCATAAACGCACTTACAAGACCAGAGCAATCCCCCAGTCTTTAAATATGCATTTATTGATGTACTACCACTTATATACTGAAGCCACTTTAAAAACGATTTTGTTTTAGCAATTTATATGAAATCCGGTTAAGAACCCGCTGTTTATTTTTCATGAAATGCTTGTTAGAAAATATTTCATGAAAAATAAACAGGATTCTTAGACACGGACTTGATATTCAACCTAAAGATCGGAACATCAAGATAAAAATCCCGTGGAAAAGGAACCTTATCCAAATAGCGATTTGAGTAACAGCGTAATCAAGTGCACGGCTGTTTTCGTACTAATAGCACGTAATTGCAGATGGCTTCTGGGGAGCATCTGGCCGATTTTTAACAACCTTAGATTGAGCAATGAAAAATTCGGCTTTGACTGGGCCAAACTCTAAGAGATCGCCGTCTTTGATGCGGCGGCGCTCTAACTGGGGCAAGCGGCGACGATTGAGCCGAGTGCCGTTGCTGCTGCCCATATCCATCACATAGAAAGTTTCACCCTGTACATGCCCCAAGATGGCGTGACAGCGGGAGACGGCTCCATGCGGAATTGAGATCGCACAGGAGGAGCTGCGGCCCACTAACCAGTTTGCGGCTGCGGTACTAACCTTGAGATCTGAGGGATCTGTATAGAGGTTCGTGATTAGAAAGGTTGTTTGTCCCGTTGTTACAGCCTGGATATAGTATGGCGCGATTTGGCAGCGGGATTCCACCTGATGAAGAGGTTCAAGCATCGTCTTCATGGTGTCGAGGTTGCGATCGCAATCCTCGAAGAGCGAGTTTGATAAAGCTGGATAGCGCTGAAGAAACGCTCCAAGATTGAGGTTTTGCGGGTTAAGCAAACAGGAGCAATCGTTGTCAGTCATAGTCTTTTATTCTAAACTTCCCAGCACGATGACAAGGGAAATGCAACGTACCAAACTGAGTAGCAACAGTTACGTCTCTCAGGAATGGCTCAGTTACGGTTGGGGCTAACCCTATGCACAAATCAGGAACTCGTTGGCTTTGCTCGTTTTTAGCATGCCCAGACGAGCCGTACCCCTAACTTAAAACTGATATCAGTTGCTATAAGCGATCAGGAATCCAAGTTCTAAGAGATGTCTGCTAGGTGAATGAACGAACCCGGAAGCTTCATTTTCAACACAGTCAACTCACTCTAAAAGCAGAGCAGTACTTTGAAGTAAGTAGGTTGACATAAATCCATACATCTAAAAACCGGGGGAGCGATCCGGAGAGGCGTTCCCCGGTTCTTTGGTTATGCATTTACTTATATACAGCTACTTATTGCTCTTACTTATAAAGAATAAAGTTTAGAAACCCGTGTACGAATTGATTTTGCCTGTTAGCTATTAAACTCAACTGATACTGACTGAAGCATTTCCCAAACACCCTGTAAGAGATAAATCTTTTGCACTGCCATGACTAGATTTCACTAGAATCTGTTGGATTAACCAGCTTAAACCATGACTATTTTCAACCAAATCAAATATGGCGAAAATGATCTAGTTTTTCGCACCTAATAATGAATTTACATCTGTATCCAACTATCAATAAAGGCAAGTATGCAAGAGATTTACTTCAACCAATCATGAAAGAACACGAAAAGAATTCAGCATGGTGAGAAGATTTAGCGCAAATTCCCCCTTGCGGGATATATCATTTGGCTTAGCGATGATTAAACCCCAGTTTACTCGGAAGCGGCAATTCGGATACAGAAGAATTTCATCTTAGCTTTAAGGATTATCCTGTTTCTCGCGTCTGTATAAAGTTTCACTAAATCTCTGATAAAGCTGGCGGATTGAGCATTCAGAGGTGTTGCTGGTCGCTATTAGGGGGCGATGCGGCCTGTGCGATCGCAGTTCTACGGAATTCTACGGATATTGGCCTGCATGTGCAGTCCATTGCAGGAGGCTCATCAGGGTGTGTATTCAAAACGTGAGGCGAGAGAAGCAGCGAGGCAAATTTCCAATTCACTCAGCACTCAGCACTAAAAAATTAAGGCCAGAGTCCTCGGTGGGGGAAATCTCACGATTTTTATCAACTTTGGGGAGTCACCCTCTGAATGTTGGTCATAGCCGCTATAACGGAAATGCCTCAGATCCTGCGCCTTCTACGGAATTCGAGTGACAAAATTCGGATCTTATCCTCCGGATCGTTTTGAGTGGGCGCGCAGATTCGGTGAATTATTCTCGGTGAATTATTTTAGTGAAGAGAGTTGGCTATGCGTGATGTGTTGACCCAAGCTCAGCCTCCGATGGAGTTCATTCCGCCTGATTTTACGCCCTGGGTACTCAATGCAGTGAAAACGGCTCTACCGTTGTGGTTAAAGTTACGTACTGATCTGGTAGATATCCAGGCTGAAAATGTTGAAATGTTGGCAGAACTTTATCAGCAGTTTCAGGCTGATAAAACTCGATTCTTAATTGCCTTTCGTCATCCCAAGCCTGAAGATGCCTATGCGATCGCACAGTTACTCTGGTCATTAGTACCCCAAGCAGCCCGTCAACACAACATTCCCCTTCAGTCTCCAGTTCACGCCCATTTTCTATATGATCGCGGCATTCCGCTATGGGCGGGTGACTTTGTCGGCTGGCTTTTTCCAAAACTAGGCGGCATTCCCATTCAGCGCGGCAAAGTAGATCGAGCCGGATTGCGATCGGCACGGGATTTATTTGCCAATGGTCAATTTCCGTTAGCCGCTTCCCCGGAGGGCGGCAACAACGGTCATAGCGGTATTGTCAGTCCGTTGGAGCCAGGTATTGCCCAAATGGGATTCTGGTGTGTGGAAGATTTGCAAAAACAGGAGCGGCCTGAATCCGTCCTGATTTTGCCTCTAAGTCTGCAATACCACTATCCAGCGCGACCCTGGGACGAGATTGAAGCGTTGTTGACTCAATTGGAACGAGATAGTGGTCTAGCTCAACCAAAACGCAGTGCGGTCACGCTTCCGGAGCATAACCAACCCGACCAAATTTCCCAAACCCGTTTACAGGATCTCTATCAGCGACTGTTTGGGCTGGGTGAACATTTGCTCGACATCATGCGGCAGTTCTATGCAGATTACTATCCAGAATCGGCTGAGGTGCTGTCAGCTAGCTATCCATCTGGAAATGTTGCAGATGCGATCGAATCAATGAGCGATAGTTCTGCGGCTAAAGGTATTCCAAATGCCCAGCTTGCAGAAAAGCTGAATAGCCTATTGAATGCGGCATTACAGGTTGCAGAGCATTATTTTCAACTGACGCCAAAAGGTAGCATGATCGATCGCTGCCGTCGGCTGGAACATGCCGGATGGGAGCGCATTTATCGAGAAGACTTTAAGGCGGTTGAGCAACTATCGCCTGTCCAAAAAGGATTGGCAGATCGAGTGGCAGAAGAGGCTAGCTTGCGAATGTGGCACATGCGGATTGTAGAAACGTTTGTTGCGGTGACAGGCCAGTACGTCAAAGAGCAGCCTAATGCTGATCGATTTGCAGAAACGCTGATGCTGCTGCAGGATATGGTCGCCCGTATCAAGGGAGAAAGCCCTTTTCCTCGTCCATCTCTCGGTGGACAGCAGGTGAAAATGCGCGTGGGGACACCGCTGTCTGTGTCCGATCGCTGGACGGACTATCGTCAAGGTCGTCGTCAGGCGATTGAACGACTGACGCAGGATTTACAGGTGGCGTTGGAGGAGTTGTTGGTTTAGGGGATGTTTGAGGAGGAGAGTAGGGGAGAAAGGGGCAGGGGGGCAAGGGTGCGGGAGAGTGAGGGAATTAGTTAGAGCACTTTAGTAGAACTGCGTTGGGGTATTCGGCCTGTAGTTCGTTTTGGCGGTCTGGATTTGGGCGTCCGTAGGTTGATAGAGATTGAATATCGGCGGGGGTGGGTAGGGGCGCGATCGCAGTTTGGCCTAAATCGCTAAAAACAATTACTGATTCAATTTGGAGCTGCTGCTGTTGCTGCTGTTGGTAAAACTTGGCGTATTCCTGAGTGACGGCTTCCCACTGAGCAGGTTTGCAGTAGCTTTGATCAATTAGAATCGTCGCTGTAGGCACCGCTAAGAGGCGACTTAGCAACAGCCCCGTGACGATGAATGCGAACCAACCGCCACCGACAATCCGGAGTAAATCTCGATTTAGATTTTGCATAGCAATTCCTGGGTTGCCACCTTCAATTTATTTTGCTCTACTTAGCGATTGCCTCCTCTGAGATCTAATTTAGCAAGTTCGTTTCTGTGTCAGTCACATCTATGTCAGTCACATCTCTATGTCAGTCACATCTATGTCAGTCACACTAGTTCTGCGAACCAGCGCCACAGATGATTATCCATAGCTACCCCTCAGAATGACTTGAGCCGTGCGATCGCACTTGACTCAGCATGTAAGGTTATATCTCAAGGCTGGGGTTCACATCAGGCTATTGCGCTACCCTATAAGCAATGAATATATTTAGTATGTCGAGCACATTTAGGAGGACAGTCTTATCGTTAAGACACCCAGAAAGCCGGTTAACAATCAGATTCGATCAAAACAAGTTCTTTTAATCGATCACGAAAATAATAACCATGGCCCAACCGATACTCGCGATGCGCTACAAATTGCGAAGTCAGCAGGTTTAGACCTGGTGGTTGTATCAGAAGGGAAAGATGTACCCGTCGCGAAAGTGATGGACTACGGCAAACACCAATATCAACAAAAGAAACGTCAGCGCCAAAGCCAAAGCGCTCGCCCGACGATGAAAGAGGTGAAGCTGCGCCCCAATGTTGACGATAATGACTACGGCATTCGGATTCAACGCGCCGTTAAGTGGCTTGAAGACGGCAATTTAGTTAAGTTTCAGATCCGCCTACGGGGTCGAGAACACCAGCATCGCGATCGCGCTCATGATCTGCTCGATCGAATTGTTCAGGATTTAAATGAAGCGGGCAAGGTGCAGTCGATGGATAAGCGATCGCTGATCGTTCAGCTCGCACCCGCCTAGTCCGGCTCTGTTCGCGGCCAGTCGTCAGAGTGCTTGGGACTAAAGCTAATTTTGACTGTCTGGTTTGCAATTAAACTATATTCGGAAGTGAGCATTTAGCTGCCGCATTGCGACTGTAAATGCTCACTTTCCAGTTTTGACCAAGGTAATTAAGTTGGCTTCTTCATCTGCAAAGCAATCTTCTGATCAGCAAATCAGTAAACAAAAATCAGGTCGAACCGTTCGGGATGCGGAATCAACGCGGGCTGATATCTTAGATGCGGCAGAAGAAGAATTTGCTAAACATGGTTTACAAGGTGCCCGCATGGATGCGATCGCAGCAAAAACGGGCGTCACCAAAGCCATGATTTACTACTACTTCAACAGCAAAGAGGACGTTTATAAAACCGTACTCAAGCGCTGTTTTCAAGATTTTGCGCGTGCTTGGGAAGAACTAGAACTAGAAACGCGACCGCCGAGTATAGCACTAGAGCAGTTTGTGAGGCGGGCGATTGAAGTTCAGTCTAAAAGTCCCAATATTTGCCATATTTTGTTTCATGAAGCGATTCAAAATCAGGGTAAATACTATCAGGAACTAGACGCTCGTCTGTTTTACGATGTGCTGACTCAGATCCTGAAGCGAGGCATGGCCGACGGTAGTTTTCGCGCCCTAGATGCCGATCATTGCGCCATTAATATTGTCGGCACCTGCGTGTTTTACTTTATTGCCTACGAAAATGTTCGCCACGTCTGGGCCGGAGAACCGATGCTCAGTCCAGCCGCGATCGCAAAACATACCCAAGAGGTCGTGGACTTGGTTTTAGCAGGCGTAAAAGTTTAAACATTTCGCCTCGTTTTGTAAGATTTGTATAGCGATCGCAACTCGGTTTAAGACCTGCTGACCCAAACCTCTCAAACCAAACAGCGAAAGCTACGGTCTGCCCAATAAATCCTGATGGTCGATGTGCCGCGCTGAGCGCGGCACATCGACCATCAGGATTGATCCAAATAAAGTTGGCAGACTACTCCATACCCCGTTTTAGGTACTGCATTATGGCTCCTGTTTCTAGACAAAGCCGTCGTCGGGCGCGATCGCTATATGCCTTGTGGTTAGTAGGTGTAGTGCTAGGTTTTGCTGTAGTCGCTGCGACGCTGTACTTATTTTCATCACCTACCTTGAGCTGGCTGCTGGCTGGATTTGGCCTGTTATTATTGGCCGTCACCTGGGAAAACGTTGGCGCTATTTTGCTGGCCCTCGGACTTGCCGTTGGCATTAACTGGACGGTTAAATCCGGGTTGAACGTGGGCCTAGAACTCTTTCTGACCAGCCTGCTATCCGTCTTGATTGCGGGTGCCGTTACCATGCTCGTGGCCGAAGCCCGTCGCCAGATGCAAATCGCCTTTGAATTGCCGCAACACCGCTTGATTTTGCTCGGCACGTCGGGTCTAGGCGCTGGCTTAGGCTGCCTGGTTGGAGTGATTATTTCAACGTTGAATTAAAAACTGCTGAATAGCTCGAAAACTGCCCGTAGCGCAGGCAGTTTTCGAGCCTGATCGATTAAATTTCGAGCGTATCGAGCGTATTGCCGAGCTTATCTGCAATCCCTGCGATCCAGGTTTCGTCTTGCTGCGTGTAGCTACGAGGCGCATTGGCTCCTAGAATGAGCGCACCGCCATTTCCCATCGGCTGACAGATTAGCCCCTGCGTATTTTCGGGCAAATAGTCAAACTCGACTCGTCCTGGATAGAGCTTTAAGTCCACCAAGTACACAGGCTTTTTCTGCTGCAAAACCCGCTGCAAAATGGGGCCAGGTTTAACCTCAGCTTTAGGAGCCAGAACACCGCGACGCAGCAAAATCCGGCCTTGATAGTAAACCACTAGTGTGCGCGTTACGGTATTGGTCAGCAAGAGATGAGAGGCCCAGGCTAGTTCCGTCTGCACGGGTTCTGCTAAATCATCTGCCAAATCCAAGCCTTCTTCACCAATCAGGTTGACCGCATCGGGCGATCGCGGTTGTACCTGCTGCCACAGCAAGCCTGTCAGGATGAGTAACGCACTCAAAATCACGCCCAGCACGTCCGATCGCGCTTGCGTATCGGTCAAATTAGCGGTCACTAGCCGATTAACCAGCAGGAGTGAACCCCCTAGAATGCCCGCCACTAGCGGCAATAAGCGAATTATGCGATTTGGATCTGACTTTGCCGCCATGTTCTAATACGTTACGTAATTTCACAGAATGGTTTGGTTGATGTAAATCGGGTTGTTCCACTGTGGCCCAAACATATCGAAGCGGTAATTTGACATATCGGGTAGGGGCGTTAGCGCAACCATGCCCGAAGGGCTATATGGCCATTCGCCCCTACGTAACCTTTGGATTCACTCTATACCCCTTTCGTCCGACATCCAGAAATAATCCGCTAAATTGGTTTGATCCGATGCAGCTAAATCTTCACTCGGACTCAGTACAACCGAGCGATGACTCCAATCGGGAACCAGATCCGTCCGAGCATTCAGCCGCCGTTCCACCCGGTTAGGAATGCCGTAGTCATAAACAATGTGCCCCTGTCCCGCTAATGTCACCACCTGATAATCGGGATTTTGGCGCAGGAAATTGACGATTCCTGCCGCCATCGTTTCATCCCAGAGAACTTGCGCCAGGAAGAAGCGCTCGAAACTCGTACCTGCGCCATGTCCAGCGTGAAAACCTTTGTAGATATCCAGCATCAACGCCCGATAGTCGGCGTCACTGAGATCAATTTCATCGACAGGCGGAATATACTGCCGCTGATCAGCAGTGAGGCTACCTAGCCCCTTTTCCGCCACTTGCCGCGTCACCTCAGTGGGTACATTGAGTGCAATAACGGGTAGGTCATTCGCTTGGGCATAGCGCAAAATCGGTGCATAGTATTCCCAAGGAAACCCCCAGCGCTGGTCGTATTCAGTCTGCTCACGCAGTTCTTCTTCGCTAATTTCTCCAGCCAGGTACTGATCAATCACGGGCTGAAATGGCTGCTGAAACATTTCTAGTGCGATCGCAACTTGAGGATTGCGCTGGTGAAGGGCTTGGATAATCTCAAGCTGAGCGGCATGATCGGCAGCGCTATCGTGCTGCTCACCTAGATAAACAACTGTTACACTGGCTAGATCATCCAGTACTTCAGCAGTATCAGATACCGCTACTGGATCGGCATCATCAACCTGCTTTTCAATCTGCTGCGGCTCAATCGGTTGATCTGGTTGATCTGTCATCTGCTGGGCACAGGCGACCGTGCTCCAGCAGAGCGTAAAGCTGAGGGAGCAAATAATCAGTGATGTGAACCGGGGCAATCTACCCAAAGAGCCGTTAAGTGTCGTCGGAATAAACCGTTTCATCTTCTTTGCGCCAAGCTGGATCAACCATACATATAAAGACTAGCGGCTCTGGCCCAGAATTGCGGATAAACTGCCGCGCATTGGGCGGAATATAAATGGCATCCCCCGGTTCAACCGTCTGCACCTCATCGGCAATGTGCATCTCGCCTGTGCCACTGAGGATGTAGTACACCTCAGACGTAGTCAACGAATGCGGAATGGAGGTTTGCCCCACTGGCACCACCGCATGCGCCAAACTATAGCGCAGTTCAATCGGCTGCTTATCAGGATGCAAGAGTTCCCGCAGTTGAGTACCGTCGCCAGCGATAAATTCTTCGCATTCGTGTAGCTTTCGGATTAGCATTTTGGTTTTTTGGTAGATGAGTTAGCACATGATCTCACCCAAGAATCGCAGTAGACTAGAACCACTGCCGCATTGACGTTTGATTTATCATTCAGCGTTTATGACTGAACCCACTCAACCCCCCGCTCAACCGATTGATCCCGTAACGCTGCCGCCTGTGGAAAACCCAGAGCAGGAAGGCGTTTGGCTATATGCTGCTCTGCTGAAATGGCTGAATGAGGAATTTTTGCCGGAGTCTGTCAACGACGATATTGCCAATCGGGCGACGCGCGTATTTGTGCGTCAGCGAATGGAAGGAGAAAATGACCTGGATGCGCTGGTTCTAGCGATCTTGACTGAAATGCAGAAGTTTGATTTTTCTCGCAGTTTCTACAGTGAGTTTGCTGTTGCCAATGCTGTCGGTGATTTACTGCTGGATAGTCTGGGTGTGGATCGCTGTTGCGGTCAGTCTTAAATCAGGCCGAATACTCAATTAAAAACCCCAGGCGCGATCGCAACTTAGCAATTCAGTACCTGGGGTTTTTCAATATAAATTGAGTTTGAACATCTAACATCATCCGAGGCTCGCGCTAAACGCTAACTCTGTGATGCGACCAGACCGACTAGGCGCTGAGCCAATCCTGACTCATCACAGCCCATCCAGATTCAGCACTACCAACTAGACTTGACGACGCCCGGTAGCAATCCTTGGTGTGCCATCTCGCGAATCACATGGCGAGACAGACCAAAATCACGATAGTAGCCTCTGGAGCGACCCGTCATCCAGCAGCGGTTACGTACGCGAGTGGGAGCACTGTTGCGCGGCAACTGCTGAATCTTACGATGAATGGCGACTTTCTCTTGCTGAGTTGTCGCTTCCTCAAACTGCTTAAGCAGCTCTTCGCGCTTAGCAGCATACTTTTCAACCAACTTTTGGCGCTTCTTTTCGCGCTCGATCATGCTTTTCTTAGCCATGTAGTGAAGCTTGGATACCCTTCATTTAGACAGCATTCTCTACTATAGCGAATTTGTATTCTTTGATCCAATACGAATTCAATTTTGTAGCTCTAGTGCCGCGTTATTACACTAACGCGATGTCCAACTTTCTTAGCAGGCTGGTCAATTCTGCATTTGCCCTCATGCCTAACCCTGCTCTCAAAACTGGGCGAAGGGGACCAGAATACGCCTTAAACTCTCTTCTCTCTCAATGTTTGGGAGAAAAGGGTTGGGGAAGTGAGGGCAGAACGGTTTTACATCGCCTTACCTGTACTAGTCATGCCAACAAAACCGAAAACTCTGGCTTGCGACATAAACAGATTCTAAATAATAAAGTAAAGATAAAATACAGCTAGAACGTCTTGAGATCTGGTTCCCTGTGGATACTTCTGTCAATTCCCCGCTTGCCAACGCAAACGCACTACGCAAATTCCCGCTGTGGCTGCTTCTGTCCGATAGTCTGACCGTCTTTTGGGGCGATTGGTTAGATCTAAGAGCACGTATTTGGCAAGTTGCAGCCTCTGGTTTGGTTTCGCCGCTGATCTATATTCTGGCCTTTGGTTTGGGGCTAGGAAACTCGCTGGATCAGGTGGTGGAACCTGCGGCAGGCGATAGCTACTTAGAATTTATTCTGCCCGGTATGGTGGCTCTGTCATCAATGGTGATTAGCTTTGGTGGCACGACCTTTTCAATCTGCGGCGATCGCCTGTTTACCAAAACCTTCGAAGAAATGCTGCTCTATCCAGTGCATCCCCTCGCGCTGCACTTAGGCAAAATGCTGGCTGGAATTGTACGGGGCCTGATGACAGCAGCCTCGGTGATTTTAGTGGCGATCTTATTTACGGGCAAGATTTGGAGCTTTTTGAATCCGCTGTTTTTGCTGGTTTTAGTGCTGAACTGTGCCGTATTTGCCGGACTAGGTGTGATTGTCGGCCTCAACGTCAAGTCGTTGGAAAGTGTGGGTCTGTTCAACAATTTTCTGATTGTGCCGATGTCGTTTCTGGGGGCTACATTCTTTGACCCCGCAACGCTGCCTGCTGCACTGCGGGTGATTGTGTACTGCTTGCCGCTGACCTACACCACAACGGGCTTGCGAGCTGCTGCCTATCAGCCGCTGAGTGAGTTTCCTTGGTACTCGATTCCGGTTTTGCTCGTAGTTGCGATCGCACTTTCCTTCCTGGGAGCAAGACAATTTGCGGCCCAGCAAGACTAGTCGCTGGACTCATCACTAAAGGTGCGAATCTTTACAGACCAGCAGGTTCAGTCTTACCGTATATTTAGCTAATAAATAAAAAACGCAATCCCCGCGTGCATTGCTGCTAGGTCTAGTACTGTGCCAAATCAGGGTTAATGATGGATGGGCCGCGCGACGCGCGGCCCATCCATCATCAGCATCGAGCAAAAAAAGTTAGCAGACTTCGGGTGTCAACATCAGTGCTTAGGCCGGGTACTCTAACTAGTAATGATGCGGATTTAATTCCTCTGAAGTTGAAGAGAGATATGGGCAAAGGTCGAGCCTATCTTTCCTTCACCATTCCTAATGTAATGTACATGTCAGATTTGACCGATATCGTTAGCAGTAATCTCAGTCCTGAAGAGCTTTTGCGGCGCTATGCTGCAGGAGAACGCGATTTTCGCGAAATCAACCTGGTCGGCGCAGATCTATCAGGTCAAGATTTGCGTGGTATTAATTTTCGGCGAGCACTCCTAAACCGCGTTGATCTGCGAAATGCGAAATTGGCTCATGCCAATCTGCGAGAAGCAACTCTCGTGAATGCGATCTGTGACGATGCAGATTTGACGCTGGCGAATTTGATTGGTGCCAACTTAACCAAAGCAAGCTTCAATCGGGCCAATCTGACAGAAGCAGGTATGCGGGCCGCAGCCATGAATAACGTACAGATGACAGGAGCCAATCTCCGGGAAGCAAATTTAGGAGAGGCGATTCTGGATCATGCGACCCTGATTGAAGCGAATTTGACCGAAGCCAACTTGAGCCGCGCCCGCATCATTGAAGTGAATTTAACCGGAGCTATCCTAGAAGGCGCAAATTTGAGCAATACAGTTCTCAATGGAGCCGTGCTGGCTGGGGCAAACCTCGTTGCTGCTATTCTTCACGGTACCGCGCTGGAATCTGCGGATTTGAGAGAAGCCGACCTATCTCGGGCAAAGCTAAATGGTGCCAATCTGGTTAACGCAAACCTGAATCGAGCCAATCTGAGGGGAGCGGCGCTAAGCTGGTCATCCTTACGCGGGGCGAACCTCCGAGGAGCCAACCTGTATCGCACCAAGCTGAACTGGTCAAACCTCAGCGGCGCAACCTTGGCAGAAGCCGTCATGCTCAATGCCAAAGTCGAAAACACCAATTTCCGCAATGCCGATATGACGGGGACAATTTTGCCCGACGGCATCACTCACGATTAGGACAGCGCAAACCCTAACAGCGCAAAAACTGAATGAGCGATGCTCCCGCCGCACGGTGGGAGCATCGCTCATTTGGCTTTCGGGTACAGATGAAATTACGGATTAAATAGCGGTTCGTTCTGCGCCGTCAAAGCATCAGCGCTAGATAGCCCTTCCGCATCAAGTGATTCCAAGTCGGGTTCTACCTGCTGCAAATGCTGTTCAAGTAAGCCCAAGTTCCGAATGTTCGACTTGTAAAATGCGTCGAAAATATCGCCGACAACCGGAATGCTGCCGACCACGAATTCTAAGCCCACGTTGAGCAACATCTGACGTAAGATACGCCACGGTAGGCCAAACCGCGCTGCCATCACGATGATATAAGCCGAAAAAATCGTGGTCACAACATCGCCCAAACCTGGCACTAAACCGAGAATAGGGTCAAGACCAATTTTGAATTTAGTAAAAGGTAAGCCAATTGAAGCATCTAAGATGCGGCTGAACCGCCGAATTCGGTTTAGCGTTTTAATCTGCTCAAGCTTGTTCATGGGGATGGCGTGTTGACTTCAATGACAAATAACGTGTGATGCAACCAGTCTCACAATTTGCCCTAAGATGTGCCAGGAGAGTTTACCGCCATAAAAATTGGTAAATTCTCGCTTCGATCCAAAGCGTCATGAGTTATGGGATTGGTAAATACGTCACAATTGGACGGAATGATTCAACATTAAGATCAGCAGTTACATTGCACACCTGCTGCCAGATTGAACTTTTCATTCTTTAGCTCTATCGAAAGCAATGACTCAGACTCCGCCCAATTTGACTCCAGATGCATGGGAACGGCGTTATCAGGATGGCTCAACTCGCTGGGATTTGGGTCAGCCCGCTCCCGCCTTTGTGACGCTGCTCGATTCAGCCGATGCGCCGCAACTCGGTTCCGTGCTAGTTTTAGGCGCAGGGCGAGGCCATGATGCCCTCTTCTTTGCTGAGCGAGGATTTGAGGTGGTCGGGGTTGATTTTGCGCCCTCGGCTATCCTTGCGGCTACGAAAGCAGCTCGCGATCGCAATCTTCTAACCCAAGCTCAGTTCCTTCAGCGCGATATTTTCACCCTAGAAGATGATTTTGCCCATCAGTTTGATTACGTGGTGGAGCATACCTGCTTTTGTGCGATCGCGCCGGAGCTGCGGCCAGAGTACGTCCAGCTCGTGAAAACGGTACTCAAGCCAGCGGGTGAGCTACTGGCGCTGTTCTTTACCCACAATCGTCCCGGTGGGCCACCGTATGGAGTGACCCCAGAGGAGATTCGCGAACTGTTCGGCGCTGAATTTGAGATTCAGTCACTTGTACCCGTTAAGAACTCGGTGCCGTCTCGTCAGGGTGAAGAACATCTGGGGCGGTTTACACCCAAGGTTTAATTATGAACCCCTCAGAGAATGTACTGCCGCGACGCGGCAGCACATTCTCTGGAGAGTCTGAATAGAGTGTTACTTGAGCGCGATCGCAAATACCCAGTCTTGATAATCGGAGTCACGATTTTCGGTGATGGCCGTGAGTTTGTCGCGCAGCTTATCGGTAATCGGACGATTGGTTGAGAGCTTGTAGTTCTCGATTTGCTTGACGGGCGTAATCTTCGCCGCCGTACCGCTGAGGAAGACTTCGTCGGCAATTAGTAACTCGGTTTTATCGATTGGCCGCTCGACGACTTCAATGCCCAGATCCCGCGCGATCGTCAGCACGCTGTCACGGGTAATCCCTTCCAGGATGTCTTGCTCGTAACCCGGCGTGATCAGCTTGCCGTTGCGGATGACAAAGACATTCATGCCGGATGCTTCGCTGACTTTGCCCTGGGAGTTCATCAGAATCGCCTCATCAAAACCGGATTCTACTGCTTCCGTCTTCGCCATTGAGGAGGTGATGTAGGCACCGCTAATCTTACCGCGCAGCGGCAAACTGCGGTCTTCCTGCCGATACCAGGAGCTAATCCGGCAGCTCACACCGTCGGGTGAGAGATAGTCGCCCAGTTCCAAACCGTAGACAAAGAAGTCTTTCTGGACATTGTGCAAACGGGGCGCGATGCCCAAGTCTGACGTGTAGACAAAGGGACGGATGTAGAACGAGGTCGTCGGCGCATTCTTTTTGACGAAATCGACAATCACCTGCTGAATCTTGTCCGCAGGCAAGTCAAACTGAAGAAAGCGAGCGCTGTTGCTCAACCGCTGACAGTGACGATCCAGACGAAAGAGCAAAATCTGATCCGGATTTTGCGGATCAGGGATGCCACGCAGCCCACCGAACGCACCTGTGCCGTAATGCAGGGCATGGGTGGCAATGGAAATATTGGCCTGTTCAAACGGGACAAACTGATTTTGAAAATATGCGATCGGCAGAAAAGTATGCATGGCCATCGGGGTTTGAAATCGATTATTGTCAGCGTTCCGGCGGAGATTCAGACGAATCCGAATGCCAGTCACCCTCTGCTTCGGCTGCTCGCCGCGTCGGAGGCATAGACTGTTTATTGTAAATCGGCTCAGGGGCAATTAGTTCAAGTTGAGTCTTAGCTTTACGTTTTTGGGTAGATTGTCGCCGCCGTTTGGAGACTCCTTCCTCAGTGGTTTCCTCTGCCACAACCTCATAGAGAATGGCCTGTTTCGCTCCCGTGCCGCGCCGCAGCACCCGTCCCAATCGCTGAATATACTCCCGCGCTGAGCCTGTGCCCGACAGCAAAATGGCAACGCTAGCTTCCGGCACGTCTACGCCCTCATTCAGCACGTGGGACGCGACGAGGGTGCGATATTCACCCGTGCGGAACTGTTGCAGGATGTGGTGTCGCTCTTTCACAGGCGTTTGGTGCGTAATCGCCGGAATTAGAAAGTCCTGGGAAATCCGATAGACTGTGGCGTTGTCGTTAGTAAAAATCAGCGTTTGCTCTGGATGGTGATCCGCCAGCAGATCCTCCAAAATCCGAATTTTGCCTTCTGTCCCCAGCGCAATGTTGCGCGCCTCCCGATGGGCCAGCATGGCGCGGCGACCCGACTGCGATCGCGCACTGGCTCTGACAAACTGCTGCCAGCCGTTTAGACTGCCCAGCCAGATATTTTCCTGTTGTAGAAAATCATTCCGCACCTGAATCAATCGGTCGTAGCGCTTTCGCTCCTGGTTCGACAGCGACACTTTGATTTGCACAATTTCATGTTCGGCCAGCGCTTTACCCGCCAGATCCTCAGCCGTGCGGTGATAGACCACTTCGCCCAGCAGTTCGTCTAAATCCTCATGCCGACCATCGGAGCGATCGGGGGTGGCGGTGAGTCCCAGTCGATAGGGCGCGATCGCAAATTCGGCAATCACTCGATTAAAGTCGCTGGGCAGATGGTGGCACTCGTCGCAGATTAGAAAAGCGTAGAGGTTGCCCAAGCTTTCGGCATGAATGGCGGCACTGTCGTAGGTTGAGACCAGAATCGGAGTGCGATCGCGGGAGCCACCGCCAAGCAAACCCACTTCTACATTTGGAAACGCCGTTTTCAACTGGGCGTACCACTGGTGCATCAAATCCAGCGTCGGCACGGTAATCAGCGTGCTGCGCGGAATCGCCTGCATCGCCATCTGCGCCAGATAGGTTTTTCCGGCAGCGGTGGGCAGCACGACCACGCCACGCCACTTATTCTTAATCCAGGCATCCAGCGCCTCTTGCTGATGGGGATAGGGCTTTTTCGTGAGCTGGGAGTTCAGCTCCAGCGGTTCAAAGGCCGATACCTTATCTTCAAATGCCACCCCTTCGGCGCGCAGCGCTTCCACTAGGGGACGGTATTGATTAGCGGGGATGCGAAACCGCTCAATCCGGTCATCCCAAACGGCGTAGTCAATCCAGCCTTTCCCCCTCGGTGGCGGATGGATAATCAGCGTGCCTCGGTCAAATTTGATCGTGGGGATGCGGGGCATGGGCAGGTAGTGGGGCAGTAGAACACTTTTATCATGATAGGGCTGTCCTGATTTTTCTCTCTCTATGGTGATGTCACCTGCGGGTCAATGTGGCACTGTCGAGAGGCGAGCTTCTGTGTATTGGCATTTTGAGAGGAGAAACAGCTTTGTCTACGGTATTTGAACGGGCGCACGAATTGAAGCAGTCTTTAGTGGACTTTGTCTATGATGCCGAGGGCGAACTTGCGATCGCACTTGAAACATCCATCGCTGACCAGCTCAAAACGCCGATACGCGATATCAACCAGTCAGATTTAGCCTTTGATCGGTTTTTAACCGATTCCGATACCGCCATTGATCAGTTCATCAAAGAAACACCGAAGTTATCCGACGCAGATAAGGCGCTGCTGCAAGGCTGGAAGCAGGCATTTATCGGTCTGTTTGCCGTGAGTGAAGTGCTGCCGGACGGGTTGCGGCTGGTGAACTGGCTGACGGCCAAGCCGTACACGGTGCGCTGGACTGACCCCAAGCGGCAGCAGGACATGGCTCGACTGCAACCGCGTGATATCATTCTCAGCCGGATTGCGCCTGTGACCGAGACGGAGTGGATGTTTTCTGGGCCTTATGTGCTGAAGGGTCGCCTGGGTAAGCCGAAACTTGCAGTTGCGATCGGAACCTTTAAAGACGATCACTGGAGCTGTGTCTATGGCGATGCGCCGGAACTGCTGGAAGAAGCGTGGCAGTCGGTGGAGCGGTATCACGATGTGTTTGTGGCACACTTTGGTGGCGATGAGATTACGCTGTCGGGCTACGAGCTGAACAAGCAGATTGACGAGTTTCAGAAGCAGGTGACGCAGCAGCATTTAGAAGCGGCAGGGATTGATCCGTCGAAGTCCCTCACCGAACTGGCGGAAGAAGCGGGCATGACCAGCGAAGACATGGACGAAATCGCTGAGACATTGGGGATTAACCCCGAAACCTTGTCCAAAGTGCTGCTCAATCCCCGTGCGGCCAAGATGGCCTCGCCCCAGGTGCAATTGCCGCCGGAAATTAAGAAGGCTGAGCAGGTGACGATGCTAGCACATCCTCGCTGGGGGCAAAGCCTGCTGACCAACTACCAGAAGTTTCAGGATTTGCTGGATCAGCCCGTTGAACCCGACACGCCAGAGGCGCAGTCTCTCAAAAAGCTAGTGCTGAATTACTTGAAGGACAAGAGCATTAATGCCTTTGTATGGCAAAAATTAGCTGAAAAGCACCCAAAAACGCTAGAATCTGCCGTCCAAATGGCGCTGGAGCGTCCTGATTTTCAGATTCGCGACTTAGATGCCCTACTACAGGAGTTTGATAAGCCACTGAAGCCAGCGCTGCCAGAAATTGCCAGCGTACCGCTACATTTGAACGAACTTTTTCAAGCGGCACTAGCCGAAATCAACAAACCGAAAAAGAGCAAGAAGAAGTCTAAGTCTAAAGGATTTCTCTAATATTCTTCTGAATAAAACTTCTATCTTGTGGCGATGCCCTCTATTTCCTGTGATAGACGATGATTGGGTTCTAGTTTCATAAACTAATTCTTAGAAACGGTTTTTGATGCAATACGAAGAGGAACCCATTGTATGAATATTATTGCTTGGTTAGTACTTGGTTTAATCGCAGGTGCGATCGCAAAAGCGATTTATCCTGGACATCAGGGCGGCGGCCTTCTGAGCGCCCTAATCTTAGGTATCGTTGGTGCTTTCGTCGGTGGTAGTCTTGCGACTCTACTCACGACGGGAACATTGCAGCTAACGGCTGCTTCATTGAGCATTCCTGGCATCATCTTGGCAATTATTGGTGCATTGATTGCCATCTTTATCTGGGGCTTTTTCCGCAGCCGGACGACTGCCTAATTTAAGTGAACAGAACGAAATAACTGTTTAACTTTTACTTGATCAAAAGATTAAGAAATATGGCTAACAAAAACATTTAGTTTGTCAGTCATACCAAAGATTAATAACTTTGATAGCCGAGCCAAAGCAAGACGCTTTGGCTCGGCTATAGCTTTGCTAAACAGCTTATGAACAAAGTCGTTTGTGAACGTGCTACTTCGCCGGGGTGACACGTTCACAAACGACTTAAAATGGCTATATTCGGTTATTGCGCTCCAAGAGTTGAGGGAGAAGATGTAGAGTAGAGAGGGAGAATTTAAGGGAGATCTGGCTACGGCTTACACACGTCCACTAGCTCGTTTAATCGAGCAGCTTCAGCGACTGCCAGGGGTTGGGCCAAAGACGGCTCAGCGCCTAGCTTTGCATATCCTCAAGCGTCCGGAATCTGAGGTTTATGCTCTGGCACAAGCGCTAGTTGAGGCGAAGCAGCAGGTTGGCTTATGCTCTGTCTGCTTTCACCTCTCGGCAGAACCCGTCTGTGAAATCTGTCGAGCGCCGAATCGGGACGAACGTACACTCTGCATTGTCGCCGATTCGCGGGATGTAATTGCGATTGAGAAAACGCGAGAGTATAAGGGGCGCTATCACGTTTTAGGCGGTGTCATCTCGCCGATGGATGGTGTTGGTCCTGAACAGCTCCACATTTCGCCGCTGGTGCGCCGGGTGAGCGATGGTGGCGTCAAGGAAGCAATTCTGGCGATTAGTCCCAGTATTGAAGGTGACACAACGACGCTATACGTGGGGCAACTGCTCAAACCTTTTACCAAAGTGACTCGCATCGCGTTTGGGTTGCCGATGGGAGGAGATTTGGAATATGCCGATGAGATCACACTGGCAAGAGCGTTAGAGGGGCGACGAGAACTCGACTAGCTCTCGTTCAATCGTTCCTATTCCCCTATCCTTAGCACCATGCGATCGCAGGGGTAGCTCTATCTTATGCAAGTGTAAGCAGCAAAAGATTCTGAATACCTTAGAAACAACACTATCAACCTATGTGTTGAATGACTGAGGATTATTATGAATCGTACACATCAAATCAAGTTTAAACAAGCTGGGTTATTCGGAATAGTCGGTGGCAGTTTGCTCGCTGGATTTTCTGTTTTTGCTCCTCATGCACCTGCTCAAACCAGTGCAGTTAATCCCTGCCCAAGTATTTACTACGAAGAGCCTTTTAACTCCTACGTGAGTAGTCCAGAAGGTTGCCCACCCAATGCACGGGTGCAGACACAGCAAGGTATCGCTCCAGCAGTGCCGGGTCAGGGTGGCACCTATCCTTCTCAAGATGATGTTGGATTGGGTACAGAATCTGCGCCGCTGACGAATCAGCCTGGCAGTCAAAACTATCCGTATGAACAGGATTGGACGACCACTACATCTCCAATTGCTCGTGTGGAGCCAACTAATGGTGTGGTTGATATTCAGATGATGAACTCAACTAACATTCCCATTTACTATGAGGTCACTGGAGAGACAGAGCGTCGCATTATTTCTGCTCAGGAGGAAGCCTATCTACAAAATATTCCCTTGCCAGCAACTATTACGACTGTTCGCACCGATGATGGTTTTCTGCAAATAGTTTCAGAACAAAATTCTGAAGGTGTTTTAGAGCTTTCACTTGAAGAAAATGCAGCCTTTGATGATACCCAAGGTGTCATTCGTATCCAATCGGATGGACAAGTATTTATCAACTAACGCAGTTTCATTTTCTTAAGTAGCTGTATACAGCGTTTTCCATGCTAGTGGAGTACAGGAATGTCTCTTTGCCTTCGGCAAAGAGACATTCGTATGAACCTCACTAGATTGAAAAGTAGCTGTAGGAATGTTTCTCCGCTCCAGTGGAAAAACATTTCTGGATCCCACCAGCGTGAAAAATGCTGTATTGCTGTAAGCTCTGTGATGGCTTTACGTAATCGGATCAGGATAGGTGTTTTTTAAACAGCCGTACGGCTTCTTAAAAAACGTTTTGGGCTTTAGTGCTAGATAGGCATCTGTTTACCTCTTCGCTCAATATCGTCTAGGAGATAGATTTAATGTGCCGTTCACCTCGATACGATTCCCTCGGTTGACACAGTTAGATTATGCCTGGTAGTCATGGTGTAAGAATTGCGATCGCATACGTGCTATTCGAAGAGATGAAATTAGGACGAGGTGAAATAATTTCATGCGGAATATTCCAAAAGATCGAGGCATCGACAGTACGCTAGCGCTGGCATCTGAAGGATATTGCTTCATCTCTAATCGTTGCGATCGCTATCAGTCTGAAATATTTCAAACGCGGCTGCTGCTACAAAATGCAATTTGCTTTCGGGGAGAAGAAGCAGCCAAAGTTTTTTACGACACTAGTAAGTTTTCACGACAGAATGCTGCCCCAAAGCGAATCCAGAAAACGCTGCTGGGTGAGGGCGGCGTTCAAGGATTAGACGGTGAAACTCATCGGCAGCGCAAGCAAATCTTCATGTCACTGATGACGCCAGAGCACATGGCTGAGCTGACCGAACTGACACGACAACAGTGGCACACTGCGGCTCAAGCATGGGAAAAGCGCGATCGCATTGTGCTGTTTTATGAGGCACACAAAGTTTTCTGCCGTGCAGTCTGCGCTTGGTCAGGGGTGCCGCTGCCCGAATCAGACGTTGAAGAGCGAACAGCAGATTTAGCAGCCATGATCGATGGTTCTGGTGGTTTTGGTCTGCGATATTGGCGAGCAAAACAGGGACGTGAAAAGTCTGAAGCGTGGATTAAATCGCTGCTAGATCAAATTCGCTCTCATCAATTGGAAGTGCCAGAAAACAGCGCCGCCTATGCATTTGCTTGGCATCGTGACACGAACGGCAATTTGCTTGATAAGCACACGGCAGCCGTAGATTTATTGAATGTCCTACGGCCCACGGTTGCGATTTCACGCTATGTTGTATTTGCGGCTTTGGCGCTACATCAACATCCAGAATGCAAAACTAAACTGCAAGCTGAAGACAAGTATGTAGAGCTATTCACGCAGGAAGTTCGCCGCTATTATCCATTTTTTCCGTTTGCCAGGGCTTATACTCGTCACGCATTTGACTGGCATGACTATCATTTTCCAGCAGGAACTCCAGTGCTGCTGGATTTATACGGCACAAATCACGATCCCACTATCTGGGAAAGCCCTGAAAAATTTCAGCCAGAACGGTTTCGACATTGGAACGGCAGCGCCTTTAATTTCATTCCCCAAGGTGGCGGCGATCACAATATCAATCATCGCTGTGCTGGCGAATGGATTACGATTCAAATGATGAAAATGACAATAGATTTTCTGGTCAATTCCATTACTTATGATGTACCAGAACAAAATTTAGATATTCCTTTATCACGTCTACCAGCGTTGCCAAAAAGCCGCTTTGTGATCACGAATGTGAAACGAAACTCCCTTGCTCCCTTGCTCTAACACTGCACCCTAATATGATTTGTGAATACATAACATAAACCTCCCTGGGAGAAACC
Source organism: uncultured bacterium (assembly GCA_966674685.1). GTDB lineage: Bacteria > Cyanobacteriota > Cyanobacteriia > Phormidesmidales > Phormidesmidaceae > Thainema. Next base: position 122,285 of record CBKWJC010000003.1, read on the forward strand.
AGAGAGGCTTATTCGGTGCATTCGAGGTTTGTGTTGGAAATAGAGTGGGTAAACTTGTAAGTTTAAGCGCCTGCGGGAGCAGTAGGAGCGTCGAGTTGGGCCAGGGCATAACGTGCGATCGCAAGGCTGAGTTGAGCCTTCTCCACACCAGAGAGTTCTGTCCAAGCCGCAAACCGAACGGAGCGCAGTGCCACTTCCATTTTGGCTTCAGACTCTTGGCTCCGCATGGCAAACGCCATTGGACGAGCCATAATCTGCAAGTCATCCAGATCCCACTGAGGCAGAATGGACTGCACGCATTGAGCCAGTTGTTCTTCCAGTGGACGAGCCGATTCAACCAGATCTTGAACCCGCTGAGCAATAGTTTGCAGGAGCGTCTGCGGCATCCGTTCGGCGAACTGTTCTTGGAGTGCTGCTTCCAGCCATGAGGCTTCAATCTTGGCTGAGAGCGAATGCCACTGCTGAGACAATTCTGTAGCAGATAATTCTTCGCAGAGATAATCTAATTCTGCATCTAAATCTGCAAAATAATTATCAGCTTCTGGTGCATTCGGCAACCAAGGATAGGAGCGGTCGGCTGTGAATAAACGCTCAATTAGCGCCTTTTCAATTTCAGTTTGTATTTTGTTGTTGGAATCAGAGGTGTAGTTGTAAGTCATGTTGCTTCTCCTGAATGCACCGACTAGATCTAATTGTTAATAACGATTAAATGTCAACAATTAAAAGAGTGAGATCTGATCAGAAACCTAATGCGTTTTTTGAGATTGATAGTCCAATTTGAAATTATCTCGTTGGAACTTATCTGGTGTTGTATGTCTGTAACTACATCTAGGTTAAGCAGTGTTCCGTAAACAATCCGCTAAAACCTCGATTTTTGTTTATGGCCTGATTTGAGCCATAGCATAGCGTGTCTCAGCCACTTGGTAAATCGTCTACTGAGACGAGTTTAAGCTGACCCTGCGAGAGATTTTGTACCAAGTCTCACATCTGGCAGCAAACCCAGAAGGGTCAGTTTACCGCCGCGATGCCACAAACTAACCGCTTTGGGTTCTCGATTCATCAGATGTAAGAGATGTAAGACATGAGACGCTCTATTCTTCTTCAATAACGAATTCCCAGACCTTGCCTTGGGAACTGCCGAATTTGAGCTGAGAGCCAGAGGGCAACACCACTTCCTGTCGATGGATGCGCTGCCATCCCTTTGGGCTTCGGATATACGTACCATAGTTGGAAAAGTCGCGAATAAAGTAGGTGGCCTGACCCTGCGCGTTGGTGTTGTTGTGGCGATAGAAAATCTCAGCGTGCTGGCGCGACACCCACTGCTCATCGTCGATTACCAGATCGTTTTCCGGTCGCCGCCCAATCTGCATTTGACCACCGTGAACCGTCCAGACTTTGTTGCGATTACCCACCAAGCGCACCCAGGCGCGACTTTGGCGATGATTGATCGAGGTGGGTGAATCGAAAGGAATGCGGGTCGGCTCGTCCGCTCGCGTAGCTGGCACAACCAACTGCCCATCAAATTCGGGATGCATGTAGAGAACGGGCAGCGTCCAGGCTGGGTGATTAAAGCGGTATAAGGTCAACAAATGCTGACGGGCGATCGCCATTGCCTGATCGACGGTGTACCGCTTCGCCAGTGATTGGGCGAACATTTGAATAAAGCTGAGTGCTTCTTGATCTGCGATCGCATCTCGCATCCCCACGACCGCTGGCACGCCCTGATGAATCAGCACTTCAGCTAGGCTACTGCGCGGGATGGCCTGCTGATTCTCGCGGTTGCGATCGGGAATCGCTCCCCAGCAGGCGTTGAATACCGCTAGCTTTACCTGACAGCGGGTGAGCACCTGCGCCAGTTCCGTGCCGTTCAGAGTGGAATTGGCCTGCAAAAACAGCAGACCGCCATCCGCCGCAGGCATGCCGTGTCCAGCATAGAAAAAAATGTTGTATCGGCCCCGCTCCAGATATTCCGTCAGCTTAGCTACTGACGGTTCAACCAGTGTATCGACCTGACAGGGCACCGCATCTGTAAAGAACGATTCGCCGGGAATTTGGGTGTGATGCTCCAAGAGCTGCTTGAGCATAGACGCCTCTTGCTCCAGGCTGAGTATCGCCGCCTGCTTGGCTGTCACGTCATGGTCGTGCCCCAGCACCAGCAGAATCCGCAGTTCCCGATCCAGCGGACGGGTTTGCAGCGGATCAACCGCACTGGTTAAGCGGCTAAACAGCATGTTTTGGCTGAGAGAAACGGCCTGCACCCCCGCCTGAGCCTGCATGATCTCCCAGGGCAGCGCCGTCAAATTTGGATCGCGGATATCCAGCCGCAGTCGCATCGGCATTGACTGCCCAAAAGCGATGCCTTGGCTCTTGGCGAAACTATTCTGGATTTCGCCGCTGAAGATCCACTTCCACAGGTGAATCCCCAGATTCTGCATTAGTCGCCCCGTGTAGTTAAGCTGAGGCCCATCAACCTCTCCGCTGCTCGGCGTCGTCATCACCATCTGCGGCACAAAGGATGACGGAATATGCGGCACCTTGGGTAGCTCACGGGTGGTAAAGATCTCCTGCCATGCCTGCATAGCCTGCATCAGATCATCGGTGAGGGTGCAGTCGCGCAGCGTGTAGCAGTCGCGGAAGGGTGCCTGAGTGACCCAGATGGCATAGCGATTTGGCTCACCATCATGCTGGTTGGAGAGGCAATCAATGGCTAATTCCAACGTAGGAAAGTCAGTTGGAGACATGTGGGCGAAGGGCTAATACGAGATTACTGAGTTGATGAGACAGGTAGATGACAGTGCTCTATTACAGTGCTCTATCAGTGTATCGGGTTCAGTTGTGGGTTGAACGTGCGATCGCAGAATTACACTGCTCAGGTTGCCCAGATTGCTGCATATATTTACATCTAGAACGTGAATAAGCCCATCATCGTTTGCCAAAGTGCATTAGCCTCGTATTTTGCCCCATTTATCGCTGTAGACAGCTTGGTTAGGATATGAACGTGTAAATGTGGCAATTTAGGAAGCTGCTGCACAAGCGCCTTGCTGATCCGGTTCAACCGTTGTCACTGATTCAACATGGGGCAGGAGTTCCGTTTCTGCGATCCAGCCAACCGTGCCTGCCTGAAGAAGCATTTCCGAACGAGTTGTAGTGTTGTTGCCAGTAGAATCCGGCGCTGAGTCAGGTTGCGTAAAGGAGGGTGCTCCGGTCTCAGAGGGAGTGACCGTGTTCGGATTCGCGATGGGAATGGAGCAAACCCGGACTTGAATCCAACGCGGCTGATCAAGCTGCGTTTGCTGGGTGCTTTCCACCTTAAGAATGCTGCCGACGGGTAGGGTGCCCTGCTCTGCACTGAGCGACTCGCTGCCGTCAGGACTGACTGAAGGAGTTGAGTCTGCTGCTCCAGGTGAGGATAGCTCAGGTGCGGAAAGCGTCGTCTCTGGTTCGTCCTCTTCCACAGGCAAACTGGGCAGAGCAGGTCGATCCCGCAGTCGGAGCGGACTGGTTTCGCCAGTGGGGGACGGATCTGCTGTCAGTTGACGAACCCGCAGAAAGTCTTGAGCATTCAGCGAATCAATCGTCATGCTATCCGGCTCGTCGAGGTCGGACGGATCTAAATCCGCTGGGGGGAGGACTGGTGTTTCGGCGGGATCGGAAGGAGCGAAGTCCGCTAATATCTGGTTGATGCGGCGATTGATGTCCGGTACCAGCAAATAGAGCAGCAAGCCACCACAGGCCAGCACCGCCACAATACTTAAGAGTAATGCCAAGGGAGAGCGTCGGGATGGGCGGACAACGGGTTTAAGCGTCGGCGAGTCAGAGGATACAGATGTCGCAGCCGAGCGAGACGGCTGCACCAGTTGGGTGGAGCCAGCTAAGTCTATATCTTCAAGAATATCCGTATCTTCAATATCGGTGTCAGCACTGGGTTGCCTTGCAGAGGCTGCTCCTGGGCGAGTTGTCGAGGCGGCACTGCCATACAGTGCGGCAATGACATTGGCTACATCATTGGCATCAACTGACTGATTGCTACGCAGCCCGGTTTGCAGACTTGCCCAGGCCGGATCGTGAACCTGAACGTGCATCAGCCCAACGGTCACATTGTCGTAGCCATTGCACTGATTGGCCAGGTTAACCAACTGCTGTGCCGCAGCGCTTAATTCCTGTTGCCCCTCTAAAATCGGCAGCAGTTCTGTTTGCCAGAAGTAATCTACCAAGTCGTTATCGCTGAGGCCATCGGAACAGAGTAGAAATACCCCATCTTCATCCAGCGTCAGATGCAGCACTGACGGATGCAAATAGTTTGAGTTCGCCATGCCCAAGGCCTGCACCAGTGCGCCACTACCGGGCTGCTGGACGGCTTCTTGATGCAGCAAGTAGCCCAGCCGCACATCGCGAGTGGCCACGTCATCATCGACGGTAATTTGACGGCAGCCCTGGCGGGTAATCCAGTAGGCGCGGCTGTCTCCGATGTTGGCGATGTACAGTTCGTGATGCTGGGCAAAGGCCATTACCAGGGTTGTGCCCATGCGCTGCCGCTCTTGCCGCTGTTCCTGATCGTTGCGGTTCGAGATTTGGTCATTGGCGGCGCAGACGGCTACCTCCAACTCCGTGGATACGGTGGTCGGCTCCGGTAGCTGGCTGATAGTTGCCGCAGGCTGAAGTAGGGGTTGCAGATGATCGCGGATGGTTGCGATCGCTAAATTGGAGGCAACGTTGCCGCCTTCATGTCCCCCAATTCCATCACAAACAATCAGCAGCGGCTGAGTCTGATTGGCGCGGGCAGGTGTCGGCGTCAACTGCCAGCTCTGCACGCCGCTTTTGCTGTCGGGGAAGCAGGCGTCTTCATTGCGCTGGCGGGTGGGGCCTTGGTCGGTCTGAGTGGCGATATAAATGCGGCGGGTTTGGCTTTCTCCCTGTCGCCGCAACTGCTGATCAATGGCTTGGGTAATAGCCTCGCTGTTGGCTAAGTCGCCTTGAATAATCTGCTGACTGAGGGTTTGGCAGAACTCGCGAATTTCTGGCTGAGCCGCTCCGCTCCAGGTTTGCCACTGTCGCCCCAAGCGGGACAGGGTAATGGGCAGCTTAGATTGCTCAGATGACGGCAAATGAAGCTGAAGCAGCCGCACCGTTGAGCCATCAACGCGCAGCAGTACCGGATCGAGCAGGGTGGCGGCAACGCTTTCCTGCTGACAGGGAAGCCAAAGTTCTGCCATCTGCCGCAGCCAGTTCAACTGGCGTAAAGCAGGCACGGTAGGCCACAGCCGCTCCAGCGCAGGCAGAATCTGGGGAATTTGGGCAGACTGACCCGCTAGAGGACGTGCGATCGCAGCTTTTTCCAGCAGCAGCAGTCGTTCAGGTAAACCTGTCTCTTGAGCCGCCAGAATGGCATAAAGCTGCGGCACATGGAGCTGATAGGGAGACAGCCGCATATAGGGCAGATATAGAGACGGGATATCCGTAGGAATTTTGGCCTTTATCCCAGGCTTGATGTCCAACACAATCTGCTCACCAACCACCTGATAGCGGTCAGCAATCACCGATCCCGCCGTCATTGGCAAACGCCCAACCACCCAAAGATAGCGTTTGGGGATGGGGGTGCGGCAGTTCTGGCAGAACTGATTCGCAATCGAATTCAGTGTTTGACAGTTTGGACAGTGAATCACGGGATTTACTCAGCCTGGACAGTCTGCACTAGTTAAGCACCCGCTCAGGCTTCAGTATCATCACTGACGACCTGAGGTAAGCCCATACTGTAGTTCAGTACACGGCTCTTGATGTTATAGCTGATTTCGCCCTTTTGCAGTAGCAATCGCACAAAATGCTCCAAGTCAGAGCCAATCCGCCGCAGATTGTAGTCAGTCAAATCTTCGCCGCTATAGGCTTCCACCAGCTCGTCAAACTTGCGATATACCTTCTGTAGAGCATCTTCATTCCAGTTCAGCTCATTGTCTGGGTCAACGTCCAGTGTCAATACGCTATCGCTCGGCACAAATTCATCATCTTGAACTTCGGCAGCAAAAATCCGAATATGACGGGTTGTAGACTTCGTTAACATAGGGCTATCGCTGAACTTTAACTACTACGCAGTGAATAAGCAGTGAACTAACCGTCATTGTAAACGGTGAAGCAGCGGTAAGTTCAGGTTTAGTCGTTAAATCATGCTCTTAGTATTCTGTAAATTAAGTTTTGCTGGTTGATGTGCTGCGCTCCGCGCAGCACATCAACCAACAAAACCCATTAAAAAAGCAAACTGTAGGGGCGGATTTAGTAGAACCATCTGCACCGTGTCATAGAGTTGACGGCAAAACTCACCCCCACGATATGGGCATTAATGCATGCACTCCTGCACCTCTAGCTGTCGTGGCTTCAGCGATGCCCGGAAGAAATCCGTGGACAGCACCCGCTCTACTGGGTTTACTCCCGGCTGATGAATTTTGCCAGCGAGTATCAGTTCGGCGATGCTGCCCGTACCTAAAGCAGTTGCGATCGCAGCGCTCTCATGAGCCAGAGTACTAACATAGTGAGCAGGTTTGCCCTCTTTCTGGCCGTGGATATCGCACCGGACAGCTACCCCTGTGCCGCTAATGCGATCGCTAATGCTGGTCATGAAGTGACTCACACGGGATAAAACTTCCACCGTTGTGGGGTTGCGTAAGACGGGGGCGGGTAGCCCGTGAGCCATCATCCAGGTTGCGTGATTATAAAAATCGGGCACGACGCCAAACTTGGTAATCACGCTTTTCACGGGAAACGACTCCTGGAGCGTGATCGCTTCCGGCATGTCATACCAGTAGACATGGCCGCGCCCGTAGGGTTTGGGAAACTCCAGCATCTCCCGTCCCGTATACGGCTTAACTGACTGCCAGGAACCGTTGATCCAGGCTTCAAACGGGCGCTGTAAGCCAATAAACGTTGTCCGCATCACCGTCAAACCCGCTTCACCCGAACCCGCCACCAAATAGCTGAGCTGAATCGAATCGGCCTTGTCCAGCGCTTCAACTCCCTGCCGCACCATGCTGTTCGACATGCCGGGAAACACGCCTGTATTAATCACGGCAGTCACACCTGCAGCTTTGGCGGCTTCATGCTGAGCCAGCGCTTTGCGGGTAAAGCTGCGCTCGTCGCTAACATCGGTGTAGTTGACGCCCTGCTCAATACAAGTCCGCAGCACTTCGGCATTGCGATAGTTAAACGGCCCCGCCGAATGCACCACTAAATCAGCCTTCTGAACGGCATCGCGGATCTGCTGCGGCTGACTGAGATCGAGGAGCTGAAACTGCACTCTAGACCCCAGTCTCTCCAATGCTGCCATGCCAAACTGCGGATTTCGACCCGTGATTGTCACTTCAGCATCCGTATGTTTCAGAATATCTCTGGCAATGTTGCCTCCAATCCGCCCACAACCGCCGATAATCAGGACTCGTTTCATCACTATTTGGCTTAACCCAGATTTCCACATCAACGCCAAGTTGATTCTGTTTGCAGAGTATCGGGGGGCTGGTGCGGTGGCATCGGTCAGAGGGAGTAACGGATAAAGCGCGAGGGAGTAGGGAGTGCGATCGCACTTCTCCTGGAGATTTGGCAGGTGCGATCGCAGATGGTTTTTGTCGTTATGATGAGGTCACGCAAGTGCTTGATGGCGTGATTCATATGGCAGAAGTTAACCGGGATTACATTCAAAGCTCGATTGAAATGTTTGATGCACGGATTCAGGTGATGGATCGGCGTATGGAGTCCTTAATTGAAAAGATCGAGGCGTTAACTGACCATATGGGACGTTTAACTGAGGCGGTCACTGCGACCCAGCATGAAATTCAACAGACTCAACAGATTCTCAGAGAAAATCATGCTCAAACCTGTAATTTGCTTCAACAACAAGGGCAGCAGCAACTAACGTTGTTAAGCCAGCTTGATACCACGATTAAACAACAGGGCCAGCAGCAGGCTACACTGCTCAGTCAACTTGACTCCACGATTAAGCAGCAAGGGCAACAGCAGCATTCTTTGATGCAACAACAGCTTTCTATTATTCAAGCGTTGATCACAGGACGAATGAACGCTGAGGCGAGTTGAAAAAGGAAAATGCGATCGCGCTGCAATCCCTGATATTTGAGAGCTGATGCAATCGAAATGATTGTCTATGAATTACTGCTGTGGCTGTCTCGCTTTGCTCCATAAAAATCAGCATGTTCAACTATAGCGTTGTTAAATTTAGCATTGGTTAAGTCAGCATGACGGAAAGAAGTAGTTGACAAAGAATGAAGAAGCGCTCTAGCTTTTCTTAAGCTAAATAAAAATATAAAAATAAGAATTAATAGCAAGATAGAGCCTGCTACTATAGATTCTGCATTTTGATTGATCCAAGAGCTGTATAAATAATGCAAGAGAAAAATAATAAATACAACTAGTTCCACCCAAGTTTGTGTTGAGTAGAATTGAGGCAGAGAGTTCAGAAGGCC
>CBKWJC010000004.1:0-125651 GCA_966674685.1 uncultured bacterium
AGAATGGTTACCTATCTCATTATCTTTTTTCTCTCATCAATAAATCAGCCCTGCCGACATGGCAGGGCTTTGCAGTCTTTCATGAGTTGGCGAACGGCGTACTAGCAGAACTTAAGCTGCATCACCAGTACGCACAGCAGTGGCAGGTTGATCTCGAAGCAGTTGAACCAGGTGCCGCAACTCGACGCTATACCGATTTTTTGCTGGCCACAGCCTGGAGCCAACCCGTTGGCGTAACAGCGGCAGCCATGTCGCCCTGTATGAGTCTTTATGCGTACCTGGGGCAACAACTGGCACTCGCTGGCAGTGCTCAGCATGCATATCGCGACTGGATTCAGACCTACAGCAGTGCTGAGTTTGCGGCTCTGGCTCAACAGCTTGATCAGTTACTAGATGAATATGGCGAGGACAGTGATCCTGTGCGATCGGCCTATCGCTATGCCATGCTGTGCGAGCGCGATTTCTTCCAAGCGGCTTGGCAGAATAGCTAACTGCGCTTCAATCACGATGCGTTAGTGAAAATTTTCTTCGGGACGGTGCTGTTTAACGAGGCAGCGCTCCAAATGCTGAATCCGATAAAAATACCAGTAGTGCATCGGATTCAAAACTGGCTTGTAGAAATGGCTGAAGAGCGGCTGGTTGAGATACTGCCAGAGGGGAAAGCGAACGGAATTTGGATTAGAGTTCATAGCTAATGAGTCTTCAGATCGATAACAGGACGTAGAACATTGGGTATGATGACGGGCTGCCTCTGCGCCCTTCGATCTAAAGATGCCCAGCTTTGCTAAAGATTTTTCTAAGGGTAGATACGGAAACGGGTGCAAAATCCTGTTACAGAAAATGACAAAGCTGCGATCGCAGTTTTTATCGCCATAGTCATAGTGGTTCGGACGTTTTTTGTGAGCGACAAGGTGCGATCGCTTTTCCCAATATATTCCGAGGTTAGCTTTATCAAGTCCATGCAGAAGAACCCAATCTATTGCTGTGAAATGCTCGCAAAGCAAGCATTTCACAGCAATAGATATATAAATTCTAGGTTTTAACCGGACTTCATATCATTACTGCGGCTGCACGATGTAGGGAGACGGAATTGGCTCTGCTTGGCCTGCATTGACCAGTGCCTGATACACAAATGCCGCGACTTCTGCACGGGTGGCGTTCCGATTTGGCTGAAGCTGGGCTGGATTGGAGTAGTTAACTACCATTCTCTTCTCGGTCGCAGCGGCGACGCTGTTGACTGCATAGTCGGGGATAGCCGTACCGTCTTGGTAAACCGATAGCACACTGGGCGTACTCGCTGTGTAGCCCAGGCCATTCGCAAGTGCGACGAGTACCTGCACCCGTGGAATTTCCAGCAGCGGCTCAAACTTGCCGTCTGGATAACCGGCCATGAATCCTCCCTGATAGGATTTCTGAATGGCGCTATAACCCCAGAAGTTGCTGCCCACATCTACAAATTGAGCGCCTTCCCGTTTGGCTGAGGGGTTAAAAGCATTGGCAACAATGGCCGCAAACTGAGCGCGAGTCACGGGTTCTTCTGGACGAAATGTACCATCAGGAAAGCCGCTAATTACGCCTCGTTCAGCCAGGGCGGTAACGAAATCTGCCGCCCAGTGACCTGTGACATCGGAGAAGTTACCCGTTCCCAGATTCACGTTGGCACCAACAAAATCAACGGCTCCCTCAATTTGCTTGGTTTGGCTCTCGTTACCTGCGGCCAGTAGCGTGTTGGTGCGGGTCGCATTGTGAATGTCGTAGCGACCGTTATTTTGGATTAAGTTGCCGCCCGGATTGCTGGTGGTGCCCAAATCAGGTTGGGCATTGGTAATCGCCACTACCCCATCGCGGGCATTGCTTTCAATAATGTTGCTGCGGAGCACGGGTGTTGCAGAATCCGATACGACCACACCGTCTTGATTTTGGACAATTTGGTTGCCTTCAATCAGCGGCGTCGCCGTTTGGCTGACGGCAATGCCAAATCCAGTATCGCGAAAGATGTTGTTGCGAATCGTGCCCTGGGACGAGACGGCCACCGAAACACCGTTGCCTGTATTCGCGGTAAAAATATTGTCTTCAATCAAAGGATTACCCGTACCGCTGACAAAAATGCCCTCGCGATTACTCTCGCTGAACGTGTTGTCGCGAATGGTTGGATTGGCTGACTCGACCCAAACTGCCGTACCGCGAGTATTGGGATTTGTAATCGTCAAGCCGCGAATTTGGCTATCTTGGGCTGCTAAAACGGCGGCATTTTGCCGCGCAAAGTTCGGACTAATAAATTGTCCCCCGCCAATAATTCGGGTCGTTGAGCCTTTGTTTGGCTCATCGCCGCGTAGAATCACCCCCGGACGAAGCTGGAGCGGAAAGACCTCGCCGCTATCAGTTGCGTAAACGCCCCGTGCGAGTTGAATGACCACTTGCGGTATGTTTTCAGTCTGCTGGAGCGCGTAGGAAATCGTTTTATACGGCGTTGCTTCGCTTGCACCAGCAGAGGGTGCATCGCTGCCCAAGGTGGGATTGACGTAGATAATGCGGGCGTTAATGGGTAGCTGCTGTGCAGTTGTTGTAGAGGGACGGGACGGCACTTGTGCTGAACTGGGTAGCGTTGTTCCGCCCAAAATGAGCAGCAGGCTAGCAAGGGGCAAAAATCGCCGAGATAGAGCAACGTGGAACAAACAAGATGTTAACGGTTTCATAGTGACAAGATGAGAGTTCGATATGAATGGTGGGTGGGGGTGAGTGGGTGAGGGTGAGTGGGTAGATGAGTGGATGGATAGATGGCAGATTGGGTCAAAGGGCGGCTGTCAAGGTGGGATTGGTAATCTACATTTCGTCATGTGGAAATCTCTACCCTGGAAAATACGACCTAAATTTAGACGAGTTTTAGAATTTGAGTGAAGTTGAAAAATTCGGTTTTGATTATAGACCTCCGGTTGGCATAGCCAATGGCGTTAGCATCCGGTGCTGAAAACGGTAATCGGCTTTGGTGAGTCGGCACCTGAGATCTAGAAAATCTTTACATCTTAAGTGGGGTTGCTCAAACGGGTGTGAGTTGTGCTGCAAGGTGTGACGGTTGCTGTAGGGAGATGGAGCTAGGGGCTGAATGGGGAAGCAATCTGCTCTAGATTGCAGGTTACTGGCTCGACGTGTCACTTGATCGAACCAGCATGGACGGATGGATGCTCCGCATTGATTCCGCATTGATATTGAACTGATATTGGACAGCTTGTAATTAGACTTACGAGATAAATCATGATGAATCAGAAATTGGCAACTCGATTAGGCGCTGCGATCGCAACTCTGGCACTTTTAATTCCAGGTACATCTGCGATCGCGGCTGAACAGGTGGTGCTGAAGTACCGAGCACATGAGCGTTCTGTCCCGGTAGAAGATTTAACCCGCTTGGCGGAAACGGGTGAAACGACGCGGCAACTGGATCTCTACTTGCGAACAGCGGGATATGATGCCGCAGAAATGCAGGAACTGCTCAACCGCAAAGTGGAGATGGATGTTGTGCTGCTCGATCGCGTTCTGAACAGCTTTGTGGGCAACTATGCGCTAGATCAGGTCGGTAAGGCCATCTATCCACCGTCGCAGCAGGCAGATCGGCAGGCGATGCGAGCAGCGATTATCTTGTCTGCCGCCGATGACAACAGCGTCACGTTATTGGAAATTCTGCAAAACTATCCCACACCTGAAGTTCACGTCGATGGCAATGAATTATCAGATGCGTATCAAACGCTGGCAGGACTTCAGGGACGGCTAGAGGGCATTTTGAATCGTCTACCCTCGTCGCTGTCGGATTGGTTCTAATTATCTAGAAAAGGGGTGTCGCCGCGATGCGGCGACACCCCTTTTTGTATGTGAACCGACGGACACAGATTGGATCAATATTGAAATCAATAATGAAACCCGATTAACGCTGTGATTTGTAGCCAGACGAGGGGACTGCCATGATGAACAGTACAGTCAGCAAAGAATCCGCACAGTTTCACGGCTGGAGCCGTTATCCTTGCTACTGTAAGATTTGTCGCTACGATCATCAGTCTTAAGAGGGGAATTGTCGCCATGTCGGACAATCGCAAGAGCCAAGCTATCACCCAAGGAGTACAGCGCACACCGAACCGCGCCATGCTGCGGGCCGTCGGCTTTGGAGATGAAGATTTCAACAAGCCCATTGTCGGACTCGCCAACGGCTACAGCACGATTACGCCCTGCAACATGGGGTTAAACGACCTGGCCAAGCGGGCCGAAGTCGGTCTCAAATCCGCAGGCGCAATGCCCCAAATGTTCGGCACGATCACGATTAGCGACGGCATTTCAATGGGTACCGAAGGGATGAAATATTCCCTAGTGTCCCGCGACGTGATTGCTGACTCCATCGAAACGGCCTGTAGCGGTCAGAGCATGGACGGTGTTCTCGCCATCGGTGGCTGCGATAAGAACATGCCCGGAGCGATGCTTGCGATCGCACGCATGGACATTCCCGCCATCTTTGTCTACGGCGGCACGATCAAGCCGGGTCACTATAACGGTAAAGACCTCACCGTCGTCAGCGCCTTTGAGGCCGTTGGTGAATACAGTGCGGGCAAAATTGACGAGCACGAACTGATTGAAGTGGAGCGGCGTGCCTGCCCCGGTGCGGGTTCCTGTGGCGGCATGTACACAGCAAACACCATGTCATCAGCCATTGAGGCAATGGGGTTGAGCCTGATGTACTCCTCCACGATGGCCGCTGAGGATGCCGAAAAAGCCGACAGCGCAGAGAAGTCCGCCTTTGTCCTGCGAGAAGCGATTCGCAATCAGCTCACGCCGCGTCAGATTCTGACTCGTAAGGCATTTGAAAATGCGATCGCGGTAATCATGGCCGTGGGTGGTTCAACCAATTCGGTACTGCACCTACTTGCGATCGCGCACGCCGCAGAAGTGCCCTTGACCCTGGATGACTTTGAAACGATTCGCGCCAAGGTGCCCGTAATCTGCGACCTGAAGCCCTCTGGCCGCTATGTCGCAACCGATCTCCACCGCGTCGGCGGCATTCCCCAGGTGATGAAGATGCTGCTCAATCATGGCCTACTGCATGGCGATGCCCTGACCATCACCGGACAAACGATTGCCGAAGTTCTAGCTGACGTGCCGGACAATCCATCTCCGGATCAGGACGTGATTCGTCAGTGGGATAACCCCATGTATCCTCAAGGCCACTTAGGCATTTTGAAGGGTAATTTGGCAACTGAAGGCGCCGTTGCTAAGCTCACGGGCGTGAAGAATCGCACGATCACTGGCCCCGCTCGCGTCTTTGAATCAGAAGAAGACTGTCTCGACGCAATTCTGGCCGGAAAAATTAAAGCAGGCGACGTAATTATCGTTCGCTATGAAGGCCCGAAAGGTGGCCCCGGTATGCGGGAAATGCTGGCTCCCACCTCCGCCATCATCGGCGCAGGCTTGGGCGATTCCGTTGGCTTAATCACCGATGGTCGCTTCTCTGGCGGCACCTACGGCATGGTCGTTGGTCACGTCGCACCGGAAGCCGCAGTCGGAGGTGCGATCGCACTGGTTCACGAAGGCGATACCGTCACCATTGATGCCGATGAGCGCAATCTGCATCTGCATGTTTCGGATGACGAGCTGGCTCAACGCCGCGCTAACTGGCAGCCGCCTGCACCTCGCTATACTAAAGGCGTTCTCGCCAAATACGCCAAAGTCGTCTCCTCCAGCAGCAAAGGAGCTGTGACCGACCTCGATCTGTTTTAATCAACTCCGTTCAGGCGTTGCTTAATCGGGGTATGAATTGTGATGTGGGGGGTACCACCCCACATCACAATTCATACCCCATGCAAAAGCGAAAGAAGCGCCCCAGCGGGGCGCTTCTTTCGCTTTTGCAGTCTGGCCTAGCTGGCTACATCATGTGAACTAGACCTTGCTGACCGAGCAAGATTTCACGTACCAGGCTTAAAATGCCGACCCAAATAATCGGAGAAATATCGACACCACCAAGAGGAGGGATGAGTTTACGAACGGGTACAAGCAAAGGCTCCGTTGGCCAAGCAACCAGATTGAACGGTAAGCGATTCAGGTCAGCTTGCGGATACCAAGTCAGCACGATCCGAAAAATAAACAGCAGAATCATGAGTCCGAGTAGGGGACCGAGAATCCAATTTGCAGCAGTTTCAAGAGTCATTAGCTCTCCCCATCCAATTGCGTCGTCTTGTTTTCTTCATCATCAACCAAAGCGGCTACCCGTGGCGCACCTTTAGCGATACCTGTTGGTGTTGTGAAGAGACTTGAGTGAATTCTAACATTTTGTAAAGACAATCCACTCAGCTCTAACTCGCTGTTTAGGTACGGTTCAGCAAATTTGGTTACAATCAAGCTTCTCAAGACTGTAACAGCCCTATAAAATTAAGTTAACAAAGTCAACGTTTCAGCCTTGTCGGAAAGGTAAGCCATTATGACTCCATCTTTGATGAATTTCATTTTAAGCCTGGTTGCTGGTGCAGCAATCGTTGTTATTCCTGCCACCGTAGCCTTGATTTTTATTAGCCAACGCGACAAAATCCAGCGCAGCTAGAACCGTTCAGGGTCTAGTGAGCCACATTTGACTTCTAAGGGACGTACCGTTGTGTACGTCCCTATTGTTTATCACGCGACGTGTTCAAAACCGACTGGTTCTAACCGACTGCCGTAACGCCATAACAGTATTCATTAAGAATTTAGCTTCCATAACTGAACTTGATATGATGTGGGCTATGTGAAGCCGCTTGAGGATCGCTAGAATGGGCATGATGATTAAATCATCCTGTTTTTCAAAAACAATTGGTTTTGTGTTTGAGTAGCTTAACCAATTGCTAAACCTGGAGTGGTCTGATGGTTAACGCGTTTGACACACGTCTACACTGGTTCAGATGGTCTATGGCTCTGGCGCTGAGTTGTCACCTTGAGAGGAATTTACTGTGAATTTTGGTACTCCCGTTCCCCTGCTATTGGGAATCATCATGATTGTTAGTGCAGTTGCCCTCTTTTTTTTGGATCGGCTAAAGCCTGGTTATGGGCGCGACGCTGATAAAGTCTATGCGTTGCTGTTCCTAGTAGTCGGAGTGGTTCTGCTCGCAGAGCTGAATATGCCAATATGGGCTTCTTTGCAGCAACTCATATCAGTAGGGATGCTGCTCACGCTCATGGTGCAAAACATCAATACTCGAACGCCGCGAGATCCACGGGTCGCGCAGGCTGGTGGATATGATGTTCCTCCTCCTCGGGATGACTATCGCCCCCCCAGCCGTCCGGACTATCGGCCTGGCCCTCGGACGAATGTGCGGGCCGAGCTAGATCGCAGAGATTATATGCCCGACGACCGTTACTACCCCAATCGGCCCATGATCGGAGGGCGGGATGAGGCTTATTACGATGATTATCGAGGTGCGCCTCCAGATGCTTACAATGGCTATCGTCCTGGAACTCCGCCGAATGGAGGCGTTATTGGTCGTCTGCCGGGTGACGTGTCGCCAGAGCGTTCTGATCGGGGAGTTCGTCCGTCTCGCTCGGATAGTCGCGATCGCACCCCTGACCGCCCCTATAATCAACCACCCAGCTCCTATAATCAGCCACCTACCGATCCGTACAGTAGCCGTCCACCTGCCAGTAATGACCGCTGGAACGATTGGAACGATCGGCCATCTCGCCCGTCTTCTCGTTCACTCGGTAACCGTCCGTCTTCGCTTGATGATGCGCGACGTTCTCCGGCTCCGACCCGGACAGCATCCCGGTTTGATGCCCATGATCCGGCAGCTACCAATCAGGATGAGCCAATGGCTCCCAGCAACTATGTAGATTACAGCGCCGTTAACCCAGATGATCGCCCCGATCAGCCGCTGAACTTGAGTTAGCACAGTTGAGATTTAATGTAAAAGAGGGCTGGCAGCGTGTTGCGCTGCCAGCCCTCTTTATAAGCTGATTAAATAGGGGCTTCCTGTTTTGCGGCTGCTTTTTGGCGCGATCGCAGTTCCAGATACACAATCAGCGCATTGACATCAGCAGGATTAACGCCACCAATGCGGGATGCCTGACCAAGGGTGAGCGGCTGCACCTGAGTTAGCTTCTCGCGGGCTTCTTTGGAGAGGGTCTCAATCTGGTGATAGTCCAAATCGGACGGCAGCTTGCGATTGGCCTGTTTCAAGACTTGATCAATCTGGTTTTGCTGGCGCTGAATGTAGCCAGAGTACTTAATATCAATTTCTGCCCCTTCTTTCTCCTCGCGCTCCAGCGCGGGCTGTCCTAAGCCGTAGTGCTCTAAATTGGCATAGTGGAATCCAGGCCGACGCAGCAAATCCGCTAGCGTGATTGAGCCTTTAATCCGCTGCTGGGTATCCTGCATGATCGTCTGGCCGACCTCGTCATGCTCCTTAACGCGAGTTTCGTAAAGACGCTCTTTCTCTGCCGCAATATGCTCTTGCTTTTGCTGATAGAGCTGCCAGCGGCGGTCGTCAATCAGACCAATCTCGCGACCCAGAGGCGTCAACCGCTGATCGGCATTGTCTGATCGCAGCAGCAGCCGATACTCCGAACGCGAGGTCAACATCCGATACGGCTCCCGCAGATCTTTAGTGCAGAGATCGTCAATCAGCGTGCCGATATAGCTGCCTTCGCGGGGCAGAATTACTTCATCTTGACCGCGTACAAACCGCGCGGCATTGATGCCTGCGACAATGCCCTGTGCCGCTGCTTCTTCGTAACCCGTAGTGCCGTTGATTTGTCCCGCACAGTATAGACCCTCAATCTTCTTCGTCATCAAGGTCGGGAAGCACTGCGTAGCGGGCAGATAGTCATACTCCACGGCATAAGCGGGTCGCAGCATGGCGCAATGTTCCAATCCAGGTAGCGATCGCAGCATGGCAAGCTGGAGCATTTCCGGTAGACCTGTGGAAAACCCTTGGATATACAGCTCTGGACTATCACGGCCTTCCGGCTCAATAAAAATTTGATGGCTGTCTTTGTCAGCAAATCGAACAATCTTATCCTCAATGCTCGGACAGTAGCGCGGCCCTTTAGCATCGACCCAGCCGCCATAGACAGGTGACAGGTGGAGGTTATCCCGGATGATCTGATGGGTTTCTGCCGTCGTCCGTGTCAAGTAACAGGGCATTTGCTGCCGCTCGATCCAGACGGCTGGATCAAAGCTAAACCAGCGGACATCCTGATCGCCCGGTTGCGCCTCCATCTTGGAATAATCAACCGAGCGCCGATCCACCCGAGCAGGCGTTCCGGTTTTTAACCGCCCGGTTTCAAAGCCCAGTTGATTCAAAGTCTCCGTCAGCCCAACAGCGGCAAATTCTCCGGCTCGTCCGGCAGGCATCGACTTGTTGCCAATCCAGATGCAGCCGCCCAGAAACGTTCCGGTCGTCAAGATCACGGCTTTGCACTTGAACGCCACGCCGAAATAGGTCTGTACACCAACGACTTCATCGTTATCGCCCATGACCAGATCCGTTGCCATCCCTTCACGAATCACCAGGTTGTCCTGATTCTCGACGATGGTCTTCATGATGGCGGCATACTCACGCTTATCCGTTTGCGCCCGCAGTGCCCAGACCGCTGGCCCACGGGAGCTATTGAGAATTCGCTTTTGCAGATAGGCGCGATCGGCCATTTTGCCAATTTCGCCGCCCAGCGCATCAACTTCATGGGTCAGTTGCGATTTAGCAGGCCCGCCGACGGCAGGATTGCAGGGCTGCCAAGCAATTTTGTCCAGGTTGAGCGTCAGCAGCAGCGTCCGACAGCCCAACCGCGCTGTGGCTAAGGCCGCTTCACAGCCTGAATGTCCGGCTCCGACGACAACGACATCAAATTCATCTAAAAACTCTACGTTTGCGAGCCTGACCATACCCCAACCCTTGAAGGACACAGTCTCAATTTTAGCGGTTGCGATCGCGGCTTGCGTAGCTGATGCACTCTAAATACTGTGTTTTGGGAGCATTGTGACATGGCCATCATGACTGGGCTTGATGGTACGGTGTTACGCAGCACATCTTCTATAGTCCGTTTTCCGCAGTGGGCTGTGTCTGCTTTTTGGAATATGAATCTGAACATCTAAACGTTGGTTTATGGTAGTAAACAGTAGGCGTAAATTGATTATCAATAATCGTCAACCGACGATTCACACTTGACAAACTAGGGAACCAACGGTGATTGATCTCAAACTGATTCGTCAACAACCAGAAGAGGTGCAGCGACGGCTGAAGCTGCGGGGTGACTATGACGTGCAGCCCATTTTAAACCTCGACCAGCGGCAGCGTGACTTGGAGACAACGCGATCGCAACTTCAGGCTCGCAGTAACGAGATTGGTAAAACCGTCGGTCAAAAAATCAAGTCTGGTAGCGACCCCCAATCGGCTGAAATCATGGATTTGCGGAAAGAGGGTAATCAGGTTAAGCAGCAGTTGGGTGAACTGGAACCGCAAGAGCGGGAAATTCGGGCTGAGCTGGAAGCTCTGCTGCTGCTGATTCCTAACCTGCCAAGCGAGTCTACGCCGGAGGGCGTTAGCGAAGAAGAAAATGTCGAGGTGCGCCGCTGGGGCGATGAGTACCTACCAGCAGATTCGGACTCGCTGCTGCCCCACTGGGAAATTGGCGAAAAGCTGGGTTTATTTAACTTTGAGCGGGCAACCAAGGTGGCGCAAAGCCGCTTCGTGGCCCTGATGGGTGCGGGTGCTGCGCTGGAGCGAGCGCTGATTCAGTTCATGCTCGATCAGCAGATTGCAGCGGGCTATCTGGAAGTGATTCCACCGTTTTTGATTAACACGGATACGCTAACCGGAACGGGGCAACTGCCCAAGTTTGCCGACGAAAGCTTTAAGTGCAGCCAAGATGATTTGTGGTTAACGCCGACAGCGGAAGTGCCGTTAACCAATCTTTATCGGGATGAAGTCCTGGCAGCAACTGATCTACCGATTAATCACTGTGCATTTACGCCCTGTTTCCGGCGGGAGGCGGGCAGCTATGGTCGCGATACGCGGGGTCTAATTCGACTGCACCAGTTTAATAAAGTGGAATTGGTAAAAATCGTCCACCCCGACCAGTCGGAAGCCGAGCATCAAAAGCTGGTGCAAAATGCCGAAGCAATTCTGCAAGCGCTGAAGCTGCCCTATCGCGTGATTGAGCTGTGTACGGGTGATTTGGGCTTTTCCGCCGCCAAATGCTACGACTTAGAGGTCTGGCTACCGTCGTCCGGCACCTATCGCGAAATTTCCAGTTGCTCCAACTGCTGGGATTTCCAGGCTCGCCGCGCCAATATTCGCTTTAAGGAAGCAGGACAGAAAGGCACTCAGTTTGTGCATACGCTCAATGGGTCTGGTCTTGCCGTTGGCCGCACAATGGCAGCGGTATTGGAAAATTATCAGCAGCCCGACGGTTCAGTGAAGATTCCGGACGTGCTTCAGCCCTACTTGGGACGAGAGATTTTGTAGAGTTCTTAACAGAAACTGTTTAATAACGGCAGGTGTAGCCTGTCGTTATTAAACAATTGGGTAATTCTCAAAGGGCAAGGATCTTTTGGGGTGTGGGCGTTGCCCACACCCCAAAAGATCCTTGCCTGAATACCCCTACCAACAATTGTTGGGTTCTGTGAGTAGGTTGGGGATGAGCTAGTATATGGAGAATTTTCACTCCTGAAGCTCATTTCCGCTCATGCCGACTGCCTCTTTATTGAAAGACCTACCCCCAGAATTTGCGGTACTCCGGCCTTTTCTGGAAGCCGCTTCTGAGCCTTATATCCGCATAATTGCTTCTGATCGTCTCCCCGGTATTCGCCATCCTCAAGACGATCCGCTGCCTCGCCGACAGAGCAAAGTGGGAGGGATACCGTATTTCCCTACCGATCTTGAATATCCTAGGGATGAGAATGGCGAAGCACTTGCTTTATTGGTGCAAATTAACTGTGCTGATGTGCCTCGCATTCCTGATTTTGAGTTTCCCAAGCAGGGTATTCTCCAGTTTTACACCCATCCCGTTGAGCCAGCGCTTTCGCCTGAAGAAGACAAACATTGTGTGCTGTATTTTCCAGAAACCGATCTGGCAGAGGATGCGTTGCGACAAGACTTTAGCTTTCTAGAGGTTAGCTGGGAAGGTGATTCGATTTATAGCTTAGCTTTTGCCGTGGACGATGACCCGTTTTGGCAGCACCAGCATGTTGCAAATCAAGTTGACGAGGGTTTGCTAGATCGATTTAGTGACTGGATATGGGACTATAGCTATGCTCAACAGGGGAATAGAGATTCGGTCAGCAAATTGGCAGGACGTCCCTTTTTGCATTCCGATATGGATGACTGGGCTTTGGATTATATTGCGGAACAGGCAGAAGAGAGGGGTTGGGAAAGACCCCGGTTGTTAATGGAACTGATCCACCCTGATGATTCTGACACGTCGTTTTACTACTTCATCAGCGATGCTGACCTCAAGGCGTGCAACTTTAAAAATATTTCGATGACATGCGTGATTGATTAGAGGAAGGAGGCTGGTATCCCGTGAGCAGCGTCTTTTGACAGGTGAGATGTTGATATAGCCTTTCCTAAGCTACTGAGGTACAAGTTATTTTTTGGAAGCCGCGCTCCGCGCGGCTTCCAAAAAATAACTCCCCCTTTATTAGCACAAGAAGTGCTATATCAGTGCTATCGATTTACAGGTGGATGTAGTATTGATAATACAATTTGCGGAATCTTCTAAAAATGCGCTGTAGATTCAGTCATACCTTCAAATTTCGAGGGCAAGACTCATGCGTACTACAGCGGTGCAATGTAGCCTCACTGAACGCACCTACCGAGATGAAACTGATTTAACTGCGATCGCAGATCTCACTAACCTTTGCTACAAAGCCGATCAAATCGATTCTTATCTAGCCGTTAGCGAACTGCTGGAAGATTTTAATGCACCCAATTTTGATGTCAACCGTGATTTGCGGCTATGGGAGGACGAGCAAGGCTACCTATTAGCCACTGCGAGTCTTTGGCATCCTGAGCCAGGTGATGAGCTTTCCTGCGGTTTAGGCTTTTCTATCCATCCCGAAATTCGAGGCAGTGGGATTGAAGCGCAAATTGTGCAGTGGGCTGAGGCTCGGGTTCAAGAGATTGGTCAGGAATTTAAGGGAGTCGTCAAGCTGAACTCGGCAGCGCGATCGCATCTGCATGACCGCTTTGCCCTGCTAGAGCAGTACGGGTTTAGCTGGTGTCGCACGTTCAAGCGCCTATCGCGATCGCTAGTAGAGCCGATTCCAACGGTGCCCTTACCAGACGGTTTTACGATTCGCGCCGTGAATCCAGCCCAGGATGGAGCCGCTTGGGTGGAGATGTTCAATCAGACCTTTGTGGATCACTGGAATCACCACCCGATGACCGTTGAGCGGTTTGACTATCACGTCGCTCAATCCACCTACAATCCTGAGTTAGATCTAGTTGCGATCGCGTCCGATGGCTCGATGGCCGCGTTCTGTTCCAACCTGATTTTCCCCGAAGAAAACGCTCAGCTAGGCCGCCAGGAAGGCTGGGTTGGGTTGCTCGGCACTCGGCGTGGTTATCGGCGGCTGGGTCTGGGTCGAGCCATGCTGCTGGAGGGACTGCGGCGACTCCAGGCAGCAGGTATGGATACGGCGCTCATTGGTGTCGATAGCCAAAATCCAAATCAGGCATATCGGCTCTATGAAGAGGTTGGTTTTCAGCTTCTATTCGAGTCAATGGTTTATGCCAAGGTGATTCGGGAAGGGTAATGGAACCGATAAACGTACCCATAAACGTAGAGAGGAGGCGGCAGCGCTGTCTCCTCTCTATGCTGGTTGATCGCTTGAATCTACTAAATAACCTTCAATGAGGTAATCATCACCAACACTGCGGCAGGTGAGCTGACTAAGCTGCAACGCATCGGTCATTTTCTGTAATCCCATTTCACCGACGGGTGAAGGAGCCTGCTGTCCACCAATGAGTTTAGGCGCAATAAACGCCCAAATTTTTTGTACGCTGCCGGAGCGAATCGCTTCCGCCGCGAGGACTCCGCCACATTCCCAGAGGACGCTGTTTAAGCCGCGCTGACAGAGAGTAGCCATTAGATCGTCCGGTGTGAGCCGCTCAAACTCCAGCACTTCGACACCGCGATCGCACAATTTAGCTTTTAGCTCTGGATTGGCTCCCGTTTCCGTGGCCACCAGCGTGGGCACAGTGTCCACATCCCAAAGCTTGGCGTCCAACGGCAAATCTAGACGGCGACTCATGACCACGCGCAGTGGATTGCGATCGCAAACGCCGTGACTGGTTAGCAGCGGATTGTCCTTGCGTACCGTGTTGCCACCGACGATGACTGCATCGCAGATCGAGCGCAGCCGATGGACTTCCTGGCGAGCTGCTGGCCCCGTCACCCAAGCGCTGTGGCCTGTACTAGCGGCGATTTTGCCGTCTAGGGTCATGGCATATTTCAAAATGCCAAAGGGTCGCTGATAACGGACGCGGTGGATAAACGCTTCATTCAGTTTCTGACAGTCAGCTTCTTCTACACCGACGAGGACTTCGATGCCAGCTTCCCGTAATCGTTTAATGCCGCCACCTGCTACGCGCGGATCGGGGTCAACCATGCCGACAACGACTTTTTTAATTCCCGCTGCAATCAGCGCTTCACTACAGGGCGGAGTGCGGCCATAGTGATTGCAAGGTTCCAAACTGACGTAAGCTGTTGCGCCTTGGGCACGATCGCCTGCTGCCCGCAGGGCAAAAACCTCGGCATGGCGCTGTCCGGCCTGGGGATGGAACCCTTCGCCGACAATTTCGGGTTCTCCAGTTTGGTTTTCCTGAACAATGACGCAGCCGACCATTGGGTTGGGCGAGGTCTGGCCTGCTGCCTGTCGCGCCAAGCTGATACAGCGCTGCATCAATGTGCGATCGCGCTCTGTCCCCCCCGCTTTAACTGAATTCGTTTCAGACATGCTTAGTACTTCGTAAGGTGGACACTGTCCACCATCATCACCCCTAAAACACCAGCGGCCACAGTTCAGACACTCGCACCGTCCAACCGGGTAACAGTTCTGGCACCGTTAACAAATCGCCGTCTTTGAGAATGTCTGACGTATCGCTACCGGGACGATAAACTTCCACCGTGCGGGTTTCGGGATTGACAACCATCCCAACTTGAGTGCCCAAATCCAGAAAGCTCTGCACCTTCTGCCGCAGTTGATTCAAATTATCCGTCGGTGACTTTACTTCGACCATTAAATCAGGCGCAAGCTCAGCAAAACTGCGGGGACTCTGCCGCAGTCGCTCGGCCTTAACGAAGGAGACATCCGGCGCACGAGTATCAGTATTCGGCAGAATAAAGCCAGCGCTAGAACCTGTGATTCGACCTAATCGACGGGGCCGTACCCAGTTGGCTAACTGTCGGGCTAGCTCAATGGAAACCTCATCTGCTTCGTATCCAGAAGGACTCATAACTGTTACCTGACCGTCGATTAGCTCCATGCGGTATTCGGGATGCTCAGATTGGAGCTGCTGCAAATCCTCTACGGTTAGCATCGCGGTTGCCCTCCCAGGTTTGGATTATGAAGCCTCATGGTCACTAATCACCAGTCGTTTTATTACTCTAGCAACTCGGTGCAGGTTATTCTGCTCATCCGAAAGCAGCGTGAAATTGTGGGACAGCGAGAGTTGCCATTGATGGAATCTGAGTAGCGGCTTATGAAGAAACGGTTGCAACCTGTCCAATATCTTCTGGATGCAGATCGGCATGAACTACTTGACCGTCGCGGAACCAGACAATGCGCTGGGTGAGGCGCGCGACTTCTGGTTCGTGGGTCACCATCACCACCGTCATGCCGCTGTGGTTGAGTTCGGCAAAGATATCCATCACTTCCTGTGTGGTTTGGGTATCCAATGCGCCCGTTGGTTCATCGGCCAGTAAAAGAACGGGGCGATTGACAATGGCACGTGCGATCGCAACTCGCTGTTGCTGTCCACCGGAAAGCTGGCTCGGTTTGTTGTCGAGGCGGTTACCGAGACCAACTCGGGTCAGGGCTTCGGCGGCGCGTTCTTGCCGCTCAGAGCGAGGCACTCCCGCATAGACCATTGGCAGCATCACATTTTCGATGGCCGTGAGCTGGGGCAGCAGGTGGAACTGCTGGAAGACGAAGCCAATCTTTTGATTACGGATATGCGCTAGTTCCTGGTCATCCAACTGCGCCACGTCAACGCCGTCCAGGAAATAGCGTCCGGAACTGGGCCGATCGAGACAGCCGATCACGTTCATGGCCGTGGACTTACCGGAACCGGATGGCCCCATGATTGAACAGTATTCGCCCGCTGAAACCACTAAGTTGACGTGGAACAGGGCGCGCACTTCAGTGTTGCCAGAGCCGTAGATCTTTGAGATATCTTCGAGGGAGATGATGGTTTGAGGCATGGGAACGTGAAACGCTACATTTTGCAGATGGTGTTGCTGTTGGCAACGATTATTCCAGGTACGGTCGGTGTGGTTATCTTTGGCTACTATGCCCTGGTGGATTGGGATGCGCTGCAGGCGGCTTATGTAAACTTCAGCGCTGCGGTGCAGAGTTCCTCAACGTTTGAGACGATTTTTGCGGCGGAAGCTCAGCAAAATATCCATCGCGTTAATCTATTTGCCGATGGGGTGTGGACGCTGCTGAGTGCCATTCTAGCCGCCATTGGCTGGCTGGGGCTTTACCTGGGTAGTTTGGTTGCGGTGCGAAAACGAGATCGCAAATCAATTCATTAATCGAATAGGAACAGGATCTGTAGGGGCGGGTTTAGCCGTCAAGTGATGGGTCTTAATCGAAATGGATCAACAAAACCCGCCCCTACGGGATGTAAATCACGGAATATCGACCAACAATTACGCACTTCTCAGCGCCACAATCGGGTCGAGCTTGGCGGCCTGCTGCGCTGGGACAACGCCAAAGAAGAGGCCGATACCGCCAGAGACAACAACCGCAACCACAATTGCGTTGGTCGATACTCCAGGATTAAACGGCGTTGCCATGCCAATTGCCAAACTGCCGCCGACGCCGATGAAGGTACCCATTAGGCCACCCACAGCAGAGAGAATTACGGCTTCAATGAGGAACTGCACCAGAATATCCTGGCTGGATGCCCCAATTGCTTTACGAAGGCCAATTTCTTGAGTCCGCTCTCGCACAGACACTAGCATGATGTTCATGATGCCGATGCCGCCGACCAGCAGCGAGATACCTGCGATCGCAGCCAGCATCGCCGTTAATGCACCCGTAATCGTCCCCGTAAACTCCAGGAGGTCTTTCTGGCTGCGGACGGAAAAGTCATCTTCATCGGTGATGTTGTGGCGCAGGCGCAGCAGGTTTGTAATCTGGAATTCGGCAGCGCCCATCTTGCTTTCTTCGGCGACGGAAACGGCCAGATAGGTCAGCTCGACGCCGTAGGGCGATGTGCGGCCCACAATCCGCTCCGAGAGCGTGGTCAACGGCACCAGTACGGTATCGTCATAGTTAACGCCGCCCAGAGATGAGCCTTTTTCTTCTAAAACACCAATTACTTCAAAGCTGACGTTTTTCACTCGAATTCGCTGACCAACGGCTTCCTGTTCCTGAAATAGGCGTTCCGCCAAGGAGGAACCCAGCACGGCAACGGGCGCACTGCGGCGCATATCGTCTTCGGTGATAAATTGGCCTCGCTCAACGACAGTGTTGCGGACGACCGGAAAGCCGGGAGTAGTGCCGACAATCGTTTCGGTGGCGCTGCGGTTACGGTAGGTGATTAGCCCTCGATCGTTGTACTCGGGTGCAACACCGCGCACGGAAGCCACCTGATCTTCAATTGCGATCGCATCTGCCAGCACCAGCGTTTTCGGCACGTTGAATGTAGCTCGCTGGGTTTCCTGATTACCGGGCACGACGAATAGAACATTGGGGCCGAGGCTTTCAATTTCCTGTGCCACAAAGTCCTGCGCCCCTTTACCAATACCAACCATCGCAATCACGGATGCGTTACCAATGATGATGCCCAGCATGGTCAGAGTGCTGCGGAGTTTATTGGCGGTTAGGGTTTTCACCGCCATGTTGAGACTTTCGCGGAGATCCATAGTTGGGGGATGAGTTAATGACTGGAAACAATTGATTCAGAGG
Organism: uncultured bacterium; assembly: GCA_966674685.1. GTDB lineage: Bacteria > Cyanobacteriota > Cyanobacteriia > Phormidesmidales > Phormidesmidaceae > Thainema. The sequence goes on from CBKWJC010000004.1 coordinate 18,137, forward strand.
TGAGATACCGTGTCACCCTTCGGGTATGGCTACACTAAAGCGCCAGCATCACGCGCCATCGCCAAGCTTATTCCTCTGCTGCATCGTCAGCCGGACGAGTGCCAAATTTAAGGTTTTCCAGATCCTGGCCTGGGGGTAAATCGATTAAAACGCGATCGCCTGCTGCCACACCTTCAAGAATCTGGGTTTGCCCATCTACCGTTTGCCCGGTCACAATCGGCTGGAAGCGAATATCTGTCTCATCAGCATTCGGCACCAGTACGCCTTTCTCTCCGTCAATCGTGACGATTGCGACCGAGGGCACCAGCAGCGCTTCATCGACTGGATCACCCAGGAAGGTGACATCAACATTCATGCCAGAGCGGAGCTGCTCTTGCCCGGTGAGCAGATCTACTCGTACCTGGAACAGCGTTACGGTTTGCCGCACAATCGCTTCTGGAGCCACTAGGCGAACTTCACCCGTGAACACTTCGTCGGGAAAGGCATCGGCCAGAATCTCAACCTGCTGTCCTGGCTGAATCTGACCGATATCTTCTTCCGGCACTTCGGCAATCACTTCCAGTCCCTGTGCGATCGCAACTAAGGCAGTCGAAGTCGCAGAACTCGCTTCCGATGCAGAGGTGGTGGGTGTGACAAATGCCCCTTCAGTTGTGTATTTCTGGGTAATGATGCCGTCAAAGGGAGCGCGAATGAAGGTATCCTCAAGCTGCACTTCCACAGCCTGCTGACGAGCTTGCGCCTCAGCCAGTTGCGCCTCATTGCGGCGAATCGTTTCTTCCCGACTACCGCTCTGGACTAAATTCAGCCGCTCCTGGGCATCCTGTAGCGTCGCCTGCGCCTGATTCAAGTTAGCGCGGGCACTATCCGCTTCGTTACGAGCTGAGTCTAGGTCGTCCTGTGCGATCGCACCTTCATTGACTAAATACTGACTGCGATTCAGCCGCGATTCAGCCAACTGTAAGCGGGACTGAGCCGATTCCACCTGGCCTTGAGCCTGGCGAACGCCCGCTTCAGCTTGGGCGACCTCTTGCGGACGGCTACCGGATTGTGCTTCGTCTAACTGCGCCTGTGCCTGAGCGACGGACGCTTCTGCCTGCCGAAACTGCGCTTGAATATCCTCACTCTCCATGCGGGCAATCACTTGACCTTGACGGACGAGATCGCCCTGCTCTACGTAGAGTTCGGCTACCCGTCCCGCCGTTTTGGGACTGATATTGACGTTCTGCACAGGCTGCACCGTCCCGCTGGCGGTGATCCGGAGAGTGATCGATTCTGCCTCAACGGGCACCGTCAATGCGGCTACATCCAGCGGTTGGGAACGACTGCGAAGAACAATCGCTGTCCCTGCCGCTGTCCCAATTAAGCCAACTGCGAGGAGACCGACGACCCAGGGGAGAGGGCGTTTAACTTTGCCAACAAGGGGAAGTTCCATAGTGGAAGCCATGAGATTGCAGTGGAAAGATGCACAGTGAGCTGTAGTTGAGCTGTATTGTTGTCAGTGCAAATCAGATATTGCGAGCCGATAAGTTATCACCACAAAGTATTTATGTCCTGATCCCAGGGAGAGATCGCAGTACATCTATAAAGTAGCGAGGCTTGGCTGCGGTCTAAGGATGAGAAGTACAGATTCCAAACTGACTGGTATGTCAATTATAAATTTTGCTCTCGTCGACACTCCCCAACTTCAGGTAGGGTTTTCCATCCTTCTGCAAGAAAATCAAGCGGAGATGTCATTAAATCATGACCCGAACGCGGTGCTATTCAGAAATCATCGGTGCTTCAAACCCAGCTTTTTATAAGGCTGCAAATTTTATTTCGTCGAAGTAATATATAGTTCAAACCTGATAGTCTGAACCTATGTGGATAATCATTTATGCTGCAGGAGGAGCGACGACAGCAACCCTTCTGCTTGTAGCATTTTTGAGGGATAAACAGACCCCCCTCACCTGTTACCGCTCTTGGCTGCTGCTAGTGGTTGCCTCGGTTACCTGGCCGATTTCTCTGCTTTTAGCCGGACTGGAGCGCTGGAATGCTGGTCATAGTGAACTGTCTGTGATTGGGGAAGAAACCCAAGAACCTGCTCAGGTGTCCCAGCGGAATTCAACTCCAAATGCTAAATAGATGCTGTGAGTCAGGATATTGGTTATTCATCATCTATTCCTCATCAACTGGAATTGCGATCGCATTTCTTGTTCTACACGTTCTCAACTCAGGTTTCCTAAAAATCTAAGCCCGATCGCACCTGCTTAATTCGCAACCAGAGACCAATCGTGATTTGCTTGGCAATCCAGTAGGCAACGGTGATGATGACAAACGTGACAAAAATGACTAGAATCGGTCGCCTGCTGGTGAGGGTATCCAGCGTACTGAGTAGGACAGTATCAGGACTGGTCACTAAATCCCAGCTATTGAATCTCAGAAATCGACCGAGATAAATGCCAACAGCAGCTAGCGCATGGATTAACAGTTCTGAAAGCGTGACATACTGCTTGGCTCCTTCCTTCACTAAGTAGTGGCTCTGATTCATCACCGATACGACATAGGCTTCAAACCCAGCCAGCATGGCAAACGCATGTAGCGGCACAAAGATAATCGTCAGCACCCAGACCGAATAGCCATCGCGAATCGCGTCCATTAAATGAATAATGTCGGTCAGCATGTAGGGGGCATTGGGCAGAAAGGCAATGCAGACGACGTAGGCAATCCACCACAGGAGCGATCGCACAATTCTTTTGCGGCGAAACAGCCAGAAACTCAGCACAAAGGGAATGTAGGCCAAAAACAGATTCCACAGAATCCAGCCGCTGTGCCGATCAAAAATTTCTAGTGAATCATTCAAAATGTAATCCATGTCGCCCTAACCTTCTGTTAAAGTCCTCCTGATCTGTTATGGCACATCAATCTATCTGGCTGCGATATTTGGCAATTGAAGAATTTAATCGTTTTTCAGCGTGAATTATTGGGTGGCCATACCGCACAACAATTCACGCTGCCCAAAATCGTTCCTGTTTGGGAACTGTTCAGCAAGTTTTGGGCATGTTGAAGGTAGTGTTGTGCCAAGTCAGTTTTGATGATCGATATGTTGCACGAAACGTAGCATATCAATCATCAAAACCCACCAGAACATAAGTTGGCAGACTAGTAGTTCAGCGATAATTCAGCGGAAGGAAACGTACCATGCTTGTAATTAGTTGCGGAATGATGCGATCGGGATCGACGCTGCAATATCAGCTAGCGGTGGAGCTGTTGCAGCGGGCGGGACGAGGCGAGGGGATTGGCGAAGTACGCAACACAACCTGCCAGGAGCTAGAGGCACAAACGCACGGTCGTACGCATGGGGTGAAGGTTCACAAGCGGCAGTTGCTGGCTGGAGTGTCGGATGCGATCGCAGAGGGCTATGCCACAGGACTCTACATTTCGCGGGATATTCGCGATGTGGCGGTGTCGCTGATGCACATGCGCCAGATTAGCTTTGAGCAGTTGATGTTCCGCAACGGCGAGGTTGATCAGGCGCTACGGGACTATGAGGCATGGACGGCGCTGCCCGGAATTTTAATTTCCCAGTACGAAGTGATGATGGCGGATTTGGCTCAGGAGGTGCAGCGGATCGCACATCATTTAAATATTGAGATTTCACCCGAAACGGCGGCAGAGATTGCGGATAAGTACGACCTGAAACAGCAGCAAAAGCGCATTCAGGCTTGGAAATCTGACCCAAACTATGATGCTAGCCAGCATGATCCCAAAACACTGCTACACCACAATCACATCCGCTCCGGTGAAACGCAGCAGTGGCGCACGGTGCTGACGCCTATTCAAATTGCCTATTTGGAGTATAAGACCGGAGACTGGTTGCGATCGCAGGGCTATGAACTCAGCCAGCCCCAGTGGCGTCAACTGCTGAGCCGCATTGTATTCCTGAAGGAAAAGGTGCGGCGCAAGTGGAACACTCTAAATCTTCGGTTCCACAATAATGTAAAATCCGGTTAAAACCCATTGTTTATTTTTTGTGAAACGCTTGCTCTGCAAGCGTTTCACAAAAAATAAACAGAGTTCTTATATCAATTCTACAATTTAGCCCTACAGATCAGTGCTGAGTGCTGAGCTGGGTCAATCATTCAAAACTTAAAACTCAACATTCAAAACTCCTCTCGCCTCACTCCTCTCGCCTCACGAGCCTGACAATTCATGTGTAGCCATAGTTTAGATCGTGAACGGAGTCTTCGTTTGAACCAATATGACGTTTAGCGGAACGGCGGTGAATACATCAGCCCGCCTTCTGTCCACAATTTGTTGAGACCGCGCTCTAGATCAAATGGTTCACCAATGTTGCGCTCATAAATTTCGCCATAGTTGCCAACGGCTCGAACGGCCCGAGCCGCAAAGTCATTGGGCAAGCCCATATCTTCGCCCAAGTTTTCTTCTAAACCCAGAAAGCGGCGAATATCCGGATCTTCTGTATTTTGGAACGTATCAATATTTTCCGAAGTAATGCCAAATTCTTCCGCTTGAATCAGGGCATAAACAATCCACTGAACAGCGTCTGACCATTTGCTATCGCCATTGGCAACAGCAGGTGCTAGTGGCTCCTTTGACATCACGACATCTAGCACGACATGATCGCTGGGATTGGGCAGTGTCGTGCGTCGAACAATCAGTTGGGAACGGTCAGCCGTGATGCCTTGGCAACGCCCACTTGCATAGGTATCATAAAGTTTCTCCTCGTCATCGTATACAACCGTCTCAAACTCGATATCGCGCTGCCGCATTTGGTCTGTTAAGTTTAGCTCGGTTGTTGTGCCTAGCTGAACACAGATGGAAGCCCCCTGCATATCTTCCAAGGTGTTGACGCCAGATGCTTTCGAGACCATGATTCCTTGACCGTCGTAGAACACTGTAGGCGCAAATTCTAGCCCAATCGACGTATCTCGACGGATTGTATTGGTGGTGTTACGGCTAAGGACATCAACTTCGCCCCGCTGCACGGCTGTGAACCGCTCTTGGGCGCTGAGGTTGCGATATTCGACTGCATCAGGATTATTGAAAAGAGCCGCTGCGATCGCGCGGCAAATATCTACATCCAGGCCGGAGTATTCGCCACTTTCGTTCACAAAGCTAAAGCCTAGTAGCTGTCCATTGATGCCACAGACCAAAGTGCCACGCGAAATAACTGAGTCTAGCAGACTGCTGCTGTCTGCTACATTTTCTGAGGAGATGCCACTACCGCTACTACTACAGGCTATTAGGGGAGCCATCAGGCCAAGGGTTACTAGAAAACGCCATCTCCAATACATAGGCTATGAATACCTAAGTCTCTACGACAGGAAAAAATGTAGTAGAGCTAGTGTAGTGCATCCAAGTTATACCCGTTCTATGAATTAGCACGACAGATGAGATCAGGCTCGTATGGCTGTGATTCGCAACGCCAAACAAACTAGAGGGTTGCGATCGCAGGGACGCCCACCAGCGGGAATCAAGCGACCAACCGCTGATCGGCAATGTCTCGAATCAGCGAGAGCTTGGAGTAGAGATAGGCCGCCAGTGTTCCTTTCTCATCTGCACTGAGCGGATAGCTGACTTGAATTTCCTGGATGAGCCATTGGACTAGACCTGTATCATCCAGATTTAGCAGTGTATGGGTATGAGCTGTTTCAATCTGCATCCACAGCTTTCTCAAGATTAAAGGATCCATTGTTTTACCTCTTCATACGTATTGAGCAAGTAGGTAATTAGCCTTGAGCAAGCAGTTCCTATTTCTCACCATACACATCCAAGAAGAGAATTGTCTGAAATGTCAAATAGTATGAAACAAGAGTTACTAAAACCTCAAACTACCGATGTACAACTTGATTAAGAATTGCTCTGATTCTCAGAAAATTGAGGCACTAGCAGTATTAAGTTTTCTCTAAGACTATTTAAAGGTTGCGAGAAATAATTATGCGTAGCAATTGGGGGCTTTGCCCGCGAGATAGGTGCGATAATTTAGAGCTGTTTGATGTCTGCAAGCTTTAATATGCAAGCATTCTAGGCTCTAAGCAAATTTCTAATGGCTATGCGTTGTCAGTACGCTGTCAATAAATATAAAGAACAGATTTAAGGAATAAGATGGAAAAATCAATATTATCAAGTGTGAGTAATCAAATAATTCATCCAGTTCTCTACTTAAAGACTGAGTTACTCATAATTGAATCCTGCTAGCTCGATTAATTGCGGCTGGAGATAAATAGCTATTTTTGATAAATGGTAGCCGTTGTTACAAATAGTTTTTTGTAGTTCTATATAGATTTCTGGCAGGCTTAAATCGGATATGGAGCATCAATGCCTGAAATAGTTGGTTTGCTGCTAGATCTGCGATCGCACATTCTCTACTCCAGCTTTCTTGTTTAAAAAGAAACTTTTTGATCGTTAGTTTACAATCCGTTTTGATTAGTGATGCCAATTATGATTTCAGATTAAGGCGCGATCGCAACCACCAACCCATCAATCATCTCCCCTACTCCCTTGTTCCCCTGCTCAACACCTCATCTGTCATAAACCCACAGCAGCAGGAGACCAGCTTTAAAGATACAGAAAGCACGGCTGAGCCGTGCTTTCTGCCTTTCAGTTACATGTAATATCCCATCTGTGTATAAGAACTCAATTCATTTTTTGTGAACCGTTTGCTCCGCAAACGGTTCACAAAAAATTGGGTTTTCAACCAAACTGAATTTTACAGAACGCTCTACTCCACGTTATCCTTCACGCCCTTAACAATCCTAGATAGCTCCGACTTCTCATCAACGCTGACCCGACTCGGCGAACCGCTGATAATCCGCTCAAAGTTGCGGAACGAATCTTTGATCTCCGGCCCCTGCTCAGTAATCGTGTACTCGCGAATCCCCTTATCGTGCCACGATCCCCGCATCTTGAACACGTTGATCGCCCGCGACATCTCACCCCGGATCTCAACGTACTGCAACATCAAAATGGTGTCGGTAATTGTTGAGATATGGGAATCCGTGATCGAGTGGGCACCCATGAACTGGTCAGTGGTGTTGGTGAAAAAGCCCGTGATCTCTTCCTGTTTGGCGAAACCTGTAACACCGATGATGAACTGACGGAAAGCGTTATTGCTTACGCCTCGTGCTAGGGCTGATAGAGAATCGATCGCAATGCAGTTGGGCTTAAAGTGATCAATCTCCGACTTGATCATTTGTAAGTGATCTTCTAAGCCTGCCGACTCCGGATAGGCGCAGAGGATTTTTAACAGGCCCTTGCGCTCCAGTTCCTCAAATTCGATTCCCCAGGAATAGGCGTTGCGAGAAAGCTGCGCCCGCGACTCTTCATAGGCAAACAGAATAGCTCGCTCACCCCGATTGCAGGCATCTTGAATAAATTTGCTGACCAGCAGCGTTTTACCCGTACCCGTTGCGCCCGTAGCCAGGATGATGGAATCCTTGAAGAAACCGCCACCACACATTTGATCCAGGGTCTTGACCCCAGACGAGACGCGCACATTGGACGATCGCTGCGTAAGTCGCATGGCACCCAGTGGAAAGATACTAATCCCCTGATTCGTAATCGTAAACGGGTATTCCCCTTTCATATGGGTCGTGCCCCGCAGCTTGAGAATTTCAGCCGTTCGTCGCCGCCGTTCTCCTTCGAGGACATTGCGTAAAATAACAACATTGTCAGACACAAACTCTTCGACCCCAAAGCGAGCGATTGGGCCATATTCCTCCACCCGCTCTGTTGTCATGATGGTTGTGGCTCCCACTTGTTTCATGCGGGCGACCAGACGAAAAATTTCGCGGCGCACTACCGATGCCGCATCATACTGTTGAAAGACTGCGGTGACTGAATCGATGGAAACTCGTCGCGCCTTGTACTTCCGAATGGCGTAGTGAATTCGCTCAATGAGTGCCGACAGGTCAAAGCTGCCGACTACATCCTGTCCTTCTGGATCGGGTGACGCATCTAAAATGAATAGCTTGCCGTCATCAATTAGCTTTTGTAGATCCCAGCCAAAGCTATAGGCATTCTTGATAATATCGGCTGGAGATTCTTCAAAGGTAACAAAGACTCCCGGTTCATCAAATTGGGAAATGCCGTTATAGAGAAACTGAACAGCAATCAGCGTTTTGCCCGTGCCCGAGGTTCCGCTGACCAGGGTTGTACGGCCCACTGGCAGCCCACCATGACTAATGTCATCGAACCCCTCGATCATCGTGCGAATCTTCTGCACTCCTTTTGCTTCTAGCTGGCTACCATTCGAATTAGGCTGACTCATGGTTGGATGGACTCAATACAATCAATCAAATCTAGGGCGAACAAGCAATTAGAGGCTCTAATGATCCTGCTTATGGGCCTGCTTATGGGCCTATTTGTGGACATTGATTAATAGTTCGAAAACCTTGCCCACAGGTGATCAAGGCAAATCATGCCCATGTTTTGGATGTCTCGTCAATCAATGTTAAGCGAGAGCAAACACTGGTGTAACAATCCATTGATCTAGCAAATCATCACGCAAATTGGCAGAGTTCACATTAGCCGAATCTCATGATAGGTCAAAGGCTGTGCCAATACCCATTGGAACATGATTTGGTGCTGATCTGCATCAGCGACCGAGTTTTCAGCGCCTGGTATGCAGGGTGATCTGGCTAAAGCTCGTTTAATTCATCGTCGCGCAGTTCCTCATAGAGCAGGTCGAGGCCGATGAGGACTCGTTCACGGTCAGACAGGTCGCCAATAATTTTGCGGACGGGCGGCGGCAAAATTTTAGATAGGGTCGGGGTCGCGAGGATTTTGTCTTCTTCTGCAAGCTGGGGATTTTTTAGCACATCAATGACTTTCAGTGCGTATACGCCTTGAAATTCTTGCTCTAGGATGTTGTTCAGTGTTTTGAGCGCTCGGATTGAGTTGGGCGTATTGCCTGCCACATAGAGCTTCAGTACGTAGGTTTTCTTCAGAGTGTTCATAGTTGGGAAGCACAAATAATCAAGGATTCAGAGTGCAGGCGAATTTACCTACTGATCCAAAATCCGCTTGTCAAAACCAGCTTTTATTTTTTGTGAGCGGTAGACACTGCCTGCCGTTCACAAAGATGTCGGGTTCTTTCTAGTCGGATTCGGTATGAGACGATTGAAATCGTGACAGAATTCATTCACTCAATGTAGACGCTTTCCACGAGAATCCCGTGAAGCGTTAGGGTCTTTTACGGATTGGTCTAAGAACTTTATCAGTGAACTTTATCAGTGAACTTTCATCAATGGTGTTACCGATAGGTATCAACCGATGTGAGTGTTACCGATGATGCGCGTGGATGGGAGGCTGCGATCGCATCGCAGTTTGCTCCGCGTTGATTCCGCGTTTGCTCCGCCAAGATATGAGAACTGAGTTAAACGCCGCCCTATCTGATTGCAAGCTTACATATCAAGATTCGCGGGGAATCGAGCGTCGATACATTTCGCACAGATGGGCAATTACATCAATCAGCGTGAGTCGATAATCCATCAAAATTTCTTCGCTGCGACCCTCTAGCTGGAGCTGTTTTGAGAATTCATCCATCAGCTCCATATGAATTTCAACGATTTGAGAAACCGACACGTCGGCAAAGAAGGCCGTATTGACGTACTCATCAATATGCTGGTTGGTCGTTTCGCTGTCGGAAAAGTAGGTTAGTACGATTTCGCGATATCGCCGACTGAGGTCTGACAAGAATTCCTGGCGTTCATCAGGACTCATGTGTCGCAGGAAATATTGGGGATTTCGTTTGTAGTACACACCAAGATAACCAAGCCGCTCCTTTAATTTAGAAGCTAAACGCCGCTGTTGTAGAACCAGAGACGTTTGCTGTGTTGCACCCAAGCTAGCGCTGAGCTGAGGCAGTAGCTGACTGGGCGGCAGATCCAAAAACTGGTCAATTGCCCGATGGATATCTGCCTCCAGCGATTGAGGTTCTAGCTGTTGGATGAGCAGCAATCCACTGTGATAGCTGGCGCGCAGCACATCAACAGTTGGAGTAACTGTTTGTAAACTTGTGCGGGGGTGGGTACTGATATCGCTGTTGGATTCTGGATTGGATACTACGCTTTCATAACTCGACTTCAGAGATGATAGATGGTCTGTCGGAAAATTTAACACCATAGCTGGCAAGATGATGTGGTGTTCCTTCAGATCACTCAGTAAGCCTAACAAATCTGGTGAGTTCTCTAGTACTAAGCAGTCAATGCGGTGCAAGTCCTCTTCTGCTAGAGCCATCAGTTCCGCTTTGGACATGACGAAGTCCAACCCGTGGTGCTGATGGTCAAGGTACTCAATCAGCAACTGAGAGAGCGCGTCAGAGCGGGCAAAAATGCATAGTGAAAGCTTAGATGACAAAATCGTACAGAACCTATTGAATAGACAAACTCCGCGATCGCGGCACATCTAGTCTAATTGAAACGAACTGGGAATAAATACAGAATGATTTAATATTTATTGTAGTCGGAAACCCTATTAATCTGAAGCGCTACGTCATAATGAACGCAAGTTTGGGTGGAGTTGGCAGGTTTGAGTGATTTGGCAGTTAATAAACTTAATCAAAACTAAGCCCAGATGCCAAAAACGCTACGGCATCAGTGGCAACAGTTGATCAAGCTTTGAGGGGCGGATTTGAATAAGGTTTAAGCCTATCTGATAAATATCTGTAAATATCTGACAAGGACGGTCTGCGGGATTAGGATAAACGGGTAGCGTCAATTTTCTGTTCTACGCTTGTCCTCCGCAAGGTGAACTTACTTAAGCTGCGGTGAGTTTATCATGCGATCGCAACTCTGCTGATCACGTTTGCAACTCGGTTGATCACGGTGATTCATTTTATTTGATCGTGATGATCACGGTGATTGATTCACGCTTTGAATCGTTGGCGGCCTAGATACCGTCTAGAACCATCTCATAATTCGGGACTAGATTGACAACTGCTATGACATTGCCCAATCTACGGCAATTTATTGAACCCGTTCCAAGCTGCTATCGGCACGACCGTTTGGAACAGGTTTTTCAATGGCTGCAATCCGATGTGGTGCAAAACTCAGCCTTCAACACAGTTGTCATTTTGGATGCAGATTATTACCCAATCGGCACCATTCGCCCCCTAGCCCTAGTCACATGGCTGCTCAATCATTTGCAGAGGTTTAACGACTGGGAAATTACGCTTGAGGAGTTTATTGCCACCCAAGCGCAGCCAAACTTAATTCAGTCGGTGACGGTGGTTTCTGTAGCCTTGCCGATCAGCCAGTTGCCGATTCAGGACATGCAGCCAGATGTGGTTCATGTAGCCGTCGTTGATCAGAATGACCACTATCTGGGGCTGGTGAATCCAACTCGGCTGATTCAGTCCACCCGCGTTGAGCTAAACCAGCCATCCTGGTTGCCGCCCAAGCGATCAGCCGGACACCCAAAAGCCCGCCAGGCAGCACAGCCGCTCCCCATTGGCTATGAGTCCATATCGCTGCAAACGGAAGCGCTCGAAGCGCTCAGTGAGCATGAACCGTGGGTACAGATTTTTGATCGGGTACCGATTCCGCTGATGCTGCAAACAGAGCATGGGCAGGTACTCAAGCGCAATCAAATTTGGCGATCGCAAGTTGGCGATGTCACCTATGCGGCAGCCATCCATCCCGAAGCTATTCCATCGCCGCAGTTTTCCAACCCGCCCGACCATCGACCCGATAGCCACTCTGAGGGGCAGTCCACTATTCATGTAGCGCCAACGGCTCCATCGTCACAGTCGCCCGCCGCGCAACCCACGACCCGATCCACCGCGATGCCAGAGCCAGAGCGAACATTCCTGTCATCTAGCGGTACGGCTAGCAGCGCTACGAGCAGTACCAAAGGGATAACCGCAGGCTCAGCAGCGCGCCAGAGACCCGATGGCTTGCCTGTGGGATATTGCCAACTGGAAGCGGAAACGAATACCCACCTCTGCGCCTGCCTGAATCAGGATGGTGAGGTGCATGTTTGGCGGTTTGTACGAATTGATCTGGGCTTTTCGGCGCAGCAGCTATTGGCGGCAACGGTTCACATGCCCCTAGCATCACCCGTCTTGGCCTCTTCGTCTGTATCCCATACGCCACTGGCAGCCGAAGTCCTGAATTCTCAGCATCAGCTCCATGCGGCTGTGAATGAACCTGAATTTCTCTCTCTTTCGTCTTCGCTCCTGTCGGAACGCGTTTGGCTGGTGGTTGCCCAGGACACCACGACCCAGCGGCAGTTGAGCCAAGAGCTAGCGGCCAAAAATGCCGATTTGGTGCAGCTCAATCGGTTTAAGGATGAGTTTTTGGCCTGCATTAGCCACGAGTTAAAGACACCATTGACCGCTGTGCTGGGTCTGTCTCATCTGTTGAAGAATCAGGCGTTGGGTCAGTTGAACCAGCGGCAGGCCCGCTATACCCATCTGATCCACGAAAGCAGTCGTCATCTAATGGCGATTGTGAACGACATCCTCGATTTGACGCGGATTGAAACGGGACAGTTGGATCTAAACTTTGTGCCCATCACGCTGCGAACGGTTTGTGAAAAGGCGATTCGACAGGCTTACAGCATGGTGCAGCTCGTTGCGCCACAGACTTCGGTAGCCCCAGCGACTGGAGAATCTAATCCGGCGGCGACTCCAGTGGGGGCAGAGGCGGACAATGCGCGATCGCAGCGTATCGTCCTCGACATTGATCCCAAAATTCACACTATGTACGCTGATGAGCTGCGGCTCCAGCAGATGCTAACTCACCTGCTGAGCAATGCGCTGAAGTTTACGGAGCCCAGCGATCAGGCGGGGCTGAGGGTGAGACTGTGGGACGGCTGGATTGCTTTCACCGTTTGGGACAAGGGCATTGGCATTCCCCAGAAAAAGCAGCATTTGATTTTCCAAAAATTTCAGCAGCTTGAGAATCCCCTGACGCGTCAGGTGGGCGGTACGGGACTGGGATTGGTGCTGACTCAGCGACTGGCACGGCTGCACGGGGGCGATGTGACGTTTACGTCTATCGAGAGCGAGGGCAGCGAATTTACGCTGCTGCTGCCGCCTGCGCCGCCCCAGGAGCAGCTCAATCTCAATCTGGACTTGGCGATGGCGATTCATCAACCGTCGCCCAATCGGCTGGTGCTGATTGTGGAAGCGGTGCCGCGATTTTTGGAAGACCTGCATGAGAAGGTAGCCCAGCTCGGCTATCGAGTTGCGATCGCGCGGTCTGGGCCGGAAGCCTTGGAAAAAATTCGCCGTTTGCAGCCCTGCGCCATCTTTATCAATCCGCTGCTGCCCATGCTGTCGGGTTGGGATCTGCTGACGCTGCTGAAGACCGATGAAGATACCTGTCGGTTGCCCGTCATCGTAACCGGAACGCCAATTGAAGAAGAGCAGGCTCTGGCTTGTGGAGCCGACAGCTTTCTGACGCTGCCTGTGCAGGTATCCCAGCTCCAGAATGTGTTTGACCGTCTACAGGAGCCGGAGGAGCTAAACGAAAGCTTGAACAATTTACAGGGCATCACCGCGCTGTATCTAGGGGCAGACCTGACGCTGACCAATCCGGCGGCTTATCCGACCTCGCTCAGCGGTCAGCTCAATCAGTTGTTGCATACCCATCACTGCCACGTACTGGAGGCAGATGATTTGGATCAGGCTGAAATGCTGGCGCGGGTCTGGAAGCCAAACGTGCTGCTAATTGGAACACTAGCGGTTGATCCGCTGGTCTATCTGCAACAGCTCAGCGACCATGAGTTTTTATCTACGCTGCCGATTGTACCGCTGAAGCCAGAGTTTGCCACTTTTGCTGATCAGGTGCCCCAGTTGCGGCTGTTTCCCTATCAGGCCAATGCGATCGCAACTCCCGTTGCGGTTCACTTAGACGGCAAAGCGCTGCTGCGTACTATTCAAACCGCTGTTGGCCTCACCCACCAGCCCCACATTTGTCTAATTGATCCGTCCACCCTCAGCTCTAGCCACCCGGAATCGGTTGAGCAGAGCAGTGGCGATCGAGTGGTTGATCCCCCAACCGATCCCGGTGCCATCAGCCCACTTGCCGCTCATGCAACTCACGGCAGTCCTGCTAAGATTGATGCCGCTAAAGGTTTAGTGACCCTGGCTCACTATCTGCAAGCATCAGGTATTCAGGCTCAAATTGGTCGAACTTGGCAGTCCGTCGAGCAGCAGGTTTATCACCATACAACCGATCTGCTGCTGATTTCCCTCCAGCCAGATTGGTGCCAGTCCAACCTGCTCCATAAACTGCACCAGTTTCGGCAAAGCAAAAACTGTCCGCTGATTCTAGCGATCATGAGTTCTGCGATCGCAACTGATCAAGAGGTACAGGAGAGCCTAACGGAACTGCGCCGACTCTGCCAGATGATCGTGCCAGCCTCCATTCCCGTGCGAGAACTCCTCAACCAAATTCATCAGCTCTTGAGCCACGGTTACGGCACCCAGTCTGCACCAGATAATTCTGCAACGATTCACAACCAGACCCCAGAATAGATGGAGCCGACACGCGCTGCGTATCGGCTACATCTACGATTGCAATAGTTAGTCACAAAATATCCTCAAAACCCTTGCAGTGCAAGGGTTTTGAGGATAGGAGTTATTCCGCTACTGCATCAAAATCGAGCGATGCCGAGTTGATGCAGTAGCGTAGACCCGTTGGTTTGGGGCCATCTGGGAAAACGTGACCTAAGTGGGCATCGCACTTAGCGCACAGCACTTCGGTGCGGCGCATGAAAAAGCTGTTGTCTGATTCTTCAGCCACATTCTCGTCTTCAATCGGTGCCCAAAAGCTCGGCCAGCCCGTGCCGGAATCAAACTTTGTCTCCGAGCTGAATAGTGGCGTACCGCAGCAGACGCACTTATAGGTACCTGCCGCTTTGTTATCGTGGTACTTCCCAGTGAACGCCCGTTCCGTCCCTTTTTGGCGCGTTACCTTATACTGTTCGGGCGATAGCTGCTCTTTCCACTCAGCGTCTGATTTTTGGATTTTGGTTTCCATACTGGTTGTTGATATCTCCTTTTGTACTGTTTATCGTAACGAAATGTTATGACGAAATCAGGTGTGGGTTTCCACCAACTAGCAAAACCGATTCGATTGGGCAAAACCCTATATGACCTTATGTCATCAGGTTGGGACAAGTTGTTTTGGAGTAGTCGCGTTCCGCGCGGTGGCTCAAAAACGAGCCTCCTGGTTTCAAGTGTGTAGCGCTATATTTTGCTATCTAAAACTGAGAATTCCGCTGCTTACAGATTAGATTTTTATGAGCCATTTGCCTGCCTTCCGCTTCTCAACCGATCTGCTGGATCACTATCGCTGGCTCAGCCAGCAGGACTTAACCGTCATTGATGTTGAAACGACAGGTTCGCGCCCGCCCCAGCACCGCGTGATTGAAATCTCGGTGCTGCACGCCAATCTCCAGGACGGCATTCTGGATCAGCAAACCTATCTGATTCAACCCGGCGTTGCGATTCCAGAGCGAATTGTTCAATTTACAGGCATCACTCCCGCCATGCTGAGCGATGCCGCTAGTCCAGAACAGATCTGGCCTACGTTGCTGCCTCTGCTCTCAAACGGCATTCTGACGGCTCATAACATCCAGTTCGACTACGGCTTTTTGCAGGCCGAATACGATCGGCTCCAGCTTCCCTATGAGCGTGATGAAACCGATCGCTTTTGCACCGTCCGCTTTGCCCGACTGATGCTAGCGGATTTGCCCTCCCGCAGCTTGCCCGATCTGGTTCAACATTTCCAGTTTGCGATCGCACAATCCCATCGCGCCGCTGCCGACACGCTAGCCTGCTGGTACCTGGCCCAGCACCTGCTCACCCGCATTCAGCAGGAAGATGAGCAGTCGCTATTGCAGTGCATCGGTCAAGAATGGTTGCCGATTCAAATGGTTGTGCCGCTATTTGGCTATTCCCGTCGCCAAACGAAAGCCATGCTGGAAGCAGCGGGAATTTCGACGCGCTCCTCGCGGCGGCGCAAAGCACCCATGTATCGGCGGCAGGACATTGAGCAGTTCTACTGTCGCTGGTACGAGCAACGTTCAGCGGTTGCTGCGGAAGAGGAGCAATTGATGCTTGAATTTTAGGCTACTTTAACGCTGCAAACTGCGCGGATCAAGTGCATCCCGCAGGCCATCACCCAGCAGATTGAAGGCCAAAACCGTCACCACAATCAAAATGACAGGCGGCCAAATCAGCCAGGGCTGTAGCACCAAAATGGACGCATTATTCGCCAGCGTGAGCATATTCCCCCAGGACATATCCGGCTGCTGAATCCCTAAGCCAATAAAGCTCAGCGTTGCCTCAGCCACGATAAAGCTGGGAATGGCTAGAGTAGCCGCAATGATGATGTAGGTCGCTGTCTGGGGCAAAACGTGGCGCAGAATAATGTAGAGCGGTTTGCCGCCCATCGCTCGGCTAGCCTGAACGAACTCCTGCTCTTTAATCGATAGAACCTGACCGCGAATGATGCGGGCTAGTCCTGACCAGCTTACGAAGGACGTGATCAAGACAATCAGCAAAAAGCGCTGGGAGCTGGTGAGTCCGGGCGGTAAGACGAACGCTAGGGCAACCAGTAAATAAATAGTGGGAATCGTCATCATCACTTCGACCAGACGCATCAAAACTGAGTCGGTGAAGCCACCAAAATAGCCAGAGATGCCGCCCACCAACATGCCCAGCGGAAACGAAATCGCGACGCCAATCAGACCAATAAATAAGCTCACTCGTCCACCATGAATCAAGCGGCTCAGCTCATCCCGCGCTTGCTCATCGGTACCGAGGATGTTGAACCTGCCGTTTCCTGTTGTACCAAACAGGTGGATGTTGCCGGGAATTCCGGGTAGAATCACAAACTCCGCAAAATTGGGCGTCTTGAGCGAAAACTGCGTCGGTAGGGGCAGCCTCAACTGAAGGAAGCGGTACTCGTCGCCCTGCACAAATAGCCGGATGGGAGACGGTTGCTCAAAGTCTACATTAACCTCTCGCTGACCCGTTTCGAGCAATACCGGGCCTTGGGTGGTGGGATAGACGTGGGGGCCAATCCACTGGCCTTCGTCGGGGCCTGCCTGTAGCCGCCAGTAAATCGTGGTTGGCGGCAGGAGCGAACCATTCACCTGAGATAGGTATGGATCATAGGGCGCAAAAAAGTCGGCTCCAATCACCAGTATGTAAAGGATCAGGAGGATAATTGCTCCTATACGAGCCAGGGTATTTTTCTTGAGCCGAGTCCACCAGTTCATGAGCTGTGTTGAATAGGGGTATTAATCACTGAGTATACACAGGTAGATTTAAACTGGCTTCGACCATTTCATCCACGGGATGACGATTGATGTCGAAATTGGCATTGATACAAAGCTGCTGCATGGGACGGTTTTCGGGCAGCATGTAGGCGACGATGCGCTCGAACTGCTCCCGCTGACCAATTTCTACGAGGTGTTTCATTAATTGGGTGCCAATGCCCTGCCGCTGATAGCGATCGCTGACCAGCATCGACAGTTCAGCCTCATTCTGATTGGTCATGTGGCTCAGCCGACCGACGCCCAGAATGCGCTGCTTGCCCATTTCCGGATCGGTCTGTTCCACTACTAGCGCCAGTTCTCGGTCGTAGTCAATAAAGCAAATCCGGGTGAGACGGTCGTGGGCGATTCGCTGGCTCAGCTTCATCATGTGGGCATAGCGTAGATAAACGCTTTCCTCGGACAGGGTGTGATGAAACTCGACAATCAGCGGTTCATCCTCTGGCCGAATGGGGCGAATGGTCACGGGTGTGCCATCTTTGAGCTGCCACTGGCTGATGTACTGAGTGGGATAAGCGCGAATAGCAGGCTTGGGCAGTTCCGCTTCGGTCATATCTAAATCGTGCAGAATGACGCGAGCATCGAGTGCGATCGCACCTGCGCTACCGTGTCGCACCAACAGCGGATTAATGTCGATTTCCTTAATCCAGGGCTGCTCAATCACCAGTTGACTAAACTGCACCAACAGTTGTTCGAGGGCATCCAGATCCGCAGATTCTCGACCTCGCACGCCCTGTAGCGCCTTAAAAATGCGGGTTTGCTCCATCATCCGGCGGGCCAGGGTGGTGTTAAGCGGCGGCAAACCCAAAGCGCGATCGCGGAATACCTCTACCAGTTCACCACCCAGGCCAAACAGGACAACGGGGCCAAACTGAGCATCGACGTAGCTACCCAGGATCAGCTCATAGCCGTCGAGCGACACCATCGGCTGCACGGTCACGCCCTGAAAATGCTTGGCTCCAGCCCGTTCAGTGACGGTGGCCTGAATGGTTTGATACGCCTGCCGCACGGTATCTGCGGATTTCAAATTGAGCTGCACGCCGCCCACGTCGGTTTTGTGGGTAATCGTCTCTGACCAGAGTTTCAGCACAACCGGATAGCCAATCTCGTCAGCACAGCGCACCGCTTCATCAACGGAATTAGCTATCAGGGTTTGCACAGTGGGAATGCCGTAGGCAGAAAGTATCTGTTTAGACTCATGTTCCGTCAGCAGAGTCCGGCCCGTTTGCCGCACGGACTCGATCACCTGCTGGGCGCTGGAGTGCTGAACCGCAGCGCCATTGTTTGGCAGCGTTGGCGTTTCGTACAGTCCCTTTAAGTTGTAGCTGTAGCGCCACATCAGCGTGAAAACCTGCGCCGCTGTATCGGGGTAGGGAAAGGTGAAAAGATTGGCCTGATTCAGCAGTGCTTCCCCTGCCAAGACGCTTTCGCCGCCCATCCAGCTGGCCAAAATCGGCTTCTTGCTATTAGCTAAGACAGATTTGAGTTTATTGGCCGTTTGAGTCGGATCGGTCATGGCCTGCGGTGTCAAAATCGCTAGCAAACCGTCACTATTGGGATCATGCAGCGCAATTTCAACTGCTTGGGCATAGCGCTCAGGATCAGCGTCTCCCAGGATGTCGATGGGATTGCCGTGGCTCCAGTGGGCAGGCAGCACGGCATTGAGCTTGGTGATCGTTTCGTCAGATAGCTCGGCCAGTTCACCCCCCTGCCGAATCAGCGCATCAGTCGCCAGGACACCAGGCCCACCCGCATTGGTCAGAATCGTCAGTTTTCGACCCTGCGATCGCGGCTGCTTGGCCAGAATTTCCGCCATGTTGAACAGGTCATCAATGGTATCGACCCGCAAGACCCCACAGCGCCGAAAAGCGCAGTCCAGCACGTCATCGCTGCTCGACAATGCACCTGTGTGAGAGGCTGCTGCCGCTGCTGCCGCTTCGGTTCGACCCGCTTTAATCACGATAATCGGCTTGGTCAACGCCACCTCGCGGGCGGCTGAAAGGAACGATCGGGCATCGCCAATCGATTCCATATAAATCACGATGCTGTCGGTGTGGGGATCGTTGCCCAGGTAGTCAATCAAATCGCCCCAGCTCACGTCCAGCATGGAGCCAATTGACACAAAGGCGCTGAAGCCGACATTCTCGCGGAAGCTCCAGTCCAGAATGGAGGTACACAACGCACCGCTCTGACTGATGAAGCCGACATTACCGGGATTTGCGATCGCGCTGGCAAACGTGGCATTCAAACCACTATGGGGATTCATTACGCCCAGGCAGTTTGGCCCAATTAACCGTAAATTCCCGGCATGGGCAATTCGCAAAACCTCTTGTTCCAGCGCAATTCCCGCTGCCCCAATTTCCTTGAAACCCGCAGAGATGACAATCGCACCTTTCACCCCTGCATTAACGCATTCCTGGATTACTCCTGGCACCGTTGATGCAGGTGTCGCAATCACCGCCAGATCAACGGCCTCTGGCACTTCGGCAATGGACGGATAAGCTTTAATTCCCAGAACGCTGGATCGCTTGGGATTGACTGGAAAGACTGCCCCACCGAAGGGACTGCTGATTAAATTCCACAGCAGAGTACGGCCAACGCTGCCCGCTTTTTCGCTGGCACCAACGACAGCAACGTTGCGCGGTGAAAAAATAGCGTCTAGCGGCTGACGACGATAGCCCAAGACATCATGGGCGGGATCATAGGAGGAAAACGAAAGGACTTGAGTCATAGGGGCGACTGCCAAATTGTCAGGAGGAAGTAAGTTTTTTCACACAATCGATTAACACGCCAAAGTGAAAGGCAATAGACGCGATCGCAAAAGCTCCAACTAAATACACTGCCACGATTCTATAAATGATTGAGTTGGTGGCGTGTGAGCTTAATTATTTTGTCAGCTATGCGCCAGCGGAGCGTAACCCGTCTGCGGCTTAATGCTTTTAGAAGAATGAGAGCGCCATTGAAATTTGCGATCGCGTTTGGCGCTTCGTCAAAATCATCACCTTATTTGTGAATCAGTATTTGTGAATCAGTTTTATGAATCAGTACCTAACAAATTTATTGTTAAATCAAGCACACAGTAAATCGGGCACACAGTGATACATTTCATTCGCTGACAAATCTATCGTTCCCTCATTGTCTGACTGAAGTTGGCAACTCAACAATCCTTCATTAGATTAAGCAACCCAATCATTGCTTAAATTGGCGATGCAGCACTGAGCTAAAGCCTGATTAGTGCCGTACATAGTGCAGGCCAAACAGTGAATAAGCGTTTTATTTTTGCTGATCGTTCTTGAACCGAAAATATATAGCCATCTTAAGCTATTTGTGAACGCGTCATTCCACCGGGATGGTACATTCACAAATTTTTTATGGGCTATTTAGCGAAGCCAAATCATATAGGAGTGTCTAACAAGTACAGCACAAAGTAATAATTGATTGGTCGTAAAATTTGTCTAGTTTTATAGTCGTTGCTGTTTAATTTTAGACAATTATACAATCCAGTACTGAACCATTCAAATATTTCGAATTTGCCCAATACTCTAGCTCAATATTCTAACCAGTGGAACTACATTTTGATGAATTAAAGCTCATTTCTAGCTCCAGACGTTAGGCTGTTTCAACTTCGGCAAACAGCGATCGCACTTTGTCCATGTCATAGGGCAAGCGCTGGGGTAGGGGACGATAATCTCGTGCGTAGGGTGGGCCATGTCGAATGACGGAATTAATGGCTACACAGGGTTCCGTGCCCAAGTTGATCGCACCGTGTGGAATTCCAGGCGGAACTTTGACAACCTGCGGATTGCGATCGCGCATCAAAATGTATTGATATGCTCCGTTTTGCAGTACCGCTAAAACGACATAACCTTTAACGACCAAAAGCTGATCGGTTTGAAAGTGATGCACAAACAGGTCTTCAATCACGCCGGGGGCAATATAAACCAGATTCGTCTCATGGCTAGAGGGCATTTGGTATTCAGTGATCCCCGGAGCCTGATCAACGGGACAAATTTCAATTCCCTGGGTAGGTTCAATGCAGTGTAAAGCTGAAATTTGAATGTGCTTCGTTAAACTCATAATGCTGATCCTCCACATGTAGCGCCGCGTCGGATCTGAAGGGTAGCTTAATGAAAAGCCACTCTGAGATCAAGGTGTTTATATATACAGTCCTAACACTCATAGCTCGAAAACGTCCACGTTTGTATAGCTTTACTCACATCTTGTAGCTTGCAGTTTGAGAAGCAGCGACTTAGCAGAACACGATGCCCATGGTCACGGCAATATCTGCCGGATGAGTGAGATGAGTTCGGACGATTGAATGAGGTTAGCTGAATCACAAAATTTCTAGGATTAAGGCCATAGCGGTTGCCCTGAATAGTAGCGTTTTGAATAGTGCAGCCCAAAAAACTGGCAATTATTTTTGCGGAGTAAAAGCTCTGATTTCGGTTGATTTTGGTGGCAATATGCAGCGCTGTTACCAACATTAATCACCTGTTTTGAATCGTCCCCCAGTGTGATATTGAAGCTACGAGAACTGAACGAGAACTGAATCTTATGCAAGTACCACTAGATATTACTTATCGCGACGTTGAAAAAAGTAGTGCGATCGACAATTTGATTCGCAGCAAAATCGAGAAACTCGAAGAAGTTTGCGACCACATTATCAGTTGCCATGTGGCGGTTGAGCGCGCTCATACACATCCCAGCCACGGTTCGCCCTATCGGGTTCGGCTTGATTTAACCGTTCCGCCAGGTCATGAGCTAGCGGTGGATAAGAATCCTAGCGAAGGCGTGCAGTATGACACGCTGGAATCGGTGATTCGAGAGGCGTTCGATGCAGCCCGCAGCCAGCTACAAACCTTGACAGAAAAGCAGCAGAACCACGTCAAGCGTCATCCCGAACAGGCTGTTGGCGGTATTGTCACTAAGCTATTTCCAGCGGAAAACTATGGCTTTTTGAAAACGCCAGATGGTCAGGATGTTTACTTTCACCGCAATAGCGTTTTACACAGCGACTTTGATCGACTGACGGTCGGCTCAGGGGTACAGTTTTTTATCACAGAAGGCCGCGAAGGGCCACAGGCAAGCACGGTGCGTTTAATCGATAAATCAGGTGTTCGGCCACCCGAAGAACGCACGAATCCAGATGAGATAGATGTGCCCAAGGGTTGGTCTTACAACGAATCCGACTAGAAAGAACCCAAATGATTCTTGTAGCAATCGGGCTGTGCCCGATTGCTACAAGAATCAAGACTGTTTTTAAGACTGTTTTTATGAGCGGATTTTGTATGATAACGCAGAGCAAATGTTGATTAACGTCAAAATTTTAGGAGGTGCAGGCGATGCCTGCACCTCCTAAAACTTATAGATACTAATAAGAATTATGCATTGGATGTAGCAAACGCTTCGGCTCGGAACTGGTCGAGCGCATAGTCAGGGATGCAGTTGCTCTCCATGTAGTTCCGATAGTGCCGGACTTGTTCGTTCGTTTCAGCCTCGCTCCAGTTGCAGTAGGTTTTCAGCACTTGGGTCAGCGTTGGTATTAGATCCAGGCCATATTGCGTTTTCATGGCCAGACAGGTGCGGCGGCGGGTGATATCTACCAGTGTGCGAGCATACTCTGACTGTACCGAATAGACAATTTGCGCTTTGATATCGGGTAGCGATGACTCAATCGGTTCAGCCAGCTCTGGATTGTCATCCACCAGCGCCATCACCTCTAGTGCCCGCGCCCCATAAACCGAGAATAGATGATAAATTGTGCGCGTTGGCATCCTGCTCTGATACTGCTGAACTGCCTGTTGAATCCGAGCATCGTTGGGCAGAATTGCTCCGGGTAGCGGACGCTTGCGGGTGGAACAGGGTGGTACTGAGCGGCCCTGCTGCTTGAAGACTTTCTCGACCATTTCTTCCCCGACTTGGCGATAGGTGGTGATTTTGCCGCCGATGAGTGAAATCAGGTTGCTGGCACCCTCTTTGGTGTGGTCGTACAGAATGTGGTCGCGGGTGATGCTGCCTGCGCTGCCTTCTTCTTGGTAAGGTAGAGGCCGAATGCCGGAGAAGGTAAACCTGACGTCGTCCCGACCCAGTTGGGCTGCCGGAATGATGTTATTGGTTTCTGTCAGCAAATAATCCACTTCATCATCGTCGGCTTTGATATCGTCTAGGCTGCCGCTGTAGCGCAGATCGGTTGTGCCAATCAGCACCATATCGAGGAATGGCACGATGAAGAAAGGCCGACCGTCGGTTTTAGCTTCTACGTAAAAGGCTGAGTCCTCTGGGGCACCGGGAAACTTATCGACAATGATGTGGCTTCCTTTGGTGCCGCCGATTTTGCGAGTTTTGCCGATTGGTGCTTCTTGACCATCACGCTCGCCCCGTGCCAGCACCTCATCTACCCAAGGCCCAGAGGTGTTGACGACGACAACCCGCTCGTTGCCGTTAACCATAAACTCTTCATTCGTAAGCTGATCTTTGCAGCGCAGCCCAGTAATGCGGTTTCCATGCCGGATCAAATCCACGGCTTCAACGTAGTTCAGCACCGTCGCACCCGCCGCTTCCGCCGAGACAATATTCTCCAGCGCTAGGCGTTCGGCGTAGGCAACTTGGCCGTCGTAGTACTGCGCGCCACCGTTTAGATCATCGGAATCGACATAACGGTAGAGCTGCCGGAACTTTTGCCGCGACAGCATCCGGTGAGACGGCACCGTCTTGTCATAGCTGAAGATGTCGTAGAGATACATCCCGGCCATGATTTTCCAGTAGGGGCGAGAGCGATCGCCATAGATGGGAATGGTGAGGAGGAGCGGCTTCACTAAGTGGGGCGCGGTATGCAGCAGAATTTCCCGTTCCCGCAGCGATTCTCGCACCAGCGCAAATTCAAAATATTCCAAATATCGTAAACCGCCGTGAATCAGGCGTGTGGACCAGCTTGTTGTGCCACCGCAAAAGTCGCCTTTTTCAATCAGCAGCGTTTTGAGTCCCCGCAGCGCCGCATCCCGCGCCACTCCCGCGCCATTGATGCCACCACCAATGATAATCAGGTCATAGGTTTGAGTTTGTACGTCTTGTATATTCACCATGTCCTTTCGTTTAAAGTTGTTTTGACATCGCCTCAGTTGCTATAGGTCAATTCCGATAGGATTGCTATAGATGGCTTGAGATAGCGTGCATTCTGTCCAGATGTCACCTGCATTTAATTTAACTCGGTTCAATTCACAGGCTATTGAGTGCGATCGCAACCAACCACTCCTCCAAATCCCTGCTACTCAACCAATTACCGCCAATGCGGCTCCTCAATTTCACGCATGTCTGCTAAATAGGGTTTTAATATTTACCCAATCTGCTTGTCTGTCTCAGAGTGGGGGGCGGGGGAACAGGGGAGCTTTGGGAGCGGGGGCTTAGGGGGCAAGAGAGTAACCCATCCACCCTCCTACGCATCTACTCATCTACCCATCCACCACTCACCACCAACTATTAACCATCAACCACCATCCTCTACCATCTCCCAGCTTGACCAATTAACACTCTTCACTATCACCCCGAAAATATAGCTCTGAGATCTATCGATAGGCTTGATATGCCGCAATCCGTTGGCTGGCAAGCCTTCCTTGGGCTTAATTTTCAACTTAAACGGTCTAACAGGTTGTATCAACGTTCACGGGGGGCCAGGGAATGTCAAAATAGGGGTTACATCATCAGCCAACAAAAGAGACTATGACTATGACTGCGAACTTAAGGTCAGCACTAGCACAGGGACAAGCGCTCAAGATTATTAGCGGCATCACCAACTTCGATGCCGAGCGTGTTATCCAGGTGGTGCGAGCCGCAGAACAAGGTGGAGCCACCTTTGTGGATATTGCTGCCGATGCTGAATTGGTGCGTCTCGCCCGTCAGCACACCCAGCTTCCCATTTGCGTTTCGGCCATTGATCCAGAGAAATTTGTAGATGCGATCGCAGCTGGCGCTGACCTGATTGAAATCGGCAACTTCGACCCGTTTTACGCTCAGGGTCTGACGTTTGATGCGGTAGACATCATCAACTTGACCCACGAAACCCGTGAGCTACTGCCCGATGTCATGCTGTCCGTAACCGTACCGCATACGCTGCCGCTGGACGAGCAGGTTCGCTTGGCCGAGGAGCTGGTTCACGCTGGCGCAGACGTGATTCAAACCGAAGGCGGCACCAGCAGCCAGCCTGCTCACCCCGGCATCCAGGGCTTGATTGAAAAGGCGACGCCGACTCTTGCCGCTGCGTTCGCTATTTCCCATGCGGTAGACGTACCCGTACTCTGTGCATCTGGTCTGTCTGAAGTGACGGTGCCAATGGCGATCGCAGCCGGAGCGGCTGGCGTTGGCGTCGGTTCCGCTGTCAACAAGCTGGACAATGAACTGGCGATGATCGCGGTTGTCCGCAGCCTGCGGGAATCCCTCAACACCGTTAGCCGTCAGTCCGTGCGTGTTTGAGCCTGATGCCTAAAAAGTTGTCGCCGCTGCGCGGCGACAACTTTTTAGAATTGATAATCACGTTATGCTGGAAGCGCTGCACAGGTGGCGCTTTCAGCGTTTCTATTCTCATTAAACAGTCATGAATTCTGTTGATCTGGCTTTTACCCCGGCTCTCGAACAAGCGCAACTGGTGCGCCGCAAGGAAATCTCGCCGCTGGAGCTGACTCAGCTTTACTTAGAGCGGATTGAGCAGATTGATCCGCAATTGGGCAGCTACTTTACGGTCATGTATGATGCTGCGATCGCAGATGCCCAAGCCAAAACCGATCAGTTGGCCACGCTCTCAGCCGACGAAATCAACGAACTTCCCACTTTTTTCGGCGTCCCCGTTTCAGTCAAAGATTTGAACCCCGTCAAAGGCGTTCCCTGCACCTACGGCCTACGGGTGCTGAAAAATCGTGTGGCTGAGATTGACGACGGCATTGTGGAGATGATTCGCGCTGCCGGTTTCGTGATTTTGGGTAAAACCGCCACCTCGCAAATGGGTTCCTATCCCTATACAGAACCGAGCGGCTTTCCGCCAGCCCGCAATCCCTGGAACTTGAACTACACGCCCGGCGGTTCCAGCGGTGGAGCGGCAGCAGCTTTGGCAGCGGGACTCTGCGCCATTTCCCAAGGTTCAGACGGTGGCGGCTCGATTCGTGGGCCTGCCTTTTGCTGTGGGCTAGTCGGTTTAAAGCCATCGCGGGGACGAATTTCCCATGCGCCCGTAGGCGATCGGCTGAGCGGGTTGGCTATTAATGGCCCCATCGCCCGCACGGTGGCAGACGCCGCCGCTATGCTGGATATTATGTCCGGCTATGTGATAGGCGATCCCTACTGGTTGCCCCAGCCGCCTATTTCCTTCTTGGCCGCGACGCAAACCGAGCCGAAGCCGCTGCGGATCGCAGTGACCTATGAAATTCCGCCCATTGGTAAAGCCGATCCGGTCTGTCAGCAGGCTGTTACCGATGTGGCTAAGCTATTGGAAAGCATGGGCCATCACGTTGAACTGGGTTGTCCGGTATTTGATGGGCTAATCGATCCGTTTGTCACTGTTTTCCAAGCCATTCTCGATCAGTCGGGAGCCCCCTTTTTTCTGCTGGATCGCTTCAATCGCTGGCTACTATGGAAGGCTCGTCGCACCTCCAGCGGTCAGTATCTCAACGCCGTAGCGGAAATGCAGACGATTAGCCGTCGCGTCGTGTCATTCTTTGAAAACTACGATGTGTTGCTGACGCCGACTTATTTGCACTCCACGATCCAAATTGGTGAGTGGAAAAACCAGCGTCCACCCAAGCTGCTGAATAAAATGATCAACTGGGTTGCGCCCTGTGCGCCGTTTAATGCCACTGGACAACCTGCGATCGCAGTTCCCACTGGTTTCACGCCCGCAGGTTTACCGCTCGGTGTCCAACTCGTCGGTCGCCCTGCTGATGAACTCACCCTAATTTCCCTAGCTCAACAGATCGAAAATGCTCAGTTGTGGAAGCATGATCGACCTGCGATCGCGGAATAATATTGACTCAAAAGCGAATTGAATAAGCTAAGACTATATTCATCAACTGGAGCAACATCTGGAAGATACTCTACTCGAACGCATCACCATTAATCCCGATATCTGTCATGGCAAACCCTGTATCAGAGGGCTGCGATATCCCGTCGAGTTTCTGTTGGAGCTGCTCAGTTCGGGTATGACCCATGACGAAATTTTAGAAGACTATGACGATCTAGAAGAAGCCGATATTCTCTCTGCTCTGGCCTTTGCCATCACCCAAGTTAAGTTAGATGAGATCGCGCAATAATTTGACTTAAGAGTGGTACGTTCATTTGTTAGCAAAGTAACCTATGCGAGAGGTGCGATATTGCTGATCTATTAGAAATATAATCTGCTAATAAAAACGTCCTCATCTGGAATGTTCTCCTCCAGAAGATTTTGCCATTTAAATTTAGCAAAATATTCAAATAACCACTCAAACAAAGCATTATGAAATTTCTTGGCTTTTTCAAATAATTCCTGATCGAAATTCATAGAGTCATCGGGTTTTTCATATAAATAAAAATAGAAATTTGAAATTAGGCTTTCATTACAAAAAACATCTTTGGCTGACTTAAGTTCTTGCTCATCAAAATTAAAATATTGAGATAGAATGCCCTCTTTATTAATGAAACGTGAATTCATCAGCTTGATAGATCTTCTTTGATATTCTTTCAAGCAAATCCCAAAATCATAAACACCATGAATAAGATAGAATGTATTGGATTCGTTGCAATAACGAGGCAAGTGTTTTTTGAAATCGTATTTGCCATGAGTTATTCGGAACGTCTTATAGAACAAAAAAGCTTTAGCAGAACAATCAAACATATACCTTTCAAGTATGCGAATCCCCAGAATGTATTCCATTACTTTCTTTCTAAACTTATCATCATTTGAATAAGCTAAAAACTCGATACACCAAACTATCTGATTGACTTTTTCTTGGTCAATATCTTCTTCAGAATTCAATTCAGATGGAATATGTAAGGATGGATACTCTGCAAGCAGTTCTAATGGAATTTCTTTGTCTAAAGCTAGGCCTCTCTCTAAAATAATTTTCCTAATGACTTTATCTGAGTTATTAATATAATCTTGGTTTTGCGATAGTTTTAGTATTGAATTACTGATGTCAACGAGCAGTTCTGCTATTTCTCTTACTGCATTTGATTTTCTACAATATCTAAAAATGCTAACGCCACCTTGATCCCTAATAGATCTTATCAGGTTTCTCTTAAGCAGCTCGTAATTTTGCCCTTTTTCTTCTATAAAATTAAGCTCAGAAGAGTATCGAGAATCAGCTCTTAATTTACAGTTAATTCCCTTATGAGGCTTATGAGCAAAGTAAGACTTTCTTGAGAATTCGCATTTTCTTAGTTGTAATTCAGTATTACATTCTGGACATTTGAATATCCCCTTATAGTGTTTATGAGCCGCCTCAGAAGCCGTAATTATCCTTCCACCACGAACCCATTGCGCTTTATGCATGGTTGATACCTTAATTAAAAGATACTTATACTGTGATCTAAGATATTTAGCGGTACGTTGCTGTGAGGCAAACGCACCATTAGTATGATAATGATTTTCTTCCTGCCGGATGATCAACATAATCTGTTAGGCGGGTGATGGATTGCCGATACAGCGCGATCGTAATCACGCCAATAAGCAAAGAAGACTGCTGGTATTCAGCAGTCTTCTTGTTCTCACAATCTAAAATCTAAAATTCAAAATCGATTAGACTTTCTTCAGCCAGCTAAACATCGCTCGCAGATCCTTACCGACTTCCTCGATTGGATGCTCAGCTTCGCGGCGGCGCATGGCGGTGAAACCAGCCTTGCCGGACATGTTCTCTAGCACAAACTCACGAGCAAACTGGCCCGTTTGAATTTCGTTCAGCACCTTCCGCATTTCGGCACGGGTTTCATCGGTGATGATGCGGGGGCCACGGGTGTAGTCGCCATATTCCGCCGTGTTGGAAATGCTGTCGCGCATGGTAGCTAGACCACCTTCCACAATCAGGTCAACGATCAGCTTCACTTCATGCAGACACTCGAAGTAAGCCAGTTCCGGCTGATAACCAGCGTTAACCAACGTTTCAAAACCAGACTTGATCAGCTCGCTCAAGCCACCGCAGAGCACAACCTGCTCACCGAATAGGTCAGTCTCAGTCTCTTCCCGGAAGGTGGTTTCCAGAATTCCGGCGCGGGTGCCACCGATACCTTTTGCGTAGGCCATTGCGCGATCGCGAGCTTGTCCGGATGCATCCTGATAGACCGCGAATAATGCAGGTACACCTTGACCCTGCTCATAGGTACGACGCACCAAATGACCGGGGCCTTTGGGCGCAATCATCACCACGTCTACGGTAGACGGAGGCACAACTTGAGCAAAGTGGATGTTGAAGCCGTGGGCGAAGGCCAGCACGTTGCCTTCTACTAAATTGGGTTCAATTTCTTCTTTATAAACAGTCTTCTGCACTTCGTCCGGCAGCAAGATCATGATCATGTCGGCAGCTTTGGCAGCGTCAGCGACCGACTTGACTGTTAAACCAGCAGCTTCAGCCTTAGGACGGGAACGACTACCTTCGTATAGACCTACAATCACGTTGACGCCACTGTCTTTGAGGTTCAGGGCGTGGGCGTGACCTTGAGATCCATAGCCAATAATGGCAACGGTTTTACCGTTCAGCAGGTCTAAGTTGGCATCATTGTCATAGTACATGCGAGCCATTGCGTTCCTCTCCTTCAGCAATAAATTCTGTACGAAATCGGTGCGTGCGATCGCTAATTTATTCACAAGCTCTCTATCTTATGAAACTGGTAGGGCGTGCGGATCGCAATCGAAGATAACAATCGGTAACTGTAGACACTGTTTATCGATGGGGCGCAGTGCCAGTAATCCGCCAGTATTTTGAGCGATTTTGATCATGGGGGGACTGTACGCAGTGTGGCTCCTCAACTAGCGAAACTTATTGGGCACGACACTAGACAATTTGTAAAAAGCTTGCGGATTTACCCTACAGACCTGTGATTACAGATCAGGGGGTAGAACCCATCCTCTCAAGGGACGTAACCCATGATATAAACCGCGTAGTGGTCATTATCATTGATTTTGTTGATAGTCAATCCGTGCAAATGCGGCTGTTTCAAACTCGTCTGCTTAAAGACGTTATGAGAAGCAGGTGGCAAGCTTCACTATTCTTTAATGTTTTGGTGGTTTCACGTAGATTTTAGATAAAGTTATGGGTAAGCTAAAACCAATTCCCAGAATTTTAGGAAAATCTTGTTTTTTATTCGCTGTTGGAACTCAGTATTTTATGTTTTTACTGAGTTTCTACAGAAGAAATACTCAAAATTGTGTGCCCTATGGTTATGAAACTTTGCGCGAATTCACGGATAAGTTGAGTTTTTTAGCTATAATGGCGGTTGAGGTGCTCTCAGCTACTATGATTTCGGTTATTAAGCAAGAGTTAAAGCTCGCAAAGACTGGTAGGGCTTAAGGCAATGGGTATGTTTCCTCGATTTATTCAGAGTCTTGTCGCAACGAGTGGTTGCTGCGCTATGTCACTGGTTGTTCTGTGCACATTTGGTTCTACGGCACATGCCCTGGCCGAAGAAGATCTGATGTTGCCTAGTGTGTCGTCGCCCAGTGCCACTAGTAGCGTATCGGAATCGATTCTTGCTCAAAACAATCACCCTCCCGTGGATGCGGGCCAGCCTGGTGGCGGAACCACGGGTGCCGGGACTCGCTAGATGCTAGTTTAGTCGCTTTTTTAGTGAAAGGCTGTGAAGGTAAGCTTAGGTGCTGCTCTCACAGCCTTTTGTTGGTTTAGATAAGGCTGACGAACATCTTACTGAATGTAACAGTGGCGATGTTGGATCAGTGTATGGGTTTGCCAATCCGCTAGGGTTTGCGGGTAATCAAGCCGATAGTGTCCGCCTCGGCTTTCGGTACGGAATGCCGCGCATTTGAGGATGAGGAGACTAATCTCTATCAGGTTACGCAGTTCTCCCCATTGGCGAACGACGTGGCTGGTTTGTAGAGACGGTAACTGGATTTCTGTATCCTGTGGGAGTCGGCTGAGGATTTGGTTGAGAGGGCTGTGTTGAATCGTATGCTGCCAGGTTTGGACTTGCGCGATCGCAGCTTCTAAATCGGTCTGATTGCGACAAATGCCAGCTTTTTTCCACATCAGCGCCGCCAGTTCTTGCCGCAACTGGCTCAGCTCGTGGGAAAGAGCGTCTTCGGCTTCCAGTCCTAATGCTGCGCTGGACAGTTGCCTTACTGAGGTTTCAGGTGAGCTGCTCTCAGCGGGACGAGGCGTAATCTGTTTGAGCTGTGCGCCAAAGACGAGACACTCTAATAGAGAATTGCTAGCGAGGCGATTGGCTCCGTGTACACCCGTACTGGCCGTTTCACCAACTGCATAGAGTCCCGTAATTGTTGTTTGGCTGTTGAGGTCAGTGGCGATGCCCCCCATCCAGTAGTGAGCCGCAGGTGCAACTGGAATTGGTTCATGAAATACGTCAATGCCCCAGGCTTTACAGACGCGAATGATATTGGGGAAGCGGCGCTGAATGGTTTCCTCGGGGATCGGTGATAGGTCTAACCAGACGTGCGCGGTTGCGGGGTCAGCCGTAGCCTGAAGATGCTGGAAAATGGCGCGACTGACTACGTCGCGGGGAGCCAGTTCACCTTGAGGATGATAGTCGAATGCAAAGCGATGTCCGGTTTGGTTAACCAGATGAGCACCTTCTCCCCGGACGGCTTCGCTAATCAGAAAGTGAGGTGCTCCGGGCAGCGTCAGCGCGGTTGGATGAAACTGGACGAATTCGAGATCCCGTAGCAGTGCTCCTGCCCGCGATGCGATCGCAACTCCATCGCCTGTACTCGATTCGGGATTAGTAGTTTGGGCATAGACCTGTCCACCACCGCCTGCTGCTAGCACTACCGCCCCTGCCCGCAGCCAGGTAATCCGATCTTGAAAGACAAGCTGCACCCCCTGGCACTCCGCTCCATCCTCACTGAGCCACAAGTCCAGCACGAACGTCTGGGGCAGAACGCGAATATTGGGTCGATTCAGCACCTCTGCCGTCAGTTGAGAGACAACCGCTCGTCCGGTCATATCTGCCGCATGCAGCACTCGCCGCCGTGAGTGAGCTGCTTCCAGGGTGAGGGCTAGATCTCCCCCATGTCGATCAAAAGCGACGCCCATATCAACTAGAGATTGAATGCAGGCTGGAGCTTGTTCCACGAGGAGTTCAACCGCTGCGCGATCGCACAGTCCCGCTCCTGCCTTGAGCGTGTCTTCGATGTGCAACACAGGCGAATCATCGGGTGCGATCGCAGCAGCAATTCCGCCCTGAGCCCAATCGCTCGCCGATAACGACAGCGTATCTTTGGTCAGCAGCCCTACCTGTAGCGTATTCGGTAGGCACAGCGCCGCATATAGTCCCGCCGCTCCACCACCCACAATCAAAACGTCAAACTGAGCAGGCAGCGGCGGAAATGAGTCAAAATTCGGGTCAGCGGAAAGATTAGCCAAAAGGAACAGCCGTTAGAGCAGTGGAAGCCTTTCAAACAAAAAGCCTGTAAACCGAATATAGAGCGCTGGCTAAATCCTCTGTGCAAAGCGCTTGTTTGAACGCCTAGGCTCAATACGAGTCGGATCTAGCTCCTGTGATTGCTCTCCATATCTGAGATTACAGGCTTATAGATTTCAATTGGAACTTACTTGTAAATCCCGTTGTTAAAGCGATCGCCGCCCTCAACCAGAGAGGTTTCTGGATCGGTGACAACTAGACTATCAATGTGCATTTGAATAATCTCTTTTTCGCGATCGCTCAGTCCAGGAATATCAAGCACGTCCTCTACTTTGCCGTAGGGAGCATTTCTGACGATTTTGCCAGCAATGTTGGGGTACATCCCTGGAAACTTCGTAAATGCCCGCACGTTTGAATTATTTATGTCAACCTTTGTTCCAAAGGGATTCGTGAGCTTTTCCTCCGCCGTATTGCGAACGACTTCCGCCAAAACCATCGGCGCAGCTTGGAACATGACATCATTGAGTCCCGCAGCAGCAGCTGGTTGGGGCAAGCCTAGCCAGGTTAGACTGCCGAAAATTAAGCTCAACGCTGCAAACAGGCCCATGAATCGTTTCATTAGCACCATACCTCCCAAAACAATCAAAAAACAGATTTTTAGATGCATCTATACACAGCATTAAATAAGAGACTACCATTTTCGCTTGTCAAAACAGCAGTCTTTTCCAGGATCAGGCTTGAATTCTTTGTTTGAATTCCTGATTCGACAGGATGCTATCTGCGATCGCGCTCCAGTCCGAACGCAACTCAGGGGTAACTTAGGGGTACGTCTTCGATGGCCTCCAGCGACGGCGTTTAGCGGAGTTCAGTATCGAGCAGCAACAAAAACTTATCGAGGTCTTCAAAGGTTCCAGCACGGGTAGACATCGGGGTGTCATACCCTTTCATATTGACGACATAGGCTGGGAAAAACGCTGCGTCAACGCCCTCTATGCGCGTCAGATTTTCGTAAAAGGTTTCTCCGATTGCAATATCTAGCCCCAACTGCTTAGTGGAGGTCTCCAAGCGAAAGGCCGCATTAACCGTGTCGCCCAAAGCCGTATAGTCAGGCCGATCCCCGCTGCCCGTATTGCCCACCATCGCATAGCCCGTATTCAGCCCTGCCCCAATTCGAATGGGAGCAGGTAGGGGGTACATGCGATGCAGTTGACTGGTCATCTTATGCAGGGCGCTGATAGCTCGCATAATCCGAATGGCCTCGTCTTCGCTAACACCCTGAGGGCCGTGAATCCACACCGCCATCACGGCGTCACCAATGTATTTATCGACCCAACTGCCGTATTCACGAATAATGTCTCCGGCTCGTCGGAACCAAGTGCCAATCACTTCACTAAGGACTTTCTCATCAAGCTGGCGCGTCATGACGGTGAAGCCGCGAATGTCGATCACCATGACCGAAATCAAACGACGCACATGCAGCGAAGCTGTGGCCGTAAAATCCTGGGAACTGCTGTCATCTGAGACGGTATGGGTGTCGGATGGCAGGGCGGGGCAGTAAAACTCAAGCTCGGTTTGGCCGAAGGTGAGGTGGTCGCCATTACGCAGCACAACGGGCACGCTGACCCGACGACCATTGACAAATGAACCATTGCGACTGCCGAGATCAATCAGGTAAAAATCGCCATTTTCCATGCACTGTAGCATGGCGTGATTACGCGAAATCCAGCGATCGGGCAAAACGAAGTTGTTGTCATCGCTGCGCCCAATTGTCCAACAGTTGCTACCGGCAAGCGCTAGATAGCGTTTGCCGGTCTCTGTAATCAAAATCAAATGCGGAGTGAATGCTGAAGTCACGCCTAATCGTCAAACCACAATATTCTTAAGCTTTAACCATGCATCCTGATCAGTCCACTGCTAAAAATTACCAGGGGAGCCAAGCCTTGTTTAGATTTGATTTAGATCAGTATACTTCCGCCTATCTTAACTTCACTCCACTAGCTCGTCTAACGTGCTTCACTTAAAAGTTTATGCTCTTTAGAGACTTGAAATAAAGATTATTAAGGCTATTTATTGGCTAGTTGTATACAAGTCATGATCTTTGATGGCGTTGGCACCACCAACGCCATCAAAGATCATGACCGCTTAAGGACTGCTTTCATTGAAAGCTAGCATCCGAGCAGGAAGCATTATGTGGCCGCAACGGCGGCAAACCAAAATAAACCGTCAACCAAAATTGTACTGAGCACTGCACCGCTGAAAGCCCACCAGTGCGGACGGCGACCCTGAAGTGCGATCGCACCCACACTGAGCAGCAAACCAATCAACATAGCCGCCCAACCAATGCCCCAGGTGGTGTGAACCTGAGCCAGCGCCGATTGAAAAACGGGCTGCACCATACTCGGTTCTACCTGCATGAGCTGTCGCCACTGGGGAATGACATTGACGATGTAGAAATAGACATCGGTTAGCGTCGTGCCAAACAGCGATCCAAGGTAGAAATAGCTGCCTACTTTTAAGCGAGGTTGTCCCATGCCCCAAAGTGCAAATGGTAAACCAATCGCCTCAATCGGTAGATGTAGCGTTGGTTCCCATCTCAACCAACCCCAATAGATCGAGCCTGCCAACCATGTCCAGGCAAACCCTAACAGCAAATCGCCCCAGGTTCGTTCAAAGGGACGATTGAGAAACGCAAGGCTGAGTCCGATCCAAATTCCCGTAAAAATGACGCTGATCCAGGGTGATGTCCGGACGAGGGGAGCTTGGATAAATACGGGCACTGTTACCAGAAAACTGGCAGCAGCAAAAACTCGAACATTTTGACTTAAACCAAAGCGGCTGGCAAGCTCTAGCGCCCAGTTGCCCAGGCGTGCCGAGTAATCGATTGAGGTTTGGCGCGAGTAGGAAGACAATTTAAGATTAAATTTAATTCATGATTTGTAACAATATAGCACAGGCATATCCCCTAGGGGGGCATCCTTAGGCGTAAATTATGGCGCGAATCTTCAGAATGCTCAATCCCTATATATGCCTAATCTTCAGGTCGCTTTATTTATTTGTCTGGCGGTGTTTTAGAACAAAAGCAGTGATCTTCGCTTTTTAAGTTTCTTTAAAGCTTTAGCTTCATAACCGTAGAAAGCGTGAAGGATGCATTTGATGTTTTCTGGAGAACTTGGGGCATTGTGCCAGGGCCGTTATGATCGCTTACGGCGCAGTGCGCTAGGAAAAGAGATCAGGCGACAGATTTGTTTTCAAGTCGGTTATTGTTTAGTCTGACAAGCGATTCAAGCGGATGGAATTCATGCATTTCGTACCAATGGCGGGCCTGGTTGCTCAAGTGAGTCAAGCGGCTGAGCAAGCGACGGCAGAAATCACGATGTTTCAAGCGATTGTGATTGGCTTAGTTCAAGGATTAACTGAATTCTTACCCATCAGCAGTACGGCGCATATTAAGGCTATTCCCGTTCTGCTGGGCTGGGGCGATCCGGGTGTAGCGTTCACAGCCGTTATTCAACTGGGCAGTATTGCCGCCATTCTCTGGTACTTCTGGGCGGACTTGACCCAAGTGACTCGCGGCATGATGAGAGCGATCGCAAAACGTGACTATCAATCAACTGACTTTCGGCTGGGTTTAGGCATCCTGTTAGGAACGTTGCCGATTGTGGTCTTGGGATTATTGCTGAAAGCGTTCGTCCCTAATCTCGATGAATCTCCCATTCGCAGCATGGGTGCGATCGCAGTTGCGTCAATCGTGATGGCGCTTCTGCTCGGTGTTGCTGAGATGGTCGGGCAGCGTAAGCGCAACTTTCAGGCGTTAACCATGCGCGACGGCATCATTGTCGGTCTAGCGCAGGCCCTAGCGATCGTGCCAGGCGTTTCTCGCTCTGGCTCCACGCTGACAGCGGGACTTTTCTTCGGATTGGAGCGTTCCACAGCGGCCCGATTTTCATTCCTGCTCGGTATTCCAGCGATTACCCTGGCGGGTCTGGTTGAGCTACCGACGCTGTTCACTACTGGCTGGAACATTATCGACCCGCTACCATTAGCCGCTGGATTGATTGCCGCTTTGGTTTCGTCCTATCTTGCGATCGCATGGTTGATCAAGTTTTTACAGCGCCACAGCACCTGGGTATTTGTCTGGTATCGGCTTGCATTTGGCGTAGTGATTTTAAGTGCGATCGCAGGACGGTGGATGCAAAACATTTAATTGCATCTAATGAATCTAATAAATCTACCCTGCCATGCAGAAGTTAAGACATCAGGGCAGCCGGAAAGCGTTCAAATATCTGAGATTTTCAGGTTGGCCTGATGTTGTGATCGATCTGCTACGGCTATAGATGTGGCATTGCTTCGTCTGGGTATTCATCTGGGTATGAGCTGTGATGTGGAGACATCGCCTCCACATCACAGCTCATACTTAAAACCAGCAATCCCAAATCCCATAAATGTAGCCTGCCAGAGAGCAGCGGCTCCGTGGTTTCACGAGCCGATAGTTTGGCATTTTATAACCAGATTGTGTACGATTTGGCAATTTTCCAAAAATTCACTTAGGCTATTACTAGTGGAAGCTCAGAATTCCAATTTCCCTGTTGATTCCGATTTCAGTCCTTTCGTCCATACTCCTCAGGGTTTCGCGTCTACGTCAACTGGCTGAGATTGCTTTAGCTAATGGTTTCCGTGCGAATTTCAGCTTTTAAGCTGAGTACGGTTTGCAAACCAGCAAAGTAAGATTAGAGAATTATTTAAGATTCGGCTGTAGTAAATAGAGTGGATCGCCAACTCAGCCCACCAGAGCTATCTGCATTCCAAATCTGGCTGTAAATTCCAGAACGGTTTTTGTGACCGCGACAGCGATCCCTTCTACAAAAACTGACGGGTAGTTCTCAAAGGTAACGGTTTTTGTTGTGTGGGCTTGCCGACGCTACAGAAAATCGCGACCTCACTATCGCTACCGACTGGTTTTATTGGTTGATTAGGTGAGGCCATAGCTCGTTTGGGCAACCTCAATTTCAACCTCAATTTCGATGTTGAGTTGCTGAAGTTGTCCGCTCGTCAGCTTAGGGGCAATTGAGGCAATCTACATCCATCAGGGCAAGATTGACCTGCCCATCACTGGTTCTACCGTGAGTTGAATGCAGTTTCTACCCATGGAGCATATTCATGTATCCTCCCTCTGTTCACGAGGAACAAGACACCTTTGTTCAAGAGCTGATTGAATTCAGCACTCAAGCCGCCACGAAAAAGCGACCTCGATCATCTACGTCTTGGACACGTCAGGAGACGGAATTGCGATCGCAATCTTGGCTGTCAAAATCCTATGAACTAGAGCATGCAGCCCCGCTCATGCCGCTGAGGGAGCGCGATATAGAGGCGCTATCGGAATATTTTGACCATGATCACATTCAGGAAATTGAGGCGGATGTGATTCGGAACCTCCTGATCCGCTGGCCAGAACCCTGTTGGGAAGACGAGCCGCTTGATTTTCTGCGGGATTATCTTTAGATGTTGTAGGGCGAACGCTATAATTGACGAGCCTCAAGCAGCGTGTGCTTGTACGGCGTCATGGTAACTACAGCGGCCAATCACGATGGCAAAGTTTTACACCGAACTTGATTCCGATCTGCAAAAGTTTATTGCTAAGCAGCATATTTTTTTTACGGCCACGGCTCCTCACGAGGGTCGGATTAACTTATCCCCAAAAGGTATTAATACTTTTCGCTGTTTAGACAGTCAGACAGTGGCCTATCTAGATTTGACGGGCAGCGGCAACGAAACGGCGGCTCATCTGCATGAGAATGGGCGGCTAACCATTATGTTTTGCAGCTTCACCAAAAAGCCGCTGATTTTAAGACTGTACGGCACGGGTCGCGTCGTTTCCCCGAATAGTCCCGATTGGGATGAGATGCTACAGCATTTTGAACAGGTGCCTGGAATTCGACAAATCATTGTGCAGACTGTTGAGTCGGCTCAGACCTCCTGTGGCTATGGTGTGCCGCTCTACGAATTTCAGCAAGAGCGCGAAACCTTGGTGGAATGGGCAGAAAAGAAAGGCGAATCGGGCATTCATCAATACTGGAAAAACAAGAATCAAACCAGCATTGATGGTTTGCCAACCTACGTTTTGGAGAATAGCAATCTTCAGAAGTAATTGTGGTCATTGAAGCTAAACCCGCCCCTACAGTGGGATGTCTAACGTTGGCTGCGCCGATGGCCGTGCTGTTGGAGGGCTTGCTGAACGTGCGGCCACTGGATGACTGACAGATCAAGCTGAGCCAGCGCGATCGCACTTTGAGCAACTATCTCAATTTCTCCAGGCGTCAGTTTGACCTTACGAGCTAAATTGAACCAGTCAAAATTCGCGTCAACCTCAGTGTCAGACAGGTATCGCTGCCACAGCGTCTGACGAATGGTGACATCGGGCAGGGCAAGCTGCACCACCTGATCAAACTGCTGCCGCCAAGTGGGGCGAATACTTTGCAGAAAATGAGTGGTCAGGAGCGTGATGCCTGTTGTTTGCTGGCGCTGAGTTAGCCAACGGTTTACCCAAGCCGAATCAATCGATTCGGACTCGATAGCCGCTCCCTGCTGGTGCCGATAGCTTACCGATTGAGCCGACTGACGGCCAAACCAGAGATGCGCCGAGTCGATTGCCACGACTGGAGCGGTTTGAAAGTTAGCGTTCTGCAAAAGCTGCTGCTGCTCGGTAATCGATAACGTTGCCAAATCAACCTGCCATAGCGGTTGCTGATGTTCATTTGCGATCGCACCTGCGATCGCGGTTTTGCCGCTGCCAGATTGTCCAGTCAGCAGCAGAATCCGACCCGTTTGAGTCTTAGAGTTTTCCGACCTGAGGACAGAAGATTGCGATCGCACCTGCGCCACTAGCTCGGCGGGCAAGACCAAATCCTGCCACCGAGTCGAGGGAATCGCCGATGATGGCGGTGGCAGTGGATTATCCCTCAGCAAACCGCGAATTTGTGCCAGCGTAGGCGGATCGGCAATTAGATAATTCACCCAGTCGGGAGCGAGCTTTAACCGATAGTTGAGCAGCGTTTCCTCTGCGTCATAGCAGAATTCCAAAATGCCCTGTCGCAGCAGCGGCGCGTCGGATGAGAGCTGCATACGGCCTGCCCGCCATTCTTGATCGTTGCGACAGAGCAGCCGCAGGGCCAGATCGACCGTCGGCAGCTCGTAGCCACAGTTGCGGCCAACCGCTTGCAGAGACTGATACAGCTTGGCGTAGCGCTGGTTAATTTCCGGGGCGATCGCCATTAGCACCATGTTTTTTTCAAACTGGCTCAGCCCAAGCTGATCGCGCAGCAGCGGCAAACCGAGCAGAATGCCCTGTTGGTGACTAGCCTGAATCCGAGCCTCCAACTGCTGCTGGTAGCCAGGTTTGTTAGTGCTGCTGGCAATGGCCGTTTTGAGCATGGCCTGCTTCGCTGGAGCTTCGTCATAGGCAGGCTGCTGGTCAAAGGTGACTAAGCCCTGCCACCAGTGGCTCGTCGCCCTATCGGCGGGCGTTTTGGAGATTCGATTGACGACTTTGTCATCCTGTCGCCGCCGTGCGATCGCAAGCATCAGCAATTTTTCTAGCCACTGAAGCTCGGTCTTCAAATACGTCCAATTATCGCTAAACGGTGTCGCCGGACTGCCTGACATGCAATTCTCTCGCTGAATGTTGATCCGTTGGATGCACTATCAAAAATATGACCTACTGTAGGGGCAAGTTTTGTTGATCCGTCTGATTTGCGATCGCACGTTATCGCCTAAACCTGTCTCTACCGGATGTTTTCAAGGTTAGATATCTTGTCCTTTTAGAATGCCCTCCAAACGGGAACGCTAGTGCATTACTTCATGACTCGAATTAATTCCAGCGGCAGGCCATCCGAGTCGGCAATAAAAGCCACCTCATAAACATGCTCCCCGATCATTTGCTGAGTTGGCTCCAGCAGAACGTGCAGCGGGTTGAGCTGCTCCGGCTGCTCTTGAGCGGCTTGCTTAAATTTAGCAATTAGTCGATCGATCCACTGCGGCAAATCGTCTGTTATCCGCGTCAGATCAAACGACGGATGGTAATAGCCCGTATAGTGCTCATCACCAAAAGCATCGGCGGCAGGACGCGGCTCTGGCACCTGGATTAGCTCAATGCGACCACCTAAGCCCTCCATCCAGCAGGCCAGCGTCATACCTGTGGTAAATCGCTCATTCACCTCAAAGCCGAGCTGTTCATAAAATGCGATCGCGCGATGAATATCTGCCGTGCGAACCGAAATGTGGTGCAACATAGCGTTCACTGCTTTGTTGTTTGACAAGATAGGAAAGGCGGATTTAGTCGTTAAGTGGTGGGTCTAACGTAAAGTGAGTGTCGAAACTCGTCTCTATAGAAGGCTTTACTCGAATAGACGAAAATAGGGATAGCGAACGGGCGCACCCGGTTCTTTCTCTAAGTCAAAGTTGATTACATCCCAGCAGGGTTCCTCTTGAGGATCAGGGCTGAATTCTACAGGCAGACCATAGAGCTTGGGTTTAGTCGTATCAATCTGACCCCGCCAAGGTGCACTGCGTTCTAAATAAGACTGAATTAAATCCCGATAGCGCTTAGCGATGATAATCCGGGTAGCCCGATAGCCCTGGGTATACAGCCGATCCAGCGCTTCATGAATTTCAAATCGAATGCCATCTGGATGCGTGTGCTGACGATACCAATCTTCATCCCAGCGTCGCCAGTGACGCCCCGACTGCAAATGCACCAGCTCGCCAGTTTTCGGATTGGCTTCGAACGCACCGTGCCGCTGACATAAATAAGTATCCGTCAGCGTCAAGGCGGGGATCGTCTGACGACAGTGAGGACATTGAATTTCAGGCCCAAAGATGGGGTACTGGAGAGCAGAATTACTCATTGAAATCTCTAAATTCGGATCAGACGAACCGCAACGAGAGCAAAATCCACCGATTCTGCGCCGAGAATCGATGAGGCTCGGTGGCTTTATTATAACGGGGGCGCTCTGCTCCTCAGGGAGTTCTCCGCATCGTATCATTGCAGCAGCCGGAAATCTGCTGCAAACCCGGAATTGTTGTGAAGCTATTGGCTGAGCTGTAATGAATAACGTAATAACTGACCACTGGCCTGAACCCGATCTGTCTGCTGCGGCTTTTGTAGCGGCCAATGCCACGGTCGTGGGGCAAGTTGCGATCGCAGAGAGAGCCAGCATTTGGTACGGCGCGGTTGTGCGCGGCGATGTCGAAGCCATTCACATCGGGAAAGTCACAAATGTGCAAGACGGCGCGATTTTGCATGGCGATCCGGGACAGCCCACCGTTTTGGAAGATTATGTAACGATTGGTCACCGCGCGGTTGTCCATAGTGCCCATATCGAGCGGGGCAGCATGGTTGGCATTGGTGCCGTGGTGCTGAACGGTGTGCGGGTCGGATCAGGCAGCATTATCGGTGCAGGCGCAGTCGTGACCAAAAATATCCCGCCGCAGTCCCTTGTGGTTGGCATTCCTGGCAAAGTCCTGCGTCAACTTTCCTTAGAAGAAACGGCTGATTTAATTCACCACGCCGAAAAATATGAGAAATTGGCGCGAGTTCATGCTGGGACAGGCCACGATTTAGGATTTTTGTCCCCTGACGCAGCCGCAACTGAAACAGCTCAGATATAAAGCATGTCGCTGATTTCACGCAAACATTTTGATCGTGAGCATTTCCAAAACGCGGTAAATGAGCTAAAAATAAAGTATGAGAACTGTTTAAGAAACTTATTAGGAGGATTCTTAGCAATGGACTGGCGTGTCTTAGTTGTTTTTGCTCCACTCGCGCTCGCTATCGGCTGGGTGATTTATAACATTGGCCAGGCTGCTCTTCAGCAGGCTAAGACCTTTTGGGACAAAGAAGCCTAACGGATTTTTTGTTGGTCGTTAACATATTGACCGTGACATAACGTTAATCAATCAATGCTCATAAGAGTCGGCGGCTCCCACGCGGAGGTCGCCGATTTTACTGTGTAAACAAAAATGAGAGAGGGCACGTATGGCGACCCTCTTTGCTCAGTCCTCAGCGCTTAAAAAGTGAAGAGTGAGGCGAGAGGAGTGAAGAGTTTTGAATGATTGACTTGATTCAAAACTCAACATTCAAAATTAAAAACTCAACCCTCATACCTTGCCTCCCGTGACACCCTAATCCGGTGCGTTTCGCTTCGCTTCAACACACCCTTACAACTCCCTTACCTCCCTTGCCTTTACAGCCCTTTACAGCCCTTTACAACCTCTACAGCCCTTTCCCCCCATCAATGCGTTTCGCTCCCCTCACTATTTGAATTTATCAACACCATCCCCCATAACTCCAGCCATGATGCGATGATGACTGCTAGCAATAACGGTCTGAGAAAAGCTCGAAAATTATGCTGTTGATTGATTGGCTGATTGTCCTGATCTACTTGGTTTTGACTCTTGCACTGGGGTTATTTCTGTCTCGTAAGGCATCAGGCAGTCTGGTAGATTTCTTTGTGTCTGGGCGATCG
The DNA here is from genome assembly GCA_966674685.1 of uncultured bacterium. Taxonomy (GTDB): domain Bacteria; phylum Cyanobacteriota; class Cyanobacteriia; order Phormidesmidales; family Phormidesmidaceae; genus Thainema. The sequence goes on from CBKWJC010000004.1 coordinate 61,516, forward strand.
CTGCCCTGGTGGTTAGCGGGCACCAGTATGGCTGCTACGACGTTCTCGATTGACACGCCGCTGTATATTGCAGGCGTCGTCGGCACGCGCGGCATCGCGGGCAACTGGGAATGGTGGAGTTTTGCCATTGCCCATGTGTTTATGATTTATGTGTTCTCGCGGCTGTGGCGACGCTCGGAAGTGCTGACTGATGCCGAGCTGACCGAACTACGCTACGGCGGCAAGATGGCGGCTGTTCTACGGGGCACGAAAGCGTTTCTGTTTGCTGTGCCGATTAACTGCATTGGCATTGGCTACGCGATGCTGGCGATGGTGAAAGTCGTGGATGCGCTTCAGCTTTGGCAAAGTCTCGGCTTTAATCCAGGCGAAAGCGGCAAGATTTGGAGTGTGATTGGAGTCAGTGCGCTGGTTCTACTCTACTCTGGCTTTTCGGGGCTTTGGGGCGTGGTGGCGACGGATTTCTTTCAGTTTTTCCTGGCGCTGTTTGGCGCAATTATCGTTGCGATCGCAGCCGTTAGCAGCGTCGGGGGCATTCGTCCCCTAGTCGAACAGGCGCAGGCATTCACCGAGCAGGATGCGCTCTCCTTCTTACCGTTTAATGTCAGTGCTGGAGGAATCCAGTGGAGCGAGGCCGCAGGCATCAGCATCAGCACCTTTTTTGCCTATGTGTTCATTCAGTGGTGGGCGTTTCGGCGCAGCGATGGCGGCGGCGAGTTCATTCAGCGCATGATTGCGGCCAAGGATGAAGCGGAGGCCGAAAAATCAGCCTGGTTTTTCAATATTCTGCACTACGTGATTCGCACCTGGCCCTGGATTCTGGTGGCTCTGGTTGCCATTGTGGTTTATCCGGATCTGGACGACCGCGAACTGGGTTATCCCTTGCTGATGGCTGACTTTTTGCCGCCCGTGCTACTCGGTATTGTCGTCGCCTCGCTGATTGCCGCGTTTATGAGTACGGTATCGACGCTGATTAACTGGGGCGCGTCCTACTTAACTAATGATCTCTATGCTCGCTTCATGCGACCGAATGCTAGCCAAGCGGAACTGGTGTTATCGGGTCGGATCGCATCGGTGATTGTGACGGTGATTGGTGCGATCGCAGCTTTCACGGCAGAGGATGTAGCGACCGTATTTCGCTTGGTAATTGCCATTGGCACTGGCCCCGGCATTGTTTTGATTCTGCGTTGGTTCTGGTGGCGGATCAATGCAGCGGCGGAACTTGCAGCTATGATCGGTGGCTTTGTCATTGGCCTGATCACCAGCGTTGTCCCTCTGCTCACCATTGAGGATTTTGGTTTACGGCTCTTGGTCACGTCGCTGATTACAGCCATAATCTGGATTGCGGCCATGCTGCTCACGCCGCCAGAGACGGACGCAACGCTAGATCGGTTCTACAGCAAAGTGCGCCCCCCTGGCCCCGGTTGGAACCGCCAGCGCGCTCGAACGGGTATCGCTCCAGCTCAAGACTTGGGTCTCAACGTTCTGCAATCAATCGCGGCACTGATGCTGCTGTTTGGCGCAATGTTTGCCATTGGCGGTTTCTTACTACTGCAATCGCTCACGGGCTGGATCTGGCTGATCATCGGTGTGATTGGTGGCTGGTGGCTGCGGCAGTTGAATCGACCGCGAATTGCACCGATGCCGAGACCGGGGTTGGATGAGGATTAACAGTGAGGCGTGAGGAGAGAGGCGTAGGGTGCCTTTAGCGAAGCGTAACGCACCGCAATCAATCATTAATCAGCTTTTAGCGTTAGTCACGAATATCCGGTTTGGACTTTCATTAAGAAGCTCTGACATCCGCTGAATTTGTTGGCAAACTAGAGTCGCTGAGCGTCATGTAGGGCAACTGCCCAAAGAGAGAAATCATGAGGTACGAGATTCGCTATAAGCCAGCCTTTGCCACAGCCTTTATGACCCTCCAGCCGGGGGAATCGATCATCGCCGAAGCTGGTGCAATGGCCAGCATGGATGGTGCCTTGACCATGACCACCCAATTTTCGGGAGGGCTGATCCCAGCCCTCCTGCGGAAGTTTTTTGGGGGAGAGTCGTTATTCGTCAACGTTTTTAAGAACCAAACCAGTCAGCCTCTGGAAGTGGTTTTGACGCAATCCACCATCGGCGATGTTGAGGTGCTGCAACTAAAATCGGGTGAAACACTCTGTCTGCAACCGGGAGCGTATATTGCCAGCAGCACCACCACCAAGCTGGGCGTGCAGTTGGCTGGCTTGTCTAGTCTGTTTGCAGGTGAGGGCCTGTTTCGGCTGACCGTCAAAGGCCCAGGACTGCTGCTGTTTGGAGCCTACGGTGGCATCCAAAAATATCAGGTGAATGGGGAATTTGTGGTGGATAGCGGACACCTCGTTGCTTATCCGCCCACGATCAAAATGAACATTGGTTTAGCGGGTGGGCTGGTGGGTTCCGTCACGTCCGGAGAAGGGCTAGTGAACCGCTTACGCGGCACAGGCACGATTTATCTCCAATCCCGCAGTGTGGATGGTTTGGTGCGATTCTTGCGACCCAAGCTGCGTTAGTTCTGCTTCGTTCCATTCCTGGCAACATCCCCTGGTAACATCTAGGCAACCCAATTATGAAATACGAGCTTTTACACCAGCCGGACAGCGCGATCGCACATATTCAGATGGCTCCCCAAGAGGAAATCGTCGCTGAAGCCGGATCGATGATTTCGATGAGCGGCTTCATTCAGGCAAGCACCACCCTGCGCCAAGGTAAAGGCGGCGGCATCATGGCTGGTCTCAAACGAATGATGGCCGGAGAATCGCTCTTCCTCAGCGTGTTTCGCTCCGGAGCTGGCCCCGGCGAGATTTATTTAGCGCCCCGTCTCATGGGTGATATTTTGGCTTATCACCTAGACGGCTCTACGGAACTCGTTGTGCAATCGACGGGCTACATGGCGAGTACCAAAGGTGTGGACATTGACCTGGGATTTCAGGGACTAAAGTCCTTTTTTTCTGGCGAAGCGATCTTTTGGCTGCGGATTAGCGGCGCGGGCGTTGTCTTCCTCAGCGCCTTCGGCGGCATTTACACCGTGGATGTCGATGGCGAATACGTTGTCGATACGGGACATATTGTCGCTTTCGAGCGCACCCTCGACTTTTCCATCACCAAAGCTGGCGCTGGCTGGATTGGCTCAATCCTGGGCGGCGAAGGGCTAGTCTGTCGATTCCGAGGCCGGGGCAAACTCTACTGCCAAACCCACAATCCTGGATCCTTTGGGCAGCAAATTGGTAGTAAATTACCGCCGCGCTAAGTGAGGAGGTGAGGAGTGAGGAGTGAGGCGTAACACGTGCATGTAGGGGCGAATGGCATTCGCCCTGTAACCAGGTCGCTCGATTTTCAATTCTCAAAATCTAAAATCCAAAATTCTCAGCACTCGATCCTCAGTTCTCGAAATCCAAAATCTAAAATCCAAAATTCTCAGCACACAGCTCTCTACAAATCTGGAATTAGGAACCCCTCATGGCAACTGAAACGGCTTACAAAATTGAACATTCTCCTGCCTATGCATCGCTGATGGTGCAGCTCCGGGCGAATCAAACTCTAGTGGTGGAGTCGGGCGCGATGGCGGGCATGGATCCCTGGATTGAGATGAAGTCGAAGGTGAAAGGGGGGCTAGGCCGCAGCTTGGGCCGGATGCTGGGCGGCGAGTCTCTCTTTTTGAGCGAGTTTACGGCTAAGGGCAAGCCTGGAAAACTGTGGATTGCGCCCGGAATTTCAGGAGACATCCGGCACTATCGGCTGGATGGTAGTCGGTCAATTATGCTGCAATCGTCGGCGTTTGTGGCTTCTGACCCAACGGTGCAGCTTGATGCCCAGTTCCAAGGTTTTCGCGGTTTCTTTAGTGGCGAGTCGCTGTTTCTCTTGCGGATGACGGGGACGGGCGATCTGTGGTTTTCGTCGTTTGGCGGCATTATTGAAGTGCCTGTGCAAGGGGATTACATCGTGGATACGGGCTACATTGTGGCCTTTGAAGATACGCTGGATTATTCGGTGGAGGTTATGGGTGGCCTCTCGTGGAAGAATCTCCGGACAGGGGTTTTGGGTGGAGAGGGTTTTGTTTGCCGCTTTTCGGGACAGGGGAAACTTTGGGTGCAATCGCGGAATTTATACCCGTTTATCAACTTTCTAAATGCGTTCCGTCCGACGAAGAGTAATTAATTAAAAAGTAGTGAAACGTGCGATCGCGCTCCTCATCCCAAACGATCGCACTTTTCACCCCAAAAATAAAATAAAGGGGTTTGTCGGATTTTATGCTTCAACCCGACAGAGGTGATTTGCGATCGCCTGCATTCACTGAATTGATTTGTTGGAAAGTTCTTCTAGTTGCTTTACGTAATTGTTCCATGCAAGTACTTTAGAAAGATGTTTTGCCAGAAAACTGTACTCCAACTTATTTATTCCCGCTAAAGTTTCTAGCCAATCTAAATTCAACTCATCATTTTTAATATCAGGAATTTTACAGTTTCCGAACTTGGGTATTGAAACTTCTCCGATAAACTCGTAATCTTTAAAGTGTCTTAAAGAACGAATAGTGCATTTTGCCTTCACACTTGTAGGGGTAATATCTGGAATTATTTTTTCTGTCATTTCCCATAAATCTCCGCTTTCATTTGCTGTCTTCCTAAACTCTCTAATTTTATGAACTATAGGATTGTTCTTCCACAGGATTTTATGAGTGCATAATTCCTCAGGAGGTTGGTGGTCATAATATCTCAAGACAATTAGGTTTTTCTCATGTAGGCTTAGGTTATCAGGATTGGAGAAGGTATTGAAAACATTCGTAGAGACAGCATTTTTCTTAAATGAATCTTCAAATTTTCTGATAGCCACTGCATGGCTAACTACTCCATCTACTATAGTTAGCTTAATATGTGAAGAAATATTCTTGAAATGCTGAGAGCCAACAATAAAAAGCGGTATTGAGAATTTTTCTGAGATTTTTAGCTTCATCTCAAAATTTTTCTTCCTCGATAAATTTTTAGGGTTTGCGGTGTAGTACTTAGTTCCAATATTAAATCCTTGCTGGAGACCATCAAATTCTATGCATAATAAAGGTCTATCTCCCCAATCACATATTGTGTAATCGATATCAGTTTTTTTGAGAAAATCAAATTCTCTATCCGTAAGTGAAAAATGCTTCCTTATCGTATTAGGTTTGAAGACGTTGAGAAAGTTGAGATTGGGATATATACGATATTCATCACCCCATTGCCGCCTCAATTTATGAGAATTTTCTCTTTCGGAGATGCTTTCGAAAATACTATCCATAAGTAATCAAGAATCTTGCAAGGTATGCCCCACAGTATAACTTTCATTAGTCATAGCACTTGTGTTCTTGGAGCGCACCATTTTATCCCTTCATTGTTTCGGTGCGTTTCGCTTTGCTCTAGACACCCTACGCGAGAACTACAATGGCAAAAACTGCACCTGGCTTTCAAATTCTGCCAACTCGCCTAATGTAGCGATTAGTTCAAGGTCTTGAATGCATCGGCCAATAGAAACCCGAGATTGACGGGCAAACACAACGCCCGGAAACGGAATCGCTTGAGTCTGCCGTGCTTTGGCTTCCACCAACAAATCGTCATCTTGAGAAAACAGTATCCGCTGTAGTTCAGTAGCCCGATCCAATACTTCAGGGTCGGAAATGCCGCTGCGGTTGTCCTCTTGCACCGTCAAGACATCTACATTGCGCTGTCGTAAACCGTTCGTAATGGCTCCATGAACGTTTTCATCCATGTAAAGCGCAAGACTCATGACATAAGCCCTTGTTGTTTTAGCCTCGCAACAAAGGGGGTTTCTTGAGATTGCTGTTCTACGCTTTCGACATATGAATCTCGTTGTTGAATGTCTTGGTCTAGTGCTTCGCGATGATCCCAGTAGTATGCAAGTGCTGCATAAATTTGTCCCATATTCAAATAGCGATGGTTGATTTGAATTTCTTCAGGCGTCCATCCATAAGCCCGCTGTGCCATCACCAGTTCAACAACCTTCATCGTCGTACCAGAAATAACCGGAACCTGGTTTTGATTGAGGACAATGTGGGGATATTCAGTTTGGATAGAACTTTGAGCACTCATTAGGCTAAGTTAGCGAATTGTAGCTACTGATTTAGGGACAGAGACTGACACACGTATTTCTTTTCAGGGATGCTGTCTATTATGAGACAAGTGCGATCGCAGTTCTCATAGATTGCGTTTCACAACACAACCTTTGTTAGTCATAGCATCTACATTCTTGGAACGCACTATTTTATCCCTTCATTGTTTTGGTGCGTTTCGCTTCGCTCTACACACCCTACGCAAGAAGTGCGATCGCAGATTAAAGGGGTGGAAGGTGCGATCTCAGATTAAGAGGATTGGGAAGTGCGATCGCAGATTAAAGGGGTGGAAGGTGCGATCGCAGTTTGATGATGTTGGGAATAGGAAGTGCGATCGCATTATGCTGTTGCAAATTCAGTCAGCGGACGCTTACTCGGATGCTGAAAGCCCAGAACAATGTCGTCAGCAGATACACCAGCATCCAACAAATCATTAGCAATTCCCTGCTTTGTCCAGTCTTCCTCAATCCAAATTTTATTGTTTTTAATGCGAAGGTATACCGTTACGCCAAAATCTCGCTGCTTACCCTTCCAACCCACGCTAAACCAGAAGTAATGGTCGCGTTCTTCATCAAAAGACACACACTCTTGCACACCGTCTTGATTAGCCCCTGCCGCCCAATCTCGGTACTCAATTAGAATTTTTTGGATAATTTGACGATACAGAGTTAGTTTATCCACTGCACAATCTCCTGTTCATCAATATTGACCACAAAAAACTTGATGCCACTTGTACGAACCAGAAAATCGATTCCGTCACGCTGAAAAAAATTGGTGTAAGTAATATCATCAATTGCTAAATACAGATCATATTCAGATGCCGTCTCTTCAAGCAGCATTTGATAGATCTTGTACTGACCTACGGCTAGATGAAAATCAGTCATCAAAGATCGGCCAACAAAACTTTTGATCTCAACGACAATTTTCTGCCCTGCCCGTTCAGCCGCGATTGGACGCTCAGCCGCCAGATCAGCATATAAGTCAACATCTTTGTATTGAATTCGATACGGATCAGCAAGGATATACCATCCGTCTTGAATCAAAGCGGACTTAACTGCATCGTGATAGAGATCCCTAGCTGGCATTTTTATAACTATTTCCGTGGGAAGTAGAGAAACCCGCTGACTACACTATTTTACTTGCTCTGATTTTGGACAGTGCGATCGCAGATTAAGAGGATTGGGAAGTGCGATCGCACTGGTGGACATTAGGAGAGAGTTAACCGTCCGTTTGGTTAGGCAATCCCTACTGGTTGGGAGTTTCTACGGTAGTTCTGCGGGTAAACCCCACCAGAGATTTCAGGTGAGATTTGTGAGGATGAATGTGTCAACCGAAGACACCTGAAGAGAGAACCCCCCATGACTGAGCCAAACAATGAAATGGAACTGATGAACGAAACGACGACCACAAACTTGGAGCCTACGACCCTGGAAGTAACACCCAATTTAGAGGGTGAAGAAGTTGAAGCTGACCAGGAAGCTCTGCAAACACAGCGCATCCAAGAAATTGTGAAAAAGGCATTGACTCAAACCTTCGCTGAAGTGAAGCAAAGTGCTGGCGAATTTCGCACCATTACGAAAGAGACGCTGACGGAAGTTGCCGCAACGATGCAAGCAGAAGATCAGGCAACTCAAAACAGCGCTGATCAAAACAGTTCAGCCCCATCGTCTTCGTCAAACATTAAGTCGATTCTGGCAGCCGTCTTCAAGGCGCTAAAACTGGAATTCTTGACCTTTGCCCAGCGTCAATCCGTTGAACTGAAACAGCAGACCAGTAAGTTGGATGCAAAACTAGAGCAGCAGTACGGCGATCGCTACACCGCTCGTAAGCAGCAAGTTAAAGATGCCGCTGCCTGGTACACCAAGACGACCAAGCAAGCGCAGACGATACAACCCAGCCCGTTCGAGCGGAAGCAGGCCGAAATGGGCGAGACATGGGGAGAGTCTGGTGCACGGTTCGCCCAAAAAGAGCAGCAGATCAAACAGCAGATCAAGCAACGGTTACAAACCCTGACTGCTAAGTTTTGAACCCTGTCGATTCAAGTTTTGAACCCTATTAATTAACGAATGGAGACTGTCATGATTAAACTCAGCCGCTATGCCCTTGGACTCGTACTGCCCCCCGTCGGCATCTTCCTGACCTATGGCTTGAGCAGCACATTGCTGATTAACGTCCTGCTGACTCTGTTGGGTTGGCTTCCCGGTAGTATTCACGCGGTTTGGGCGATCGCAAAACACAATGAGAAGCTCAACCAGCAGCATAGCGCTAGCTAAGACTGTATGGCTTGGCACTTCATCACCGCCCCAATCACTCAATCTGAATGACCCTATTATTTGAATCCCGGAGGTATCCCCATGTTAGGCGTCCTATTAACCACACTCGTCACAGCTTTAAGTTTGCTCGTTGTTGATTTGGCTGTTCCAGGAGTTGCGATCGCAACCTTCCCAGCAGCACTGTTGGCAGCAGTATCCATTGGCGTCGTCAACGGCTCGATCAAGCCTGTTTTGTCGGTTCTGTCACTGCCGATTAACTTTTTGACCCTGGGAGCATTCTCCCTCGTTGTCAACGGCGTTTGTTTCTGGCTAGCGTCCGTGTTTGTGCCTGGTTTCGCCGTTCACGGCCTGCTAGCGCTCATCTTAGGCCCAGTTGTTCTGTCCTTTACGAGCACTTTGCTGAACCGCTACTTTGCAGCAAAAGGTGTTGGCCAAGCCCATCTCAAGTCCGAGTCTGATGCCGCTCTAAATGCCGGACAATAGTAAACTCACGTCAGCAAATTTATTTCATTCATAGTTAACCTTTGCGATCGCAGCTCCTACAGTGCGATCGCAGTTTTGCGTCAAATGAGTAAGGCGTGAGGAGTAAGGAGTGCGATCGCAACTTCTACCATACGTGCTGCTTACGTTACGCCAAAATAGCAACTGGACTCGACTTGCAAACTATTAAAAGCGCTATGACGCTTTGGCAATTTCTTGTACGGATTGGAGAAAATTTGTGATTTCCTGTATTACTGAAGCCGTACGAAGGATTTCAATGTCTGTATCTGTTAACTGATTGATGATTTGAGATAGGCTATGGCCATTTCTAGATTCAGAAAATAGCTGCTCCAGAGCTTTTCGCGGTTGAGAAGTAGCCAATTCCAAAACTGATTCTGATGGCTCAAACCCTAATAAACGAGGCAGTAAAAGACCATTTTGAAAGAAAACAATTTCTATTGTTGGAACAGCAAGAATAACCTTAATCGGTGTATCAACAGCAACGCTTTCAACAATTTCTTCAATACTATTGCGGCGTTCTTGGACTAAATCTGTAGAGACAGAATCCGCATCTACAACAATTGCAATAGGGACTTGGCGACGAACGAGTAAAGAACGAGCAAGCGATTTGACAGCAGATAGTCCACCAGCCGCAACGATCTCAACTTCATTCAACAGCTCTTTCGGCAAAACAACTTGAAGTAACTGTGCATCGAAGTCTCCTTCGCAGACGATATACGCATTCATGGGATGTCTCTCTCCCTAACGTCGTAATCAGGTAATCCGTCTTCTACACATACGCGATACTTTAAACCTAACAGTTCACAGATGGTTTCTTGCCTTAACGCATACTTTATTTCTTGCCCATTCCACAACAATATCGTTTGTGGTAGTGAGAAATAAGAGAGATGACGAGCCGGATCTGTAAAACCAGTCCGGCTGAACACTAGGCCAATTGTGCTTGCAGGACGGCGCAAGAGTTGATTACGTAGCTTAGCAATCGGAGCAACATCAACATTCACCCTATTGGCAAAGTCTTTGCTCTCAACTAGACAAGATAGACCTGCACAATAGATAACACCGTCAATTTGCTCAACTTCTTCCCCAAAGAGCTTTACTCGATAGGGCCATTTCACATCTGCGCCATCTAACTCAAATGCTCGCAGAACTAAATATTCAAAAGCTTTTCCTGCATCCCAATCTGGTGTATTCCGAGCCTCAATATCGCTCCACAGGGTTCTTAACCCATCCCATTGCAGTGATTTGATTACACGTTCATATTTTGCTGCACCAGCCAAACCCTAACCCTCCAGAACTGTGGTTGTAGTGGGCTGGATTCCACTACTCCAGTGGAAGCAGTGGGGCAAAGCGGAGTGGGGTATCAGGTTGTTCTAAATCGACGCGGGGAATGAAGCTGGGAGCCAAATCACGGGGACGATCGCCAGCGCTGATGCAGACTGGCATGGTTTCATCGACAGAGATATCGGCTGCATCTGCAATTTCAACTACACATTCTGCATAGCGATCGGGCAGTAAGCTCCGGCGACAGTTGTCCAAGACCACGAGTGGTTCTGAGGCAAGTTGATTGTTGATATTCACCACGCATTCTGCCATCGCATTGGGACGGCGGACGCGGCGACAGGAGGCGAGAGCATCCACTGGGGCGATTTCGGTATCGCCTTCAATCAGCGTGACGCACTCGCTTACTTCTTCCGGTTCGAGTGCTCCGGCACAAGCAGAAGCTGCCACAGTTGGCTCTAGATCGTCGTACTTCAGCAGTGCCTCAGCGCACTCCCGATAGGATTCGTCATCGTCCCAATCAATGCCAAACCACCAGGCTTGGGCTGTACGAGGTGTAGAGACCAAACCCGCAACCAGGAGAGTTGCGATCGCAAGTGGACGAGTTCTAAACCGCATAGGAAGAGCTGTAGTGATGAACTAAATCTCAGATCGAAGCTCATTATAAACCCAACTCCCTCAATCAGCCGCAATCTGTCGAGATCCGTGCAAAAAACGATGCGGCTGGCTTCGATCATGGCTATTCGCCTGGACATTTGGGGGAATCTTCAAAGAAATCCGAAGATTTGTTGAAGCCTTGACATAAAAATCAATCTTTTTTCAAGTCTGGCCGCAGTCCGATGCAGCGGGAATTCGGCTTAATTTGACGTAATATCTCTGGTCGGATTTTGGCGGAAAAAGTTGGTTAGTTTCTGCTTGCGGTCGCTGAATCCTCTACAGTGAATAAGGTATTCCAAAATTCTTTATAGATTGACCGAGAGGGAACACCAGTTATGCACCTGAGTGAACTGACCCATCCCAATCAGTTGCATGGTCTATCGATCCATCAGCTTGAACAAATCGCGCGTCAGATTCGAGAAAAACATTTACAGACGGTGGCAACCAGTGGTGGTCACCTGGGGCCGGGTTTAGGTGTGGTTGAACTCACCCTAGCCCTCTATCAAACCCTAGATCTGGATCGCGACAAAGTCCTTTGGGACGTAGGTCACCAGGCTTACCCCCACAAGTTAATCACGGGCCGCTACAGCCAATTTCATACACTCCGGCAGAAAGATGGCGTAGCGGGCTATCTGAAGCGCTCCGAAAGTAAATTTGACCATTTTGGCGCAGGTCATGCTTCCACCAGTATCTCTGCGGCACTGGGCATGGCAATGGCTCGCGACATGAAGGGCGAAGATTTCAAAGTCGTGGCCGTGATTGGTGACGGGGCACTGACGGGCGGCATGGCCCTGGAGGCGATTAATCACGCGGGTCACCTGCCCCACACCAACCTGATGGTGGTGCTGAATGACAACGACATGTCGATTTCGCCCAACGTGGGCGCAATCTCTCGCTATCTCAACAAGATGCGCCTCAGCCCACCGATGCAGTTCCTGACTGACAACCTAGAAGAGCAGTTTAAGCATCTGCCCTTTGTCGGTCAGTCCCTCACGCCTGAGCTGAACCGCGTCAAAGAGGGCATGAAGCGGCTCGCCGTTTCTAAAGTGGGCGCTGTGTTTGAAGAACTGGGCTTCACCTACATGGGGCCAGTAGATGGACATAACCTGTCTGAGCTGATCACCACCTTCAAAGAGGGGCATAAGCATACTGGCCCCGTGTTGGTGCATGTGGCGACCACCAAAGGCAAGGGATATGCGATCGCAGAAAAGGATCAGGTTGGCTACCACGCTCAGTCGCCGTTCAACCTGTCCACGGGTAAGGCGATTCCGCCCAAGAAGCCAACGCCACCCAAGTACGCCAAGGTGTTTGCCGAAACCCTAGTCACGCTGGCTGAGAACAATCCCAAGATTGTCGGCATTACCGCTGCCATGGCGACCGGAACGGGATTAAACAAGCTGCAAGAAAAGCTGCCCCAGCAGTATATTGACGTAGGTATCGCCGAGCAGCACGCTGTCACCCTAGCTGCGGGTTTGGCCTGCGAAGGCATGCGTCCAGTCGCTGCCATCTACTCCACGTTCTTGCAGCGGGGCTACGACCAGATTGTGCATGATGTCTGCATTCAGAAGCTGCCCGTCTTCTTCTGCCTCGACCGCGCCGGAATTGTCGGTGCCGATGGCCCCACCCACCAGGGCATGTATGATATCGCCTATCTACGCTGTCTGCCCCATATGGTGCTGATGGCTCCCAAGGATGAGGCCGAACTCCAGCGGATGATCGTCACGGGCATCAACTACACCGATGGGCCAATTGCGATGCGCTACCCGCGCGGCAGCGGTCAGGGTGTGCCGCTGATGGAAGAAGGCTGGGAACCGCTACCGATTGGTAAAGGTGAGATCCTGCGGCAGGGCGATGATGTTCTCCTGGTTGGCTACGGCACGATGGTTTATCCAGCGATGCAAACGGCGGAAATCCTCAGCGAACATGGTATTGAGGCCACCGTCGTCAATGCCCGCTTTGCTAAGCCAATTGATACCGAGCTGTTGGTACCGCTGGCCAAGCAAATTGGTCGCGTGGTCACAATGGAAGAAGGCTGCATCATCGGCGGTTTTGGCTCTGGCCTAGCGGAAACGCTGCTAGATCACGATGTGCTGGTGCCTGTTACCCGCATGGGCGTACCGGATAAGCTGGTGGATCACGCCACGCCGAATGAGTCGAAGATTGATTTGGGCTTGACGCCACCGCAAATGGCCGATCGCATTCTCAAGTCCTTTAAGCGCGAACCGTCTACCGTTAGCGTTTAATACGAAAACCGCTTGTAAAAACCAGTTTTTATTTTCTGTGAGAGTCAGGCTGCGCCTGACTCTCACAGAAAATAATTTCGGTTCTTTCTAGTTGGATTTGGTCAAAGTTGATCAACGCCTGGTAGGGGCAAATGGCCATTTTCCCCTACGGTAAGACAAAGACAAGACAAAACAAAATCAGCCAGATTGCTGAGCAACTGGCTGATTTTGTTTTTTTAGTAACCTGCGCTATAGCTTAGTGCCGCATTCGGGGCAAAAGCTGTGGGTGGATAGATTCTTAGCATCGCAGCTTGGGCAGTAAACTGGCTCATTCGCCTTCATCTGCTTAGGCTTTGGTAAACCCAGCATTTGAGCGTTGCTCTTGCCAGGAGCCACCATTGGATAACAGTTTTCGTCCCGCTTGACGTGGACATCCATCAAAACTGGGCCGTTGTGAGCCAGCATTTCTGCGATCGCAGGCATTAAATCTTCTCGCCGCTCCACAATCATGCCTTTCACACCATAAGCTTCAGCCAGTTTCACGAAGTCCGGCATGCCAACTTCCATGTTGGAAGACGAATAGCGCTCGCCGTAGAACGACTGCTGCCACTGGCGCACCATGCCCTGCCAGCCGTTGTTGATAATCACGGTCTTGGCCGCAATGTTGTACTGAGCCAGAGTACCTAGCTCTTGCAGACACATCTGGAAGCTGGCGTCGCCGCTGATGCAGATTACTTCTTCATCCGGTAGCGCCACCTTAACGCCCATTGCGGCTGGCATCCCAAAGCCCATCGTGCCCAGACCCGCACTAGAGATCCACTTGCGAGGCCCATTCTTGAGGAACTGAGCTGACCACATTTGGTGCTGGCCGACATCAGTGGTGTAGTAGGCATGGGGAGCCTGCTCAGCTAGCGCCACGATCACCTCTTGGGGAGACATAATTCCCTCAGGCCGAGGCACCTGGAGGGGATAGTCTTCTCGCCAGTGGTTAATCCGATTGCGCCAGGCTAGCGTTTGATTGGGGTTGGCCGGATTATTTTCTTCTGTCAAGCGCGCTAGCAGATTGCTCAGGACGTGCTGAACATCGCCGACGATGGGCACATCCGGCGCACGATTTTTGCCGACTTCAGCGGGATCAATGTCGATATGGATGACCTTGGCGCGAGACGCGAATTCATCCAGTTTGCCCGTTACGCGGTCATCAAACCGAGCACCGACCGCAATCAGCAAATCACACTCGCTGACCGCAAAGTTGGCATAAGCCGTACCGTGCATACCCAGCATGCCGACAGATAGAGGATGTTTTTCATCAAAAACACCCTTACCCATCAGCGTTGTGGTGACCGGAATTTGGAAATACTCGGCGAGCTGCTTCACTTCGGCATGGGCACCCGCTGCGATCGCACCACCCCCCACGTACAGTAGCGGCGACTCCGCCTGACGAATCAGGTTAATTGCCTGCAAAATTTGGCGTGGGTTGCCCTTTACCGTCGGGCGATATCCAGTCAGACGAATGCTGCCGGGTTCGACTGGAACATAATCAAATTCTTCGAGACCGACATCCTTGGGTACGTCGATTAAAACAGGGCCAGGGCGTCCGGTTTGAGCGATGTGGAACGCTTCTGCCACAATCCGAGGAATATCCCGTGGGTCGCGCGCCACATAGGAATGCTTCACAATCGGTAGCGTAATGCCGTAAATATCCGTTTCCTGGAAGGCATCGCTTCCAATTGCGGGCAGGGGCACCTGGCCAGTAATCACCACCATCGGAATGGAATCCATTTGGGCTGTGGCAATGCCAGTGACCAAATTGGTCGCACCGGGGCCAGACGTGCCGAAACACACGCCCACCTCGCCAGTGGCGCGAGCATAGCCATCCGCCGCGTGGGATGCGCCCTGCTCGTGCCGCACCAAAATGTGCTGAATACCACCAGCTGCTTCTGCCTTATACAGCTCATCGTAAATGGGCAGAATTGCACCACCTGGATAGCCAAAAATGTGCTTGACACCATGTCGTTTCAGGCTGTCAATCAACGCATACGCGCCAGATGCGCGCTGAACCGACACTTGCTGACGGACTTGCACCACGGGGAACCTCGTCAATCAATCGCTAAATTAAACTACAAATACAGAAATCGCCAGATTGACTCTGGCTCATCATTTATGCCCATGTCGTTGATGTATGTTCAACAAATTTGCTGAATGGCAGATGCTCGCTAACTCAAACAAACGACAATGAGCTGAATCACTATCCTAGCTTTAATAATGCATCAACCAATACAAATTCGGCTGTACTCTGCCGAGATTAATTTGATGCTAACCTGTGCCAGACGAGCTGACAGCGGAATTATGAAGCTGCTGCTTGCTGCGTAACCCTTATATAACAAGGTTTTCGTGGCCTTTTCTCTAGATATAGCAGAATTAGACTTCCTTAACAAAGTTAGGATTTGCCTAAATTCCACTATACCCAGAATGGCTAGTTTCCTCGCATAACTGGAGGTTGCCAATCGCTAAATCTTTCCAGATGCCCCCAGTAGGCTTTATAGCCAATAATTGCCCAAATGAGAGCCGCGATGAGTAGAACAATTGCGCCCAGGGTGCGCCAACTTTTGCTGCTGCGGAAGTAGATCAGCGTCGGTGCGGCGAGGATGCCACCGAGTCCAGTCAGGATAAAGCCGAGACCTGCGACAACGGGCTGATTGGTTTGCTCCAGATTGATAATGCGGATGCCGATTAGCACAGCCGCCAATCCGGCAAAGAATGCATAAATCGTGATTGTCAGTAAATCCCAATTGAGCGCGATCGCAACTGCGGTGGCAGTAAACAAGAAGCCAAACATGACGGTGGTTTCGCCAAAGGAGATATTGAAACTTCCCGGAACAGGCCATGTCCAAATCATGTGCAGTCCCGTCACCAGAGCAATACCGCCCACTAGCCCAAATCCCGGTATCCAGCCCTTGAGATTCGCTCCGTCATCTAGTCCGCGATAAACAAAGTCCGCTAAGAGCACTAGCCCCGCCACCATGTTGATCAACATGAGGGTGATGTAATCGATAAACATGAGTCCTGCTCAAAACAACGGTTTGATTGTATAGCAAGAGTTTTAAGAGGTGAGGCGTGAGGAGAGAGGCGTGAGGCGTGAGGCGTGAAGCCGTGGGTTAGAACGAGCAGCAGGGCCATTCTTTGGTGATGAGGGGTTGCGTGAGATCCATTCCGTAGCCTTCTATGCGGATGGTTTGAGCGGCGTCATCGGGGATCACGACGATTTGCCAGGGATTGCTTGGTTTTTCTAGAACGTATGGAATGGGTTCGGGGACAGGCTTGCCTGCTTGGCGAAATTCGGCTTCCTCTTCTGGCAAAAGGATTTGGGCTGCATTCATCACGTCCACCATCTCCATTGAGGCCATTGAAGGTGTCCAGGTCAGCAAATCGGCGTCTCCGAGAAGACTTAAATTGCTTTCAAATGTCGCGATCGCAGTTTCCATAGAATAGCGTTTACCTGCCGAGAGCTGCCCAGATTCGGCGCGACTAAAAATGGCACCCCCACACACAACAAAAACAAGGGCGGCAATGGTCAAGGATTTAGTGTGGCTCATAGCAGACTCTTATCCAGCGCAATAGTGCGATCATACGCGACTCTTGCTGATCCGCTATTGCCCGATTCAGTATCAGTAACAGCATGTTAGTCAACGGGATCGCTGCTTCTATCATGCCCGCGTTTCATGCCCGGATTGAAAGGTGCGATCGCGATTTTGGGCTATCAACAAGAGAAGGCAGCGTCATGACGCTGCCTTCTCTTGTAACCTTGCGTCAGGGCAAATGCCATTTGCCCCTACGTATACGCTTTATGCCTTACTCCTCACTCCTCACTCCTCACCTCCTAGAACGGAATCGTCCAGCCATCATTTAAATTGGGATGCTTGGCAGGGGTTGCAAATAGGGATTGAAACAGGCGCTTGCGCGTATCGCGTCCCTCACTACCCGTCCACAGTGTTTCGTAGAAGAAGAACGATACGCCACGATAGCCAGCTTGACGGGCGGTTTGCACCTGCTGCCAAATCAGCTCCATCGGCACAGGATAGTTTTTCAATCCGGTCATAATGCCGATGCCGACCGGGATATGGCGACGCACGGCCTGGATGGTGGGGCGATTTAGCTCCATGATGAACCGCTCCATATCGGGGCGATAGACCTGGAGAATCAGCTCTTCCAGCCAGCCTTCCCGTTCCCAGGTAATCCAGTCTTGCAGGAAGTTTTCAATCGCGAAGGGCTGGGGATTGGGCGATAGGGCCACAATGCAGTCCTCTTTAGTATCTTTAATGGCGCGGAACATGCGGGCAAAGTCGCGGCTGATTCGGTCAGCTCGCCAGCGAATCCATTCTGGATCTTGGGGATCGGCAGGTGGCGCTTGGCCTTTGTGTTCCTGCTTATAGAGCTTGACGGTGTACGGGTCGTAGCCAAACTCGTAGGGCAGACCAAAGTGATCATCAAACTGGATGCCGTCGATGTCGTAGTTGGCGACAATTTCCGTCACCATGTTGATGATGAACTCCTGCACTTCCGGATGGAAGGGATTGAGCCAGACGCGCGGGTGTTCGCCTTCCATGTAAATCTGGCTGCCGTCGAACCGCTGGGTCAGCCATTCGGGATGCTGTTTGGCCAAATCGGAATAGGACGGGGCCATAAAGCCGAACTCAAACCAGGGCAGCACCTTCATATCGTGCCGATGGCCTTCTTCGACGGCTTCGGCCAGCATGTCGCGGTCTTGCAGCCCCGGTTCGGGATCAACCCGCCAGCCGAATACCTGCTCGGCAATTTCACTGGGATAAAGCGTATAGCCCCAGTTCCACACCGTTGGATAGAGGGTGTTGAAGTTCATGTCGGCCAGTTCTGCGATCGCAGATTTCAACCGCTCGGTGCTGAACAGCACGTCGCTATCCACGTTGGTTAGCCAAACGCCGCGAATTTCTTCACTGGGCAAATTGGGGCGGGGATTTGGTCTCAGAATCGGCGTGGAGGGCTGGACAGGCACTCCGGTACCGGGATTGGGATTATTAGGATTATTGGCAACAGTGCCGCCCATACCGTCAACTGAGGCGACGTACTGAGCCGAGACCAGACTCACCTGTGTTTCAGCGCTGTAGGCTTGGCAGATAGCGGTTGCCACTTCTGCTCGCGTGGCAGGCCGATTGGGGTCGAGCTGCCGCACGTTGGGATAGTTGACGATCAGCTTATTTTCTAGCGCTGCCGTCACGCCGGGTCGCGCATAGTCTGGGATCAGCGAGGCGTCGTCAAACCAGGTTTCTAGCTCATTCTCAGCAACTGCTTCAGGAGAAACCTGAAGGCCACTTGCGATCGCAACCAGCACCTGAGCACGGGGAATATTCTGGTTGGGCACAAACCGATTGCCGGGATAGCCGCTCATAAAGTCGGACTGGAAGGCGCTGCGAATCGCTCTAGACGCCCAGTGATTGGCAGGCACATCGCTAAACAGGATGGGACTGCGGCGCGGATCGGGCGAAAACGCCGCGTCTACCATCGTGGCAAACTCGGCCCGGTTGACTAATCCATTGGGGCGCACCGTCCCGTCTGGATAGCCGTTGATCACCTGACGAGCGGCTAAATCTTCAATACAGGGCTGCGCCCAGTGGCCCTGTAGATCGCTGAATCGCACCGACTGGGCGGGTGCTGGTTTCCCGCTGAATAGCAAGATGGTGCTGATAGTAATTAGTGCGATCGCAACAAATTGGAGGCCAGATTTCAGCCCCTTATCCCCGCTCATGGTGGACGCTCCTCTGAATGCTTATCTGATAAAAATTACACAAGTTTCGATGGTTCCAGACGGGCAGCTTAGATTGGTCGTTCCAGAACCAAATATTTATCTGGCACACCGTTGTTTATCTAGGTAGGGGCAAATGGTTTTCGCCCTTCAGCATGGCTACTTGATAGCTACTTGTAGGTTGGGTAGGGGCGAATGGCCATTCGCCCCTGCAGGTCTAACCAATGCCTTCGATCGCCGGATGGAAATAGAAGGCAAAGCCTAGCACCATATACGTTGCCAGTAACAGCGTTCCTTCCAGCCAGTTAGACTTACCATCGGAGCTAATTGAGTTGGCAATCAGTACCGCGACGGCGACAGCGACCAGCTCAAAGGGATTGAAGTCCAAGTCCATTGGCTGACCGATCACAAAACCGACCAGTACCAGGACGGGCGCAACGAATAGGGCAATTTGCAGACTGGAACCCACCGCGACGGCCATCGAGAGATCCATCTTGTTTTTAATGGCGACGGTGACTGCCGTGGCGTGTTCAGCCGCGTTACCGATAATCGGCAGCAGGATCACACCCGTGAACAGTTCCGATAGGCCCAACTGCACAGTTGCCTCTTCGAGCTCGCCCACAAGGAACTCTGATTCTAAGGCAACAAATAGAGTGGCAACTAGCAAGACGCCGATCCACAGCGGCAAGTTGACCGAATGCTCACTATGCTCAGCATCCGAACTCGTACCGTCTTTATCCTCAGCAAACTCCACCTCAGCAACTTCGCAAAGGTAGGAGTGAGTTTTCATGGAGAACAGCAGCGTCAGGGCATAAACCACAATCAAAATAACTGCCACCGCCACCGACAGATACTGCATCAGCGGCTGGTCAATGCCTTCAGAGGTGACATCGACTGCCGTAGGAACCAGAATGGCAATTACGGCTAAGTTCATTGACGAGGCATTGAGGCGGGCCACTACGGGCTGAAAATCCTGCTCCTTGAAGCGAATGCCGCCCAGCAGCATGGATAAACCCATCACCAGCAGTAGGTTACCAATGATGGAACCCGTTAAGCTGGCTTTGACGACATTCACTAGGCCAGCATTCAGCGCCACGATCGCAATAATCAGTTCCGTCGCGTTGCCAAATGTCGCGTTGAGCAGTCCGCCCAGAGTGGGGCCAGCGACAACGGCGATTTCCTCAGTTGCGGTACCCATCCAGCCTGCTAGGGGAATAATTGCGATCGCAGCGGTCACGAAAACAACAGTTGATCCCCAGTGCAGAAAATGTGCCGCGATGGAGATGGGAATAAAGATCAGCGGTACGGTAAAAATCAGATTTTTGACGGTCATGCAGAATCCTAGAGCGTCCTACAAAATTTAAGTGAAGGTTCAATCAAACAAATGCATAACTAGCAGCATAATTATGGTCTAAACCTAGGGCATTCGACGATCCCCCAGTGCAGTTTTCCCATAAAAGGGCAAAATCTATTGCAAAACCTAACGCGATTGCAACGGTCAGCAACAATATGTTGCGGGGATCGCATGTTTGGGTTGTTCTGTTTGCCGATCTCGGTTTAATAAAGAACAGGAATGATTAAAAAATTGTGGATCTTCAATACCAATCCGAAACCAAATAGCTGCTCAACGGAGTGGCTCTAGAAGCAGTATTCCACCTGGGTTTCGCTCCACCAACCCACCATTAATCAGTTATTACTCCCTATCAGCTAAATTCTGATTCTGCCGACCATTGCTCCCAGTTATGGTCTGGCTCTAGCGGGTGATTAAGTTGGAAACTGATGTCCAGAAACCCCTACTATCGCCGTTCACCTGCCTATTCAATCGCAACTGTTTTTCGACTTATCGACCCTGTATCGACACTGTATTTAGGTCAGCATTTATGTCAGAACTGCATAATCAAGCAGCTACGCTGGATACAACTATACAAACTGCGACTGCCGATCCCCATCTTCAGACGGCACACAATTTTCATACTGCGATCGCAGATCAAACCCATGATCCCCTCAAGGTTGCCACTGGAGTGTACGTCGTTGTTCACGGTCACTTCTACCAGCCACCGCGCGAAAATCCCTATTTAGATGCCATTGAACGGCAGGCCAGTGCAGCCCCGTTTCACGACTGGAACGAGCGGATTCTGCATGAAAGCTATCGCCCCAACGCCTTTGCCCGCATTCTGAACGATCAGGGTGACGTGCTGCAAATCGTCAACAACTATGAGTACCTCAGCTTCAACATGGGGCCAACGCTGCTCAACTGGCTAGAGCGGCATGATTTGGAGACCTATCAGCGGATTCTGGAAGCAGATCGGCTCTCCAGTCGGCGATTGAACGGACACGGAAATGCGATCGCACAGGCGTACAACCACATCATTCTGCCCTTGGCGAATCAGCGAGATAAGGAAACCCAGATCCGCTGGGGGATTGAGGATTTCAAATCCCGCTTTGGTCGCGATCCTGAAGGCATGTGGCTGGCGGAAACGGCGGTGGACTATCCCACCCTTGCGACACTGGTAGCCGAGGGAATTAAGTTCATCATTTTGGCACCCTCACAGGCGCAGCGCTGTCGGCCCTTGCCAACGCCCCATCAGTCAGAATCCCAGTGGCGCGAAGTCAGCGGTGGCCAAATTGATCCCACCCGTCCCTATCGCTGTTTCTTACCGCATGGCAATCCAGAGACGGACTACACGGACTACATTGATATTTTCTTCTATGACGGCCCCATCTCTCGCGATATGGGCTTCAACGATGTCCTGACCAGTTCACAGCACTTTGCAGGTCGGATTGGGCAGGCGGTACGCGGCGATCAGCGTCCGGCTCAGATTATTTCTGTTGCCACCGATGGCGAAACCTTTGGCCATCACAGGTCTGGAGCTGAAAAGGCGCTGGCCTACGCACTGGTGGGCGAATTTCCCCATCGCCACTGGACGGTGACCAACTATGCCCACTACCTGAGCATTTGTCCGCCTACCTGGGAAGTCGAGTTGAAACCCGTCACCGCCTGGAGCTGCTCCCACGGTGTCGATCGCTGGCAGGATGACTGCGGCTGCGGCGGTGGTGGCCTCTGGCATCAGCAGTGGCGGCGTCCGCTGCGGGATGCCCTGAACTGGCTGCGGGATGAACTGGTTCAAGTTTACGAAAAAGCGGCGCGATCGCTGTTTACCGATCCCTGGGCAGCTCGGAATGATTACATTCAAGTCCTGCGCGATCGCAGTCATACAAACGTCAAGCGCTTTCTGAAGCGTCACCAGTCGCACCCGCTGTCAACTACCGAACGAGTGGATGCTCTGCGGCTGTTGGAAATGCAGCGCCACGCCATGTTTATGTTCACGAGCTGCGGCTGGTTTTTTGAGGAACTGTCGCGGCCAGAGGGCACCCAGATTCTGCGCTATGCCTCTCGTGCGATCGAGCTAGCGGGTTTGGTATCGGGTGTGCAGCTTGAAGCAGAGTTCATTAAGCGGTTGGCCTTAGCTCCTAGCAACGTTGAGCATTTCCAGACCGGAGCCGAGGTGTATCGCCAACTGGTGCGCCCCGCCCAGGTCAGCCTGGAGCAAGTTGCCGCTCACTACGCGATTAACTCCCTATTCACCGTTTATGAGCGGGAGCAGCGCATCTACTGCTACACGACGCGCCAAATTGACTACCACTTGCAGCGGATGGGGCCATTGACCCTGGCGATTGGGCAAGTGCAGCTCATTTCTGAGATCACCCATGAGAAGGTGAATCTGGTCTTTGCGGTGCTGCATATCGGTGGCTGGGATTTCCACTGCTGCATTCAGCCATTTAAGAGTCGATTGGCCTATGCCCAGCTTAAGGATCAGCTCTGTGAAGCGCTGAAGCAGGCTAGTGTGGCTCAGGTCATCCTCACTATGCAGGAGATCTTCGGCGAACCATTCTTTGATCTACAAACGCTGTTTGAGGAAGAGCGGCATCGGCTGATGCAGTTGCTCAGTCGCGATACGCTAGCGCGGCTCGATCAGCTCTATAGCCAAGTTTATCGGGATAACTACGGCATTCTGATGGCGTTCCACCGGGAAAATCTGAGCGTGCCGCAGGAACTCCAGGTTGCCGCAGAAGTTGCCCTCAGCCATCGAGCCTCTAGCGCCATGTCCCTGCTGGAACAGGAAACCAGCGTTGATATTCATCCGCCCCAGACGGGCCTCGCTCACCTGGCTGAACTGGACGCGATCGCAACTGAGGCCAGCCACTTTCACTGCACACTGAATATCCCCGGCGGCAAAGTGCTGCTCGAACAGCTCATTTTGCGATCGCTGTGGCAAATGCTGCACAGTTCGGCTCAAAATTCAGCCAATCAGATTGACTGGCTGAAGCGTTTAATCAGCGTTGGCAACCAGCTTCAGCTCGATTTGTCCCTAGCCAAGGCGCAGGAGCTATATCTGGACTATCTCAATTCGCAAATCTTGCCCCGCCTCCATGCCAAACATGCGAAACAAGCTCCCATTCCGGACGAACGGGCACGGCAGCTACTAGAACTGGGCGATCAGCTTGATGTGGATGTGCGCTTCTGGCTGCAACAGCTAGAGGCCAACTCAGCCCAATAAATACGTTAGGGATTATGCAGCAACATTGCTAAACGAGGGGCTTAAGCCCCTTGCCTTGACCGAAACTGAGAATTCGGGAGTGCTTTGCGTAAGTACTACATGTCTAAAACTAGAGGCTTGTTCGGTCGCTACAGTATGACCGGACAAGCCTTTTGCCATGTTTTTGTAATGTTAAGTTTTCTTCATTGGCTGATTTAGGTTTGATGTAGACACTCAATCACCCCTGCGACACGGAATCAGCACTCGTTAGATTAGACCGAGAATAAATGCCAGTTCTATAGAATCACACGACGGATTTAGGAGTGCTGAGTGCTGAGAAAGCTGAGAAATAAGTGAAGTAGAATTCACCGACTTCTTTGAGTGCTGAATTTTAAGTTTTGAGTGATTGACTGAACTCAACACTCAAAACTTAAAACTCGAAATTCAAAATTCCTTCGCTCCTCACTCCTTCAGTGTCAAGAGGGTGTTAGTAGCCATGAAATGGACAAAACTGTTTGGTTTAGTTGCGATCGCAGTTCTGGTAGCCGTATTGACGGTGTTTGTGCAGAATCGTCTGTATCCCAGTCCCGATGTGTCGGCGGCCTTGAATGCGGACTACACGGAAAGCTGCCTATTGCCGGATGTTGACCAGCGTCCCGCGTGGGAGTGTTACGAAATCACGGTCACGGGGGAGGCATATCAGCCTGTAACGGCTCGGCATACCGACGGCACCGAGCACCGTGTTCTGACGTTCCAGGACAACGGGCAGACCAAGTTTCGGTTTACGCCGACGCAGCCTGGAGTTTGGAGCTTCAGTACGGGCGGTGAAATCGAGATTTCGGCAGAGCGACCAGACTACGCCAAAGGCTTTGTCGCCGCAAATGGGCAGAAGTGGATTCGCACGGCCACTGGCGAGGCATTCGTGCCTCAGTACGTCATGTACGACAAGCCGGATTTAGAGGCCGGACTGGATGAATTTGTCGATGGGCACGGCTTCACGGGATTCCACATCACCAATCTGCGCGACTTCATGGAAAATCCCGCTTATTTTGAAGCCGTGGTGCTGAAAACCTATCGTCGAGGCGGCGCGACGCACTTCTGGATTTGGGGCGACAAGAGCCGCAATGAAACCCCAGACACCTACGGCGTTGACGCTGAGCAGCTTTATCAGGAAATTGCCGCTCGCCTTGGCCCTATTCCCGGCTGGACGTTTAGCTACGGATTTGATCTATTTGAGTGGGCGGATGCGAAGGAACTAGATGACCTACGGGCAAAATTCCAGTCTTACAGCAGCTATTCCCACCCCTTTGGCGGGCGCGGCCACAAAAATGAGTACAAAGAAATTAGCTCCAATCTCGACTACGCCTCCTGGGAGTGGCACCAGCCGAATTACGAGGAGTATCTGATCCACCTACAGAAAGCGGGCAGTCGTCCGGCTTTTTCCGAAGATCGGTTCCGGATTCGCACTCCGACCCGCTATCCCGAGAAAGACTACAATCCAGAGCTGACCCTCCAGGGTTTGTGGGACTCGATGATGGCGGGCGGCGTTGCCAATATCTGGGGACATAAACCCCGCAATGCTGAATTCTCGGAACCCTATCCTAATAAAGATGCGATTAAAACCTACAGCACATTTGCCGAGAACTACTTCACTGTCGGCATGCAGCCCGATGACCAAATTACTGAAAATGGGCACTGCCTGCGCGATGGCCAAACGGCAGCGATGTGTTACTTACCAGATACAGATGAGATCGCACTACGATTAGACAGCTTGCAGGTTCCCTATCGTGCTGTTGCGGTTGATACCCAAGCGGCCTATGAGGAAATTGAGTTGACAGGCGATGGCAACGACGGCATTACCTGGACGGCTCCTCGTCAATCAAAGTGGGCAATCAGCGTTGCACCAGTTGAATCCGCGCCCTGACCCGGTTACAAATAAACCGAAAAGAGCGCCTCGTCCGAGGCGCTCTTTTCGGTTTATTGGAGACAAACTAATCGAGATCGCTTTCGAGGACGGCTGCGATCGCACGTCTGGAATTGGTGCGAAACTCCTGCACGTTGACGCGGCTAAGAAACCAAACGGCGATCAGCATTCCCACGGCCTGCAAGAAGAAGACGGTGCCGTAGGCAAAGACCAAGTTACTGAACATCAGCTTGCCCAAGCTCAGGACTGCTCCACCTGTAACGGTTGCGATCGCACGAGCCATGGCTTGGGACAGTCCCCAAGCGCCGATGAAGGTACCTGCGGTTTCAGCAGCAGTCAAGTCCAGCATTAGGCTGATTGCGCCCGTTGTGGTTACACCAGAGGCGAGGCCAAACAGGAGCAGCGCCGACTTAAGCATTTCGGGGGTTTGAGTAAAGCCGGACAGGATAATCAGGCTAAAGCAAGCGGCGACGCCAATGCAGCCAATCTTAGTGGTGCGCTGTTTGCCGATTCGGGGCACGATTAAGAATCCAGTCAGGCTCAGCCCTACTAACGTGCCTAAACCCCAGTAAGCATTGAGCTGCGTGGTATCGGAGTAGCTCATGCCAAATACCTCACCGCCGTAGGGTTCCAGCACAGGTTCCTGCATGAATAGGCTAATGGTCATGACCAGCAAAAACGTGAAGAACAGCCCAGTCTGCCGACTAGCGGTGAGGACGCGCAAAGCCCGCTTCAGCGTAATTTGGTCTTCCCGATCAGTCACAGTGGAGCGGACGGAAAACCGCGAGTAGCGACGCTCTAGACCGAGAGTTGCCAGAAACGCCAGTCCCACCACCGCCAGCGGCACAATGATAAACAGCCGATTAATCGAACCCTGGAGCAGATCCAACGGAGCGTCGGCTTCCAACTGGCGCAGTAGCCCCGCACTGATAATCGCACCGACGATGATCCCCACCATCAGCATCGACCAGACAATTCCTACCAGTTTTGAGCGATTGTCTTCATCTGAAACATCCACCAGCAGCGCTGCAAACGGCGTGGAGCTAGAGCTGAGCGCTAGGCCATACAGGCCAAACAGCAAACCGAGAAAGAGCGTCCAGCCAATTGTTGGAGCCGACCAGCCCCAGCCATCGGGAATCGTGCCGCCGAGCTGCCAGGTGGCCTGCACCGCCAGGAATGACACCAGTGTAAATGCGATCGCACCTAGCCACACATAGCCACTGCGATGCAGGCCGAAAATCGGTTTCGCATCGGAAAGCTGACCAAACCAGACCCGCGCCGGAGCCACAAACTGGTGCATTGCGATCGCACCTGCGGCCACAATTGCGGGCACAGCCAAACCATCAATCAGCACTCGGTTTAACACTCCCAGCGTCAAGATCGACATAATGCCCAAGGCCATCTGAAACAGCCCCAGCCGGAACATGTTCAGTAGACCCAATCGAGGTGGGGCTTGAGCTTCAGGCTGGTGACTGTCATCCACAGAATCAACCAGTGGATTAGACGCTGATGCTGAATCCGGTGAGAAAGAATCAGAAAACTCGCTGTTTGCCATTGGTTACTCAGCCAAACGTTACATGTAAGAAATCTGCATTCTTCACCATAAATCGTTCTTCGGTGAATGTGAGACTTTTGATAGGAGTTGATAAAGATTTGTAACGCTACACTGTAGAAAAAATACCTCTTGCACCAAAAACCGGAAGGGTGAGGTTATCGCTGCCTCGCAGCGACAACCTCACGACTTCAGGTTTTCAATCGGCCATGTGCAGGATATGAAAATTTATTCAGCATTTGATTATGAATTCTCCAGTTTCTCCCGCCCAATCCACGATTACGCTCGGTAACAACGGCCCGTCGATTCCGCCTTTGGGCATTGGTACTTGGTCATGGGGCGATTCACTGTTTTGGAACTATGGTAAAGACTACGGCGAAGATCAGGTGCGCGATGCTTTTCAAGCTGCGATCGCAGCCGGAGTTCGCTTTTTTGACACAGCGGAAGTCTACGGCTTCGGCCAATCCGAAAAGCTAATCGGGCAGTTTTCACAAAACGTAGACCAGCCTGTACACATTGCCACCAAGTATTTCCCGTTGCCTTGGCGATTTAATTCACAGGCCGTTTATGATGCGCTCACCGAGAGCTTAAAGCGCCTGAATGTCGAGCAGGTGGATTTATATCAGGTTCACTCGCCCTTTGATTTTTTCATGGGCCAAGAAACCCTGATGAATGCGCTGGCCGATGAGGTGCAGAAAGGCCGAATTCGCGCCATCGGCGTCAGCAACTACTCGGAATCGCAAATGCGTCAGGCGCACCGGATTTTGGCTCAGCGGGATATTCCCTTGGCGGTTAATCAGATGCAGTACTCCCTCCTGCACCGCAACATTGAGCGCGATGGTGTGCTGGCAGCAGCTAAAGAATTGGGCATCACGATTTTGGCCTACAGTCCCCTGGCGCAAGGGTTGTTGACTGGAAAGTATACGCCTGAAAGCGACGTGAAACCAACGGGTGCCCGCAAACTGAATCCTCAGTTTAGTGAGAAAGGCTTGCAAAAGATTGCCCCACTGATTCAGCTTTTGCAGGAATACGGCACTAAATACGATCGCACTCCGGCCCAGGTGGCGCTCAACTGGCTAATTGCCCAAGGCAACGTCATTCCCATTCCGGGGGCAAAGACTGCTGACCAGGCGCGCCAAAATGCAGGCGCACTGGGCTGGACGCTGACGCCTGACGAAGTTGCCGCCCTGAGCCGAATATCTCAATAAATAAAGGCATCCAAAAGAACTGGGGGAGGGGGCGCTCCCCCGGTTTTTGGTGCAGCTAGTTAGTTTGAATATCGGTAGTGGTATTTGAATGCTAAACACCAAGTGCAGCCGCGAAGCCGCTGCACTCAGTATGAGTGTCTCAATTCGAGTTGCAGCCGCTCATAGCGCACCCGTCGAAGCCTAGAGTATCAGGCTTGGGGTGCTCAATTCTGGCTGCTGTGTAAGGTGATCGGTCTCTGTCCTGATCGGTTCATACTGAGCTAGTGCAAGTAAAAAATAAGACGGAATTAGAATGTTACAATATGTAAATTGCTTTCTCAGCTAGCCGCTCATTCGCATCCTAATTGAGCTAATTGTTATGGTTGGTATTGGGTGCTGTGTATCTGCTGTGCATCTATAGCTCTTGGTTAATGTTGTTGGTGTTCCCTTGTTTCTGATTGTCGTGTCATTTGTTCATCCTTCAAACGCATTCTCATGAATTCTGCCGATCAGATTGAAGCCCGCCTACAGCAGTTGGAAGCCGAGCGATCGCTAATTTTGGATCAAGTTGATGATGCGATCGCGCTTTTCGATGCGGATTGGCATCTAACCCTGTTTAATCAAAACCTAGTGCAGATTTGGCAGTTGCCCAGCGACTGGTTAGCCCAAAAGCCCACGCTTAGAGAAATAATTGACTGGGTTGTCCAGCAGGGCTATTGGACAACTGAGCAGCAAATCGAGTTTTTCAGCACCTTCGAAAGCAATACGATTATTGGCAGCGGAGCCTACTACATCACGCAAACCAACGGAGCCTGTCTAGAAGTTCACGCCACGCTCACCTCTAACGAAGGACGGCTCTTCACCTTTCGCGATTTGACCCAGCAGCAGCAGGTACAGAACAAACTAAGTGCTGAGGTTCGTCGCCTGACGTTTCTTTTAGGCTTGACCGAACGCCTACAAACGTCCAATAACCTGATTGAAGTCGGTCAGTTCTCTCTCAATTACCTAGTGCAGGCGATGGGAGCCTCCTTTGGTGATGTCAAAGTGATTCAAGGAGACGGCAGAGAACGCTGGGCAGGTTCTTTAACCAATGTGGTATCGGGGCAGTTTATCGCTACTCATGGTGAACCCGCTGTGGCTAAAATGCAAGATACCCTCAATCAGGGGATTCCCTACGGTCAGGGACTGCTGTGGGACGTGGTAGAAACTGGAAAACCCGCCTTTGTCGAAGACTATGCCAATCATCCCAAAGCGGTTCCGGCTTTTCGCCATCCCGCCATTGGTCAGCTTGGTATTTTCCCCATTCCTTCGGCTGACGGCACGATCATTGGCGTTCTCACCCTAGAATCCCGCACTGTGCAAAAGCTGCAAGAAGCGCCGCAGCAGGACATGCTGTTAGCCGCTTGCCGCACCCTGGGGGCAGCAATCGAGCGGGCACAGTCTCAACATCGGCTGAAGCAAATTAATCAAGATTTGGAGCGAGCATCTCGTCTCAAGTCGGAGTTTTTGGCTTCTATGTCTCACGAGTTACGCACTCCGCTCAACAGCATTTTGGGTTTTTCAGAACTGCTGCTGCGGCAACCCGATACGCTCGATGATCGGAAAGCTAAGCATATTGGTGCGATTCGGCAAAGCGGTGAGCATTTGCTGCAGTTGATTAATGACATTTTGGATCTCTCCAAAATTGAGGCGGGTAAAGTCGAGTTGAATCTGGAAACTGTGCTGATTCCGGATCTTTGCCGTCAATGTCTCGATATGATCCGCCCTCGGACAGAGCGGAAGCGGATTGCCCTAGCGCTAGAACTGGATTATCGGCTGGATCAAGTGCCGCTAGATGAGCGACGAGTCCGGCAGATGATTGTTAATCTACTGTCCAATGCCGCCAAGTTTACGCCAGAGCGAGGACACATCAAACTGATTGCGAGCTTGTCCTATGGTAATCAGCTACTGCTGGCACAGCGCCCGGATGACAGTCCAGTCAACCACAGTACGCCTTATCTGTGCATTGAGGTGCAGGATAATGGCATTGGCATTCCTGTCGAAAAGCAGTCGCTCCTGTTCCAGCCGTTTCAGCAGATTGATGCCTCACTCACCCGCCGCCATGAGGGAACGGGCTTGGGCTTAGCGTTGACGAAGCGGTTGGCGGAACTTCATGGCGGAACGGTGTCCTTTAGCTCGGTAGAGGGTGAAGGCAGCAGCTTTTGCGTTTGGATTCCACTGCATGAAATTCGTGCTCAACTGCGACCGGATCATCCTGATTCTGATGCGAATAGTGTCCTTGACCTATCGGCAAGCTTTTTGACTCAGGATGCTTATGAAACGTCCCAGCAGCGCATCCTTATCGTGGAAGATCAGCCGTTTAACCAAACCTTAATCACCGAGTTTTTAGAAATGGAAGGGTACTTAGTGGAGCTGATTGATGATGGGCAGATCATGGAGCAAACGCTGCACTCTAACTTAGTGACGCCGCGTAGTTTGCCCGATCTGGTGCTGATGGATATTCAACTGCCGGGTGTGGATGGATTTGATTTAATTCGTCAGCTTCGGAAGAGTCCGATTTGGCATTCTGTGCCTGTGATTGCGGTAACGGCGATGGCAATGGCGGGCGATCGCGATCGCTGTTTAGAGGCGGGCGCAAATGACTATATCAGCAAGCCGCTTGATCTAAAGGGGTTGCTGACAAAAGTACGAGCTTTGATTCAAAACGATGACACATCGGCCCTTGCTGGTCATGAAGATGAGTCATCTGGTTAGACCGAATCAGAGAGGGCTGCATCTGAACATGGTAACGAAACGCAGAATGAAATTGAGGTTGATGAGAACCGTTTATGAGAATAGCAATGACCCAAGAGTACTGAATCTTCCTTTGAGTGTTTACTGAATCTAGTTTTGTTTTTTTGCTTCCATAGATTTTGCATTTTTGCATTTCTTTTACACTTATTGATATGCAGATACACCCAAATATTTTTAAGTTAGTTGCCATAAATTTATGTTGAATATATTAGCGCGAGCACAATGCATCAAATCGTTGTGAAGTGGTGCGTTATGGCTTTGTCTAATACACCCTGTAGCTACAGCATCGTTTAATATTGGCCATCTACTTACCTGAACACTACAAATCAACTGTGATTAATCAATTCACATTCAAGAGTTATACAGCGTTTCCCACTCTGGTGGAGTACAGAAATGATTCTCTGCCTCCGGCAGAGAATCATTTCTATGTACCTAACGAGGTTGAAAAATACTGTATGCAGTCCGTGTATATGAACATAGTTTATTGGTGTAAAACTCTTACGAAGCAAGAGTTTTACACCAATAAACTATGGGTTTCCAACCGGACTACATATTAAATTCATCAGCGGTGCGTCTACTGTGTCAGCATTCGGGAATACTATCTGCAAGGCTTCTTCTGTCTTTGTACTACCCACTCTAGGTTCAACCCTAACTGGTTAGTGTGATAGAACACTCAGAATTATTGATATAAAGTCCGGTTAAAAAACATCATTATTCATTTGTTGTGATGTGTTTGCACAGCAGGCATTTTATAACAAATGAGTCGGGTTCTTATACAGGGACTTGATATTAGTATTCTCAGGTGGTGATCCCGACCATAACCTTCAAGCGTGGTCTTAGCTATGGCGACCGATTCTTATATTTTGCTGGTAGACGATGAACCACAAAATCTCTTGCTGCTCGAAGATCTGTTAGAGATGGAAGGGTATACCACCTGTTCCGTGCAGTCAGGTGCAGAAGCGCTGCATCGGGTGCGACAGTCGCCACCGAAACTGATTCTGCTGGATGTGATGATGCCCGATATGGATGGGTTTGAGGTTTGCCAGCAGTTACGCCTGGATGCCGAGACGCAGACGATTCCGATTATCTTTCTAACTGCGCTGGATGATGACCAGTCCCGTTTAAGGGGATTGGAGGTGATGGGGGATGACTATCTGACGAAGCCGATTCAGATGGATTTGGTGCTGACTAAGATCAGTAGTGTCCTGCGGCTAACTCAGTTGCGTCAGAATTCTCAGCAGCGTCAGTTAGTTCAACAGGAAGTCCGGCTGAAGCAGGAAGCGCAAGAGCAGGCGAAACAGCAAATGATGGCGGCTTGGCAGATTCATGAGACGCTGTCGGAGAAGTTTCGGCTGTTTGTCCCTGACCAGTTTCTGCGCCGCATTGCGCCTAAGGGGGTTGAATCGATTCAATTAGGCAATGCGATCGCAGTTGAACTAACTGTTTTATTCTGCGATATTCGCGGTTTTACGGCGATTGTTGAGTCTCAGCAGGCTCAAACCACGTTCAACTGGCTGAATGCGCTGTTTACAGCTATCAACGAGTCAATCACACGGCATAACGGCTTTATTGATAAGTATCTAGGCGATGCGGTGATGGCGGTGTTCGACCAGCCGGAGACGCATCCGCTAGACGGTTTGCAGGCTGCGATCGCAACTCAACATGCTCTAGCTCAGTTCAATCAAAATCGGCATCAATTTGGTCTAGAACAACCGATTCGCATTGGCATTGGGCTGCATACGGGCGAAGGCGTGATTGGCACTCTCGGAGCCAGTCAGCGTATGGATACCACGGTGATTGGCGATGTCGTCAATACCGCTTCGCGCTTGGAAGAACTGACCAAGACCTATAGCGTTCCCATCATTGTCAGTGAAAAAACGGTGGCCGCGCTCCCCCCACACCACACCTTTCAACTCCGCTCCCTGGATCAAGTCGTGCCACGCGGCAAACAGCAGCCGATTCAAATTTTTGAGGCTCTATTTGAATCTCTAGA
The DNA here is from genome assembly GCA_966674685.1 of uncultured bacterium. GTDB lineage: Bacteria > Cyanobacteriota > Cyanobacteriia > Phormidesmidales > Phormidesmidaceae > Thainema. The sequence goes on from CBKWJC010000004.1 coordinate 94,328, forward strand.
TGGGGACTCAATTGTGCTAGATGCGGCCAAGATTGAAACCTAGCCGCTTGTGGTTTGGTGATGGAGTGAGAGGCGAATTTGATCAATTACAGTCGTTAGATCGCAGGGTAAGGAAACGGAGTTGGTGATGCCTTGCGATCGCAGGGTTTCCACCTGATCAGGATTGTCTTGGTGGATCAAAGCGATAATTGTCTTCTTGGGCTGACACACCTGATGAAGCTGGGGAGCTAGCTCAGTGGCGCTCATATCAGGCAGGTGGGTATCCAGCAAAATAGTTTTAATGTGGGGCACGACCGTTTGGGCCAGATCGGGATTGAGATAGTCCAGTGCTGACTGCCCGGATTGACTCCAGTGAATGCAATAGCCCCGTGTTTCTAGTGCCCGCACCAGGCTGCGTAACCAGTCTGTATCGGTGCCAATCACGGCAACATCAATCCAGGGATGGGAGGTATTTGGCATCTGCCAGCTTGCGGGTAAGATGCGATCGCGGCCTGTGAGTTTGGCCTGATAGAGGGCAGCATCGGCAACGCGATAGAGAAACTCAAGGTTGTGTCCATCATCTGGATAGGTGGCAACACCTGCACTGAAGCTGAGCATGGGAGGTTCGTTCCCATTGAGGCCGTGGCCGGATGCATCGTTTGGCGGATGTTCGACCGAGGGCTGAGATTGATAATCCCTCGCGATATCGGTGGCGATATCGGTGGCAGCATCGGTGGTCGCATCGGTATGCGGCTGAGACCGCCACCGTTCCAGCAGTTGAGCCAGGTGCTCCACAGCGGCGGCTCGCTCTACTCCAATCATCGAAATGACAAATTCTTCGGCTCGCCAGCGGGCAACCACATCGGTAGAGGGGCACTGCTGTCGCAAGAAGGCTATAAACTGTCGCAGCAGTTGATCTCCCGCTGCTCGGCCATATTCGGCATTAAAGCGCTGAAGGTTATCAAGATTAATTACGCCCAGACTCAAGGGCTGTTTAAACTGACGCGCGATCGCAATCAGTTGCTGGAAGGCACGGGTCGCCCCAGATCGATTCATTAATCCAGTGAGCGGATCAGTTAGGTGGGCTGGGGAAAATCTGCGATCGCGATATAGTCTTGCCTGAATGCGGCTCAGTGTGGCTGAGATCGGATCGTGCTTTGAGAGTACGGCATCAGCCCCCACCCAAAGCGCTCGCTGGCGCGTACTCAGGTCGTCGTAGTGGGTCAGCATCATCACAGGCAGCGTTTGATATTCCGCATCGCTGCGTAGAATTTGGCACAGTTCAATGCCGCTAATCTTGGGCATCAAAATGTCAAGCAGCACCAGGTCAGGCTGATGAACCTGGAGCGTTTCGAGCAGCCGTTCTGGCTGGCCTAGCCCGGTAAATTGCAGTCCCTCTTTTTCTATGTAAGTTTGCAGCGTCACAAGCTGCTGTTCATCATCGTCTACAGCCAGCACATGGAAGTTGGGTTCTGGGTGCGGCAAATGCTGCTGCACAATCGACAGGATCTTTTCAGGAACGGCAGGGCGTGGCACAAATGCAACTGCCCCCAACCGGATCGCCTGCAAGCGGTCAGTTTTAGTCAGCCCGCTGGCATAAACCACCACAGGAATTGAGTTTGCCTGATCATAAAGATGGCGCAGGAACTGTAACCCATTGAGCGTGTTTGGGTGGTTGCCCAAATCCAGTAGGATGATGTCGGCTTGCTGCTGCGAGATGGCTGCTTGAGCCGTGGCTAGGTCTGATGCGATCGCAGCTCGCATCGACCAGTCTGCAGCCGCATTCACAATCGGCTGTACCCGATCGACATCAGCATCAACAATCAGCAGGCAGGGTTGCTGTGGGGGCTGATGCGGCAGCGGGGGCAAAGCCTGCACGGCAGCATTCAAGGACGCCTCCCGATCGAGATCAGTCCGAATCAACTGAATCAACTGTTGTGCGGCGGCGATCAAGTCCAAATCAGGTTCAGCGCTGTGCGACATGTGCTGTGCAGCACGGTTTGGAGGGCGATCGCGGGTAGCCGAGTCTAGTGGAAATAGAGTAGCCGCTGCCGACTGCACCAGGCGCTCTAGCTGATAAGCTGCCTGGGATGATTCAACTTGCCCAAATGTGCCGAGCGATCCGGCTAATTTGTGGGCAATGTACCTGATTTGGTCAAGCAGTTCCTGGTTGGGCAAACCCGTTTGCAGAAAATACAGCAACTGTTCAATGGTGTTTAGGCGCTGCCAGGCCGTTTGCTTTGCCTGATGCCAGAGCTGATTCAAATTGGCCTGTAGTTGCTGTCGCTTTGCTGAGCTGAGGATGGATGTGGGCGGCGCTGGATGAGATGGGTTCTGCTGGCTGTCGGTCGAGGGATGAAGCGTCTGGGTAACGTCAGCCAGTGCAGATTGGTGCAGGGGATCTGCGGGTTGCTCCAGATGATCTGGTTTGGCTGGAGTATGAGGTTCAAATGGATAAATGGACGGATTTGCGATCGCAGATGCTCCATCTGGCGCAGTTTGCGTCGCTTGAGCCGCTGTGGCATTGAGCCGATAGCCCTGCCCATAGACCGTTTCAATCACGCTGTCATCTGTGAGAGCCTTAAACTTGCGCCGAATCGCCTTGATGTGAGACTTGACCGTGCTTTCGCTCGGCGGATCTTCACCCACCCCCCAAACCTGATCAATAATCGTTTGCCGACTGAGTACCCAGTTGGGATGGCGGATCAACAGCTCCAGGATTTGGAACTCTTTACGGCTGAAGGACAGCGCCTGCTGGCTGTAGGTGACTGAGCGCGTTTTCGGATCGAGTGCTAAGTTGCCCCAGCGCAAGATGAACTCTGGATTGTGGCACCCCCGCCGCAGCGATGCTTGAATCCGAGCCACTAATTCCTGGGGATCAGACGACTTGATGATGTAATCATCCGCTCCGGCATTGAGACCCTCCAACTTGTCAGACAGGGTGCTGCAAGAGGTGAGAAAGACGATGGGTACCGTTTGCTGTTGTTGCCGCAGTCGGCGACAGAGCGTGATCCCATTTAGCCCCGGCAGTACGATATCGAGCAGAATCAGGTCATAATCTAGGCGCTGAGTCATTTCCCAACCCAGCGCCCCATTTTCTGCCACATCTACGATGAAATGATAAGCCCGTAAGAGTTCCGCAATGGCTTTTCGCGTGGTGGCATCATCTTCAATTAAGAGAACTCTCATGGTTGTGCTCAGCAGTCAACGCATAGACGGTTGGATCACTTCGAGTTTGAATGACTCAGAGAAGGTTGCGATCGCATACTCACCCAAACTGTTACGGTTCGATCCGAAGCCGTTATGACACTGAGAATACCGCTATTACGCAGATCATCCGCAACTTTAATACCATCTAAATAGCTATGCAAATCAAACGTTACCACGGCATAAAATAATTCACCTGAGAAGAATAGCCCAGTGTGGAGTTGGCCATTTTGCCAATAGCGAAATGTATCAGCTCGTTCCTCTTTAATTAACGGAGTACGGGAGCAGGCGGCTGGCTGTAAAGCCGTGAATGAACTCGGAGGAGCCGATAGAGAGAGCGATGCTTGAAACTGCTGTAATGTTTGAAGCTGCTGGGAAGCTTGCGGTGATGGCTGGGTGGATGTGGAGGTCGAGAAAGTCATCGTTACTCTATGTCCGTAAGATGAAATGTGGGTAATCAAGACAGTCAAACGATGTTAAAAATCTAATTAAAATTCCAGTCATCTCTTAAATCAGACTGAATGTGCATTAGCAGTTAGCATCAGCATTCAGTTGTGAATTGTTGACAGTTAGATGACCCAGTTCTGTATTCTAAAAATCTACTTTCCAAGTTTGGCCAAACGCAATTTAGCTTTTAGTAGTCGCTTCCAATAACCACTTTTAAGGGGTTTGGTTGCGATTCTAACGTTTAGTTACATTATATAGTCATTGCAGCTAGCTGCTAGTTTACTCGGCAAATGTGCAAATCTTAGGGGACTATGATGCTGATTGGGTATGTTTGCTCCTAATTCGCTTCTCAACCGCCAAATTAAGCCGTATTATTAAGCCGCATTCAATAAATATATAGCCCAAATGCATGAAGTAGATGGCCAATATCAAACGATACTGTAGGGCAGAATGGCTTCATTTATACAGAAAATAATTTAGAACCATGAGCGTTATGTCGAGGCGAATGGCCATCGTCTCGACTAGGTACGTAAAATGACGATTAGTTCAACCTGATTCTTGTTTATTTCGATTCTCTTGTGTGCCACATCCTTCTAGAGAGGGATTTGGATACTGGGGTACCGCGAAGCTCTAAATTTAATTCCTGTTAATCAAAAGGTTAAAGAAAGATTATTTCGAATTCGCTTGTCTAATTACAAAACCTGCGATCGGGAGCATCCCGTTTTTGCAAATGGTCTTCATCCCCAATCCTTTCTCCCAATTGTGGGAGAAGGAGAGCAAGCGCTGCGCTTTCAAACTCCTTGTCTCAGTGTTGGGACAGGGAGTTAGGGAACGGGCAAAACCGCCTATTTACACATTCGGGATGCGCCCCCGCGCTCTGCGATCGCAACTCGTTTCGTACAAGAATGGCGTTTCCGGGAAAATACGGATTTTTTTCAGTCAGTCAGTTGCAAATCGCGAATTTTCTCCCCCTGAATTTGCACGATTAGAATGTAAAGTTTTAATAGCTTATTTATATTTCGTTGCATTTTTTTCATTTTTTTCATTTATTGCTGCTGTTGTGCCTGATGTGCCCAGCGAACAGCCCAGCTTTGGCTGACTACTTTAACCAATCTGTTTAATTGAGTGTCTTAACTTAACGCCGTCATGATAACTCCGCCCATTTTGCTTCTCAGTAGACTGTTCCCTAGGAGTCGATTCTATGCAGTGTCAATCCAAAAAACGTCAGCTCACCGCGAGTCAGGTGATGCAGTTGAGTGCATTAGCCCTGGATCAGTTACCGGATATCGTGCTGTTGATTCAACCGGATGCCAAGATTTTTCATGCTAATCAGGCGGCCTGCCAACAGTTGGGCTATGACTATGCTGAACTGATGCAGTGCCAGATGTTTGACATTGCCCCCGCTCTACCAGTTGAGCAGTGGTCGCGTCAGTGGCAGAGTCTTCAGCAGCAAAACGGCATTCTTCATCTGGCGTATCAAACTCGGTTAAAGCAGCGACTAGCCGTTGAGGTGCGGTTAACCTACGTAACGGGCGCAGGACTGGACTATGCCTGTGCGATCGCATCTCCTCTACCCACATCGACTCCTCTTTTGCGGAGCGTGTATGACGGGTCGGAGCATCTAATTTTCGTGGTGGATGTGGTGGCTAGCGATCAGTTTCAGCTAGTGGACTGGAATCGCGCCACTGAACGAGTGACAGGCTTGACCAGCCGTGAGATTTCCGGCAAAACGCCGATTGAAGTGTTCGGGGAAGCAGAGGGTCGCAATATTCAGCGCAACTATGCTAAATGCGTGGCGACAGGGGCGGCGATTACCTACGAAGAATGCCGTCGATTGCAGGGACAAGAAACCTGGTGGTTTACCACGCTCAATCCACTGCGAGACGAGGATGGGCGGATTGTGCGCTTGGTAGGCACCACGTCAGATATTACTGAACGCAAGCGAGTGGAAGCCGCTATTAATCAGCGGGCCACTAAGCTCCGTAAGCACAATGCAATCTTGAACCTCTTGACCCACCAGCGAGCCTTATCTGAGGGAAATTGGGAAGAAGCGGTTCAGGCCATTACAACTGCAACAGCTTGTACCTTGAGGACAGAACGGGTCAGCCTCTGGCTTTACGATCAGCCGCAGCAGCCGCAAGTTTTACAGTGCATTGATCTCTACCAGCAAACCTGTAACTGTCATAGTCAAGCAGACGCGCTGACGGTGGCTGATTTTCCCAGTTATTTCAAGGCATTGCAGCAGGAGCGTATCCTGGTCGCGCAGAATGCTTTGACCGATCCTCGGCTGTGTGAGTTTGTAGACGGTTATCTCAAACCGCTTGGTATTACGGCAATGCTGGATAGCCCAATTCGAGTTGGGGGCAACGTGGTGGGCGTGCTGTGTATTGAACATGTCAACTCGTCTCGCCACTGGGAACCAGAGGATGAAGCTTTTGCTCGCTCCATTGCGGATTTAGTTGCCCTAGCAATTGAAAGTCGCGATCGCAAACGGGCACGGGCAGCCCTGCAAGCCTCAGAACAGCAAATGCGGCAGCAGGCAGAACATCTTCAGCAAGCGCTAGACGAACTTCATCGCACCCATGCCCAAATGGTGCAGAGCGAAAAGATGTCTAGTTTGGGGCAGTTGGTGGCAGGCGTCGCCCATGAAATCAACAATCCAGTCAACTTTATCTACGGCAACATTACCCACGCCAAGGAGTACATTCAAGATCTGGTAGGACTCGTCGATCTCTATCAGCAGCGCTATCCGTCGCCGCCACCTGAGATTGAAGATGAAATCGATGCCATTGATCTGGACTTTTTGAAAACTGACCTGCCCAAACTGCTCAGCTCGATGAAAGTGGGCGCAGATCGGATTCAGCAGATTGTCACCTCTCTCCGCACCTTTTCTCGCATGGATGAGGCGGAAATGAAAGCGGTCAATATTCATGAGGGCATCGACAGCACGCTGATGATCTTGCACAATCGGACAAAGGCGAAACCAGAGCGGCGCGAAATTAAAGTCAATCGTCATTACGGCAATTTACCCCTGGTGGAATGCTACGCCGGACAGTTGAATCAGGTGTTCATGAATCTGATCAGCAATGCAATTGATGCGCTCGATGAGGTGATGCAGCAACAGCCAGATTTTGCTGCCGCCATCGATATCTGTACCCAATCGACGACCGACCGAGCAATTATCCGCATTTGCGATAACGGGACGGGCATTCCAGCCGAGGTTAAGCAGCAAATTTTTAATCCATTTTTTACCACCAAGCCCATTGGCAAGGGCACGGGTATGGGGCTGTCCATTAGCTTCCAGATTATTACCGAAAAACATGGTGGAACGCTGACCTGCAACTCGCAGCCTGACCAAGGTACCGAGTTTGTGATCACTATTCCACTTAAGCAACGCCCCAATCAATGACAGCCAAGGCAACATCGGTTCGACTCATCAGGAGGAGCAGTGATTCAATTCCTTTCAGCAAACATCGGCATAGGAGAAATCGGGTTTCATCCATCTCCTTATATGCCCCACGGTTACTGCTACCTCTGGCAAATGAATTTGGTAGGGCTGCATGTTCTGTCTGATTTACTGATTGCGATCGCATATTTTTCGATTCCGGTTATCCTGCTGTACTTCGTTTCACAGCGGCGCGATCTGCCCTTTCACGGCATTTTCTTTCTCTTCAGTGCGTTTATCATCGCCTGCGGCACCACGCATCTGATGGCGATCTTGACCCTCTGGTATCCAGCCTACTGGCTAGCAGGTCTAGTCAAGGCCATCACCGCTGGCATCTCGATCTATACCGCCATTGTGTTAGTGCGAATTTTGCCCGATGCCCTAGCGCTACCGAGCCTCAATCAGTGGCAAGCTGCAAATCAGCTCTTGCAGCAGGAAATTACCGAGCGCCAGCAGGCCGAAACCGCCCTCCGGCAGAGCGAGTCGCGGTTAAAGGTTGCCCTCGAAGGGGCTGAAGTCGTGTGTTGGGAGTTCGATTTGCAAAACCGCCAGCTCAGTAGCTTAGGAGAACATCTCGGCACCTGCTGGCTACCGAGCGGCTGGCACGTTGTGGAAGGACAAACGGCGCTGCGGTGGATCCATCCAGAGGAGCGGCGCTCCGTGTTGAAAGCTATCGGTGAAACGATTCGCTATCAGAGTGAATTCAAGATCGAACATCGCATCGTTTTGCCGCATCAGCCTGTTGCCTGGGTGTTCACGAAAGGGCGTTTAGTCCTAGATGAACAGGGCGAGCCATCACGCATCGTCGGGATCGTAATGAATATCACGGCCCGTAAGCGGGTTTCAAATGCGCTGCACAATCTGGTCATTGATACGGCATCGGTCACGGGCAATCAGTTTTTTCCAGTCCTGGTTCGTCAGCTCTCCTGTGCGCTGGATGTGGATCATGTTTTGCTCACAGAGCGCCAAGAACAAACCTTGAAAACCCTGGCCTTTTGGTCAAACTGCTGTCTGCAAACCAACATCGAATATGATCTCAGCCACACGCCCTGTCAGCGAGTGATTGAGCAAGGTCGTTTTTATTGTCCCACTGGGGCTACTCAGCAGTTTCCGCTGGATGCCGACCTGGTGATGCTTGAAGCGGACAGCTATATGGGAGTTTCGCTGAAGACCTGCACGGGCGAGGTGCTGGGGCATCTCTGCATCGTCTCGAAACAGCCCCTTTCTGATCCGTCCCGCTATGAGGAGATTTTGCAGGTGTTTGCCACGCGAGCCGCAGCGGAACTGGAACGGCAGCAAGCTGAGCTGGCGCTGCGGGAAAGTGAGGAACGGTTTCGTCTATTGGCAGAAAACATGAGCGATCTAGTATGTCTGCACGATCGCGATACGCGGTTTCTCTATATCAGTCCCTCTGTGCAAACCTTACTGGGCTTCGCTCCAGAGGAACTGATTCATCAATTACCCTATGAGCTACTGCATCCCGAGGATCGCGATCGCATTTACACCAATGCCTATCAGCCCACTATTCAAGGCAGCTCAGCCCCCATTACCTATCGCATTCGTCATCAGTTGGGACATTACATTTGGGTCGAGACGCTAACGAAACCGATTTTGGATCAGCAGCAGCAAGTCGTGCATTTCTTAACCACATCTCGCAATGTCACCGAGAAAATCTCGATTCTGCAACAGCTTGAACATGATGCCCTACACGATGCGCTGACTGGACTGCCCAATCGGACGCTACTGATGCAGCGGTTGGCCTGTCACCTGCAACAAACGCCCCAAAGCGGCTCGCTTGCTCCTGTCTCTGGAGTAGACGGACTCGTCAACCTAGGACTGAATCTGTCTACCTGTAAACCATCGCAGTCCTGTAAGTTTGCGGTACTGTTTATTGATTTAGATCGGTTCAAGCTGGTCAACGACAGCTTAGGTCATCTAGTGGGCGATCAGCTTTTAGTCACCATTGCCCGCAAACTGCAAAACGTTGCCCGCGATTCGGATTTGATTGCCCGCGTCGGCGGTGATGAGTTTGTCATGCTGTTGGAAGACGTTGAGAGCATTCACGATGCGATTCGAGTCGCGGAACGAATTCTGCGCGATTTGCAGCTTCCGGTGAATATTGGTCATCAAACGGTGACCGTTGGTGCAAGTATTGGCATTGTGCAAGGCTCCAGTACGTATCAGCACGCATCTGACCTGATTCGCGATGCGGATATCGCCATGTATCAGGCAAAGAAGGACGGACGATCTGGATTTGCCGTATTCAATCCGACGATGCACGGTCAGGCCGTCAAGCAGTTGCAGCTCGAAAACGATCTGCGGATGGTACTCAAGCACCAAGCGGCTGGTCACAAATCAGCACTAAAGCTGTATTATCAACCGATTGTTTCACTGGCTAATCAGGAACTGGTTGGCTTTGAAGCCTTGGTGCGGTGGCACCATCCTCAAAAAGGACTGATTTCCCCAGCGGAGTTTATTCCGATCGCAGAAGAGACGGGGCTAATCGTGCCGCTGGGCTTTTGGATTTTGCAAGAAGCTGTGCAGCAGTTGGCCCATTGGCGATCGCACGCTGTTGTTGCTGACCATGTTAGAGTTAGCGTCAATCTTTCGGTACAGCAACTGCAAGAGCTGACATTGGTGCGCGACATTGATCGAATTTTGGCTCAGGCAGAGCTACCCAGTCACTGTCTGACGCTTGAGATTACAGAAAGCCTGTTAATCCATGACTTTGAGCGCGTGAATCAGCTCCTCACTCAGCTTTGTGAGCGCTCGATTCAGATCAGTATTGATGATTTTGGCACGGGCTGTTCATCTCTGGCCTATCTGCATCGGCTACCCGTGAATAACCTCAAAATCGATCGGTCGTTTGTGCAAACGCTAGGCCAGCAGACCAAGAATGACCGAATTGTCCAAACGATTATTCGGCTGGCCGATCAGCTAGGGATTGATGCGATCGCAGAAGGCATCGAGACACCGGAACAGCTCCAGCACTTACAACAGCTCGGCTGCGAAGTGGGTCAAGGCTATTTGTTTATGGAACCATCGCTCCCCCAAGATATTGAGACCAAACTTGGCTCAATGTATAGCTGTAGTCAGCTTAGTTAGGCCAGAGATGCTCAGCGCATAGCGCTCTAAACAGTGACGCCTTCTAGTTCCTCATCGGTTTGTTCATAGAGCTGTTGCAGCTTTTCTAGTCGATCCTCACTGGGTTGCCAGAAGCCGCGCCCGTGGGCTTCTAGCATGCGGGATACAACATTGCGAAAGGCTTCTGGATTGGCCTGCCGCAGCCGTTCAGCCATGTCCGCATCCAGGGCATAGGTGTCTGCCGCTTGGTCGTAGACCCAGTTGTCCTGAAAGTTGACCGTGCCGCTCCAGCCCAGCAGCGCCGTCATCCGCTGCGAGATTTCATAGGCTCCACCGGAACCCTGTGCCGCCATCGCCTCGGCCCACTTAGGGTTAAGCAACTTGGTGCGATACTCCATCCGCAGCAGCGACTCCAGCTTGCGCGGCGTGGTGTCGTTGGAGAAGCTTTCAACAAAACTAGCCGTCACTTTGCGACCCTGGCGGGTTTCTGCCGCTTGCTTCAGTGCGCCCGTATTGGCGTAATACTCCTGAATGTCGGTTAATCCATACTCCACCGAGTCAATTTCCTGCACAATCCGGTCGGTTGATTGCAGCAGCGATTCCAGAATTTCCGGTCGCGCCTGCCCCCGATCTTGGCGACCGTAGCTGAACGAGTTGCGATCGCGCCAGGTATTGCCCAGTTCCTCGCTGGATTCCCAACCGGATGAGGTTACCTGATCGTTAACCAGGGAGCCGAACTCACCGCTGGGATTGGAGAACAGCCGCGCCGAGGCATTCTCTATGCCTTTCGCCTCCAGTTCCAGGGCATGTTTACGAATAAAGTTTTGCTCAACGGGTTCATCCGCTTCGGCAGCGCGACGGAACAGATCGTCCAGCAGCTCAATAATATTGACAAAGCTATCGCGGAAAATGCCGGACAGGTTGCCCAGCACGTCAATCCGAGGACGCCCCAGTTGCTCCAGCGGCTGCAACTCGTAGCGGACAATTCGACCCGTCCCTTCTTTGACAGGTGCCGCCCCCACTAGCTCCAGCAGAATGCCCAGCGATTCGCCCTTGGTTTTAATCGCATCTAGACCCCAGAGCATGACGGCCACTGTTTCGGGATAGGTACCCTGTTCATCCAGATGCTGCTGGATAATTTGACGCGCGATCGCACGTCCCCGTTCATAGGCGGCAGGCGAGGGCATCCGATAGGGATCAAGCGCGTGAATATTCCGTCCGGTGGGCAACGCACCCACACCGTCCCGCAGCAGATCGCCACCGGGTGCGGGGGGAATGTACTCGCCGTTCAGTCCCCGCAGCAGATTGGTTAACTCATCGGTGGTTTGCGAGATGCGATCGCAGATTTCTACCGCTGTTTGAATTGCTTCTGCCTGAGCCGGAAATCGCGTCGTTAGCGCTGGAACATCGACTGTCTGATCGGGATCGCTCCAAGTCTGGCTGATTTCGCCCACCAGAGCCGCATCTAACTGATCGCCAAAGTAGGCCGAGAGGTAGCTGGCCAGTTCGTCTGCCGTTGGGACTTTGCCAAGCACGTGTAAGCCAGAGGAGAACAGCCGCGTTTCCAGGACCTGCAAATACTCGTACAGCTTGACTAAGTAGTCGCTGAACACGTCCTGACTGAACAGCTTGGCGTTTTCGGGAATCAGCTCAATGCCAAACTGCCGCGCCGCCGCAAAGGGACAGTCTTTCTCCAGTCCGGTATCGGCAATTTTCTTGATAATGCCTTCCTTCAGCACCGTATTCTTTTCAGGATCTTCGCGATACTCCTGAATCAGCTCCCGCAGCGCCACCAGATCCTTATACAAACCTGCCCGACCGTAGGGCGGCACGTTGTGAGAAATCATCACGCCGTAGCCGCGCCGCTTGGCCAGAATTGACTCCGAGGGATTATTGGCGGCATAGATATAGAGATTTGGCAGGTCGCCCAGCAGGATGTCCGGCCAAGAATAGCCCGTGTTGCCCAGCGGCGCACCCGGTAGCCACTCCACCGTGCCGTGCATACCAAAGTGAATCAGCGCATTGGCCTGAAACTCTCGCTGAAGCCACTGATAAAAGGCCACGTACTGGGGATGCGGCGTCATGTCTCGCTCAAACATCAAGCGCATCGGGTCGCCCAAGATGCCCAGCGGCGGCTGTACGCCAATCCAGACGTTACCCAGTTGAACGCCACCCAGCAACAGCTGATCGCCAATCGTCTTAATGCCGCTTTCGGTCAGCGATTTCCACTGCCGCTCCACCCGCGATCGCAGTACATAACCGAGCCAATGTTCCAGCTTGTGGGCAGGCACTTTTGCGATCGCAGTTTCTTCAAAGCTCTCGGCTGGCATCTGGCCCGCATAGGCTTCATCGGCAGATTGCACCTGCTGAATCAGCGCTTCTCCATCAGTCGGCCAGTCGTCTAGATTGCCCAGATCATAGCCCTGCGATCGCAACTCCTGAAGCAGCTTGATCAACGACTGGGGCACATTCAGCAACGCCGCTGTGCCGACCGCACCGTATCCCGGCGGAAAACCATAGAGCAAGATCGCGATTTTCCGTTCCGCTGGCGGCGTTTGCCGCAGTTGAATCCAGTTTTTTAGCCGTCCAGTTAGCCGCTTTACCCGCTCCGGGATCAGGTAAATCTGGTCGCCCACCAGTCCCCCCAGCGGAATTGTATCAATCGCGCCATCCAGCTCCGGCAGCGCATACAGCACCACGCTCTGCAAGCCGCCGATCCCCTGCCGCGTCCAGGAGTGAATATCCTGAATCAGCAGCGGTGCCGCAATCAGATACGGAATATTCTTGGCGCTGAGAATGCGGGTCGCTACCTCCACCTGCCGTCCGGCTTCCATTGATCCGGCTGGCCCACCCACTAATGGAAAACCGATGGTAGATGCGATCGCATCCACTTGCACGGCATCTTTTGAGAGTGACGGAATGGCCGTATGTCCCTGCTGCCGCTGCTCTTGCTCATAGGCCGTGGTCATCCAGTCGCGCACGGCAACGTGCCCTTCCACACCGTTGATAAAAATCGGCAGCGGCATCAACCCCGCCTGCTCAACGTAGCGAATGAGCTGGGGAATGTAGGGCTGCTTAGTAATCACATGCTTGCGGTAGAGTAGTATGCCGACTACAGGGCGCGTCTGTGGCGTCCCACTCAATGCGGGCAGCACCGTTTGCCGATACCAATCCAGGTAAGCACGGGGCGATTCAAAATAGCCTGCATAGTCCGGATGCAGCAGCCCCATATTAGGCGTTTCAATCGGCGGCGGCAGTTCACCAACCGAGATACCCAAATACCGCTCGGCAATCACGCCAAACATGGTGGTTACATTATCCACGCCGCCTGCATTCCAGTAGCCGTAAATAATCAGCCAGTTACGTAAATCCTGCACCTTGCGGGCCGGAATATACTTCAGCAGCTTGGGGCCAACTTTCAAAAAGCTCAGGTAGCCCGCCAGCTTATCTTCTTCCTTGCCGCTGCCGAACTTATTGAGGATAAACTTGACGGGTTTCGGCATTCCCTTGGGCTGATCGCCAATGGAAAACTTGCCCAACTGGGTCAAACTCATCAGCTCCAGCGCCGACTCAAACACCAGCCGCACCGGAATCTGCTCCGCCCGCTGTCGCAGCCACATCACCTGGTCATAATCAAACAGCAAACTGGCAAACAGCACATCCGCCTGTGCCAACGCTGCCGCAATCTGATCGGCATCGGTGGTCAAGTTGCGATCGCTAAAGACCTGAATCTCCAAATCCGGACATCGCTGCTGTGCCATCTCAGCGGCTTGACGATACAGCCCCGAATTAAATGATTCAAATCCAGCAATTAAGACAATCCGCTTCATAGTGATCCTGATGTCTGCCCTAGTGAGCGTTTACGAATTACAGTGGCATTCTGTCTACTTCATTGTGGCGTTGATACTCACGTTTTTCATGCTGTGCGTTATGACATGTGAGTGCCGGGGAATGCCACTGCTGCGGGTCTTTCCATAACCTATACCCCAGACTGATTTACGCAGCTTTACAATTTAATTACCATTGATTGTAAATTTCAAAGTTAATTCAATCTTAAGTGAATTTATTTTGAGAAAGTTTGTGTTAGTTTAGCGTCTGAGACTTTTCATCGTCGTGACGTTCGCTTCCCCATAGCGGTCACGCCCCCGCGTAAAAGCGGCACTGTATGAGTGATTCCGATATTTTTTCGGAACTGCTCTTTTTTTGTGTAAACGACTTGGCAACGAATCATTGAGGTGAAATGCCAATGGAATTTACGACTGTTTTGGGACTGACCGCAGGTGCTTTAACAACAGTTGCTTATCTTCCCCAACTGATCAAAACCTGGCAGTCGAAGTCTGCTGACGATATCTCCTGGGGCATGTTAATCACGCTTTGCCTCGGGATTCTGCTGTGGCTTGCTTATGGCTCCTACAATCACGATATTCCAGTCATTTGCGCGAACGTAATGACGTTTTTGTTTGCATTCATGATTTTGGTGCTGAAAATTCGGTATCAGTTGCGGAAGGTGAGAACGTAGGCGATGCGATCGCACTAATCGCACAGTAAGCACTATAAAATGATGGGTGCTTATGCCATTTCATTTCCTGTAATCCATGTCATTAAACTTCCCGGTGTATCCCGTCGTTTGGCAAAACGATCACGTTCGTCTCATCGATCAAACTAAGCTGCCTGGTCAGCTCACGGTGGTTGAAATTCGCCGCTCAGACGACATGGCGATGGCGATCAAAACCATGATTGTGCGCGGTGCTCCGGCGATTGGTGTCGCAGCCGCATACGGGCTATATCTGGGAGCGAGAGAGATTAATACAGGCGATCGCGGTGCATTCTTAGAACGTCTGGAAGCCATTGCCGAAAAGCTCAAGGCCACTCGACCCACTGCCGTCAATCTGTTCTGGGCGATTGAGCGGATGATGCAGGTGGCGAAGAAGACATCGGGTTCTGTGTCGCATGTCCGGGACGTTTTATTTGAAACGGCACGAGCCATCAATCAAGAAGACTTAGAAACCTGCCGCGCCATTGGTGACCACGGCTTGGCAGCGTTGCCGTCGAGTCCCGAAAAGCTGACGATTTTGACCCACTGCAACGCGGGCGCACTGGCCACCGCAGGTTACGGCACCGCTCTCGGAGTTGTCCGGTCTGCCTGGAGTGCAGGTCGTTTAGAGCGAGTGTACGCTGATGAAACCCGTCCGCGTTTGCAGGGAGCTAAACTCACGGCCTGGGAATGCGTCGAAGAAAACATCCCTGTCACCGTGATTACCGACAACATGGCGGCCTACTGTATGAAACTGGGGCTGATTCATGCCGTCGTCGTCGGCGCTGACCGGATTGCCGCCAATGGTGATGCCGCGAATAAGATCGGCACCTACAGCGTTGCGATCGCAGCTCAAGCACACAACATTCCCTTCTTCGTGGCAGCTCCGTTATCAACGGTGGACTTTAAGCTAACGGACGGCAGCCAAATTCCGATTGAGGAGCGCGATCCGGCGGAGATCTATCAGGTTGGCGACACGATTCTCTGTCCCGCTGGAGCCGAGTTCTTTAATCCCGCCTTTGATGTCACCCCAGCGGATTTGATTACCGCCATCATCACCGAACATGGTGCGATCGCGCCTGCTGAGTTGGTGAATCTACGCCAGCGACAGGTGGTATAGGTTGGCCATCAACTGGTTTGTTGACCGCTAAACACAATGGATGAAGTGCTGTTTGATATCCGCATGAATGACGGGTCGCGCCATTTTGGTGATTTACCGCAAACGGCGCTTTGGTACGATGTCCGCGATCATGTCAGCAAACTAGAAGGCGCAATCGTCACCAGCTTCATCACAGATCATGTTACAGAATGCTGGATTGACTTTCGCTACAGTGGATACGCCTTTTCCATTAATGATCAGTTTGGCGACTACTGGTTCTTTGTGGACGACCCGTCTTGCGCCGATTGCATCCTACAGCGCGTGCTGTCGCATTTTCGTTTGTTGCTCGGTTGCGACCCAGACAGCAAAAAAAACGCATGAAAGATTGTTGTGCTCAATCCTTCATGCGTGGCATCGTGCTTATTGCAATTAGAGTGGGGTCAGGAGGGAAATCCGAGGTTGAAACGCGTGAGTCGTGAGTGGAGGTGGTGAGACGTGGCTGGCTAGAGTGGGCAATCTTGAAACATTACATGGTGAAACTGGCTGATGAGACGTGATTGGAGGAATTCAAAAACAGTGAGACTAGCTGATAGAGATTAGGGGCTTGGGGGCTTTAGGGGTTAGAGAATTAAGAGAACCAGAGGCAGCAGGTTGAAGATAGATGTTGCCTGCTGCGATCGCATCTCTTATCGGGTGTAGGACACGCCACGGTAGCTGAGTTGAGCTGAACCCGATGAGTAGCGCTCGGCAAGGCTGAAGCGCCTCATGGCGTAGCGAGAACCTAGAAAAACGCCAGTCTGTTCAGTTTCAGAAGCAATAACGGCATTTTGCTCGGGGTTGTAGGCAATACCGCGATATGAGAGAGACATGTGGAACTCCTTGGGGGTTGGGGGCTGGGGGCTGTCGTTTGCTTGTTGAATTCAGTTTCCCAAGATTGCCCGGTTTCTACCACCGATGTTTGCGGACTTAAGCGGAAGTTATCAAAGTATTGTGCCTGGTGGCGACAAAGCTCTGCCAAATGGGGGATTGCGGTACATTGACTTTGTGCCGAACTTAAACATTAGACCTGAGATCGCGCTTAAAGTCGGACGTTAAGCGCTTAACTTCGGATCTCGTGATCGGCATACACTGGAATCAGGTGAAGCGGTTAGGAGAAGAGGGATGACGTGCGATCGCAGGAGTAGAAATCGGCTGCTCAGTAAAGTCCAGCTATTCGACCGCTGGGCACCCCAGTATGACTGGCTGTTTCCGTCCGTGGTGTATCAGGCGATTCATCTGCGGATGTTGGAGTATGTGCAACTGCCATCAGCGGCGCAGATTCTGGATTTGGGCTGTGGAACAGGTAAGCTGCTGAATCGCCTAGCGCAGCACGATCCAACGTTGACGGGCACTGGCCTCGACTTTTCAGCAGAGATGATTCACCAAGCGCGGCAGAAATCCACTGCACCAGAGCGCTTGACCTACGTTGAAGGCCGCTCGGATGATTTACCGTTTGCCGATCAGCAGTTCGACGCCGTGTTTTGCAGCATTAGCCTGCTCCACTATCCCAGTCCAGCAGCGGTTCTAGCGGAAGTCTATCGGGTACTGAAACCAAGCGCGAGCTTTTATTGGGCAGACTTTACGCCGTGGAAAACATTTTCGGGAGCGCTGACGCTGCCCGTCAGTCCCGATGGTATTCAGCTCTATAGTTTAGATGAACGGGAACGAATGGGGACAGCGGCTGGATTTGCCCAGGCTGAGCATCACTATCTGCTGGGGCCAGTGGCGTTGACTCGCTTAATGAAATAGGAGCCATACTATGAGAGTTGCACGTCAGCGTATTTCATCGGGTACTCAGTGGGAAGCCGCTGTGGCCTATTCGCGAGCGATGCGGGTGGACAACCAAATCTTCGTTTCGGGCACGTCGTCCGTGGATGAGCAGGGCAATACCTATGCGCCGAACGATGCCTATGCACAAGCGAAACGCTGTTTTGAGCGAATTGAGCAGGCGCTGCATCAGTTGGGTGGCAGCTTAGAGGATGTGGTGCGATCGCGGATGTATGTGACGGATATCAGCCGCTGGCAAGAGTATGCGAGGGCGCATCATGAGGCGTTTGTCGGGCATCCACCTGTGACTTCAATGGTAGAAGTGGCGGCGCTAATTAATCCCGATATGCTAATTGAAATTGAGGTCGATGCGATCTGCGATCCAGATTAATCTTGTGGCACAGCTAAAAACCCAAAAGAGGACGTTGCCGCCGCGATGCGGCGGCAACGTCCTCTTTTGGAATTGTCCAACATGTGAGTTTGGCAACCGTGACAAAAGTCATGGTCAATATCGTGACTTCCGCTTCAGGTGATTCAAACGAGCGCTGTCTACGATGGAATCAAATGAGACACAAGTGCGTTAAATACATTTAATTTGAGGAATCACGATGAAAATTCAATGGTTTGCTGGGGCAGTCGGTTTAGTTGCGATCGCAGCCGCCGTTTATTCGCTCAATCCGGTTCAGGCTCAGCTAGAAAGCCAGACGAGAGGCGGCGGGCGCTTGGGTGAAGGGCGGGAGCAAATGCTGGAGCAGCTTGACCTCACCGAGGCTCAACAGGAGCAACTGCAATCGATTCGCGACAACGCCCAAACTCAAATGCTGACTGTTCTGACAGAAGCGCAGCGGACTGAATTAGAAGCAGCTCTAGATGCTGGTGAACCGCTCCCTCGCGCCGTGCGGGATTTGGATCTGAGTGACGAACAGCGCCAACAGCTGCGAGAAATCCATGAGGCGAGTCATGAAGCCGCGCGCAATGTGTTCACTGATGAACAGCGCGAACAGCTCCGGGCGATGATGCCTGAGCGTGGATTTAGCGGACGTGGCGGTAAAGGCGGCATGATGCTGGAACAGCTTAATCTCACCGATCAGCAGCAAGCCCAGATTGACTCAATCCGCGACGATGCCAAGGCTCAATCGCTCAACGTCCTCACGGATGCACAGCGGGCTGAACTGGAATCCTCCCTGGCATCTGACGAACCGCTGCATCATGCCATGCGAGATCTCGATCTGAGTGATGAACAGCGCGAACAACTGCGGGCGATCCATGAAGCCAGTCATGAGGCGGTGGAAAATGTGCTGACCGACGAACAGCGCCAACAGCTTGAAACCGCTCGCGCAGAGCATGGACGGTTCCGTGGCGGCCCTGGTGGTTTTCGGTAGGGAAGCCCGGAGCAGCCAGAGCAGGTAGGTGAGTAGGTGAGTGCTGAGTAGCAGCAATACGCTTTACTCCTCTCGCCTCACTCCTCACTTTTTCAAGCTGAACCTATCCGTAAACTCATTACCACACAAATTTCAGGAATTAATGATGAATCAAGTCTCTTCTGTTTCAACTTCTCATGCGGATGATCCGGTAAAGGCTACGGCAGATGCGATCGCAACTCGTGCTCAACGCTTTTTAGCTTTGACCGATCAGGTCGCTGAACTGACAGGTCGCAGCGTTCCGCAAATTGTTGACCTAGCCGCACTGCGGACATACCCGGCTGGAACGCTGGGCTACTGCTGGGCAGAGTTTCTAGACCGCAATCAACTACAACCCCTCACGTCTGGAACACGACGCAAACAGCTGCATGATGGTGTGCATGTTTTGGCGGGCTACGGTACAGATACGCTGGGTGAGGCGGAAGTACAGGCGTTTCTGCTAGGCGCAACGTTCTCGTTGCCGAATCTGCTGATTGGACTGGGCTTACTCCGAGCCATTCAGCAATCTACTGGACTGTCGGAAACCGTAAAATCCCGACTGTGGGCAGCTTATCAACGCGGACAATCGGCACAGTTTGATCCAGATAGCTGGCAACCTGAAACGCTCTGGGCAGAACCGCTTAAGGTGATCCAACAGCGGTTTGCGATCGCAGGTAAAGAGTGAGGCGAGAGGAGTTCAGCACTTTCCTCCCAAACTTGTTCCGCCTCTTACCGATGAGCCATGAGATTTTAGTTCAGAATTTCTATAGTGAGGAGACTCGCATCTTGCACTTTGCACGTTAAGAACCCGAAGAGGTTATTCTGCCGGCGCGATGCGGCGGCAGAATAACCCTTCTAGGTTTGGGTGCAAGATGTGAGTCGATCAATAACGAAGCTGTTCCCTGAAAATCCTATGCAACCGAGTATGGAAGCGCGGTGGTTTTGGCCGCGTCAGCTCCCCACGGCAGTACGCAACTGGTGGGTTGAGCGGAATCATCACTACCCAACCCATGAGCTTCAGCCAACCGCTGAATCCCGCACAGATTGGTATCTTCGCCTGCCGCAGCACGCTGACCTGAGTATCAAGCTGCGTGAAGGACAAATTGAAGTCAAGCAGCGAATCTGCGATCGCGGTTTGCAGCTTCTGGCTCCATCCATTCATGGGCAAGTGGGGCAATGGACGAAATGGAGCTTTCCCTTAGCAGAAGCGGCCACAACCCTACAGCAGCGATTTGACCAAAAAGAACAGTGGATTGCTGTGGAGAAAACGCGCCAGTTCAAAACCTATCATCTAATCGATAATGGAGCGCCTGAATCTGAAACGAAAACTGCGATCGCGCTTACAGCCTCCAGCGATGCGTTCGATCAGCAACAGGATGCGGGCTGTCGTGTCGAAATTGCCGAGGTAATCATCTTGGACCAACGCTGGTTCACGCTTGGCATTGAGGCGTTTGGCTCAGTCGATACCGTTGCGTCCGTCTTTGATCAGGTCTGCCCTTCGATCTTTGCCTATAACAAGCTGGAAGGAATCAATACAAAGCTGGTGCTGGAACCCGCTCATTCGTGCAGTTATCCCCAATGGTTAGCCGCTTTATATCAAGTCCGTGTATAGGAACCCGATTCATTTAAAAACCGTAGAGACTCGGCAATGCACTTGTTTAGCGTAGGCATCGGATGCCCTCATCCCCCAACCCCTTCTCCCACAGGAGAAGAGGAGCCGGATCACAAGTCCCTCTCCTGCGGGAGAGGGATTTAGGGTGAGGGCAAGACGACCTCGGGCGAGCTAGCAGCACATCACGCTAAACAGGGACACGGCAATGCCGTGTCCCTGTCATATCAAGTCGTGTGTAAGAACCAAATTTATTTTTTGTGAAATGTTTACAGGGCAAACGTTTCACAAAAAATAAATGATGGGTTTTCAACCAGACTTGATATAAATCAAATCTTATCAGCCGAATTTAGCTCAAGTCGTCAACCGTATCTCCAGCCTTATCTAATGCTCGATTAGCTTTAGCTTTAGCAGAATTGATGGACGCATCGGCTTGATCTTCGACGCGGTTTTTCGTATTTCTAGCGCTGTTTTTAAGTTGAGCGCCCGCCTGATTGACGTTTTCAGCTTTACGATCCAGCGTGCGCTGCGTATTCTCGCCAACATCACCCGTCATGTCGATCATCTTGTCTTGAGTCCGCTGCTTCAGCGTCTCAACATCCCGCTTGATGCCTGCCGCAGGACGACCTGCGCGATTCACTTGGTCAGTAATTGTTCTGCCAACATCAGAGGTGCTGTGCTGGGGCAAATCAATCGTGCTGGCAGGTGTATCGCGTCGTGCTCCGTTCATTGCACTAGCTGAAGGATTGGGATTATTGCTGCAAGCGGTTGTAATAAACAACAGCATGACAGCAAAGAGTATTCCGATTGTTCGTTTTAAGAAAGTCATGTTTTAGTTTTATGAGGAGTTCTGTGTACAGGTTTCATAGTAGTTAGTCCTACAGTCAGAACGTCCATCACAGGACTGATCTCAGCCTATCGAAGGTAGGGTCTGCTGGTTCGGGGCGATGCTGATTGAATCGATAAAGCGATGGTTGGAGAGCAGGAGAGAGAGGGAGCGGAGAAGCACTCAATTCAGTCAATTTCGGTTTGATTAGGTTGGCCTGCTTCAATAATTTGAGTAATCAGATCAGAGACTTGGCTAGCTCGATTCAGCACCATGAGATGTCCGGCTTTTTCAATGGCAACGTCAGGTTTAATCCAGCGTATGGGAAAAAGGCGATCGCGCAATCCATGAATGTGATGCAGTGAATCAGGAACGATGTGGTTTTGCCAAACGACGACGCGATGCAGTGCCCACTTGAGAAAGCGCGGGTCGGTATCTAGCAAAATCGCCTTGAGTAGCTTCCGCTCTTCTACAGTTTCTGCACTAAACACCCAGTAGGCAAACCAGTAAACTGCCCACAGCAAGGTCTTGAAGGGAAAGACGCGATGCAGCGGAAACCAGCGAAAGATTTTGTAGTAGAAGGGAATTTCGGCAGTGGTTTTGGCGCTAGAGAGGAGAATCACTTGCTCTACGTCGATCTGCTTGGCTATTTCCATTGCGACTAAGCCACCAAACGACAGGCCAACCAGAATCGGGCGATTAGACTGAATCTGCTCAGCCAAACGGCAGGCATAGCTGCTGAGGGATTCACCCCGCTCTGGATCTAGCCAGTGAATATGTACCGGACGATAGCCCTCAAACTTCAGCTCCCGAAAGACGCGCTCGTCTGCGCCAAGGCCGCTAACAAAGTAGATATTTTTCTCCGCCCGCTCCGTGAATGTAGCAATCGCTTGATCTTCTGCTTGGTGCTGTGCGATCGCAGATTGTCCATCCAAGCGGCTCTGCGTGCCCGCTAATGCTTCTAACTGATCCGGATTTGGCCGTACCTCTACCATCTCAAACGATAATTGCTAACTGCTCTAGCAACACTACCATTGTCAAAAAGAACTCCTCCCTATGGCGTCGGTAAAAGGGTAGAAGCTGGGCAATAAAAGCTAAATGGAAAAAACGGGCGCTGCACGTTTTTCCATTTAGCTTTTTAAGCTTCTCTCTCCGCTTTTTCCTTCAGCATGTCGGACTCGATAGCATTCAGTGTCTTAATTGCCAGCCGCTTGGCTTCCAGATTCCAGCCCCATTTTTGAATCGCAAATGCGACGTAAAACCCAATCGCTGTGGCCGTGAAGTCGAGCGGTTGCCGCCAGGAAATGCCGATCAGCAAGCCCAGACCACCAATGCCCCAAAACGGCAGCGCCACCAGTTGGCGGTTCTCTTCCACCAGTTTGGCAATGAAGTTTTTCGGCATACTATCTGCGATCGCAGCTCGCACTTCTTTCTGCTGAGGATACGGTACAGTCAGGCCAAATTTAGGGCGCAGCCTTTCGATTTTGCGAGCCTCGGTGCTGTACTGAGTCAGCTCGTCCTCGGCCATCATAATCAGCTGTTCGGCTTTATCCATTGTTCTCGTTTGGGATTGGGTGAATGATTGGATTGTGTTCAGAAACCTGTAAGGGCAGGTTTTGCCGAAACCCTAATTACAATGCAATTACGGATTGGCTAAACCTGCCCCTACCGAATGTTTATTAATTACAGACTAGGTATTTTGGGCCTAAATTCCCAACCGCTGATAAATCGCATCGAGATTCTTCAAGTGATGCTGCGGGTCGAAACAGGCTTCGATTTCGTCCGGTGAAAGATGCTCTTTCACGCGCGGGTCGTCACAGATCCGCTGATGGAAATCGCCGCCTTCCACGTTCCAGACTTCGTGGGCATTGGACTGCACCACCCTGTACGCCTCTTCGCGAGACATGCCCTTATCAACCAGCGCCAGCAGCACCCGCTGACTGAACACTACGCCGCCGTAGACGTTCATATTGCGCTGCATATTTTCGGGGTAGACCAGCAGATTCTTAATCAGGTCGGTCGCCTCCACCAGCATGAAGTGGGTGAGAATGCAGGCATCTGGGAACATGACCCGCTCAACGGAACTGTGAGAAATGTCGCGCTCATGCCAGAGAGCCACATTTTCTAAAGCTGCGATCGCATGTCCGCGCACAATCCGCGCCATCCCCGTCAAGCGCTCTGATTTAATTGGGTTGCGCTTGTGGGGCATAGCGGAGGAGCCTTTTTGCCCTTTGGAGAAATACTCTTCCACTTCCAGCACGTCGGTGCGCTGGAGGTTGCGAATCTCGACCGCGAACCGCTCAATCGAAGCGGTCAGCAGCGCCAATGCCTGCATGTATTCCGCATGGCGATCGCGGGAGATCACCTGAGTCGAAGCGGCATCGGGTTGCAAACCCAGCTTCTGGCAGGTCAATGCTTCAATGCGCGGATCAACGTTGGCGTAGGTGCCAACCGCGCCGGAGATTTTGCCCGTGGCGATTTGGCTGCTGACTGCCGCCAGCCGATCGCGGTGGCGCAGCACTTCGGCCAGCCAACCCGCTAGCTTAAAGCCAAAGGTGATCGGCTCGGCGTGAATACCGTGGGAGCGACCGATCATGACGGTGTTGCGGTGCTGCTGCGCCTGATAGCGAATCGCCTGAATCAGGTCTTCCAGTCGCCGCATGATCAGCTCAATGCTAGCAACCAGTTGCAGCGCCAGCGCCGTGTCTAGCATGTCGGAACTGGTCATGCCCAAGTGAATGTAGCGGCCAGCATCGCCAACGTACTCGTTCACGTTGGTCAAGAAGGCAATCACGTCGTGACGGACTTCTTTTTCAATTTCTAAAACGCGATCGCGATCAAAGTTGGCCTTGGCTTTAATTTCCTCGACCGCTTCGGCAGGAATGTAGCCCAATTCGGCCTGGGCTTCGCAAACGGCAATTTCCACTTGCAGCCAGGTTTTCAGTTTATAGTCGTCCGTCCAGAGATCGCCCATCTCGGGCAGGGTGTAGCGTTCTATCAAGGCCCGTGTCGCAGAATACAACCGTCTTATTGTACCGAGGGATGAGGGTGATCTGGTGAGAAATTTTGATCCCAATTGGACTAAATTTTGATTGCTTATAATTGATCTGCTTCTTCATCTCTTTCAAGTCCAGTAGCAGAGATGTTTGAAATCGATTTCACGTCAGCCGCAGTTAATCATATTCGTGGCTACAGAAAATTTGAGCAACAAATCATTCTCGATGCAATTGAGGAGCAGTTGGCTTACGAGCCAGTCACAGAAACACGAAATCGGAAACGCTTGGGAGAAAACGAGTTATCCAACTGGGAACTGCGGGTAGACAAATATCGAGTGTTCTACGATGTGGTTATTGAGGTTGACGCAAGAGTTGTTCAGGTCAAAGCGATCGGGCATAAGGAACACAACACCCTATACATCGGTGATAAAGAGGTTCAACTATGAGAGTTGTTGAGTTAAAAGATGGGCAACCAACGCTGGATGAGGTTATGTCACTTGCTCAAACTGAGGCTATTGTCCTTCGGAATCCGAACGGTCAACTGTTTGCGCTGGCACCTGTTGATGATTTCGATGTTGAGGTGGAGCTGCTGAAGAAAAATCCTGAGTTTATGGCATTTCTAGAAGAACTGTCTCAGGAAAAAGCGACGGTTTCATTGAAATCTTTACGGGCAGAGTTGGGACTGTAAATGCAGTAATATCGCACTTCAGACTTCAGAATTTTCTAATAACGGTGCCCTATGACTGAAACCTTGGTTTTGACTGATAATTGATCTGCTCCTTCATTCCCGAAACCCTATGTCTAAGAACGATCCGGCTGTGCTGAAATCGGTTACTGTGAGTCTGCCGTTTGGCATTGGCTCGGCCTCCTGGGAAGCTGACCCTACTGAGCGCCATGCGGCCTGGGAACTCTACATTGAATTGGTGACGCGGGTGGCGGTGCAGTCGTTGAGCACGGAGGAAGGGTTAATGCGGGAGGCGCTGAACTCGCTCTACAGTTTGTTTGGCTCAACGCGAGAGATTTTACGTAAGGCAGGCCCCAAAGTGGGTGCATCGCGGCAGTCGGTGGGGGGAATTGCGATCGCGGTTCTCAATAATGGCCTGCGTCCGTTTTTGTCGAAGTGGCACCCGCAGCTTCAGGAGTGGGAAGTGAAGAAGCCTGACGGGGTGAGTGCTCAAGCTCATGAAAAAGCCTGGGAGCATGAACCAGAGTTACGCACAGCGTTGGAGAAATTGCGTCAGGAGTTGGAGCAATATGCCAATGCGCTAGCAGATATCGCAGGAGTTAACAAGTAGGGTGCTGTTGAGCAACGCGAAACGCACCGTTACAGAGTTTAAGATTTAGCTTTTGATAAATATGGCAAGAATTTTTATTTCGCATTCATCAAAGGACAAAGAGTTTGTCAGAAAACTGTCTGATGACTTACGAGATCTTGGCCATCAGCCTTGGTTAGATGAATGGGATATAAAGGTAGGAGACTGCATAGAAACTAAAGTTGAGCATGGTATTGCTGAGGCTGATTATGTTGTTGTAGTTCTTTCCGCCAATTCAGTTGCTTCAAACTGGGTTAGCAGAGAATGGAAAATTAAGTATTGGGATGAGATAGAAAGTGATCGAACTCTGGTTCTACCCGTATTGACTGAAGATTGTGAGATACCTGGTTTAATAAAGACCAAGAAATATGCTGACTTTAGAACAAACTACTCCATAGGTTTGGTTCAGCTAGCTGGCAGCATTAATCCAACTATAAGCAAGCCGACAGAGGCTCAGGAATTGACGAAAGAGCCAAATCTTATTGATTTGGAAATATCTTCTCTGATTGCAAAAATACAATCTAAGTCAATCCCGCTTTCTCAAGGTATTGCTGAAGCTTTGGCTATCGCAAAAAAAGCAAATAATGCTGAACTGGAAGTTTTCTGTCGGAATGAGTTATCTGGATTTGACTCAGACGGAAGTACCATTGAAAAGCTTGGCGAAAAGCCTTCACACCAAAGACCTTCTTATCGTCTTGTAGAAGGATACATCTCATATGATCAGCTCAACATGCAATATATTGGCTGGGGCGAAGATACATCTAGTATGCTGAGCTTCATGAGGGATAGTGATGATTTCTTGATTCGAAAAATCTTTATTTCATCTTCTGTATCTCGATTGGAAAATCAGCAACCTTCTGATCCGAAAAAACAGCTGATCACAATGGAGATTCCAGCAAAACGACTTTTTCTTAATTCAGATAATTCTGATGTTACGTTATTTGTCTATTTTAGTGGCTTTGCATTTATCAATCTATTAGAAACTATTAGAACAAAGTTAACTCAAAAACTACTAAATTTATTGCCTGAGGTGCAAATTGAAACAGCAGATTCTTTGAACACTGAAATGGAGTGAACCTAGAGCGGTTAAAATAATGCAGATTTTGAGTAGATGAGCTTTATTTTTGTCAGTTACAGTCGCCAGGATCAGGATTATGTCGGGCAGCTTGTGCAAGCGCTGAAGGCGCAAGAATTGCCTGTGTGGTTGGACGACCGAATTGATTACGGTACAACTTGGTCTCGTGTGCTTGAAAAGCATCTCAACGAGTGCCAAGTTTTTCTGCTGGTGATGACTCCCCGTTCCCATGAGTCTCACTGGGTACAGTGCGAGCTGGCTCGTGCAATCGAGCTGAAGAAGCCAATTTTCCCGCTTCTTCTAGAAGGTACACGTTGGTTTGAGCTGGAAAATATACAAGTTGTAGATGTCACAAATGGCAGACTGCCACCTAGTAAGTTTTTTGATACCGTGCGTCAACATTTTCCCAAAGCGCCAGTGATATCGCAGACAATTCCGATTACCGATGCAGCAAAGGAGCCAATTCCGATTCCTGTTTTACCTCCACCAACACGGACTAAATCAGCAGCTAAACCTGCAAAACCCGTAGACGATGACCTGAGTTCGGAGAAGGGGATTAACTATACGGGATTGCAAAACTTGCTGAAGGCAGGCAACTGGAAAGAGGCAGATCAAGAAACCGCTAATCAGATGCTCAAAGTAATGAAAAAGGAAGGCTGGTTCCAGGTATCCAGTAAAGACCTTTTGAATTTTCCCTGTGTGGATCTGAAAACGATTGATCGGCTGTGGGTAAAGTACAGCAGTGGTCAATTTGGCTTCAGCGTGCAGAAAGAAATTTACGTCCAGTGTGGCGCAAAGCTAAACGGCAAATATCCAGGTGATAAAATTTGGCAAGAGTTCTGCGATCTTATTGGCTGGAAAGTGAATGGCTCGTATATTTACTGCTCTGACGTGATATTTAGTACTTCTGCACCCCAAGGCCATCTTCCGAAGTGGAGGGTTACGGCTGAATTACTTCGGGATGAAACTGGATCACTTCGGGATATGACTGAATTACTTCGGGATCCGGCTTATCTTGGCCGTGGGTGCCGGAATCTCTTCTCTCGCATCCAGACTTGTAGAGTCTAAAGCACAAGGCTTTCCGATTTTCCTAAACTTTTGTTTCTGAAGCTACTGCTTATGGAGAATCATCGTTTGGAGATCCGATACCTGGCACCCGCTATAGTTGGGTATCTGAGATAATGCGTACACCCCGTAGGGGCGGGTTTAGCCGATACGTTTTTGTTTTATCCGATCACCTCATACCAAAACCCGCCCCTACAGCAACGTTTTGATAGGTCAAACAAAATGCGTGAATTCAGACATCCAAACGGGAATCCTGAATCACAGGTGCATCACAACCATTTCACATGAAATACGACCCCAACAAACATCATCGTCGTTCCATTCGCCTCAAAGGATACGATTATTCATCACCGGGTGCGTATTTCATCACCATTTGTACCCATCAACGCGAATGTTTGTTCGGCGATATTGTTGATGGCGAAATGCAATTGAATTCATTGGGTCAAATCGTCCAAGGGCATTGGTCAAAATTGCCAAAACATCATTCACATTTGCAGTTAGATGAATTTGTTGTGATGCCTAATCACATCCACGGAATTTTGATTTTATTCAACGAAAATCGGTGTAACCAATCCAATACCGTAGGGGCGGGTTTAGCAGATACGGTATTGGTTCCATCCGATCACCTAACGCCAAAACCCGCCCCTACACATGGCCAATTGACACCAGAATTCATCCCAACAAAACGTGCCGGAATTCCAGATATCATACGTGGCTTCAAAACGTTTTCTGCCCGACGCATCAATCAAAAACGGCAGACAACAGGATTACCCGTTTGGCAACGCAACTATTATGAGCATATTATTCGCAATGACACATCCCTCCAGGAAATCCAGCGTTACGTTCAGACTAACCCCACCATATGGCGGCAGGATCAGCTATATCTAAGCAAGCCATCTATTGATTAGATATGCAGAAAAACGGTAAACGGGGATTAGTGTTACTGCTGCTGTTTTGCGCGACGGCGACTGTGGCAGTGGCGCATGGATTAGGTGGTATTGATCCAGAGCAAATGCAGCGGTGGTTGGCTCAGGCAGGATTTTGGGCACCGCTGATTTATGTGCTGGTGTACGTGGTGGCCACGCTGCTGATTATGCCTTCGACAGCGCTGAACTTGACCGGAGGCGCAATTTTTGGCGTTTGGATGGGCACGGTTTGGACGAGCGTCGGTGCGATCGCAGCTGCAATTGTCGCCTTTGCCTTCACCCGCACGATTGGCCGCGACTGGATGGCGCAGCGGTTGGAGGGGCGCTGGCAGTCTTTAGATGCTGAGCTACACGATGGCGGCCTGTTCTATATGTTTGCGATTCGGCTGCTGCCGCTAATTCCCTATGGGCTGGTCAATTTTGCGGCAGGACTGACCTCAATTCGATTCCGAGACTATCTGATTGGCACAGCCTTGGGAACCGTGCCGGGAATTTTGCCCTTTGTCCTGCTGGGTAGTTCCGGACTGGCGGCATTGCAGACGGGTAATGTGCTGCCGCTGATGCTGGCGCTGGGGCTGATTGGGCTGCTGGTCGGTGGTGCCACCTGGTATCGCCGCCATCGCACATCGTCTTGAAAAATGATCAATATCTGTAGGGGCGAATGGCCCGCCCCTACGTAGGTACCCATGCCAAGATCAATTACGCCCTCTATAACGTCCCATCTTGTTTCACAATGTAAAAGCTGGGCTTGTAGAGATTGTTCTGGACGAATGGCGCGTTTTACTCCGACTTTGATTGAGAATCTGACCGAATCAACCTCGATTGCGATGATGGAACGGGTGGTGCGATCGGCTGTGCCGTCTCGAAGAGAATCGCAGATTCCCACTCCGCTTTCAAATCAACCGATTGAAACGGCTTACGTCAAACAGGGACAGTCGGACACGCCGATTTTGCTGATTGCTGGATTTGACAGTTCGCTGCTGGAGTTTCGGCGGTTGCTGCCGCTGTTGGCGACGGAGGCGGAAACCTGGGCGGTGGACATTCTGGGCTTTGGCTTCACCGATCGGCCCGCAGATGTGGAGTATTCACCGCAGGCCATCAAGCTGCATCTGCATGCGTTTTGGCAAACCTTAATTAAACGCCCGATGGTGCTGGTTGGTGCGTCAATGGGCGGCGCGGCGGCAATTGATTTTGCGCTGACTTATCCCGACTGCGTGGCACAACTGGTGCTGCTGGATAGTGCGGGGTTTGCCGCTGGGCCCGCGATGGGCAAGCTGATGTTTCCACCGCTGGATCGTTGGGCGACCAATTTCTTAGCCAGCGCCTGGGTGCGGCAGAAAATTAGCGAGAATGCCTATTGCGATCGCACATTTGCCACGGAAGATGCCCGCATTTGTGCAGCACTGCACCTGGAGCATCCCAACTGGGCTAAGGCGCTGATTTCGTTTACCAAGAGCGGCGGCTACAACTTCCTCAGCGACAAGATTGCCCGAATTTCGCAAGACACGCTGATCATTTGGGGTGAGCAAGACCGGATTCTCGGCACGAAGGACGCCCACAAGTTTGAGAAAACGGTGGCCAATAGCAAACTGGTTTGGATTCCCAACTGTGGCCATGTGCCGCATCTGGAGAAGCCCCAAGAGACGGCGCAGCCGATTTTGGAGTTTCAGCGGCAGGGGTTGGCGGTTTAGGTTGCGCTGCTTGTTTGGGTTAATGGGATGGTGAATCAAGAGCGAGGGAGCAAGGGCGCATACGCTGTGTTGGCAGATCCAGCGGCATTCAGGAATTGCTCAATGATTTCTTGCTGATGCAGAATTCGCGCCTCTAAGGGATGGACGGGGCCAGGTTGATAAATCCCACTGGCGTAGCCGCGCTGCACCTGTTCGGCAATCGCCATATCTTCCGCCATGAAGATTTCAAACTCGTCTAGAAGCTGATCGACAGGTGGGCTGAGGGCAGGAATGCCATAGACTTCTAGGTGAATCGTACAGGTATCCATCGTGACTGGATCAATCCGTAGCCAAGCCAGGATGCCGTTTGGGAGCGCTAGCAGGTGCAGATTGGGGAAGATGCCGAAGGTGAAAAATCCCAGGCGGTTGCGATCGCACAAGTGCTCTAATGTCGAATTCTCGGCTCGCCAGCGGGGTGTGGTCGGGGTGTAGAGCAAATTAACGAAGCGGTCAAACTGATGCTCATATTGTTTGACTGGGCCTTGAATTTTATGCAGCGTGTGGCGATGGGTCACGGCAACGTGATAGTCGCACAGGGTGTTGTCGTGGTAGACCTTCCAGTTGCAGGCGACGGTGTAGGTTTGGCGAATGAGGGATTGAGTGTCTGCGGTGCGATAGCCCTGAATGGTTTCTGGGATGGGTGATAAGAACTCGGCCAGGGGCGGTGCGTCGGCATTGAAGCAGATGAAGGCAAAATCGGCCCAGGTTTCCAGTCGAACGGCTTGAAGCTGGAGTTTAGACTAAAGAGTTAAAGAAAATCGCGGTCGTGCTAGGCACGAACCG